>CACGER010000007.1 GCA_902572075.1 uncultured Prochlorococcus sp.
TCCTCTTAAAGGCATTATTTACTTAACCTCTTGCACCACCTGAAAAGGTAACAAGTTGTCCTTCACGAGTATTACCACTAGATCCAGTTATCAAGAAATCTGGTTTTTCTGTTTCCTCATTTCTTTTAACATCCATAGGGGGCATTGCACTCATGAATCCTGCTCTTGATGGATTTCGCTTTCTAGAAGAAGCTCCCTCTGTGCCTGTTACCTTATCACCGCGATCCCAATCATCACCAGTTACGTTTCCCACTGATTGTCCTTCACCAGTAATCCTCGAAGCAACTCTTTTCTCTGGTGTTTTTGCAGCACGATCTGCCTCTTCAATTTCCATTTTTTGTTTATAAGTAATATTTTTATTCGGTTCAAATCTAAATTTTTCAGTACCAGTGACCTTATCAACTGCCATATCAAAAGGTCCTGTTACCTTTGAACCATTTTCATATTCATTACCCGTAACACCTTGAGTATTTTTTTCAGAATATTTATCTCTTGATGGTGACTTAACAGAGAATTCATTCCAAGAGTTACCTGCTGACTTTTCCGAATTCGCATAAGCAGTATCATTTGGAGGATTATCACAAGCTTGTGAGAACTGATCTCCACCAACATAAGGAGTCCCTGTTAAGTTTTTACAAGCACCTTTCTTAGCACCTGTCATAACTCCGCCAATTCCTGGTTGTTGTCCTGTAAGTCTGGCATTTGAATTATTTCCAGAATTAACTGTTGCTCTTGATTTCATATCCTCCGAAGTTTCAGTATTACAATTCTCTTTAATCTGATCTAAGCCTGCGTATGGTGTTCCTGTTAACACTTTGCATGAACCTGGTTCATCTCCAGTTACTATTTCTGATCTTCCAGTCATAGTGCCGCTTATTAAATTTGACTTTGAAGAAAGGCTTAAACCTACTTTTCTAGCTTCTGGTTTTGGTTTTGAACCACAAAACTTCTCGTATTGTTGAGAACCTATATATTCATCTCCAGTTACATTCTTACAACTCCCATGTTCATTGCCTGTCATATGGTCTGATCTTCCAACCCCTGTACCAGTTACATTATTCCCATTAAGAGTGTTGTAACTACCTACTTTTTCAAATGCTTTGCCTTTTGGATTTGGCTCAGAGCCAAGATATTGATCTCCAGTTAACTGATGTCCAGAACCTGATTCATCTCCAGTAACTAGGGTTGATCTACCTGGAAGTGATCCAGATACTTTTAATCCATCGGTTGTAGTACTGTGTTTAACCTTTGAAGGATTTTTTGAAACATCACCACAATACTTCTGTGATTGATTAGAAGATACATATTCAGTACCTGTAAGGTTTTTACAAGTCCCTGGCTCATCGCCTGTGACCCTATCAGATCTACCAACTTCATTCCCAGTCACTTTATTTCCTGATGTTGTTGCAGTAACAGTAGATCTAAGTGGTTGTTTATAACTTGGTCTATCTTGACAAAATTGATCAACAACTTCTGCTCCCATGTATTGGGTGCCAGTAACTGTTCTGCATGTACTTGCTTCATTACCTGTAGTTTTTACAGATCTATTAGCTTGTGTTCCAGTCACTATTTGACCTGAATCAGTTTCACTTTTACCAACTTTCCAGCTAGCATCTGCAATATTTTGTTTGGCGCCATTTTTATTTGGACCACATGGTCTACATTTACCATTACCTTTTTTGCCTGTAGCACCAGTTTTACTTCTTAACTCTCTCACTCTCTGAGAAATTTCTCTACTACTTAAATCTGGATCTCCCCTTCTAGCTAGAGAAGCCGCACTGGTATTTTGTTTAGTTGCTGATTTACCATGCTTAGATTGAGCTTCTCTTCTCGCCAAAACAATATCTCTACTTGTATTAGTAATAGGCTTTCTCTTCTGATTAATTCTTCTCTTAACGCTGGGTTTGAGGGACTTAGATTCTGTACTAGTTGAACCTTGACTTTCTTGATTTTTATTTATAGTTGAATTAACTATGTTTAAAGGACTTTCTTTTTTAACATCAGTACGAGTTCTATCGGATGAAGTTATAGCTGATTTTCCATGGGTAGACATTGCTTTTCTTCTCTCTATTACTAACTCTTTACTAGATAAAGTTGTTGAAGAATTTCTGTTAACTTGAGTTTTTGGAATATGTTTTGTAGCTGGTTTTGAAATATTATGATTATTTGGAGAAGACTGAGTCCCAGAAAAATGTATATCTTGAGAAGATCGAACTCTATCTTTGGTAGTTGAGGAATAAGCAGCAGCTTTTTTACCGCTATCACTCATCGCCTTTCTTCTTTCAAGTGCAATCTCTCTGCTAGTTTTTTTTGACATAATCTTCAAGTTTGAAATTCTTTAAAAACTTTTTTGAAAAACTTTCTCCAAAAAATTTTTTGGAGAAAGATATTAACTACGATAAGTAGCTTTAACGTCCTTGGAAAACTACAAAAGCTGTTCCTTGACTTTGAGTGTAAGCATCGTATCCGATGATTCTTACATGATGATCAGGGTATGCTCTATGACATGCCTCTAATTCGCTCACGATCAAGTTAAGATCTTTTTCCCCAAAGAATGGGAGTTTCCAATAAGACCAATAAGTTTGCATACATCCACTTGGATGAACATGCTCAATAACTGGACTCCAACCTTGAGCAATTATGTACGCAATTTGGTCATATATTTCTTCCTGGGTCATCGGTGGTAAGAAACCGAATGTTTCCAGGGTTGCAACTGTTTGATAGTCGCTTACTGTGCTCTGGAAAGGCATAATTAATCAAAATGTGAATGTAATTACTCGTAAAAACGAGATTTTAATAAGTTTGAGGAGAATTAATCTCCTCAAATTGGAACTTGAGTTAACCCTGAACGTCAAGCTTGTCGACAGTGTCAAACTCGAACTTAATTTCCTTCCAAGTTTCTAGAGCAATAGCTAATTCAGGACTATGCTTAGCAGCTTCCATAAGAATGTCTCTACTCTCTTTTTCGATTTCGCGACCAGCATTACGGGCTTTTACACAAGCTTCTAAAGCAACTCTGTTAGCAGCAGCTCCAGCAGCTGAACCCCATGGATGACCATGTGTTCCTCCACCGAACTGAAGACAGGAATCATCGCCAAAGATCGCAAGAAGTGCAGGCATATGCCAAACATGGATACCACCTGATGCGACGGCAAATACTCCAGGCATTGAACCCCAATCTTGATCAAAGAAGTTTCCTCTTGATCTATCTTCAGGAACAAATGACTCTCTTAAGTTGTCAATATAACCAAGAGTTGTTTGACGATCACCTTCTAGTTTTCCAACCACGGTTCCAGTATGTAGTTGGTCTCCTCCAGATAGTCTCAAACATTTCGCAAGAACTCTGAAGTGAATACCATGCTTTGGATGTCTATCAATAACAGCATGCATAGCTCTGTGAATATGCAGAAGCATGCCATTTTTACGACACCAATTAGCTAATCCAGTATTTGCAGTAAAACCACCAGTTATATAATCATGCATGATGATTGGCATATCTAGCTCTTTTGCAAATTCAGCTCTTTCATAGAGTTCTTCAGGAGTGTTAGCAGTACAATTTAGATAGTGACCTTTAACTTCTCCAGTTTCTCGCTGAGCAAGCTTAACTGCTTCTGCAACAAACTCAAATCTTTCTCTCCAACGTTGGAATGGTTGAGAATTAATATTCTCATCATCCTTGGTTAAATCAAGACCGCCTCTAAGACATTCATATACAACTCGACCATAGTTTTTACCAGATAATCCTAATTTGGGTTTGATGGTACAACCGAGAAGAGGTCTTCCGTATTTGTTAAGTCGATCTCTTTCAACTACGATTCCATTTGGTGGACCACCGCAAGTTTTAATGAAAGCAATTGGGAATCTAATATCTTCTAGACGTAGATGTCTTAGAGCTTTAAATCCAAAAACGTTTCCTACAAGAGATGTTAATACGTTTGTAATTGAGCCTTCTTCAAAAAGATCTAAAGGATATGCAATAAAAGCATAGAAAGCTTCAGGATCTCCAGGAACGTCTTCGATTCGATAACAACGTCCTTTATAAAATTCTAAGTCTGTAAGTAACTCGGACCAAACTGTTGACCAAGTACCTGTTGAAGATTCAGCTGCAACAGCTGCTGCAACTTCTTCTCTTGGAACACCTTCCTGACCTGTACATTTGAAACAGGCTAGTAAATCGGTGTCTAGGGGTACATATTCTGGAGTCCAGTAGGTATCTCTGTACTCCTTTACCCCTGCGTCATACTTCTTACTCATAAGGATAAATTTAGGTCTGTGTAGGGAAAATAATTATTTTGCAAAATTTATAAATCTTGCTTTATTTAATTAGTCCTTTTGACCAAGAAATTCACCATTACCTAGAGCAGGTTCAACTTCTCTATGAGGACGAGCAATAATGTGAGCTGCAACTAAACCGTCACCAACTCTTTCACAAGCATCAGCACCAGCTCTTACAGCTGCGTTAACTGCGCCTGTTTCACCTCTAACTAATACTGTGACATAACCGCCACCAACGAATTCACGACCAATAAGGCGAACTTCTGCTGCCTTTGTCATTGCGTCTGCTGCTTCGATTGCAGGTACAAGTCCGCGTGTCTCGATCATGCCGAGAGCGATACCCATTGTTTCTGTAGCCATTGTCTACTAAATACTAAATGTGGAATGTTCAATTCGAAGAATGCTTCATTAAGTACTTATAAGTCAAGCGTTTTCGACAAAATCTCCATTAATGTTTTTTCTATCATTCATAAGTTAAACTTATCACCCTTGGTACTATTGATATGTCAATACTTATGCAAATTAGTTAGTGCATCAAAACATACTGTTGTGTTAAGAAAAAATTTACATTATGTTATTTCCGTACGAGACAGGCCCTTTCTACAAAGGTGTGGAATGTTCAACCTTTCCTGTCTCCGTATCAAGCTTTGAAGTAAGATAATATTCACAATAAATTTTTATATTATTTTGAACCTTCCAGTTCTAACTATTGCGAGTGGCAATCAAAGAAAAGTATCTGAAATCTCAGAGATGCTGGATGTTTTGTCTTTAAAGGTTGAGAAGCAACCAGAATATTTAAATGTCGAAGAAACTGGGAAAACATATTTTGAGAATGCACTACTTAAAGCCAAGGCAGCTTCTCTAGAGACAAAAACTTGGGCATTAGCTGATGACTCGGGTCTTGAAGTAGATGTTTTAGATGGTCGACCAGGAATTTATTCTGCTCGATATGCCAAAAATAATGATGAGAAAATTAAAAAACTAATTAATGAACTTTCTGATAGTCCTTATAGGAGCGCAAGATTTATAAGTTGTATGGTTTTGTGCGATCCCTCAGGAAACTTAGTTAAAGATACAACTGGAATATGCTGGGGAGAAATTCTTAAGAACCCCAAATATCCTAATGGGGAGTTCGAATCTATTTTTTGGGTTAAAGAAGCTAATTGTGTTTACGGTGAGCTCTCACAATCACAACTAAATAAATTAGGTAGTAGAGGTAAAGCTGCAAAAATTATGTCACCTTTTTTAAAAAAAGAGATAGGTTTAAGTTAAAAAAAGGTTTAAATAAAAATTTCTCAATAATTTGAAATTTCTTCAATTGCTCTTATAGCAGCAGCTGCTGCCTCTTCTACATCTCCTTCTTTCCCGGCGAGAGTTAATCTACCAAAAGCTCCAACTGCTTTAACATCAACAACAGTTATGTTAGATGCCTTTTCAGCTTCATTTGCTGCTTTTAAGACATACCCAGCTGGTTCAGTTTCTAATATAAACATACTCATTCCAGATTGAATCATTGATCCACTTCTGTTTTGTCTATTTATTAAAACTGCATGATCTGGAGTAATTGCTCGAATAACTTCAGTCCAACTCGTAGCGGGTTTTGTTCTTTTTCTAACTTCACTCCCAATAGCATCTAGAACAACATCTCCAGAATGTAAAACCGTGCTTTGATCTTTATGGTAAAGAGCAAGAGATCCAAATGCTCTTTCAACAATCATCTGACCAAGTCTTACATTACTTGCTTTTAGGGCAATGTCAGTAACTCTATGAACAGCCATCCCTGGTGAGACTTCCATCCAAAGACATGAATCCCCAGGAATAGGTAAAAAACCTCTACTAACAGTTCCCATATATGCGGCTAATTGAGGTTGCAGAGAATCTAAAAAAACATATGTTCTTAACTCAATTTGCTCAACTTGGCTAGCTTGTCTGGATACCAAGGATTTTTCTGAATCAGTAGTAATAAAACAGCTAGCACCACTGGCCTGAGATTGTACCTCAGATCCTGTGACTAGAGAACTCCCTTTTTTTCGTTCCCCTCTGTTTAAACTAGAAGTTGGTTCCATTGAGGCGACTATAACGGATAATGGTTCATTTTTTCTATTAAATTTACTTGCATGCTTACCACAAAACGATAACTTCAAGTAAAAGATATGCATTTTTATGGGAACTTCTCAAAAAAAAGAACCAAATGTTTCTGGTACTGAAAAACAATTAACTCCTGATCAAACTCTTGGATTAGTTAGCCTAAGCTTGATGCAAAAACTATCTCAGAAAGACCCATCTTTTAGCTGGTTAGAAGAAGATAAAATTGAGAAAGTAAATCTTAAGAACCTTAGAGCTAGATTGGAGTTAACCCAATTAGCTATAAATACTGGAGCACCTTTAACCACTTCAGAAGTGACAGCTCTAATTGGAGCTAAGCCAGGAAAATCTAAGTTAGAAAGAGCAGGATTATTAGCTACGAAAATAGCAAGAAATGTATGGAAGCTTTCAAAAACAAGTCAAGGAAATTCCTTCTATAGAAATTAGAATATAGCCTAAAAATAATTTTCATAATTCTCATTTAAGTATTTAAACATTCATATAAGTTTTTTAAATGTGTTCATTTTGTAAGAGAACTTATTAATTACTTTCTTAAATTAAAAAGTTTATGCAAGCTTGGAATATAAGCTCTTGAAAATTTTTAATGAGTAAAGTTGAATTTAATAAGGAAACTGGACCAAGGGAAGTTTTTTGTGGTTTAACTTCAATAGTTTGGCTCCACAGAAGAATGCCTGATGCATTTTTTCTGGTAGTAGGCTCAAGAACATGTGCTCATTTAATTCAAAGCGCTGCTGGAGTTATGATTTTTGCTGAGCCAAGATTTGGGACGGCTATTCTTGAGGAAAAAGATCTAGCTGGACTTGCTGACGCTCATGAAGAATTAGATCGAGTGGTTAATGATCTTGTTGCAAGAAGACCAGAAATAAAAACTCTTTTTCTAGTTGGATCTTGTCCAAGTGAAGTAATTAAACTAGATCTTGCAACTGTCGCAGAGAAATTAAATAAAAGATTTTTAGGTCAAGTAAGATTCGTTAATTACTCTGGCAGTGGGATAGAAACAACTTTTACCCAAGGAGAGGATGGCGCCTTAAAGGCTTTAATTCCATTAATGGAGTCATCAAATGAGGAAAAATTATTATTAGTTGGGACTCTCGCAAATAATGTAGAGGATAGGTTTAAAAAGATTTTTAGAAATTTAGGAATTTCAAATATTGAGAGCTTTCCACCACGACAATCAACAGAATTACCAAAGATTGGTAAAAATACAAAAGTATTATTAACTCAGCCTTATTTAAGTGATACTGTACGAGACCTAAAACATCGGGGTTGTGAAATAATTTCAGCTCCATTTCCTCTAGGTATCGAAGGCAGTACAAAATGGTTTTTAGCTGCTGCCAAAGCTTTCAAAATTAGTGAACTTAAAGTTCAAGAAATTATTTCGCCTTTAATCAATAGAGCAAAACTCGCTCTTGATTCACACAAAGAAATACTTAAGGGGAAAAGATTATTTCTTCTTCCTGAATCGCAATTAGAGATATCTTTGGCAAGATTCTTGCATAATGAATGCGAAATGGATCTTATAGAGGTAGGTACTCCTTACCTAAATAAGGATTTAATGAAAGAGGAGATTAATTTATTACCTGATAATACAAAAATTGTTGAAGGGCAACATGTAGAAAAACAATTAGATCGAGTGAGAGAATCTAATCCAGACTTAGTAGTTTGTGGCATGGGTTTAGCTAACCCACTTGAGGCGGAGGGGATTAGTACTAAGTGGTCAATAGAAATGGTATTCAGTCCAATTCATGGAATTGATCAAGCCGCAGATTTAGCTGGTCTCTTCTCCAAACCTTTAAAAAGAAATCAAATACTAACTTCAAAAACTTTAGTAACGCATTAAAAACTATGGAATTAACTCTTTGGACGTATGAAGGACCACCACATGTTGGTGCTATGAGAATTGCCTCGTCAATGAAAGACATTCATTATGTGCTTCATGCCCCCCAAGGAGATACATATGCAGATCTTCTCTTTACCATGATCGAGAGAAGGGGGCAAAGGCCTCCAGTAACTTATACAACTTTTCAGGCTAGAGACCTTGGAGGCGATACAGCAGAATTAGTGAAGAAAAATATTAAGGAAGCGGTTGAACGATTCAAACCCAAAACTCTTTTAGTCGGAGAAAGTTGTACAGCAGAACTTATCCAAGACCAACCTGGAGCACTGGCGAAAGGGATGGGGTTTGATATGCCGATTGTTAATCTTGAATTACCTGCTTATAGCAAGAAAGAAAATTGGGGAGCTTCAGAAACTTTTTATCAATTAACAAGAACTCTTTTGAAAGAGAAAGTAAGTTCTTCAGAAAAAATAAGTCCTCTAAGGTGGAAGGAGTTAAGTCGCAGACCAAAAGTCAATATACTGGGTCCTTCATTACTGGGATTTAGATGCAGGGATGATGTTATTGAAATCCAGCGTATACTCTCAGAACAAGGAATAGATACAAACGTTGTTGCTCCATTAGGCGCTAGTCCTAGTGATATTGAAAGATTAATTGATGCTGAAGTAAATATTTGTCTTTATCAAGAAATTGCTGAAGCATCATGTGAATGGCTTAGACGAAACTTTGGAATGGAATATACAAATACTATTCCAATTGGAATCAAAAATACAATTGAATTTATCAATGAAGTTCATAACAAGTTGGATCTTCCTTTGACTAATAAAGAAGAATTAGAAAACAAGTCAAAACTTCCTTGGTACTCAAAATCAGTTGACTCCAATTATCTAACTGGCAAAAGGGTTTTTATTTTTGGTGATGGAACACATGCAATCGCGGCTGCAAAAATTGCCAAAGAGGAATTGGGTTTTGAAGTAGTTGGTCTTGGTACATACAGTAGGGAAATGGCAAGACAGTTAAGAGCAACTGCAAAAGATCTCAATGTAGAAGCTCTGATAACCAACAATTATCTAGAAGTGGAAGATGCCATGAAGAAAGCCGCCCCTGAACTAGTTTTAGGGACCCAAATGGAAAGGCATAGTGCAAAAAGGCTCGGTATTCCATGTTCAGTAATAAGTACACCAATGCATGTTCAAGATGTTCCTGCAAGATACAGCCCTCAAATGGGATGGGAAGGAGCAAATGTGATTTTTGATGACTGGGTGCATCCCCTAATGATGGGCTTAGAAGAGCATCTTATTGATATGTTCAAACATGACTTTGAGTTTGTTGATGGTCATCAAAGCCATTTAGGGCATACAGCTACGCAAACAAAGGAATTTTTAAATTCTGACGAAAAAAAAGAAAAAAATAGTAAAGAAGGCATTATCTGGACTGAATCTGGTAGAGCTGAATTAACAAAAGTTCCATTTTTTGTAAGAGGTAAAGTCAAAACAAATACTGAAAAATACGCAATCTTGAGAGGAATTCCAGAGATAAGCGATGAAACTCTTTACGATGCCAAAGCATATTTCAGTTAATTTTTTTACTAATAAACTATAATTAAGTCATGAGTATTTTCACTCATAATTTAATAGATTCCATTCTAAAAATTCAGTTATAAGAACATATTTCCCACTTTTAATACAATTAAATACATATTTGTTTAGAAACATATTTCATGTGTATTTACACTGCAAGAATATAAATAATAATGTGTTTTTAAGCTTTAAATGACAAGTACTATAAATAGACCTCTTGATGGAGAAGGAAGTGTTCAAGTAAAGCAAGATCCAAAAATAAATATTGAAGAAGGGGCTTTAGTTATTGCCGTATACGGAAAAGGTGGGATCGGGAAATCAACTACATCATCAAACCTTTCTGCGGCATTCTCAAAATTAGGTAAAAAGGTTCTACAAATTGGATGCGATCCTAAACACGATAGCACTTTCACTTTGACGCACAAAATGGTTCCTACAGTTATTGATATTCTTGAAGAGGTCGATTTTCATAGCGAAGAATTGAGGCCAACCGATTTTATGTTTGAAGGCTTTAATGGCGTAATGTGCGTTGAAAGTGGAGGCCCTCCTGCTGGGACAGGGTGCGGGGGGTATGTAACTGGCCAGACAGTTAAACTATTAAAAGAACATCACTTACTTGAAGATACTGATGTTGTTATTTTTGATGTCCTTGGAGACGTTGTTTGCGGGGGATTTGCAGCTCCTTTGCAACATGCAAATTATTGTCTAATTGTTACTGCTAATGACTTCGATTCAATATTCGCTATGAATAGAATAGTCTCTGCAATTAAAGCAAAAGCAAAAAATTATAAAGTCAGATTAGGTGGGGTAGTCGCAAATAGATCAAAAGATACAGACCAAATTGATAAATTCAATGAAAGAACAGGTTTAAAAACCATGGCTCATTTTAAAGATGTCGATGCCATCAGAAGATCAAGGCTAAAAAAATGCACCATTTTTGAAATGGAACCAACTGAAGATGTTATTGAAGTTCAAAATGAATATTTATCTCTTGCCAAAAATATGCTTGAAAACGTAGAACCTCTAGAAGGCAATCCACTTAAAGATAGAGAAATTTTTGATTTGCTAGGGTTTGATTAGTCCAAATTAATCTAATCCAACCAATTTGCTTGTTAAATCATAAGTTTGCCGAGAGGTCTTCGTATCAATTATTCTTTTTGACAACTTTTGGGGGAAAGCTTTTCTGCCAGTTTTTTGACGATTTCCCCAGCTCCAATGGACTGATGGTTTAGCAAATTCTTTATAAGTTGCCACTTGAGCAACCCTCTCTCCTGCCAGTCTTTGTGAAACATATCCTTTTGTTATGAATTTTTGAAATATCGGGAAAAGGAATCTAAATAACCAAGGTGTATCTCTAAAAAGTTTTGTATCAGCAACGCATCCAGGATATAGAGAATTTACAATAATCTTCTCTGCAGGATATCTTTTTGATAATTCCTGAACGGTCACCATATTGCAAAGTTTACTATCTTTATAAGCCTTGCCAGGTTTAAATTTCTTTCCATTCGCCATACTTATTGGAGATAAAAAACCATTTTTGAATCCTGACAAATCTCCCAAATCAGCTGGGGCAGGGATGGGAATCCTTCCTCCAAGTTCTGAATAATTAGCCGTAACAGTCCCTAATACTGTAATTCTTGGCTTGAATACAGTTGATTTGCTATTTAAAACAATTTCTCTTTCAGAAGATAAAATATTTTCCATAAGAAGGTTTATCATAAGAAAATGCCCAAAATGATTTACTGCTATAGAGTTTTCAAAACCCTGAGCAGACCTTTCAGGTCTTTTTAGTCTCGGTTTATAAACTGCTGCATTACAAATAAGAGAATTTATTGGCTTCTTAAATCTTTCTAATATTTCATCGCAACCTTTTCTCACATCATCCAAGTTAGAAAGATCTATTTCTATAAAATGAACATTTTTAACTTCCTCTTTTGTCAAGAATTCATCAGCTATTTTTATAGCTCTTTTATTTGATCGATTAACTGCTATAACCTCCCATCCAAATCTTAATAGAGGTTTTAGAGTATTTAATCCAACTCCTGAAGTTGTTCCTGTTATTAGGACTAAACCCTTAATGTTCTTACTCACTAGCAAAAAAGTTAATTGAAAAATGAAAAGTAAAATGATTCAAGATCATCCTTATCAACGCCATATTACTCTGATAATGTCCCTAGAAATTATTTGATCCTGATCCTTCATAAATCTTTGCTCACCTTCTGAAGAAAATAAATCATCAAACTTATCTGTTAAAACATTAAATCTATATTTTTCGTATAAAAATGATTCTTCAATTTCCCTTAATCTCGTCAACCTCACTTTAGAACTATAGCCAAGCTTAATCAGGCTTATTATTGCTAAAAGGGAAAAGTTAATTTTTATAATTAAAAAAATTAATGATACAAAATTATCCTGTTTCTGTTGTCTTTTTATAAATACAGGCCCTAAATATTTTTTGTAGAAAATACTATTTTTATAAAAAGATTTTGACAAATTAAGTCCTTGAAATTTTTACTGAATAAATCAATTCAGTCTTACTTTATTATTACCTTATAAATTTTAAATTTTCTAATAAACTTTAGTTCCTACCTAAACTAATTCCTAGTCTTAATGCTAAAACTCCTGCATGCATAACAACTATGAGGCTCAATGCTATAAGATTTATTGTTTGAGTTGGCTCCATGGTAAAAAAATTTATTTTCTATATTCTCCAACGAAAAGAGAAGATTTGAAACACTATTACAAAATGATGTTACGTAATTAACAAATTGAAAGAAAAAATTTATTGAAAATTATCATAAATAAACCTACAAAGTTAATTTTGGGAATTGAAAATCAGGCTTTAATTTTTTCAACAAATAATTTACCTGGATTTGATCAAATGGCATTAGATTTAAATTCTTTAGATCAGACAATTTCGAATCCTGAAATAATTCTCACATTGAGGTTCTACTATTGGACTGGAGATTGGCTTTCAATTGGTTATCACCAAAAGGAAATTCCTCTTCATTGGAAAAATTTATTATCAAATGGAGAAATTAATATTGTTAGACGTCCCTCTGGAGGGGGTGCTGTCCTGCATTCAGGAGGAATAACATATGCATTAACATTTAAAAAAACTTACTATAAAGTTTTAAGTTATGAAATGGTTAATAATTGGTTAATTAAAAGTTTTAGAGAATTAGGTCTAAACTTACAGTATGGAAATTTACGAAAATCAAGCATTAAAACAAATTGTTTTGGGACTTCATTAATTTCCGATTTAGTTGATCAGGATGGGTATAAGAGAATAGGTAGTGCTCAATTTCGTAAAAAAGGTGCATTCCTTCAACATGGTGAAATTCAAACAAATCCATCAAGAGATTTGTGGTTCAAATTATTCAAAGAAGAAGCTCCTCCAAAAGTAAATTTAAAACTAACAAATGATGAAATAGTTCAACATTTGAGAAATTCATTCCTGAAAAATAAATCAAATATAAATTTCAAAAATGTTGCCATAGATAATAAAAAATAGAAAATTTTAATGGCAAGAATTCTTAAAGATCTCCTTTCTGCTTCATTGATTTAATTATTCTCGGCAATTCAATTCCTAAGGGATAATGATTTTTAAAGTTTAATTTGTCAACAATATCTGAAGGCAAATTAAAACCTAATCTATTCAATACAAAGTTTCCAATTTTTGACCTATCAATTATCCCCAAAGGGATATCTGCAGCATTGATAACCAATAAAAAACCTTCATTTGTTTCTTCGAGTCTTTCTATAGTTCTCCATAATTTATCGTTATGAGATACACTTTCAAAACTATCGATTGGTTTCTTAAAATCTCCAACAA
The DNA here is from genome assembly GCA_902572075.1 of uncultured Prochlorococcus sp. Lineage (GTDB taxonomy): Bacteria > Cyanobacteriota > Cyanobacteriia > PCC-6307 > Cyanobiaceae > Prochlorococcus_A. The sequence goes on from CACGER010000007.1 coordinate 13,634, forward strand.
AGTTCCGTTCCCATTTTTTTAAGGAAGCAGTTTTTAAAATATTCTCATCAACAAAACCAGTCCATCTACCATTATTCGTAACAAAAAAATATTTATCAGATGCATCCTTCTTATTTTTTATTAATTTATTAAATTCTGAGAAATTTGAATCGTATTCAATTTTCCTCAAAGGTTTTAATTTGATCTCAGAAACTTTACTAAATTTAAGTATGTTTTCAATTTTAAAAAATTGACTTTCAGATTTTGAAGAATTAATTCCAAACAAGCCCAAAAAAGAAAGAATAAAACCAAAGTAAAAGTTAAATCTAAATAAACAAATTATCCCAAAAAATAAAGCAAAAAAAGATAGTAATAAATTTACTTTATTGAGGAAATTTCTTCCTTTATTTTTACTCCCTGAGAAATGCCAAATAATACTTTTTAATAAATTCCCACCATCTAAAGAACCAATTGGAATCAAATTTAAGAAGCCTAAGAATAAATTAAATATACCTACTCTTGAAATTACATTAACTGCTATTTGTTCTTGAAATGCACTGTTATTACTAATTAAAAGTAGGATAGATGCTGTAGCAAAACATAAAAGAGGTCTAACAATTGCAATCTTTATATTACCTATAGCAGTTTGACAATGCTTATCTATTTGTAAAATTGCTCCTAAAAAATAAAAAGTAATTTTTTTTATTTTTACACCCTGATTAAGTGAAACAAAAGTATGAAAAACCTCATATAGAATAATTGAAGATAATAAGAAAAAAGAAGTTAAAAACCCTATAATCCAAGCTTCTTTATTATTGTAGATATCGCCAGAAGATAAATTGACCTGATTACTTATACTCCATGAGAATAAAAAGAGAATAACAAACCAATAGGGATGAACTTTAAAGGGAATTCCCCATATTTTAAAAATTTGCCAACTTCTCAAAAATAATCTCCGCTATATTTAGCAATAATACTAATCTTACATGCGGGATAATGATATGCCCAAGACTAACCCTTTAGTTAAAATTTGTGGACTAACTTCTGAAGAACAAGCTCTTCAAGTCGCCAAATTAGGAGCGAATGCTATTGGCGTTATTTCGGTTGAAGAGTCTCCAAGGTATGTATCAGCTGAAATTAAGAAAAAAATATTTAAAACCCTAGAAAATTTTCATCCAAAAATCGATAGAGTAAACGTTGTGCAAAATTGTCCTATAGATTTAATTATCAAAAACTTCTTAGGCAACCCAAGTGAAACTATAATTCAATTACATGGAGATGAAGATATTGATTATTGCAAAAAAATAAGGGAAAAAATTCCCTATATTGGCCTATGGAAGGCTTTCAGAATAAAAACGGAAAAGGACATAGATAAAATAAAACCTTTTGAGGATTTTGTAGATGCGATACTTCTTGATTCTTGGAATAAAGAAACTTATGGAGGTTCAGGGGAAAAAATAAATTCTATTTATTTAAAGAATTTGCAATTTAGCAAACCATGGTGGTTGGCAGGTGGAATATCAACTGAATGGATTAACGAAATCCTTACTAACTTCAAACCAGATGGACTAGATATTTCAAGTAGTATTGAAATATCTCCGGGTTTAAAAGATATAAAAAAAACAAAGGATCTTCTTAAATTGTTAAAAAGAATTTAGTAATTATTAGTAGCAGACTGCTGTTTTACAAGCTCAAAAAACTCTTGTTTTAAACTTAAATCGTGTCTAAAATCGCCTCTCACAACAGAATTAATCATGCTTGTATTTGGTTCTTTGACTCCCCTCCACTTCATACAATAATGTTGGGCTTTTACAATGATGCCTAAACCTTTAGGTTCACATAATTTTTCAATTTCATCTGCAAGGATCATTACAGCTTCTTCCTGAATATGAGGTCGTGAAAAAACCCAATCAGCAACTCTTGCAAATTTTGAAAGTCCTATGACTTTATTTCCAGGTTTAATGCCTATCCAACACTCTCCTAGAATTGGAACTAAGTGATGTGAGCATGCAGATCTGACAGAAATTGGGCCAACTGTATAAATTTCATCAAGATTTTTGTCATTAGGGAAACTTGTAACTTTAGGTTGTTCATGATATCTGCCTTTAAAAACTTCATTTAAATACATTTTTGAAACTCTTTCAGCAGTTTCTTGAGTATTATGATCATTTTCAACATCTATTATGAGGGACCTAAGTAAGTCTTTAACTCTTGAGGCTACTTCTTTTTCTAAAATTTCTAATTCACCGGGATTTATAAAGTCAGAAATATTATCATTAGCACTAAATCTTGTCCCAGAATTCTTAATTCTGTCTCTTATAATTTCAGAAATTAGTTTGTTAGTAATCTGGTCGTCAAAGTTTCTAATATTATCGTTGGGTAATGTAGAGGTCATAAAATTCTAAGCAGAAAGTTGTATGCAACTTAAATAACTGTATCTTCCAAAAGCTTAATTGCTCATATACTATATCACATTCTCTTGTTCAATCGGGTTCAAAAAGCACTAAAAAAAATCACTATTTTAAGATTAGGCAGATAAAAAGAATCTTTAAAAGGCTCCTCTAGATGGCATTAAAGTTAAGTCTTCAATCAGTTGTGATTCAGGTTGTTGAGCCATATAGAGAATAGTGTCTGATACTTCGCTTGAGGAGAGCATAGAATTTCTATCAAAATCAGCATTGATAGATTCCGAGTCCCAAAGAGGAGTATTTACTGAACCCAAAGTTATTGTACACGCCCTTATTGAATTAGATCTCTCCTCTTCCCTTAAGCATTTAGTAAACATTGCTAATGCAGATTTTGAAACGCAATAAGCTCCCCATTGGGGGAATGCATTATATGAGGCATGACTGCTTACATTAATCACTAAACCACCATTTTTTCTCATTTGAGGGATTATTGAGCTGCAAATTTGAAAAACACTTGTAAGGTTTATTTGAATAGTTTGTTCCCATTCACCTAAATCCATTTCAACTAAAGGGCCATTAAATGCGCAACCGGCATTATTTATTAATACTGAAGGACTCCCATACTTCTCAATCGCTTCTTTAACACAATGGTCTATTTCTAGAGGATTAGATAAATCGCATTTTACTAGGTTAATTTTTGATTTAGTGGGCAACAGTTCGCTCTTTAGTTTCTCCATTAAATCCATATTCCTGGAAAGTAAAATCAAGTCCCAGCCAGCATTGGCAAAAGTAATTGCGGTAGATCTACCAATACCTTTCGTAGCACCCGTTATAAAAGCTAGTTTCAATTTATTCAGTTTTTTGAGGGATCTCACTATAAATCTCTTCAATATTATTTGCTTCTATAAATTTACCTAAAACCCTAAACTTTTTGTATCTTTCCTCAATTAATTCATCTTTAGGCATTTGCAGTAAAGCATTAAGGTGTTTCTCAATAGCCTCTTTTAGTGTGTTGCCAGCATCTAAAGGAGCCCAATTATTCCCACCAGAAGGTTCTGGTAATACCTCATCTATTATACCTAATTTAAGTAAATCTTTACCTGTAATTTTAAGTGCTGATGCAGCTTCCGGTGCCTTCGCAGCATCTCTCCACAAAATTGATGCACATGCTTCCGGACTGGCAACTGTGTAAACACTGTGTTCAAACATTAGTAACCTATCGGCAACACCTATTCCAAGAGCGCCTCCTGAACCTCCTTCTCCAATGACAGTAGCCACAATTGGAACTTTCAATCCAAACATCTCTCGAAGGTTTCTTGCAATCGCTTCACCTTGACCTTGTTCTTCAGCTTTTAAACCAGCATAAGCTCCAGGAGTATCAATAAATGTAAGAATTGGCAAAGAGAATCTATTTGCATGCTGCATTAATCTAAGAGCTTTTCTGTAACCTCCTGGTTTTGCCATCCCAAAGTTTCTAACTACATTTTCTTTTGTGTCCCTTCCTTTCTGATGCCCTAACATCAACACTGGTCTATTATTTATCGAACCTATCCCCCCAATTAGTGCCATATCATCGCCACCATTTCTGTCTCCATGTAATTCGATCCAGTCATCACAGAACATTTGAACAAAATCCAAAGTACTAGGTCTTTGAGGATGTCTAGCTACCTGAATCTTTTGAGCAGGGGTAAGAGATTTAAATATTTCTTCTCTTCTCCTAGCAGCTAAGGTTTCAAGCTGCAGAAGCTGTTGACTAACATCAACTTCTGAATCTCGAGCTAATTCTTTAATTTGCTCTATTTGCTTCTCAAGTTCAACAAGAGGCTTTTCAAAATCAAGGAGGTAACGTTTAGCCATAATTTATACAGTTAATACTTTAGGCTGCTTATCAAGTCCAATCGCAGAAAAACCATGCTTTAAAGAAGCTGCCCCAATAAACTCCATTTTTTCAAGGGAAATGTTATTTCTTCCCCAACTAAAGTTTGTATGACACTTTTCAAATTCTAAAATCATAGCTTCTGCGAAGCAAGCAAACATCTCTCGCTGAGGATTTTGCATTTCCGCAAGTTCCATCATATTCCAACCAATATCATTGAAAAATTCAACTATACCTCCTTTTAAAACATAAATATTCTCACCCTGAAATTTCTCATCAAGATTTTTGGGGTATCCACCATCAATCATTAAACATGGTTTTTTTAAGTTATCTTTATCAATTTCAATAGTTTTAGGCATACTTGCAACCCATACAACAATATCCGCCTGAGGCAATGCCTCATTTAAGCTTGTTACTGTGCCACCATCTAATTCTTTTTGCAATAGCGCTAGTGGTTCTTGTTGTCTTGCTACCATAAGAAGTTCTGAAATCCCAGTTTTATTGATAAGCCATCTACAAACAGCACTACCAATATCACCAGTAGCACCAATTACAGCAACAGTTGCTTTTTTAAGGTCTATCCCAATGCGAGGCGCATTTATTTCTAGTTGCTTACAAATAACCCAGGCAGTATGAGTATTTCCGGTAGTAAACCTTTCCCACTCTAATGAAGTATTTCTAATTTGCTTATGTTGTAGAAGATTAAAATTCTCAAAAATAATGGAAGTAAATCCTCCTAATGCGGTAATGTTAATGCCTTTTTTCTGAGCTAGTTCCATAGCATTTAGTACCTTTCTTCTAGCCGTTTTGAACCTAGAAAGCATTTCAGGAACAAAGCACGAATCTATATAAGAACCTTCAATAGATATTCCAGTAGCACTCTTAACTTCTACATTCTCAACAAGCTGGGGAGGAGCAGTACACCAAACATCCAAGTCCCCATCAGCAATATGATCAAAGCCTAGCATCGAAGCTTTTCTTTTTGCATCTTCAAAACTGGTTGAGTGGCCAATTAACCCAAACATTTAAAATTTATAAATGGTTTCTATACGATGTTATGAACAATAGCACAGAGGTAACTACTTAAATAAGATTGATTAATTATTAAAATCCTTAATAAATTAGAAATTTAATTAGACGATAGCTGCCATAGCCATTCTTGCAATTTCTCTATTATCTAAACCTATTTCCATCAATGTATCTTGATAAGCAATCATAAATTCTTCCATTAATTCTTCTCTGTCCATAGCCAAAACTGATGCATCATTTGCTACTTCATCTAACATCTTTTTAATTAAGGGAAGATTAACTTTATTAGCTTCAATTAATTCCTCTTTACAAGTAGATAGATTTTCTTTAAGCCACTCTTGACCATAATTTAAGTGAAGATATTCATCTTTAACCACTCCCTCTGTTATTTTTTTTGCAAAAGGATCTGCAACTCTTATGTAGACGTTATAAGCAGAGATTGCAAATGCTTCAATTAAGATAGCTTGTATTAAAAGACACGTTGTTAAATTTCCTTTTTCAAGAGCAACTTGAAAATTACCATGTAATTTAGAAAAGAATTTTTTAGCAAATTCCATATCAGCTACTACACCTAAATTTCTTCCGCATGCAGTAAAGCCTTTTTTATGCTTCATTTCCATTCTCGCCAATTTAGTTAACTCCTCTAACTCATTTGGAATTAAAGTTGCTATTGAAATGTAATTATCATGAGCCTCTTGCTCTCCCTCGATAACAATTGCATTTATTCTGCTGTAAGCATCCTTATAAGAATCTGTAGTGAAGTCGGGCAAATCTAAAGAAATCGGATTAGTCGATTCTTGAATAGTTTTTTTATTTGATTCTAGAGTTTGCATGACAGTAATCTTTAGCTCATTATGCATGAATATTACATGATTATAGAGAGTTTATTTAAATATCATGAAAATAGTTTCAATTGTTAAGTCACATTTTTACTTAAACTTATTTACGAATTGTTTGGCCAATCTGATTGCATTAGATTCATAATTAATTTGAACCAATGATTAATCAATAATTCCTTTAAATTTTTTCCTAAAGACTCATTTGCTCCTCTACTATCTCCTATAACACCTGATTTACTGAAGTCTTCAGTAAGCCAAGCAGTAGGCGCATTCCCCTCCAGACTCCAACCTTCAGGGATCTCTATTTTATTACCCTCATTTGGGCGTTCATCGCCTACTAATTCTGGTTTTAAAGCGAGCATCAAACTTGTTTCAGCTAAAGAAGCATGAAGCCCATCCTCGATCTCAGTTTTTGTTAATAATTCACTTAATCCATTAACACCACTCCATAAGAAACAAGGGAAAACTGCCATATCTGGTGAGAAACTTCTTAGCTCTCTTGCAGCTGTATTTAATAGTGAGATTTGACCTCCATGTCCATTAATCAATATCAATCTTTTAAAACCCATTTCAGATAATTGACTTCCGACTTCTTTAATCATTGAAGTTATCAAATTTGAGGAAAGTGAGATTGTCCCGGCAAAACCCTTATGTTCTGGAGAAAACCCAATATATTGAGTTGGAAGTTTTTTTAATGGAATATCAGCAGTGAATAATTTAAAAACTTCGCTAATAATTTCATCAACAAAAATGCTATCTGTCGCAAGAGGCAAATGCGGTCCATGTTGCTCAACAGCACCGAATGGCCAAATCACTGTAGATCTTTTGTTTCTTGCAACACTCTCAATTTCTTGCCAATTTAAATGTTCAAATTTATTAGGTATTGGTTTAAAGTTCATTAATTTTAATTTTGAGTACTAACATTTAAGGTATGTTAATAATTAATTATTCTTATTTTACCTACGATGGGAGTCAATAATAAAAATGCCCAAGATAATATCCAAGCAAAGGGCAATAAAAAACCTCTTCAGGTACTTCACATAAGCAAAAAAGATACTCAAAAAAAATCTCAAGAAATAGATAATGGGCAAAACAATTCGCAAGAAGAAATTAAAAAAGAAAATATCGCAATCAAACCTGAAATCATTAAAGATGATTCAGTAAAAGAAATTGATGACAGTAATGAAAACAGGCAAGATTCTGATATTTCTCAACATGATTTAACTCAACAAGACTTAAATAGACCCCTTAATTTTTCTGAGCAAAACAAAGATTTTCAATTGGAAAGAACTGTTGATGAATTCGATTTTGATGAGAGTGCTTTTTTGGAGGCTTTAAATGCAAATGAGCCAATTGGAGCCACAGGAGAAACAATTTCAGGTAAGGTTATTGCAATCGAAAGTGATGGACTATATGTTGACATTGGTGGAAAAGCACCTGGTTATATGCCAAAAAAAGAATGTGGATTGGGTGTCATAACTAACTTTAAAGAAAAATTTTCTATAGGTCTTGAAATGGAAGTTTTGGTTATCAAAGAGCAAAATGCTGATGGAATGGTAACAGTGAGCTCTCGAGCATTAATTCTTAGGCAAAGTTGGGAAAAAGTATCAAATTCCGCAAAAAATGGAGAATTAATTAACGTTTTAATTAATGGATTTAACAGAGGTGGGCTTACGTGTGATGTAGATGGATTGAGAGGATTTATCCCAAGATCTCAACTTGAAGATGGTCAAGACTATCAATCTTTCGTTGGCAAAACTCTAAAAGTAGCATTTCTTGAGGTGAATCCAGAATCCAGAAAATTAGTTCTTTCTGAGAAGAAAGCAACATTAGTTTCTAAACTTACAAGTTTAGAATTAGGTCAATTAATTGAAGGAGAAGTTTTAGCTGTAAAACCATATGGCTTCTTTATTGATTTAGGTGGAGCTAGTGGACTTCTTCATCAATCCTCACTAACAAATGGATCTATTCGTTCTTTGAGAGAAGTTTTTAGAGAAGGGGAAATGATAAAAGCTTTAATATCTGAAATTGACCTCGAAAAAGGGCGCATTGGTCTCAATACAGCACTGCTAGAAAACTCTGCAGGAGAATTAATTATTGATAAGCAAAAAGTTATGCAAGAAGCCACAGAGAGAGCACTAAAAACTAAAGCACTGTTCGATAAAAAAGAATAAGAAAATGAACATTAATAAAACAATGGAGTCAAGTCTTAAATTAAAAATTTCAGATTGGGAATTAGACTTCTACTCAAGACCAATTATTGAATCAAATGGAAAAAAAAGGTGGGAGTTAATTATTTGCTCTACAAGAACCTATAAGACAGAAGATATTTTTCTTTGGAATAAAAAATGCCCTGCCAATGAAGTTAATTCTGTATGGCTTACAAAGGCATTAAATGAAGCAATAAGTGAAGCAAAAAAACAAGGGTGGGAGAAACCTTCAATAGTTCGATTTTGGAGGTCTTCAATGAAATCTATCATTAAGAAATCTCTGGAGGCCGTAAGTATTGAGGCTCTTGTAAGTAGAAGAACTTATGAATTATTAGATAGAATCGAATTTCTTGAGAAAAATATCTATCCAAAGGAAAAAGGTTATGTAAGAGGTGTATTAGCTCCTACTTTTACCTCTAGAATGGAAAACCCTCCTACACCTTTACCAGAAGAAGTAAGGGGTGATGCTTTAACCATCTCTGAAATATCAATTGGAGAATTAAAATCAGCAGAAAATTGGCCTATTGAATTTGGAGCAATTTTCCCAATTCAGGAAGATTTAGATGATAATTACTTAGTTCCAGGATTAAGACTTTTTAGCAAAGATAGATCTTTAGCACTTTCTGCATGGTTCAGTTGTTTAGAACCTATTAAATTAGTCATCAATAAGAACCAACTCATACTTGAAGCTTCAGAGGACGATAAATGGCTGGTAACAGATTTGCCAGAAAAAGATGCAAACATTTTGAGCACAAAATTTTTAGAGAATAAAAAAAATTCTTTTGATTATCAATTTATTTCCATACAGTCAACGCCATACATCGAGAAATTTGCAGGATTCTGGATCTTGAGAGATATTGAATTAATTTCTTAAATTCAGTTTGGGAGCAGGAACTATTCCATACAAAGAAATATATTTCTCAAAATCTGAAATTTTTATTCAAAACAAAAAATTTGAGTATTATTCATCACCTATCCTTAGTCAAAATAATTTCAAACATGCATATTTTACGAAGTCGAGCTCTGAGAAATTTCTTCAATTATTAGGGAATCACTTTAATGAAAATTACATAAATTGTGTTTCCAATCAAATTCACAGTAATTTAATAGTGTTTGGATCATATTCGGAAGAGGGTATTAAGACTGATGCAGATGGTCTTGTTGGTAATAGACTCAATCAAAACTTATGGGTTTACACAGCTGATTGTATGCCAATATTTTTTGCAGATAAAAGAACAAGAAATGTAGCAACCTTGCATTGTGGAAGAAAAGGTTTAGAAAAAAAAATAATAAAAAATCTGATTAAAATTTTCGATAATTTGGGTACATCTAGAGATGACTTACTTGTTGCAATAGGACCAGCGATCTCTAAGGAACATTATCTAGTTGATAAAATAACGCTCGAAAAATTTTATAGAAAGGCCGAAAACAGAGACATAACAGTCAAATTGACTAAAACTGAAAAAGATCTTTGTTTTAGTGATTCAAATCACTCCAAAGAGAAAAACTTAAATCAACTCGATCTTAAAAGATCTGCTTTTAAACAACTTTTAGATGAGAACATTCCCAATACAAATATAGACATCTCAAATTTATGTACATACAAATTAAAAAATGAATTTAATTCCTGGAGAAGAAGCAAAACATTCTCGAGACAATGGAATTTTATTTGCTCATAGAGCATAGTTAACTAGGACAAATTTCACTAGTTAAATCTTTAGCGACTAATAATTCGGTCATCTCCTTAGTACCTTTAATATTAAAAACTTTGGCTAACAAAATATTTTCTTTGAAACCAAAAGGTTTTATTTTCACTTTGCTTCCCCTTGGGAATTCACTCTTAAGCAAATTAGTTGCTTCAAACTCATCATTTTCATTTACATCTACACAAAATAGTCCAATTGTTAAATTCCTATTTTGATCCCCCACCAAAATAGTATTTGAATTTTTAATTTGAAGAATTTCGGCCGAGTTAACTATTACAGGATTAAGAAAAATCAAGCAGATTAAAATTAAAATTTCTGATAATTTTTTCAATTCAAAAATATCTAAGTTTTCAAATTATCTTAAAGTTAATTTTTTAAAATGACGAATTTCAAAAAAATTAGTCTTCACAATTAACATATCCAACCATTTGGGCATTACTTTTACCAGGAGGAACCATTGGATAACAATTTTCACCTCTTCTTACAAGGATATTAATCAAGGCAGGGCCGTCATGATCAAGCGCATTTTTTAATTCATTCTGTAATTGTTTTCTATCAGAAATTAAGTATCCTTTAACTCCAAAAGACTCAGCAAGTTTTACAAAATCAGGTTCACCACAACTCATATCAGATGAGGAATATCTTTCATCGTAAAAACTTTCCTGCCATTGTCTTACCATCCCTTGCCAGCGATTATTTATAATAATCAATTTCACCTTTAGACCATATTGAGATAAAGTTCCTAATTCCTGAATATTCATTAAGACACTCGCATCTCCTGCAATACAAATTACATCTGAATTAGGTAAAGCTGCTTTTACTCCAATTGCCGCTGGCAATCCAAAGCCCATAGTTCCTAAGCCTGCACTACTAATCCATTTTCTTGGAGAATTCCTGAGATATTGAGCAGCCCACATCTGATGTTGTCCTACATCTGTAGTCACATAAGCTTCTGGTGAAAGTTCCCTTACTTTTAAAAGCACCTCCTGAGGATAAATTTCTCCTTCTTTAGGCGGGTCATATAATGGGTGTTTATTTTTCCAAAAATCAATTTTTTCCAACCAGTTTTTAGTCTGACAAGTAAATTTGTTTTTTAGATATTGTTCATTAATTTTGAGAACAGCTTTTGAAACATCAGAGACAATTGCAACATCTACACGTCTATTTTTATTAACTTCTGCCGGGTCGATATCTATATGAATTACCTTTGCATTAGGAGCAAAAGTATCTAATTTTCCTGTCACCCGATCATCGAATCTAGCTCCAATAGCAATTAAAAGATCGCATTCTGTAACAGCGAAATTTGCGTAAGCAGTCCCATGCATTCCTAACATCCCTAATGATAAATTATCTTTTTCATCAAAAGCGCCCTTTCCCATTAAGGTTGTGGTAACTGGTATTTGATAATTCTTTGCCAAAGTTTTTATTTGATCATGAGCCCCTGAAGATATTGCCCCACCTCCAACGTATAGAAGAGGTCTTTCAGAATCTTCTATTAATTTAATTGCTCTATTAATATCGCAATCATTAATTTCTCCATTCCTTTTAAATCCTTTAGGAATAATCTCACCAGGCAAAACTCTTTGGTAATTAAAGAATTCCTGACCTACATCTTTAGGAATGTCAATTAAAACAGGGCCAGGCCTTCCAGATGAGGCTATGAAAAAAGCTTCAGAAACTACTTTCGCGATATCTGAAGGATCTCTTATTACCCATGAATGTTTCACGATTGGAAGAGTTATGCCAAAAATATCAGTTTCTTGAAAAGCGTCTGTCCCTATAGCAGGTCTTGGAACTTGACCTGTAACTACAACTAGGGGGACTGAATCCATTTGCGCAGTGGCAATTCCAGTTACCAAATTTGTTGCACCTGGGCCTGAGGTCCCAAAACATACTCCTACTTCACCAGTAGATCTTGCATATCCATCAGCCGCATGTGAACCACCTTGTTCATGCCTAACCATATAATGCTTTAACCAACCTTCTTGTTCTGCCTTATGAACAGCGTCATATATTGGGAGTATGGCTCCCCCAGGATATCCGAATATAACTTTTACCCCATGAATTTTTAAAGAATCCATTAGTGCATCTGCACCAGTTATCCAAACTGGATTTTCATATTTTGAACTACCCTTTGAAAAGGATCTCGAAGTAAGAGTCACTAAAGAAATTCAACATTTACTATAAATTTTAAACTTAATTAAATACTTTTGCCTCATTTAGAAATGTAATGTCAGAAATGTATTCAAAAGAATCTTTAAATAGATTTAAAATTTTCAAATAAATATAAATATTTATTTATAAAATCCCTAATTTATGTAATGGTCCAGAACCTGAAATTAGTTCAATAAAAAGCACAAGAAAAATAATCATTGCAACTCTTCCGTTCCAAACCTCTGAACTATTATTCCAACCCCATTGCCATTTCTCTTGTGGATAAAGTTTAACCTTTTCAGGTAATTGAGAAGCCTCCTCTATATTAACTAGAGGCCCTTCCAAACATGAAATCACTAGATCACTAAGACCTTCAATAAAAGTAGGATGAGTATTAAGAGCCTTAACTCTCCGAAAGTTTTTAATACCAGCTTCTTCAGCAATTTCTTTATATTCAATATCAATTTCTTGCAATGTTTCGATATGCTCTCCAACGAAACTTATGGGAACCACAATTAAATCATTAATATTTGACTTTCCAAGATCAGTTAACACTTCTTCTGTATAAGGCTTCAGCCATTCAACAGGGCCAACTCTACTTTGATAAGAAAGTGTATACGGGTTACTATGCCCTAAACATTTTTCTAGCTCATCTATTATTAATAATGAACAATCTTCAATTTGCTCTTTGTAAGGATCTCCAGCTTCCTCTACGTAACTCTTAGGAACTCCATGAGCAGTAAAACATATATGAGCTTTTGAAGGTGATTCACAAAGTGTAATTTGTTCAGCAATCAATTCAACCATTGACTTTAAATAACCTGATTGACTAAACCAACTCCTTACACATCTCATTGGAACCTTCTTAAATTCATCATCAGAATCTCGCAATTTTTTTAATTCCCTAAAGCTCGAACCACTTGTACTTATCGAGAAATGTGGATACAAGGGTATTACAACAACTTGATCTATGCCATCTGCTTTCATATCAGCGATAGCTGATTCGGTAAAAGGATGCCAATACCTCATAGCTATATAGGTAGTAGCATTAAAACCCTTGTCTCTTAATTTAGATTGTAATTCTCTTGCTTGTTGTTCAGTTATCCTTCTGATAGGTGAACCTCCACCTATAGAAAGATAGGCTTGTTGTGAAGTGGTACTCCTAAGCGTACTAATTAACCAAGCTAGTGGCTTTTGAAAAACAGGAAAAGGTGTCCTGATAATTTCAGGATCTGAAAAAAGGTTGTATAAAAATGGGCCGACATCAGTAATGCGTTCAGGCCCTCCTAAATTCATTAGTAAGACGCCTATTTTATCCATTTAAAATTCATGGAGATTGAAAATCAACATTAAAAACGTCATTATATGGTCAATTATATAAGTAAATGAACGTAATTCAGGAAATTAATAATGTCAATGATAAATTTGCTACTCAAGGCAGCAAGCTTAAAATTGAGAAAAGAGGAGAGAAATTAAATATTCGTGGTTCACTCCCCTCCAAAGAAGATAACAATAACTTTAAAATTCAAAGAATATCTCTTGGCTTAAAGGCTGATATTTCTGGATTAGAGGAGGCCAAAAAAAAACTACAATTAATCAATTTGCAATTGGAATTGAATCAATTTGATTGGATTAATTGGATAGGCAAACCCTATAAAAAGGAAATAAAAGATGGTTTTGAATTCCCAAAAAAGTTAAATCAATTTGAGGAATTTTTTTTTAAAGAAAATAAAAGTGATTTTCGCACCAGCACTAGAAAAACTACTTGGAGAAGTTCTTACAAACCATATATGAAAAGAATCCTTAATATTTACAATGACTATGAAAATGCTGCTTTAGAAATAATATTTCAAAAAACACTTGAAAGTTATAAGGAAGGTACTAGAAGTAGGAAACAATGCGCTACTTCTTTAAGTGTTTTGGCTAAGTTTTTGGACATTAAACTACCAGAAGATTGGAAATTAAATTCTAGAGGATATGGTCTGAACAAAGCAGGCTTTAGGGATCTACCTAAAGACGAATTAATAGAGAAACTGTGGGAGAAAATACCAAACAATTCTTGGAAATTTGTTTTTGGTCTGATGGCTACATATGGATTAAGGAATCATGAAGTATTTTTTTGTGATTTAAGTTCTCTTACTAATTTTGGGGACAAAATCATAAGAGTTTTGCCTACGACTAAAACTGGGGAACACCAAGTTTGGCCATTTCATCCTGAATGGGTGGAAAAGTTCGAATTATCAAAACTTGGTGAAAATCCAGAACTTTTACCAAACATTAATAGAGACCTTAAAATTACAACCTTACAGAATATTGGAAAAAAAATTACAGACCAATTTAAGCGTTACTCTTTGCAAATAAAACCTTATGATCTAAGGCATGCTTGGGCAGTTAGAACAATTTTTTATGATTTACCTGATACTGTGGCTGCCAGAATGATGGGACATTCGGTTAGTTTACATACTCAAACTTATCACCACTGGATTACTAAAAGAGATCAACAACAGGCAGTAAATAATGCACTTTTAAAAGTTAAAAAAGTTAAAAATATTTAAAGATTTATAATTAAAAAAAAAATCTGGGATCTTATGCAAGAGAAACCTTCATTTTCCGAGAAAATATTTAACCTCGATAATCAAGCAAATAAACTTGGAATGGGAGGTAAATTATCACCGGATAGCGATGAAAGCTTATATAAAAAAAGAATGCAGCAAAGAAAAGATATACAAGCCGAAAGACTACAAATTAGAAAAACAAAAAAAGGATTATTGATCGTTTTTACAGGAAATGGCAAGGGCAAGACAACTGCATCTTTAGGTATGGCTTTAAGGACGATAGGGCATGGCTATAAAGTAGCAATAATTCAATTTATCAAAGGAGGCTGGACCACTGGAGAAGAAAAAGCACTTAAAAAATTATCTTCAAACATATCTTGGCATTCATTGGGAGAGGGATTTACTTGGGAAACACAAGACAGAGTAAGAGATGAAAAATTAGTTCGAGAGGCGTGGCAACTAGCCAAACAATACATACAAAACGAATCTTATAAACTTATCATTCTTGATGAAATTAATATTGCGACAAAACTTGGTTATCTCGCACCTAAAGAAATAATCACTTTTTTAAAAAGCTTAAAAAATAGAAAAAATCATATTGTTTTAACTGGAAGGGGAGCATCTGATTCAATTATGAATTACGCTGATCTAGTTACAGAAATGAAACTAATAAGACATCCATTTAAAGAACAAGGGATAAAAGCACAAAAGTGTGTTGAATTTTAGTTGAGGTAAATTTTTTTTTAAATTTTCTTTAGGCAGGTTTAGAAATGTTTAAAGACGCAAGCAATATCAGAACAAAAAATATATTTGGCACATTTACTTGCTAAGGTCTTAAAAGTACAATTCTTGAATGACTTACAAAAGAGTTCTCTTAAAACTTAGTGGTGAAGCACTAATGGGTGAAAAACCTTATGGTATTGATCCTGCTATAGTCCAGTCAATTGCAGAGGATGTTTCAAAAGTAGTCGAAGATAATGTACAACTTGCAATAGTTGTTGGTGGTGGAAACATTTTTAGGGGGCTTAAAGGATCTGCAGACGGAATGGATCGCGCGACTGCTGATTATGTAGGGATGCTAGCAACAGTAATGAACGCAATTTCACTTCAAGATGGTCTTGAGAGAGTAGGAGTTGCAACCAGAGTGCAAACAGCAATCGAAATGCAGGAAATTGCCGAACCTTACATCAGAAGAAGAGCCATGAGGCATCTAGAGAAAGGTAGAGTTGTAGTTTTCGGAGGTGGATGCGGAAATCCATTTTTTACAACTGATACTACGGCAGCTTTGAGGGCAGCAGAGATAAACGCTGAAGTTGTTATGAAAGCTACTAAAGTTGATGGAGTATACGATCGTGATCCTAATCAATTTAAAGATGCAAAAAAATATTCCTCTCTCAGTTATCAACAAGTTCTTAGTGATGAAATTGCAGTTATGGACAGTACTGCGATTGCACTTTGCAAAGATAATAATATCCCAATTATGGTTTTTGATATATTCAAAAAAGGTAACATTTCTAAAGCTGTTACTGGTGAGCCAATAGGCTCTTTAATTAGTTAAAGATCATTTAATTTTTTAATTATGAAAGAAAAAGAAATTCAAGAAAATATGAATAAAAGTATTGAAGCTACTCAAAGAAACTTTAATACAATTAGAACAGGCAGAGCCAATGCTTCCTTGTTAGACAGAGTAAGTGTTGAGTACTATGGAGCAGAAACACCAATCAAATCGCTTGCCACTATAAGCACTGTTGATTCGCAAACAATTTCAATACAACCTTTTGATATTTCATGTTTACAAGCGATAGAGAAATCTATTTCCATGAGTGATTTAGGTATTACTCCAAATAATGATGGGAAAGTAATAAGAATAAATGTTCCTCCTTTAACAGAAGAAAGAAGAAAAGAATTTTGTAAATTAGCCTCTAAATATGCGGAGGAGGGAAAAGTAGCTTTGAGAAATATCAGAAGAGATGCTGTTGATAAAGAAAAAAAAGACGAAAAAGATGGTCTTATTTCTATTGACGAATCGAGAGATAATCAATCCGAAATTCAGAAAATTACTGATAAATATATAGCTTTAATAGAAACTAAATTGTCGGAGAAAGAGAAGGAAATTCTAAAAGTTTGATAGGATTTGACGTTGTAATAATTGGTGGAGGTTTATCAGGATCTTCCACGGCTCTTAACCTATCAAAGAAAGGATATTCAGTTTTAATTATTGAAAAAGAAAAATTCCAAGATTACAAACCATGTGCAGGTGGGATGGCATCTTCAATGCAAAGCTTTCTTCCTTTAAATATAGAAGATTGCATAGAATCAAAAATTAAGAATGTTGAATTCAGATGGAAGGCTGCCGATAATGTAATTGCTGATTTGACTGGTGAATCGCCATTTTGGATTATTAAAAGAGAAAAACTGGATCAATTATTACTTAATGAATCCTTGAGTAATGGAGCTCAGATAATGAGATCATTATTGATAGAAAAAATCATAAAAAAAAATGATAAATGGGAAATTACTTGCGATAACAAAATAAAATATATTACAAAATTTCTTGTAATTGCAGATGGGTCCCAATCGAAATGGTCGAGTTATTTCAATTTAGGGCCAAGAAAACCGAAATTTGCAAACACAATCTCATTAAGATTGAAAGGGCTAGGTGAAATACCTAGAGATGCAGTTAGATTTGAGTTTGGATTTATAAAATATGGTTTTGCATGGGCATTCCCCCTAAGAGAAAGCTTAAATATTGGTTTAGGTACTTTTATAAATAATGGTCTCCTAGAAAATCAGGAAATAAATAAACAAGTAATCAGAAGCTTCGGTTTTGATGATTTTCCTCATAAAATTATTAGTAAGAAACTGAGAATATGGAATGGTTTCCACTCAATCAATGGTGAAAAAGTTCTAGCGGTTGGAGATGCAGCATCTCTATGTGATCCATTCTTAGCTGAAGGAATTAGACCATCTTTAATAAGCAGTTTTTATGCTGCAGAATGTATAGATAAATGCCTATCAGGAAAAGAGGACAATTTAAATCTTTATACGAAAAAAATTAACAACATTTGGGGGAAATCTATGGCTTGGGGGAGGAGAATAGCCCAGATATTCTATAGATTTCCCAGAACTGGATATCAATTGGGTGTCAAAAGAAAAACAGCACCTAAACGTATTGCTCAAATATTATCAGGAGAAATGAGTTATGAAGATATTGCAAAAAGAGTTATCAGGAGACTTTTAACAAAAAGTGAGTCTTAATTCTTATTCAATTCAAACTTAAATTTAGTTAGCAGAAATCAATTTATGATTTTTAATTTCTGAATATCTGTTAAGTAGCAGCTCTTCCAATTCTTCTATAGCCTTACTGAATCCAGTGATACCTTCACTAAGCTTTTCACTTGCCATTTGATCTTCTAACATGCTTAATCTGAAATCTTTTTCTTCAAATTCGTAGTCAATAGGATGATTTATTTGGGTACTTACATCTAATTTTCTAACTAACTCTCCTTTTTCTTTTTTCAGTTCCTCAAGAAATTTTGGTGCAATTGTCAAAAGATCGCAACCTGCTAATTCTTTTATTTCATCAAGATTTCTAAAACTCGCTCCCATTACTTCTGTCTTGAATCCCTTTTCTTTAAAGTACTTATATATTTGTGTAACAGAAATAACACCCGGGTCTTCCGCACCAACAAAACTAGTTTTGCCAGTTTTTACTTTATGCCAATCCAATATACGGCCAACGAAAGGAGAAATTAGAGTTATCTTTGCATTGGCACAAGTTACCGCTTGGCAGAAGTTAAAAAGTAAAGTTAAGTTGCACTTAATACCCTCTTTTTCTAAAATTTCAGCTGCCTTAATTCCCTCCCAAGTTGCAGCAATCTTAATCAAAATTCTTTCCTTTTCAATTCCAAAATTTTTATAAAGATTGATCAATTTTCTCGCTTTTTCTACCGTAGCTTCGGTGTCAAAGCTCAGTCTTGCGTCAACTTCTGTAGATACGCGCCCTGAAATAATTTTCAATATTTCTTTTCCAAAAAATACTGAAACTTGATCAACTGTTTCTTTAATTATTTCAATTTGGGAGAATCCTTGCGGCAATGAATTTTCTGAACTTTCTAAAGCTTTATCAATTAATTTTACATAATCAGGATTCTTAGCCGCAGCAAGTATCAGCGATGGATTCGTGGTGGCATCTCTTGGTTGGAATTTTTTTATTGAATCTAAATCTCCAGTATCGGCAACAACAACGGTCATTGAGGACAATTGTTCTAAAATTGATTTCATGTATAGATAGTCATATATATACAAACTAGCTTTAATTCCTAATGAAATCATCAGTTAGTGAATTAAATATTTATAAAATTGGAAAATTTTAGGGTTTTTTAACAATCATTCCATGATCTTTAATCTTAGGAGGTATTTTTTCAATTACTATCAAAGTCTCGATAATTTCTTTCGCAACTGGTACTGCAACAGTTGAACCATATGCATATGATTTAGATGGCTCATCAACGACTACAAGGACCGCATATTTTGGATCATTAACTGGTAAGGTTGCGACAAAACTACAAACTTTTTTGCTTGTATACGAACCATTTAAGGCTTTTTGAGAAGTGCCCGTTTTCCCCGCTATCCTATAACCTTCGATTTTTACTCCAGATCCACTTCCTTTATCGACTGCGCTCTCCATCCATTCAAGAACAGTTTTAGTAACTTCGCGTGAAAAAAATTGTTTTTTTGGATTTTTATTAAATCTTTCTTTGAAAGTTGAGGTCACATGAGGAGTCACTTCAAAACCCCCATTTGCAAGAGCCGCATGAAGTTGAACCAATTTAAGTGGCGAGATTGAGAAACCTTTACCAAAAGAAGTGACAGCAGGCTCAATTGATTGATTTACAAATAAATCTTTTCTCTTAAGTTGGCCAGCAGTTGATTCAAATAAATCAGTCTCTAAATTTTTATTTATACCTAAATTTTTTAGCCAATCCCAATAAATTGCGGGGTCTAAATTTTGCATTATTTTTACCATCCCAACATTACTTGAAACCTGCAAAACTTTTGGATAGTCAATGTATCCATTACCTTTTTTATCCCAATTAGAAAGTGTCCATCCTCCAACATTAATCTTTCCAATATCTTCAACTACTCCATCTTTCTGGATGACTTTTTCTTCTAACGCTAAGGCAAGATTAATAGGTTTAAAAGTTGAGCCAGGCTCAAATAAATCTTGAGAATACCACCCCCTAAAGAGTTCAGAATCATACTGCCAAAATCTATTTGGATCATATGATGGGACTGTAACCAAAGAGAGAATCCGACCATCATTAACATCCATAACTATTGCGAATCCCTTCTTTGCTTTCCATTTGCTTATTTGCTTTGATAATGCCTTGTATGAAGCTTTCTGTAATCTTGAATCTATAGTTAAGCCTAAACTTTTGTAATCAGAAATAAAATCACCTGGTGCTGAATTATCTGGTAGAGGAGTTCCATCTCCTCCTCTTTTTATTAAATTACTTTTATTAAAAACTTTAATTTGATTATCTAAATGTAGTTCTAAACCTGCTGAAGCTACATTCTCATCATTAACAAAACCGACAAGATTTGAGTAAAGTTCCCTTTGTGGATAATATCTCTGCGAATATTTAAACAAATCAATTCCGCTTATTTGAAGGTTTTTAATCTCCTCTGCCTGTTCTTCTGCAATTTTATCCAAAAGTTTGATACCACTCATTTTATTATTAAATTGCCTCAAGAGTATTTCATCATTAATACCCAAGATAGGTGACAATTTTTCTATAACTTCTTCAATACTGCGAACTCTGTTAATTGAATCACCAGGAAAATTAAAATATTTTGGATGGGCCCATAATTTATAGAGCGGTTTATCGTAAGCAATTACTCTATTATTTCTATCAACGATTGATCTCCTTTTGTTTAAGGAGTTAGTTTTAGAAGATTGTATTAATCTTGCTTTCCTTTGCAAATCAGAGGCGTTAAAGACTTGCAATTTAACTAACCTACCAAACAAACAAAAAATTAATAGTAAGCTAAAAATATAGAGAAATTTAAATCTTCTTTGATCAAGAGGTATTAATCTAACAATTTTTTTGTATTTTTTCATCAATATCCCCTTTGATATTTGCTATCACTAAAACCTTCAATGAAGGTATTTAAATTTTTCTTAAATGTACTTTCTTTGTTTTCAGTAAGTTTATCTATATAAATTAAATCTTCAGGTTTGGTTTTTCTATAAATGTTGAGAGACTCAAGTTCTCTAATATAAAATTCCTCAATTTTAGAAATATAATCAATGAGATTATTATTGACAGCTCTTGTTTTTGATAAGATTTTATATGTATTTGACCATTTCCTTTGGCTATCAAAAGATAAGAAAAATAAGGTAAAAATTAATACCAATAGAGAGATATTAATGGTGTCGAAAATTTGATGTACTAATTTGATATTAATTATGGATATTTTTTCGGAATCTTTTTTACCTTCATATGGAACTTTTTTTTTTAAATTAAGTTGATTCCCATAAGGTTTCATCAATGATTTATTTTTAAATGAAAGAAGTATTACTAATTAAATAAACATCTTTTTGTGTGATTCGCAAGTAAAAAATTAAATTCTTTATGTCCTCAATAAGAACAAATTTAAGAAGGTTAATCCATTCCATAAAGCATGCATAATCACTGCAGAGAACAAACTCCCTGAAGCAATTCTTGTGATTCCTAATCCAATTCCTAGAACAAATAATGGCGGCATTTCTCCCAAACTTAAATGGGCTAACGCAAAGATAAAGGCTGAAACTATTATACCCGAAATTACTCCAAAATTTTTTGAGAGAGTTGGTAGTAAAATACCGCGAAATATAATCTCCTCAAATAGAGGAGCTAGTAGAGTTGTGGTTACAAATAATAGAAAAAATGATAAGTAATTATTATTATTAAGAACAATTTCCAGCAAAGGGTTACTACCATTTTGATTATCGATCAGACTATTCATAATTAGAGAGATCAATAAAACAAAAGGAACAATTGTTAACCAACCTTTAATACCCTGAATAATTGCATATTTTATGGGCAAGAAATTGAACTGTAAATAATCCTTTTTAAAAGTAAATTCACCATTCAAAGATTTTATTTGATAATAAACTATCCCTAATGGAGGAATAGCCATAAAAAGATATCCAAAGAAAATTTTTAAAGATTGAGACAATTCATTAGAGATATTTTTAGAGAAAAGTTCAACCAAGCTGATGGAAAACAAAGGTGATACCACTTCTCCTAAAACAACAAAACCACCTGCAATTAATAAAACCATATCTATTAATTCTAAATCTAAGTATTTAATTTCTTTCCAACCAAACTTTTTCATAGATATGGTTGTCCATAATATTTTTAAAGCCAGAATAGAGCCAATAAGTATTGTTAAAAGTGGTATTAGTCTTATGGCTAATATCTTTAAAAACATTTTGCTTGAAAATGATTTTGTTATTAATGCACTATCGTCAAAATCAAATTTCCGGCTTAAAAGGTGATATAAAAATCTATCACCTTTAAATAAATCAAATTTATCAGAACTCGGTTTATATGAATAATTATTAGATTTTTTTTCTATCTCATCAATGAGAAATTTAAAGTTTTTATTTTCAAAATCTTTGGATATATTTTTATATATTACAGGATCATTTGATTCTGAAGTAACTATTAGAATTAATTTATTTCTATCTGTTAGCTCTTCAAATGAGAAATCAGAGAGTGATTTATTTATTTGATCAACAGGATCATTAATGATAAAAAATTTTTTAAGATTTACGGGTATTGATTGAAGAGATAATTCAGCAATTTCTTGCTCTTTTTGACTAATATCAAATGTGACAGAAGGTCTATTTAAACTATCTCTTAAGCCTTGTTGCCATACAAAAAAAGTTATTACTATAGAAATAAAAGCTAAAGTGAGTTTTGACTTAGAAATATTTTTAAAGATCATAAATAAATTATATTATTGAAAACTATACTTAGTTATCATTGAAGTTCCTTATATTTTGTATCTATTTTAATCACGCCATGAGATGATTAAATTATCTTAATCTTCAAATTTATATAATGGCTATACGATTAGTTTTAGTTAGGCATGGACTAAGCAGTTTCAATGCAAAAGGATTAATTCAAGGAAGAACAGACGATTCATTCTTAACTGATGAAGGATACGAACAAGCCCGAAAAGCAGGAAACGCATTATCAAAAATAAACTTCGATAAAATCTATTCCTCTCCACTTTTGAGAGCGGCAGAGACTGCAAAAACAATTAAAAAGACCTTCAATAAAGAACAAGATATTTTATTCGATGATAATTTGCTAGAGGTAGATCTTAGTGTATGGTCGGGTCTAAAAATTGATGAAATAAAAAAGAAATTTCCAGAAATTTACCCTATATGGAAAAGTGATCCAGAAAATCTAATCTTAAAAAGAAAAGACAATAAAACTTATAAACCAATCCAAGAGTTATTTTTTCAAGCAACAAATTTTGTAGAAGATATTTTAAAAATTTATCTAGATAAAGATGATGCAAATATTTTAGTAGTGGGACATAATGCGATTCTCAGATGTTTAATCCTCTCGTTATTAGGAAAGCCTAAGCAAGGTTTTAGGAAAATAAGATTAGAAAATGCCTCTTTATCAATACTCAATATTTCAAGGGATGATAACTCTTATAAGACCCAAATTGAATGCTTGAATCAAACTTCCCATCTGAATAAAAATATTCCGAATCAAATTGGAGATTCCAGAATATTTCTGATAAGGCATGGTGAAACCAACTGGAACAAAGAAGGTAGATTTCAAGGCCAAATTGATATTCCTTTAAATGAAAACGGTAAAGACCAAGCTAGAAAGACTTTTGAATATTTGAGAAATATTTCTTTTAATAAGGCATTTTCAAGTTCAATGGGAAGACCTTATGAGACTGCACAAATAATCCTTCAAAATAGAAAAGATTTAAAAATAGAAAGAATAGATTCACTTATAGAAATTAGTCATGGATTATGGGAGGGTAAACTGGAAGCAGAAATCAGAGAACAGTGGCCCGTTTTATTAAAAAATTGGCATGATAAACCTGAAGAAGTAATAATGCCTGAAGGTGAATCTATAAAAGATGTATCAGAAAGGTCCGTAGAAGCTTTTGACAAGATTTGTTTATCTCAAAAGGATAATGATCTTAGCCTTCTGGTTGCTCATGATGCAGTCAATAAAACTCTAATTTGCAAAATCCTTGGGATTAATTATTCAAATATTTGGATGATAAAACAGGGAAATGGCGGCATAACTATAATTGACCTTTTTAATGATCCCAATAGAGCCCCTGTGATTAGCGCTCTTAACATCACAACACACCTAGGGGGAATACTTGATTCAACTGCTTCAGGAGCACTTTAAAATAACCCTTTTTAAAAATTTATTTTGATGAAGTCAGAGTCAGAAAAATTGCTTTATTCACTGAAAAAGCCAACTTGACTAAGAGGCCAAAATCTGAAATATGCTTTACCAATTATCTCTTTTTTATGAAGAAATTTACTTCCAGGCCAATATCTTCCATCCCAGCTATTTGCCCTATTATCACCTAAAACTAAAAAATGATCTTCTGGCACTTTTATATTTTCAAATTCACCACATTTATTAAAGAGGGATAATGAGCACTTATAAGAAACATAGGGTTCAGGAATTAATTTATTATTTATTATTAATTCACCATTAGAGTTTACACTTACAATTTCTCCTGGAATTGCTACCACTCTTTTAATATAAGCATCACAAGCTTGATCCCTCAAACCAGGAACAAACGACATTGGAGGAAAACTCATAAAAAAACAATCTCTTTTTTTTGGTAAAGGCTTAGATCTTGATGAAATTAATTTTTTGTCAAACGAGTAAGGTGAGTTAAAAACAACAATATCTCCTCTTTTTGGTAAAGAATTTCTTAGCGAAAATTTTTCAATAATTAACCTATCATTTATTTGTAATTCTGGGAGCATTGAACCAGAAGGGATATAACGTGGTTCTGCAAAAAATGATCTACAAGAAGAAACAAAAAAAGTTAATAGAATTAGTAGACCCCATTCTTTTAAAAAACTTTTTATGAAACTAGTCATAGGATTAATAAAATCTTGATTTTCTAAACTTATATAAAATTTTTTGCATATTCAATCTCGTTAAAACCTAATATTACTTTTTTCCCTTTGTAGATCAAAAATGGTCTTTTTATTAACTTGCCATCACTTAAAAGAAGTTGAATAATTTCTTCCTTTGACAAACGATCAATATCAAGATTAAGAGTTTTAAAGGCTTTACCTCTTGTATTAAAAATCCTTTTCTTATCATCAGAGTATTGTTCTAAGGCTAGATTTAAATAATTAACAAGTGGAGGTTCTTTTACAATATCAATTAACTGAAATTCAAAATCTTTGCCTTCAAGCCACTTTGCAGCTTTTCTGCATGTAGAGCATTTTAAATAACTATAAAAAATTATTTTTTTCAATTTAATTTACTAATATTTGATTTCTTAAGTACTTTAAAGTTTTTCTTTTTTAGAGGCATACAACTTTTCAATAAATTTTCAACAACATCAAAATCCCTCCAACCATCAATTTGAACTGTTCTACCATCGAGTCCTTTACTTGTTCTAAAAAATTCTGCAACATCCTCAAGCTGATTAGGAGCAATTTGATTAATACTCACTATATTAGCCTGCCTGGGATTAGCCATAGGTACACATAAAAGTTTTCCATCATATGCACCACAATCATGCATATCCAAAACTCCAATAGGTCTAGCTTTTATTAGACAACCTGCAAAAGTAGGTTCGTCCATTATCACCATTGCATCAAGGGGAGCCCCATCATCAGCAAGAGTATTTGGGATAAAACCATAATCAAAAGGGTACCTCACTGAAGAATGTAATACTCTGTCTAAGGCCATTATTCCTGCATCAGAGCAATATTCATATTTATTCCTACTCCCTGCAGGTATTTCAACAACGATATTTACTATTCCCTTCATTGGAGATGGAGGTATTGAACTAAGGTCCATCTTTTTTAAAATCGTGATTATGAATTATCCCGTTTCCTTGAGATAAAGGTCTTCCAATTAAAATACTTAACGAAGGTAAAAAAATTGCCAAAATGGCAAAAATAATACCTAGAGATGTTATTGATAAACTCTTTATGCTTAAAGGGTCATCATCATCTCTTTCAAAATCACTTCGAGCAGAACCATAAGAAGATTCTTCGCTTGATTTACTTTGAATAAACTGCTTTGATTTCGTGTAACTCAAGAACTCTTAATTGGTAAAGATTAAGGAGATAATTAAACATCATTATTTTACATTCAAAATGTCAATAAATCAAAACATTAACTAGTAACCTTTTAATTACTCTTTTCCAGCAAAGACCTAATAGATTTTAGTTCATCTAATATTTGCACAAGTATATTTTGAGCAGCGGAGGAAGGTGTATTAAAGACCTCTACAGTAACTTCCTTAATTCTTAAAATATCTTTTGCAAATCTTGCTACTTCATTAGGATGGAATTTTAAAGGATCTTTTTGATCAGTTCTAAATTCGGGATTTAATTTTCTTGGATTAAAGCTAGGGTTTAGATTTCTTAAATCTGTATTTGTATACCTATAGACTGAAGCTCTTGATCTGTTTAAGAATTTTTGAACTTCATCAATTCCTGCTAATTCCTCCTCGCTTGAAATATTGGAATCTATATTTTTCATAATCTTAAGAAAATGTTTTAGTAAAAATGAACTTTTAAAAGAGTTTGAACTTCATTACAAAAAAGTTAGCAGAAACAATATTTTTAGACTAGCCGGGTTGAGGGACTCATGACACTTTAAATTATTTTTTCATCTTAATTGATAAAATTAAATATTATTAAGGATTTTTTTGTATGCGCGTGACAACCTCATTTCCTCTGGGGACACTTCGTGACACACCTTCTGAAGCTGAGATTATTTCACATCAATTACTTTTAAAAGCTGGGTATATTCGCAGAGTTAACA
This sequence comes from uncultured Prochlorococcus sp., assembly GCA_902572075.1. GTDB lineage: Bacteria > Cyanobacteriota > Cyanobacteriia > PCC-6307 > Cyanobiaceae > Prochlorococcus_A. Next base: position 40,458 of record CACGER010000007.1, read on the forward strand.
GCGGTATTTATGCATACATGCCATTAATGCTCAGAGTTATTGAAAAAATATCCGCAATAATAGAGAGAGAACTAAATAGTATTGGTTGTACAAAATTACTATTGCCCCAACTTCATCCTGCAGATTTATGGAGAAAAAGTGAAAGGTGGGAAGGATATACTGCAGGGGAAGGAATAATGTTTAATCTCAAAGATAGACAAGGTAAAGAATTTGGTTTAGCTCCAACTCACGAAGAGGTGATTACAAGTATTGCATCAGAGACCATCAACTCCTATAAGCAATTACCTCAATGTTTTTATCAAATTCAGACAAAATTTAGAGATGAAATAAGGCCAAGGTTTGGATTGATGCGAAGTAGAGAATTTATAATGAAAGATGGTTATTCTTTTCATTCTTCAGAAAACGATCTGGCTTCTTTCTATGAAAAGGTGGGCAATGCTTATGAAAATATTTTTAAATCTTGTGGTCTGCAGACAGTAGGGGTTGAAGCTGATAGTGGAGCAATTGGCGGTGCCTCCTCTAAAGAATTTATGGTCACTGCTGATGCTGGGGAAGATTCCATTTTGTTTACTCAAAGTGGTTCTTATGCTGCGAATATTGAAAAAGCTGTTTCTCTGCCCTCCCAACCTATTCCACTAAAAGATGATTTTGCAGAGTGGCTGGAGACACCTCAACAAAAAACAATCCTAGAAGTTTGCGAAAATAATAATTTAGATCCTAGTCAGATTATTAAAGTAGTAATATTCCTCGCTCAGTTCGAAGGTGAATTTGAGCTCCCAATTCTTGCATGCATAAGAGGCGATCAACACATAAATGAAGTAAAGCTTTTTAACTTAATAAATAAACTTCATAATTTCAATCTCCTTAATCTTAAAAAGATTGAAGACAAAAATAATATCGAAAAAAATCTAATTGATTTTCCCTTAGGTTTTATCGGACCAGATTTAGATAATAGAACTATTAAAGCCACTTCTAATTGGGATAAAAAATGGACAAGAATAATTGACCATTCTGCAAGTAGCCTTTCAAAGTTTATAAGTGGTGGGAATAAAGTTAATTTCCATAAAGTTTTTCAAGAATTTTCTTTTGCTTCGAAAGACTATCTAATTGGTGATATCAGGAATGCCAAAAAAGGAGATAAAGTAAGTATTGATAATGATGAAGAACTTAAAGAAAAAAAAGGTATCGAGATTGGACATATCTTCCAACTCGGTCAGAAATATAGTGAAAAATTAAATGCAAAGTTCTCTGATAAGGATGGTCAGTTAAAAAATTTATGGATGGGTTGTTACGGGATAGGAGTGACAAGAATAGCTCAAGCTGCTATTGAACAGAATAATGATCAAAAAGGAATTTGTTGGCCTATCCAGATTTCTCCTTTTGAAGTTATTATTATCCCAACAAACCTTAAAGATCCTATTCAAAGTGATCTTACTGAGCAAATCTATAACAACTTTTTAATCAATAAAATTGATGTCCTTCTTGATGATAGAAACGATAGAGCTGGAGTAAAATTTAAAGATGCGGAATTAATTGGTATTCCTTTTCAGATAATTATTGGCAGAGATTCTATAAATAAAGAAGTAGAACTTTTATGCAGAACAAATAATACTAAGCTTAAAATTAGTTCTGATAAATTGTTGGAAACATTTATTTCCGAATCTGAAATAATGTACAATAAAAAGTCTTAAGGCCTATTTTTTTTTGGGAGCTAAGTTATGTTACTGAAATGGACATCAAAATTATTTTTTAAGAATCTTACCAAAGCTATTTCTTTTGCAATATCGTTAATTGTTGTTTTTACATTATTTAGTTCCCCTTCAATTGCGGCAAAAACCTCGATGACAGGCGACTATACAAAGGATACAATTTCAGTTGTTAAAACATTACAAACAGCTGTTGATACTCCAAAAGATTCTCCAAATAAAGATGAAGTAAGAAGTGAGGCACTTACACTCATAACTGACTATATTTCTAGATACAGAAATAGAGGGATGGTAAATAAAACGCAATCATTTACCACCATGCAAACAGCATTAAATGCTATGGCAGGTCATTACAAAAACTTTGCAAGTAGGCCTTTACCAGATAAACTTAGGGAGCGTTTAACCAAAGAATTTTCTCTTGCTGAAAAAATGGTTCTAAGAGAAAGTTGATACAATTCATTTACTTTTTAAAAGTAAACCAAGATTTTTGAATATATTAAATATTCGCACATAAATAATGCTCTTCTAAAATTGGCTAATGTTGTTGTAATCGGAGCCCAATGGGGTGACGAAGGAAAAGGTAAAATAACGGATTTACTTAGTCGTTCGGCAGATGTTGTCGTTCGCTACCAAGGGGGAGTAAATGCAGGTCATACTATAGTTGTAGACGATAAAGTTCTAAAATTGCATTTAATTCCCTCAGGGATACTTTATAAAAATACTTCTTGTCTAATTGGGTCGGGAACAGTAGTAGATCCAAAAATCTTGCTTAAAGAAATTGACATGTTAATTGAAAATGGAATTGATATTTCAGGATTAAAAATTTCATCAACATCACATGTAACAATGCCCTACCACCGAATATTAGATGAAGCGATGGAGGCTGATAGAGGTTCAAACAAAATAGGGACAACAGGTCGTGGGATTGGCCCAACTTATGCGGACAAGTCACAAAGAAATGGTATTAGGATAAGAGACTTGCTCAATAGGGAGAGGCTAAGTGATGTGATCGAAATTCCATTACGCGAAAAAAACGGTCTACTAGAAAAAATCTATGGCATTAAACCACTTAAATTAGAAGATATTGTTGCAGAATATTTTGACTACGGGGAAAGATTATCAAAGCATGTTGTTGACTGTACGAGGACTATCCATGCCGCCTCAAAAAACAAGAAGAATATTCTCTTCGAAGGTGCTCAAGGGACTCTACTTGACTTAGATCATGGGACTTATCCTTTTGTTACCTCATCAAACCCTATATCAGGAGGGGCATGTATTGGGGCTGGAGTAGGTCCAACTTTAATTGATAGAGTCATAGGTGTCGCAAAAGCATATACCACAAGAGTAGGTGAAGGGCCATTCCCAACTGAATTACAAGGAAGTATTAATGATCAACTCTGTGATAGAGGCAGTGAATTTGGAACCACTACTGGGAGAAGGAGAAGATGTGGGTGGTTTGATGGAGTTATTGGTAAATATGCTGTATCTGTGAATGGTCTTGATTGTTTAGCCGTTACTAAACTTGATGTGTTAGATGAATTAGATGAGATTCAAGTTTGTATTGCATATGATCTAGATGGAGAGGAAATAGACTACTTTCCTACAAATTCAGATGATTTAAAAAAATGTAAGCCAATCTTCAAAAAATTAAAAGGTTGGCAATGTTCAACTGCAGATTGCAGAAAACTATCTGATCTCCCAGAGAATGCTATGAATTATCTAAGATTTTTAGCTGAATTAATGGAGGTTCCAATTGCCATTGTCTCGTTGGGGGCGAATAGAGATCAAACCATAGTAATTGAAGACCCAATACATGGCCCTAAAAGAGCACTGCTAAGGTAATTTAGTTCCAAATTAATGAAGGAATCCTTTAGACATTTTGAACATTATAAAACGGTTGATCTAATAGGTCTGGGCAACGCAATAGTGGATATTATTGTAAATATTGAAGATGAGTTTCTTGAGATAAATAATCTGGAAAAAGGGTCAATGAATCTAATAAATTCTGATGAATCTCAGAGATTGTTAGAAAATTGCAAAGTTATCAAACAAATTTCAGGTGGGTCCTCAGCAAATACCGTTGTTTCTTTAGCAGAATTAGGCAATCATGTGCAGTTTATAGGGAGAGTGAAAAATGATCAATTTGGGGCTTTCTTTTCACAAGATATAAAAAAAAGTAAGACTATATTTAATACTCCACCAACTATTGAGGGTGCTCCAACAGCTCATTCAATCATTTTGGTTACACCTGATGCCCAAAGAACTATGTGCACTTACCTAGGTGCATCTGTAGAGTTTGAACCAAAAGACATTGACTTTACTGTAATTAAGGAAAGTAAATACTTATATTTAGAAGGATATTTATGGGACAGCGAATTAGCTAAAAAAGCTTTTATTAAAGCCGCCCAAATTGCAAAACAATCTAGAACAAAAATAATCCTTTCTTTGTCTGATTCATTTTGTGTAGATAGACATCGTGAGAGTTTCTTGGAATTAATTTATGAATACGTAGATATTGTTTTTTGTAATGAATCCGAGGTGTTAAGTCTATTTAAAAATGATCAATTAGCAAGCTGCCAAGAAGATCTATCTTCCTTATGTGAATTAGTCATAGTAACTCTTGGAAGCAATGGTTCTCTCATAGTTAACAAAAATAATGTTGAAATAATTGAGTCAATATCGAAAGGCAAGATTATTGATACTACAGGAGCGGGAGATATCTATGCGGGAGGATTCATCCATGGATTAATAAACAATTGTTCCCTCAAAAAATGCGGAGAGATAGCTTCAATTTGTGCGGGGCAAATAATTACGCAATTAGGATCTAGATCGAATATTGATCTTAAAGATTTAATAAAATAGATTAATCAAATATTCTTATTCAACCAATCATAATATTTCATCTCAGCGTGGTATTTTTTGTAAATAATCTGAGGGACATCATATGTGGAATTTTTATTTACGAAATCAATTAAACAATCTTTAAATTCTAGTTTACTTTTTATTGTGATTTCAAACTCTTTAGTTTCTTCAATATCATCATCCCACTTATAAATTGAAAAAATTTGCTTTATCGAAACACAAGCTGCAAGTTTATTTTGTATTAGTAATTTAGCCATTCGCAAAGCATTTTCGTTACTTGATTCAGTTGTGATCATAACTAATACTTCCATAATGAATTAAACATCAATATTTTTTAATTATGTGATTTATCAAATTGTGATATTGATCAAAAGAGTAAGAATAATCATTTTTAACTTTTGGCCTTTTAACCAAAAATAACTTCATCTTACTTCCAGAAACTATACTCTCCCAGTTTTTCTGAGAATAACTTCCAGATTCTCTGCATAGAACATAATCTATCTCCCAAAAATCACAAAGTTTTTTTTCTAAAATGCTTTTATTATTTTTACTCGGTTCAAGTATCGCTATGTTTGAATTTTTAATACATGATCCAAAAGCTTTAGTTATGCTCTCATAAGTTGGAAGTACCCTTGTAAATACATTTGCTTTACAATTCATATAATGACTTGCTGTATCGTTAAGGAATCTTGATCCTATTGCAAGCAGAATATTCTTATTTTCTATATCAACATTATTTATATCCTTTAAGTGATCAATATAAAAAAAATTATTAGTGTTATTTATTAGAGATTTCCTCTCAAATAGTAAAAGAGGTGTATTAATTTCTTTACATGCATTATTAAGATTTTTAGAAATTATTACGGCAAACGGATGAGTAGCATCGACAACGCATGTGATTTTATTTTTATTTATGAAATTAATTATTTGACCTTTATTATTTAATTTCCCCGTAATGATATGTAACTTTGGATTTTCAATATAAGCTCGCCGTGCTTTATATGTTAAAACACTTGCAAAGACTGAATAATTAAGTTCAAGAAGCCTATTAGCTATTACAGGTCCATCCGAAGTTCCTGATAGGATCCAAACATTTTTATAGCAATTTTCTTGATTCTGCATCAGTATGTCTTTAATTAAATAGTAAGTAATGAATCATTGTTTAATTCAGGCGGTCATTAATAGCGCTCCCCAAATGAGGTATACCAAAGAAAACCAAACTCCAATTGCAGAAATGATTGTTAATTTTAAAGGATTACGTAGTGAAGATCCAACCAGAGATCTCAAGATCATAGGATGGGGAAATATTGCCCAAGAAATGGTCGATGAACTAAAGGAGGGGCAAAATATTGTTATTGAGGGACGTCTAAAGATGAATTCTGTCACTAGAAAAGACGGAACGAAAGAAAAACAACCAGAACTAACAGCTTCAAAAATTCATCAAATATCGCCAGTTGATGTTACTAAGTCTGATCAAAAAGAAAATAATGAGTCAATTGAAAATAGAGAACCCGCCAAAAAATCTAGTTGGGATAGTTCACCTTTAGTACCTGAAGTGGACGAAATACCTTTTTAAATCAATTATCAACATTATTTTCTTGAACACTTATAATTAATTTGCTTATTTTTCTTTCAAGCACTGCAAGTTCGCTTCTGATTTCTGGCCATTTACCCTTATCAAGATTTTCTAGTAGCCATGCTCTATCTTGATCAAGTTTAAAAATTAAATCTCCTTGATTTGCAGTATTAGGATCTTGCATAATACTTGTTAGCCCATTTAAAACTCATTCTACTAAATCAAAATGAAGAAATACTTATCGCCTGGAAACTTAATCGTAACCGCTGGGGGTATATTAGCTTTTGTTGGAATGACTGCTTATTTTACAGACTCAGTGAATTTAAGTGTACCTACTTTTTTTTATGGAGTACCTATTTTCTTAATTGGCTTAGGCTTAAAGACTTCCGAAATACCTCCTGTAGAGTTATTTGACAAGACAAATTTTGCGACAAATAAATTTAATAGACCTAAAGAACTAACAGCATTAGTTAGAGATGTTACAAGATGGAGGTATGGAATAAAAGCTCATCTTGAATCGTCATTAGAATCTTTAAATTTGTGGGACGAGGATAACCCCCCTCAATTAAAAGAAATAGAAGAAATTACAAAGGAAGAAAAAAATGGTCTCAGAATGCGTTTCGAATTAAACGCTGTCCCTCTAGAAAAATGGATTGAAAAACAAGAAAGATTAAATAGGTTTTTCGTCAAAGGTCTTGAATCAGAATTTATTATCGACGATAATAAAAAAGAATTTGATTTTATTCTTTTTTATTGAATATAGGGATATATTTGTAAAAACCTAATTTCTCAATTCAATCAAGTTTTAATGAATTTTAATAATGAATGATTCTCAAAGAGTATCAATATTAAGCGAAGCACTTCCATATATACAAAGTTTCTCAGGTAGAAAAATTGTTATTAAGTATGGTGGTTCTGTTATGGAGAATGATAATTTAAAAAATGCTTTTTTTAGAGACATTGCACTTTTAGCAACCGTTGGGGTTTGTCCGATAGTAATTCATGGAGGTGGACCAGAGATTAATAATTGGTTAAAGAAATTAGAAATATCTCCTAAATTCGAAAATGGATTAAGAATTACTGATCAAAAAACAATGGAAATTGTCGAGATGGTTCTAATGGGTAGAGTTAACAAACAAATTGTAAAAGGGATTAATAAAACTGGATCCTTAGCTGTGGGAATATCAGGTCTTGATGGCAACTTAATTCAATCTAGAGAACTAGGAGATGGTAGCCATGGGTTAGTGGGAGAGGTTACAAAAATCAATCCTGAAATATTAGATCCTCTTATTTCTAAAGGATACATCCCAATTATTTCTAGCATTGGATCAACCTTGGAGGGTATTTCCCATAACATTAATGCAGATTTTGTTGCTGGAGAAATTGCTGCTGCAATAAATGCAGAAAAACTTATTCTTCTTACTGATACTCAAGGGATTTTAAAAGAAAAAAATAACAAAAATAGTCTTGTTGAAAAAACTAATCTTAAAGAGGCAAGGGATTTTATTGATAAAAAAATTGTAACTGAAGGTATGATTCCAAAGACAGAATGCTGTATAAGAGCTTTAGCACAAGGAGTCAAAGCAGCTCACATAATTGATGGAAGAATAGAACATTCATTACTTCTTGAGATTTTTACAAATTCCGGAATAGGTACAATGATAGTCGCCTAACCCATGAAAACTTATGAGCAAGTTTTAGAAAAAGTAGAACTTGCTTTAGCTAAAGGTGAGTATCATTATTGCATTGAATTTCTTTTGCCCATAATCGAATCATTTCCTTTATCAAGCAAAGAGGGAGTAAATTTAAGAACAATCTTAATTACTGCTCTATGTGGCATCAATAAAAGGGAGGAGGCTAAAAGGTTTTGTAAAGAGCTTCTAAAATCTTACGATAATAAGACGAGAGAAAACGCAAAATATCTGATGGAAGTTATAGACTCTCCTGACATTAAAAAGCCAGAAAATTGGAACGTGCAGTTTGAAAGCGATCCATCACTCAATAAAAAATCTCTTAACTCACTGCGCAAAAAAAGAGAAGTTTTGAAGAAAAAAAAATTTATTAATGTAACTGAGACACCAACTGGTGAAACTAAACCCTTTCAGAAAGGCTTTTCACTGATCATTTTTTTAATACTATTATTATTAATTCCACTTTTAAGCGGCTGCGTAAAAATTGAGGATACCCTTGATCTTAGTGAACTTGATTCAATAACTAATAATTTAGTGATAGAGAGTAAATACATAAAGAAATTTCCTTGGCAATTAAAATTTGAAGAGAAGATGAAAGATATTTTTCCTGACGTAGAAATTGAACAAGATGAATCAACCTTTTCTTTGAAACATAAAAATCTCAATTTAGAGGATACAAAGCAAGTTCTTAAAACCACTCAAAATACAGCCGGAGAGTTAGCGGGAGAATCAACAAATATAGAAATTAATACTACTCAAAAAAACTTCATTTTTTTTAAAAAATACTTTTACAGGTTAGATTTAGATCTAAATTCTATTAAAGGCATTGATAATTTAGAACTCATTTTCAAAATTATTCACCCTAATAAAGCTATCCTTACCGATAAAAATAATTCAAATTTAGAAATCACAAAAAATATAATAATTTGGAATTTGAATCAAGGACAGATGAATAGTCTTGAATTTTCTTTCTGGAGCCTCAACAAACTCTTGATTGGGATATTTATTATTTTAATAATTATCATATTGGCTTATTTATTAAGATTCTATAGATTTAAATTAGGTTCAGATTTACCTCAACTTCCATCAAAGTAATTACAACTCTGCTGGATTAACATCTATTGTTAAAAAAACATTTTTTGGAATAAGTTTCCATAATATTGATCTATCAGGTAAAGGTATCTTTGTTCCTTCAGGACCATGTATTAATATCTGCCATCTAAATTTTTTACCGACTTTAGCTATTAAACTAGGGGCAGGACCAATTAATTTCCAGTTCTTTTTCTCACAAAAACTTAGTAGATATTTTGCTAATTTTATTGAAATTGACTCAGTTAATTCATAATTTTCACCTGATAATTTAAGTAAGCAAATTGTGCAAAATGGAAATAAATTAGCATCCTTTCTCAATCTCGAGTTTTCAATTAAGAATCTTTCATAATCTCTTTTTTGAAGATACGAAATCACTGGGTGGTTAGGTTTATATGTTTGTAAAATTACTTTCCCTTTTTTTTGTGCCCTGCCAGCCCTTCCTGCTACTTGCAAAAATAATTGCAATGATTTTTCTTCTGCTGAAATATCTGGGCGATGAAGCAACCCATCTGCTGCAATAACTACTGAAAGAGTAATATTTGGGATGTCAATACCTTTTGCCAACATCTGAGTACCGACGAGAATATCAGCATCACCTTTAGAAAACTTTGAAAGAATATCTCTATGACCATCCTTTCCTGAAGTTGTATCTCTATCAAAGCGAAGTACTCTTAAGTCAGGATATTCTTCATTTAAAAACTCTATTACCCTTTGCGTACCAATTCCAAAAGGTTTGAAAGCAGTTGAATGACAATCTGGGCAACGATTGATCAATCTTGATTTATGATCACACCAATGACACCTTAACCATTTTTTTCCTTGTGCTCCGAGATGAACTGATAAAGGGACGTCACAGTTGGGGCAATTTATTAAATATCCGCAATTTCTACAACTTAAAAATCCACTATGCCCCCTCCTAGGGATCAAAATTATTGCTTGCTCTTTTTTCAAGGGTAGTTGAGGAAGCAATTGTAATAATTCATTGGAAAAAATTTTCATATTTCCTTTCTTGAACTCATCCCGCATATCAATAATTTTTATTTCTGGAGTCTCATTACTGGATATCCTTTGAATCATTCTTACCAATTTAAAATTCTTTTCAAAAATACACTTTTTCCAAGTCTTCATTGATGGGGTTGCACTCCCAAAAATTAACTTTGCAGAATTCCTTTTTACTATTTCAATAGCAATCTCTCTTGCGTCATAGCAAGGCATAGGACTATCTTGCTTATAAGAAACATCATGTTCTTCATCCATTATTATTAATCCCAGATTTTTGATTGGAAGAAAAACTGCCGACCTTGTACCTATTACTATTAAAGGTTCATTAGCGTTAATAATTTTCTTCCAAACTAAAGTTCTATGATCGGGAGAACAATTACTATGATATTCGAAAACGACATTATTAAATCGCATACTAAACCTATCAATAAGTTGGGGAATTAATCCAATTTCCGGGGCTAGTATCAAACAACTTTTTTTCTTAAGAAATTGATCTTCAGCAATTCTCATATACACTTCTGTTTTACCTGAACCTGTTTCGCCCCAAAGAAGTAATGCATCTCCTGGTTTCATTGTTTGAAATTTTTGAAATGCAATTTTTTGCTCATTTGTAAGATTTGGTTTTTTCGTTGCGATATGATTTTTTAAAAAGGAATTTAATTTACTATTTATATTTTTTTTTCTTTTAGATTTAGCAAGATAATTTTTACTGACCAATGAGTTAATTAGAGCGTAATTAAAACCAGACTTTATTAATTCACTTTGCCAATTACCTTTTTTAGATAAAGTATCCATTAAAAAAAATTCTTTTTTGGTTAATCCATTTTTCTTAATATCAAATTCTTTTTTAGTTTCAATCCATATTTGATCCTTTAAACCTTTAGAGAAATTTTTATATTTACCAATCCAACCAGGAGGAAATGCAGTTTTAAACATTTTTAAATTACTAACCATATAAAAAGAGGCTAGGGATTCTATCAATTCTCTCCAAGATTCATCAATTATTTTTTTCTGCAAAATACTTTCAACAAACAAATATCTTATGCTTTTTCCTCCAGTAATATTTGATTCATCATTATTGATTGTCGAAAAGTCTTTTTTGGAGATCACCAACCCATTCAATAATCTCCCCCTTAGTTTCACACTTACAATATCTCCAACTTCTGCTCCAAGATTATTTCCATCTAAATAGTAAAAGCTTTCATTACTACTACCTATATCAAGCAAAATTTCCAATTTATAGGAGGTATTTAATAACTGATTACTTGCCGGCTTCAAAACTTTTTCTTAGTATTGGATTGTTGAACATTCCACAAAGTGTTTTTTGCACATTGTAAGTATCCTGCTCTTAAGGGAGACATGAAGCTCTGATCATTGACTGAAAATTCAAAAATGATCTGCCTGTCTGAGAAATCCCAAGACTTTTTACTTTAGGTAATCTATAGCACTATTTAAATTTTTCAACAATTTAGAAAACTTTTCTTATTCTCATTTTGTGAAAAGGTTTTTTAAACATTAAGGGAACTTTACTACTAAATGTTCAAATTAGCCCTAAATAAAATTTTATCTAGTTAAATTCACCGTAGAAAGGAGTCAATTATGTGTCCAGTCGCAGCAGAATCAAAGAATTCCAAGCCTAGTTCAAAAAAAAAGATCAATAAAAAAATTAATACAAATTTAGAAACAGTAGTTGAGGAAGATAGTAATAAAAATAATCAAACTTTACAGACATCTGCTGAGTTAAACGAAAGCAATATTGATCACAACAATAATGAATTTAGTGATTCTGAAGAAGAAGATAAAGGGCTTGGAAATGTAAAGCTTGGGCCAAAAGGTATCTACACTGAAGATTCAATAAGAGTTTATCTCCAAGAAATTGGAAGAATTAGACTTTTAAGACCAGATGAAGAAATTGAGCTTGCAAGAAAAATTGCTGACTTACTCCAATTAGAAGAGCTAGCAACTCAATATGAGTCAGAAAAAGGACATTTCCCATCTGTAAGAGAATGGGCCGAGTTAATAGATATGCCTCTTCCTAAATTTAGAAGAAGACTTCTTTTAGGGCGGAGAGCTAAAGAAAAAATGGTTCAATCAAATTTAAGATTAGTTGTTTCCATTGCTAAAAAATATATGAATAGAGGATTATCATTTCAAGATTTAATCCAAGAAGGAAGTTTGGGTCTAATTAGGGCGGCGGAAAAATTCGACCATGAAAAAGGTTATAAGTTCTCTACATATGCAACTTGGTGGATTCGCCAAGCCATTACAAGAGCAATTGCGGATCAAAGTAGAACTATTAGATTGCCAGTTCACTTATACGAGACAATATCTAGAATTAAAAAAACCACAAAAGTTCTTAGCCAAGAATTTGGCAGGAAACCTAGTGAAGAAGAAATCGCTGAGAGTATGGAAATGACAATCGAAAAATTAAGATTTATAGCTAAAAGTGCGCAACTTCCTATTTCTTTAGAAACTCCAATAGGGAAAGAAGAAGACTCAAGACTAGGAGACTTCATAGAGGCTGATATAGAAAATCCAGAGCAAGATGTTTCTAAAACTTTACTAAGAGAAGATTTGGAAGGAGTATTAGCCACTCTTAGTCCAAGAGAAAGAGATGTTCTCAGATTGAGATATGGAATTGATGATGGAAGAATGAAAACTCTTGAAGAAATTGGCCAGATTTTTGATGTGACGAGAGAAAGAATTAGACAAATAGAGGCAAAAGCACTAAGAAAACTTAGACATCCAAATCGAAATGGGGTTTTAAAAGAATATATAAAATAAAAAAAGTTAAGTATACTAATTAGCTTTAAAAACTGGCAAAATAATAGCTTAAAATAAACTCGACTTAATTTTTAATTCAAACTCAAAATAATATTTAATGACTGATTTTAAGCTAAAAATAGCTAGTAGAAGAAGTAAGCTAGCAATGGTTCAAACTTTATGGGTTAAAGATCAACTAGAAAGGAATATTCCCAATTTAGAGGTATCTATAGAAGCTATGGCAACTCAAGGTGACAAAATCCTTGATGTAGCCTTAGCAAAAATAGGCGACAAAGGCTTATTTACAAAAGAACTTGAAGCACAAATGCTCGTTGGCCATGCAGATATAGCAGTACATTCTCTAAAAGATTTACCAACCAATTTGCCTAATGGCCTTAAATTAGGATGCATTACAAAAAGGGAGGATCCTGCAGATGCTTTAGTAGTAAACAAAAAAAATGACTGTTATAAATTAGAAAACTTACCTGAAGGTTCGATTGTTGGAACAAGCTCCCTAAGAAGACTTGCACAATTAAGAAATAAGTACCCACATCTTGTTTTCAAAGATATCAGAGGAAATGTTATTACAAGAATTGAAAAATTAGATGCAGGAGAATTTGATTGTATAATTCTTGCGGCCGCTGGTTTAAAGAGATTAGGCTTTGAATCAAGAATTCACCAGATTATCCCAAGTGAAGTTTCCCTACATGCCGTTGGCCAAGGAGCGCTAGGCATTGAATGTAAATCTGATGATAAAAAAGTTTTAGAAATTATAAATATCTTAGAAGATAAACCCACCAGTCAAAGATGTATAGCAGAAAGGGCTTTTTTAAGAGAGCTTGAAGGTGGATGCCAAGTCCCAATAGGTGTGAATAGTAAAATTCAGAATGAACAACTTTGCCTAACTGGTATGGTTGCATCTCTTGATGGAGAAAGGCTTATTAAAGATCAATATGTTGGCAATATTAATGATCCCGAAGAAGTAGGCAAAGAACTAGCTAAAAAATTAAAGCAGCAAGGTGCCGAAGAAATACTAAGCGAAATATTTGAAAAATTTAGAGAAAAATAAAATTAGTTAATTTACTAATTTAGGATCAATTTCTTTTTTGTATCTCTCTTCACAATCTTTAATCACTTTAACAGCTTCTTCTATCCCAAAAAAACCATTGACAGTACATGTTCCTGGTTTTTTTAGATCTTTGTAATGCTCCCAATAATACTTTGTTTCTTTTAACCAATGATCTCCAAGGTCTTCATAACTTGAGATATGATCCATTCTTTTATCATCTGCGAGAACCGCTATTACCTTATCATCGACCTCTCCACCATCATCAAATTTCATCACCCCAATAATCCTTGCTTCCACAATAGATCCGGGTATCAATGGCTCAGTTACCCCAACAATTTCCACATCAAGCGGATCTCCATCTTCATCCCATGTCCTTGGAATACATCCATAAGCAAAAGGATACGCAAGTGATGAATAACCTACCCTATCAAGTTTAAGATGGCCCGTTTCTGTAATTAATTCATATTTATTTATGGTATTAGAGTTCAATTCAACAATAGTGTTTATTATTGTATTTGAGCTATCAGTGAAAGCATTTAGTATGTGCAATAAATTTGGGGTAACCCTGCTTGGGGGCTGATTTAGATTTGCCATCAAGAAATTATTTTTGTTTATCTTACATCCTCACACCTAACCAAATTCTTTAAAAGTAATGTTTCAGCAAAAATCATTTATTTTAGACCTTAAATGATTAATAAAATAGTTTGGCGATAGTTCTTCATTAGTTACAGCTCTTACTAACTCCATACAATTAACTGATCTGCCATATTTATGTATATTATTTTTCAACCAAAAGATGATCTTTTGATATTCACCATTTTCAATTAAGTTGTCAATCAAACCTATGTCTCTTTCCATTTGAGAAGATATTTGCGCACTGATAACATGTCCTAACAAATATGAGGGGAAATATCCAAACGCCCCTTCACTCCAATGAACATCTTGAAGACAACCTTCTGAATCATTAGATGGTTTAATTCCTAGGAGTTCATCATATCTTTTATTCCATTCTGTTGGAATATCTTCAGCAGGCAACCCTCTTTCAATTAAATCTATTTCAAGTTCGGTTCTTATTAATATGTGTAAGCCATAAGTCAATTCGTCCGCTTCAACCCTATTTAATCCTGCTTTCAAATGATTAATAGATTTCCATAGTTCTAAATAATTATTAAGAGAACATCCAGCCGAAACAAATTTGTTAAAAAATCTTTTTGAAAAAGATTTGGATTTAACTATCCTATTTTCCCAAAATAAAGATTGACTTTCATGAATACCCATAGAGGTTGCTTGACCTAAAGGCCAAGCAAACCATTGATGACTTTGAGATGGTAAACCCTGCTCATAAATAGAATGCCCCCACTCATGCGCAGTTGCTAAAAAACTTGATAATGGTTCACCTTCAACAATTCTTGTCGTAATCCTGTAATCATTAGGTCCTAATGTAATCGAAAAAGGATGGGGAGATTTACCAACAACAACTAGATCTTTATCTCTACCAAACTCATCAAGTAATTGAGAACATAAATTATGTTGAGATTTTGGACTTAAATCCCAGTGATATTTATTAGATATATTAATCCCTCTAATCAACTCTGGGAGAGTTTCTTTCAAAGGCTGAAACATTTTATTCAGCCACTTAAAAGTCAATTCAGGCTCAAAGGGTTGGGCTAAAGTTTCCCATGGTGAATATTGATCTGATATTTGTTTTGCCTCCTCAATCCGCAATTTAACTAATTCTTCAAAGAAAGGAAGAAAAATTTTAAAATCTGATTTTTCCTTAGCTTCTTGCCAGCTTTCATAACCTTTAGATTTTGCCTTTGCTAGAGACTCAACTAATTTAGGATCTAAATTTCTTTCTCTATTAAATTCCTTCAATAAAAGACTTATATTTCTTTCTTTATCTTTTATGAAAAGTTGATTATCGGAATTTCGTTCAATATCTGATAGTTCATTTTTAGCAGATTGTATTAGATTAGAAAATTCCTCGGAAGAATTTCTCTCATGCAATACTTTTGCAATATAAGTAAGCTGTTCAGACCTCCAAGAAGCACCTTTCTTTGGCATTCCAGTATTCTGATCCCAATAAAGTGTATTTTGGATTGAACCTAATATTTGTGTTTCTTTAAGGTAAGCACCCAGCTTATTCCAATGAGTTTCAGCCAAAGATTTAAATGGAAATTAAATTTATATTAAGATAAAAATTTTAATATCTGCAGTAAAACATGCATCTTTATCCATAATAGGATATTGATTAATTAAGTTTTAACTTATATGGAACAAATATTTTCAAAATTAAAATTCATAACCCATGGCGAGGGTTTTATTGATATCACATATGATTTAAATTTATGTGTTGAAAAAAATAATTTTCATTCCGGAATTTTAAATTTAACTTCACTTCAT
This sequence comes from uncultured Prochlorococcus sp., assembly GCA_902572075.1. GTDB lineage: Bacteria > Cyanobacteriota > Cyanobacteriia > PCC-6307 > Cyanobiaceae > Prochlorococcus_A. The sequence continues at coordinate 56,622 of CACGER010000007.1, forward strand.
ACAAGTTGCAGTTTAACTATTAATGAAAATGCTGATCAAAACGTATTAAAAGATTTAAAAAAATATATGCAATCGATAGTTCCCTATGATTCCTACTTAACCCTATCAAAAAATAGAGAAGAAATATACTATAAACATTATCAAGAAGGGGCTGACGATATGCCAGCACATATTAAAACATCCCTAACAAACACTTGTTTATCTTTGAGTTTTCAAGACGGGAAAATTATACTTGGCACATGGCAAGCAGTTTATTTATGGGAACATCGATTTGATCAAAAGGAAAGAGTCATTAATGTACATATAATTGGTGAGAAAAAGTAAGATATTTATAATGTAATAAGTCAGATTTTTTATTTAATGGAACCCTACATTTTGCAAGATGAAGAATTGAATGAATTAGTTGTCAAAATACCTGGCTGGGAAATTAAATCTAAACAAATCCAAAGAGAATTTAACTTCGCTAATTTTATTGAAGCCTTTGCTTTTATGACTAAGGTTGCTTTAATCTGTGAAAAATATAATCATCATCCTAACTGGGAGAATGTTTATGCAAAAGTAATAATTAAATTAAATACACATGATCTAGGAGGTATTACGAATTTGGATCAAACATTAGCTTCGGAAATCAACAAAATTTTCGATCAATAAAAATATAAACTTGTTTTCAACTATTCAAAAATGTCTAAAAATTTATTGCCAGTTACTATTATTAGTGGATTTTTAGGTTCTGGCAAAACTACACTTCTAAATCATATTTTAAAAAATCAAGTTGGTATTAAAACAGCTGTTTTAGTCAACGAATTTGGAGAAATCGGAATAGATAATGACTTAATAATAGAAGGCTCAGAAGATATGATCGAATTAAATAATGGATGTATATGTTGCTCTATCAATGGCGAATTATTAAATACCGTATCCAAAGTTTTAGAGAGAGCTGAAAAATTAGACTATTTGATTGTTGAAACAACTGGATTAGCAGATCCATTACCAGTAGCTATGACTTTTGCAGCTGGTGATCTTAGAGAAAAAGTAAGATTAGATTCGATAATCACTGTCATTGATGGAGAAAATTTTGATTTTGAAATTAATAATACAAGTGTCGCCTATTCTCAGATTTTATATGGAGATATCCTTCTCCTAAATAAATGTGATTTAGTCAACGAAAAACAGTTAAAGAAAGTCGAAAAATTTATAAATCAAATAAAAAAAGAACCAAGGATATTGAGATCAACCAATAGTAAAGTTGGATTACAAACAATAATGAGTGTAGGTCTATTTGAAACAGATACTTTTAAATTC
>CACGER010000008.1 GCA_902572075.1 uncultured Prochlorococcus sp.
ACTTATCAGACAAAAAGCTTTAAATTCTGGCGCGTCTCAATCAATCGTTGGTAATTTAGTTAATAGTTTTGTGGAGAAATATGCTTTTCCAGCAATTAGAGCTAATGCACTTTATCTAGATAAATATCCCTTATCTACAGCGCTTGCTAGGCCCTTAATTGCTGAAAATCTCGTAAATGTAGCTCGAGAAATTAATGCTGATGCGGTAGCCCATGGTTGTACTGGTAAAGGGAATGATCAAGTTAGATTTGATTTGGCAATTAGTGCTTTAGGCCCTGATTTAAAAATAATTACTCCTGCAAGGGAGTGGAATATGAGTAGGGAAGAGGCAATATTATATGGAGAAAAATTTGGTATTCCTGCACCAGTATCAAAAAAATCGCCATATTCTATAGACGTTAACTTACTTGGTAGGAGTGTTGAAGCGGGCATATTAGAAGATCCAATGCAAGAGGCACCTGAAGATATTTTTGCGATGACTTCATCAATAGATAAGGCACCTGATTCCCCTCAAGATATAGAAATAGTATTTAAAAATGGGTTTCCAGTTGGAATAAATGATGAAATTTTAACTCCTTTAGAGCTTATCCAAAAAGCTAATGATCTTGCAGGTAACCATGGTTTTGGAAGAATAGATATGATTGAAGATCGAGTAGTTGGAATTAAAAGTAGAGAGATTTATGAAACACCTGGCCTTCTACTTTTAATCAAAGCTCATAAGGAATTAGAGAGCATAACATTAAATCCAGATGTTATTGACTTTAAAGGAATAGTGGAAAAAAAATGGGGTCAACTAGTCTATCAAGGTTTTTGGTTTGGACCCCTTAAAGACAGTTTAGATGCTTTTATTTCATCGACTCAAACTTCAGTTAATGGGAGGGTAAAGATCAGACTGCATAAAGGGAACGCAATAGTTATTGGAAGAATGTCTAAAAATAATTCACTTTATAGGGAAGATTTGGCGACTTACAGTCAAAACGATGTGTTTAATCATTCCTTAGCAGAGGGTTTTATTTATATGTGGGGGATGTCAAATAAAATATGGGCTGAGCTAAATTCAAAAACAAAAGATTAATTTATTAATGATTAAGATTTTGCATTTTCTTTGATTTCATTACCATCTTTTTCCGAATTTGAAGTATTAGCGTTTACAACAGGTTGATCTTCTTTAGATTCAACTTTAGTTTCTGGATTTTCTTTATCATCCGCTTTTGTTGAACTCTTCGTAGATGGTTTTGGAGTTGGCAAAGGCCCTTCTTGTTTAACGGTCATATATCTTATGACGTCTTCACTAAGTCTCATTGCTTTTTCGATTTTGAAAATATGTTGTCCATCACCTTGATGACTTAGTTGAACATAAATACCTTCCCTATGTTTCGCTATCTGATAGGCTAGTCTTCTTTTGCCCCTCATTTGACTATCGAGTACGATACTGCCAAATTCCTCTAAAAGTTTATTGTATTTATCAATGTGCTTGGTCACTTCATCTTCCGCAATATCTGGGCGGAGAATGTACATGGTTTCGTAATAAGATTGTTGATCGTTCATAGTTTCAGACAAGGTCTTTGGCTCATAAGATTTACGTGATGAGCGTCTGTTCATCTTTAACGATACATCATGATGTGCAGTTACTTGAAAATTAGCTTTACTTTAAAGATGATTTTTGAGTGCGTCATTCATAATATGAAAAGGAACTTCTAAACCATTTGTCCAAAATGATAATGATTTTAATCCCTGAGCAACAAGCATTTGCAAACCATCGATTGTCATGCATCCTTTCTTGGCACTAAATTTCAATAGGTGAGTTGGAGCAGGATTGTAGATTAAATCATAAACAATTGTTTTTGAGTTAAGAGATCTCCAGAAAGACTCTCCATATGGCAATACATTAATTTCATGTTTAGCTGTCTTCATTCCTACTGGTGTTGTATTTATAACTAAATCTGCTTCTTCAATTAAATTTAGAGCTTGATTATCATTATTTAAGAAGCTCTGGAGTCCAATTTGATTTTCAAAGTTTTTTATTAATTCATCTAGTGATGATTTATTACGTGATATTACTGAAATTTTGGAAAGATTTAAATTTATTAAACCTTGAATAACAGATCTTGCTGCACCCCCGGAGCCGAGAACTATTGATTTTTTCTTCGCTAAGTTTAAATTTTTTAATGGATAAATAAATCCCTCTACATCAGTATTAGTTGCGCTCCATTCTTTTTCAGAATTTAATTTAAGGGTATTAATTGCTTTTAGTTTTTTAGCAATAGGGGAAATTTCACTGCAAAGTTTAAATACTTTTTCTTTATGGGGAATTGTAATATTTAAACCTTTGCAATTAATTTTTTTCAAAGAACTGAGAAGTAATTCTAGATCTTCATTTTTGCAAGGTATAGCAATATAAATTAAATCTAAGCCTAAATATTGGAGTGCAGCATTTTGAATAATCGGGGACAAGGAATGGCTTACTGGGTTGCCGATTAATGCAATAAAAGATGTCTTACTTGAAATCATGTTTAGAATTTTTCTTTAATATAGTGAACTGTTCGGGAACCACACCCCGTATTTGAGTAACAATAATGACGTTAATGACCGATTATGGAGAATAGGAAATATAGAAAATTTACCCATGGGGAAAGTTGTAGGAATCGATTTAGGAACAACTAATAGTTGTGTCGCTGTAATGGAAGGTGGTAAGCCTACTGTAATAGCAAATGCTGAGGGTTTCAGAACTACTCCATCAGTTGTTGCATATACAAAAAATCAAGACCAGCTTGTTGGACAAATAGCAAAAAGACAAGCTGTAATGAATCCTGAAAATACTTTTTATTCCGCCAAAAGATTTGTTGGTAGAAGGGTTGATGAAGTTAATGAAGAATCTAAAGAAGTTAGTTATTCTGTTGAAAAATCTGGGTCTAGTGTCAAATTAAAATGTCCTATTTTGGATAAGCAGTTTTCTCCTGAAGAAGTAAGTTCTCAAGTTTTAAGAAAGTTAGCAGATGATGCGGGTAAATACCTTGGTGAAAAAGTTACACAGGCTGTAATAACAGTCCCAGCTTATTTTAATGATTCTCAAAGACAGGCTACGAAAGATGCTGGAAAGATTGCAGGCTTAGAAGTTCTTAGAATTGTTAATGAGCCAACAGCTGCCGCTTTAGCATATGGCTTGGATAAAGAAAATGAAAAAATTCTTGTTTTTGATTTGGGAGGAGGAACATTTGATGTCTCAGTTATTGAAGCTGGTGATGGAGTAACTGAAGTTTTATCTACATCCGGAGATACACATTTAGGTGGTGATGATTTTGATAGATGTATCGTAGATCATTTGGCTAGCACTTTTAAATCAAATGAAGGAATTGATCTCAGACAAGATAAGCAAGCTTTGCAAAGATTGACTGAAGCTGCAGAAAAAGCAAAAATTGAGCTTTCAAATGCTACGCAAAGTGAAATAAATCTACCTTTTATCACTGCGACTCCTGAAGGACCAAAACATCTAGATTTGAACCTTACTAGAGCAAAGTTCGAGGAATTAGCAGCTTCTTTAATTGATAGGTGCAAGACCCCAGTAGAGAGAGCTATAAGTGATGCAAAAATTTCTACTAGTGAAATTGATGAAGTTGTCATGGTGGGAGGCTCATCTAGAATACCTGCTGTTTTAGACTTAGTAAAAAAAATAATTGGTAAAGAACCAAATCAAACTGTTAATCCTGATGAAGTAGTAGCTGTTGGAGCTGCAATTCAGGGAGGAGTTTTAGCAGGAGAGGTTAAAGATATACTATTACTCGATGTTACTCCACTTTCTCTAGGTGTAGAGACTCTTGGTGGAGTAATGACTAAAATGATAAATCGAAATACTACAGTACCTACTAAGAAATCTGAAACATATTCAACTGCTGTAGATGGTCAAACAAATGTTGAAATACACGTTTTGCAGGGCGAGAGAGAAATGGCTTCTGATAATAAAAGCTTAGGAACTTTTAGATTGGATGGCATACCGTCAGCACCTAGAGGCGTTCCGCAAATTGAAGTTACATTTGATATTGATGCTAATGGTATTCTTAGTGTTACTGCTAAAGATAAAGGAAGTGGTAAAGAGCAAAGTATTTCTATAACTGGTGCTTCAACTCTGTCTGATAATGAAGTTGATAAAATGGTAAAAGATGCTGAATCAAATGCATCTGCAGATAAAGAAAAAAGAGAAAAAATTGATTTAAAAAATCAAGCTGAAACACTTGTATATCAGACAGAAAAGCAACTTGGTGAGTTGGGAGATAAAATTGATGCTGCAGCAAAATCTAAAGTTGAAGAAAAAAGTAATGCTTTAAAAGAGGCAACTGCAAAAGAAGATTATGAATCAATGAAAAAACTTCTTGAAGAACTTCAGCAAGAACTTTATGCAGTTGGTTCATCTGTTTATCAGCAACCTGGCAATCAGCCACCATCACCCGGAGCGGCTGGAGGTCCTGATCAGAGTGATACAAACGAAAAAGGAGGAGATGATGTTATTGATGCAGACTTTACTGAATCGAAAGATTAGGAAAGGTAACTTTTAATTTCATTAGCTACCCATTTAGAACAAGCTGGAGCCAATAAAATCCCATTTTTATAAAAACCTGTACATATAATTACTCCATTTTCAAGATTTTTCATAATTGGTGAAGGCTCACCAACTGGTCTTGACCTTATTCCGAACCAAGTTGTAGAAATTTTTCCTTTCATCAGCCAACTTGGTTTTTTATCCAGAAAATTTGTGAGTTCTTCGAATGTATTTTTTTCTGGAATAGTACTATATTCGTCAGTTGATCCTATGATTAGCTTATTTTTTGATTTTGGAATTATATTTTTTCCATTTATATTGAATTGTTTGGGTAGTGATAATAAATCAACTTCTGAATCATTTATATCAATTTCCATAGCTTGACCTAAAACAGGTTTTAATTTGATGTTGTGAGATAGGCTATCTATTAAACCAACTGCTTTTAATGAATTACACAAAATAACAATGTCAGATTGGATGTTTTTATTATTACTTGTTTTTGAAATCCATTGATTTTTTGATTTTTTGATTTTTATTATTTCTTCTTCCAAAAAATTTACCTTTTTATGTTCTAGATATTTATCTAATGTTTTAAGTAACGACAAAGCATCTATTCTTCCATCATTGAAGGAAATCATACCCATTATATTTTTTGTTTGAAATGCTTTATTTATATTTTTGATAATTATTGAGTCTTTTTCTAGAATTTGTAAGTTTAGATCATTATTTTCATAAATAAATGTCTCTAATTTTTTAAACTTTTCTTCATTAGTAGTTAGTTGTATTAATGGTTTTTCGATATTTAATTCACAATTAAATTTTTGCAGGAATGTAATCCATTGTGGCCATAATTCAATGCTCTGTTTCCTGAGATCCCAGCTTTTACCTCTCCTTTTTTGATACATATTACCCATTAGTAAGCCTAAAGCTGCATTGCTACTATTTTGGTGTTGAGCTGGATCTATTATCGTTACCTGGAAACCTAATTCTGATAATTCTAAGGCGTTAAATTTTCCAATAATCCCTGATCCAATAATAACTATGTGTGCTTTTTGAAAATTTTCTTTTAAGCTTTTCATTGATATATTAGATATACTTGCCTATTTGACTTAATAGTTAAAGATTTTTTGGAACATCCTTCAATTATATTCAAAATTGTTTGTCCCGATCGTCCTGGTCTTGTAAGTCTACTTACAAGTTGGATTGCAAATTACGGTGGCAACATAAAACATTCTGATCATCATACAGATCAAGATGCAGGATTATTTCTTAGTCGAATTGAATGGAATAGTAACAATGAATTTTTTAATAGAGATGAAATTTATAAAGAATTTGAAAAAATTGCAGATGAAGTAAATGGAAAATTTAACGTTAATTATTCTGATGAAATTCCAAATGTTGCTATTTTCGTGAGTAAACAAAATCATTGTTTGATTGATTTACTTTGGCGAGTAAGAAATGGAGAACTCAAAATGAAAGTCCCTTTAATAATTTCAAACCATTCTGATCTTGAAAATATTGCAAATGATTTTAATGCAAAATTTGTTCATATTGATACCTTTAAAACTGATAAATCTATTGTTGAAGATCAATTTTTAAATTTATTAAAAGAATATGACATTGATCTTGTTGTATTAGCCAAATATATGCAAATTTTGAGTGACTCTTTTTTAAAAAAGTTTTCTTCAATAATAAATATTCATCATTCTTTCTTACCTGCATTTAAGGGCGGGCAACCATATCATCGAGCTTGGAAGAGAGGCGTTAAATTAATCGGTGCTACTGCTCACTATGTTACTGAAGATCTTGATGAAGGTCCGATAATAGAGCAATGTACAGTTAATGTAAGTCATAGGGATGAAGTTGATGATTTGATTAGAAAAGGAAGAGATATTGAAAGAATAGCTTTAGCAAGAGCAGTTAGATTACATATAAATCATCAAGTATTTGTCTATAACAGCAAAACTGCTGTTTTTGATTGAAGATAGTTTCTTAGTCTTCTAATTCTATTTGTATTTGTCTTTCATAAATTGATTCTTCATTAAAAGCTCTTGCTACCAAGAAACTGGCAATGCAGCTGATTAACACAGGTTTCATTATTAATAAATTTTTTGTTAAAGCAAAAGCTAAAAACATTGCTGTTATTGGCGTTCGCGAACATCCTGCTACGAAAGCTCCCATTCCCGCAAAAATGTATGTACTTGGTGCATGTCCTGTAGCAATTTCTACCCAGCTCCCCATTATTAGTCCGATTGACCCTCCTAAAGTAAGCATTGGATAGAATAATCCTCCAGGAGCTCCGGATGCTGCAGCTAAACCTGTCGTGATAAATAGTACTAAAACTGCCAATAAAGCAATTCCAATACTTGTATTTTGTTCAGCTATTATTTTCTGTAATTCATCTAAATTATGAAATGTACTGGGTAAACATGAATAGATACTTCCTAAAATAAGTCCACAGATACTCATTTTTAAAACAAATTTATTTTTATACCACTTTTTCCCAAGATTTTGCATTAACAAAACATATCTGCTGTACAATTCTGCAAATATCCCAATAATTATTCCTAGTAAGACTAAGTAAATAAAATCTACAGGTAAGAAAAAAACTGATGGGTCATATTCTTTTTGAATCAAAAATCCGAGGTTAAAATCAAAACCTCCTGCTTTAGGATCTAAACCTAAAGCTTGAATAATATCAGCAGATGAATCTGCAATAAAAGTTGTAATTACTACTAATAACAAAATTACTGGTCTAGCAGAGTTTAATAACTCCTCTATTGCATAGATAAACCCTCCTAATGGAGCGCTAAATACTGCAGCTATTCCAGCACCACCACCTGCTGCTACTATTACTCTTCTGAAAGCTGTAGGAGCTTTGAGCCACTTGGCCATTTGCCAAGCTACGGATCCTCCCATTTGAACTGATGGACCTTCTGGACCCAAAGGGAATCCACTACCAATCGCAATAATTCCTGATATGAGCTTTACTAATCCTACTTTTAAATTCATTGGAACTTTTTTATGTCTTAAGAAACCCATGATTTGACTGACGCCTGAACCTTTTGCGGCAGGTGCTATATTTTTGATCAAATATCCTGCAATAGCTCCTCCAAGAGCTCCAAAAATAGGTAAGATCGCAATAGATGGGAATTGGTCTAATAATGCTAATCTCCAATTATTAATAAAATAGATTCCAGTTTTAAAAGATATGCTTGTAATCGAAGCCCCAAGACCCGTTAGTAAGAGCGAAAATGCAACGACTAGAGATCTTTGTTTTAATAATTTTTTGATGCTATGAGAAGAATTATTACTTGTTTTTTGAATATTATCTTTTATAAAGTTTGGCATGGTCCATGATTACTTTGTCAAGCTGAAATCGGGTATTTCATCAAATTGAAGATAGCGATAAAGTTCATCTGAATATGGATTAATTTTATTTTTAGTAATATCCTGATATTCTTCTATTTCAGGTATTTTGCCAAGCAGTGCGCAAACTGCTGCTAATTCAGCGCTGCCTAAAAAGACTTGTGCATTCTTGCCAAGTCTATTGTCAAAATTTCTTGTACTAGTAGAAAATACTACGGAACCTTCATCTACCCTGGCTTGATTTCCCATACATAAAGAACAGCCCGGTAACTCTAACCTTGCACCACAATCTTCAAAAATTTTATAGTAACCTTCAGCTTTTAGAGTTTCTTCGTCCATCTTTGTTGGTGGACAAATCCATAATTTAGCTTTTAAATTTTGTACTCCTTCAAGAACTTTTGCAGCTGCTCTGTAATGACCAATATTTGTCATGCAAGAACCTATAAAAACCTCGTCAATATTTGTATTTGCAACATCAGTTATTTCTTTTACATTATCTGGATCATTAGGGCAAGCAACTATTGGTTGTGTTACTTTTGCTAAATCAATTTCAATGATTTCTTCATACTGAGCGTTTGAATCTGGTTGAATTAATGATGGTTTTTTTAACCAATTTTTCATATCATTTATTCTTCTTGAAATCGATTTTGAATCTTCATAATTACCCTCGATCATTTTTTCTAGCAGGCAAATATTGCTTTTTAAATATTCTTGAACAGTTTCTTTGGATAAAAGTATTGTGCTACCAGCGCATGAGCGTTCTGCAGTAGCATCAGTAAGTTCAAAAGCCTGTTCAAGTTTTAGGTTTGGTAATCCTTCAATTTCCATAATTTTCCCGTTGAATATATTTTTCTTATTTGCTTTCTCAACAGTTAAGAGTCCTTTTTTAATTGCGAAGAGAGGGATTGCATTTACTAAATCTCTAAGAGTGATTCCTGGTAATAATTCTCCCTTAAATTTAATCAGCACAGATTCTGGCATATTTAATGGCATTGATCCTATTGCAGCGGCAAAGGCAACAATGCCCGAGCCTCCAGGAAATGAAATGCCAAGAGGAAATCTAGTATGACTATCTCCGCCAGTTCCAACAGTATCTGGGAGAAGCATTCTATTAAGCCAGCTATGAATTATGCCGTCTCCAGGCTTAAGAGCTACTCCACCTCTTTGAGATATAAAATCAGGTAATTCTTTATGGGTAACTAGATCTACTGGTTTAGGATACGCAGCTGTATGACAAAAACTTTGCATCACTAAATCTGCAGTAAATCCTAAACAAGCTAGTTCTTTTAGTTCATCTCTAGTCATTGGCCCAGTAGTATCTTGACTACCAACTGTGGTCATAATTGGCTCACAGGTCATTCCTGGCCTTACTCCCTCTAAACCGCATGCTTTGCCCACTATTTTTTGAGCTTGAGTAAAGCCGGCATTACTTTCGGTTGGATTTTGTGGTCTAGTAAATATTTCACTTGGTTGATAATCTAATTTGTTTCTAATTTTGTCCGTAAGAGATCTTCCAATCATAAGATTTATTCTTCCTCCAGCTTGAATTTCATCAATAAGAGTTGATGGATACAAGTTGAACTTGCTTATTAATTCTTCAGTATTTGAATCTTTTTCAATTTTTTTAATAATGCCTTTATAAGGATAGATTTTAATAACATCTCCTGTTTTCATTTGAGATACATCAGCTTCTATAGGTAAAGCTCCTGAATCTTGTGCAGTATTGAAGAAAATTGGGGCTATTTTGCTGCCAATTATTATTCCACCTGTTTTTTTGTTGGGAACAAAAGCAATATCTTCTCCTATATGCCAAATGAGTGAATTAATAGCAGATTTTCTAGAACTCCCTGTTCCAACAACATCTCCAACATAAGCTATTGGTAAATTTTGTTTTTTTAAATTATTAAGAATCTTTAGTCCATCAGGTTTTTTAAATTCCAACATAGCTAATGCATGCATTGGAATATCCGGGCGTGTTGTTGCATGTACAGCTGGAGATAAGTCGTCTGTGTTTGTCTCACCGTCAACTTTAAATACTAAACAAGTAATCTCTTTCTCCAGAACTTTTTTATTTATAAACCATTCTGCATTTGCCCAACTATTTACAACTTCTTTTGCATAAATATTACTGTGAGATAATTCATAAATTTCATTAGCCGAGTCGTAAACAAGAATAATATTTTTTAAAACTTCTGCCGCTTTTTTTGCGAGTAAACTATTTTCTCCTTTAAGGATTTCAACCAAAGAATTTACATTGTATCCGCCTATCATTGTTCCTAGTATTTCAATTGCTTTTTCGGGATTAATTGATTTGCAATATTTTTCGGAATTAACAATAGCCGTAAGCCAGCTTGCTTTTACGTAAGCAGCCTCATCAACTCCTGGGGGTACTCTATTTATTAGTAAATCAAGTAAATAAGATGAATCGTAAGTACTATCTTTTTCTAATAATTTTGTAATACAATTTGTTTGTTCAGCATTTAAAGGTAAAGGTGGTATACCTTTGGCAGCTCTTTCAGCTACATGATCTGCATAATCTTTTAGCAATGTTTCCAAATTCTTCATTAGTAAGGTTTAATGCCTAATCTATTGTTATTTTTAATATTGAAAAGGAGAGTATTCATAAATGCTTTTTTAAATATTCAAACTTCTTAATTAATCAATGACGACATCATCAAATAATTCAGCTTTAGAAAAGACATCAGATTTACATGTTCTTGAAACACGTCCATTAATACCTCCAAGCAGATTACATAATGATATACCTTTAGATCACGACTCTGCTAATACAGTATCTAAAACAAGAAGATCGATACAAAATATTTTGCACCATAATGATCAAAAGCTTTTAGTCATTGTGGGTCCATGTTCAATTCATGATATTGAGGCGGCAAAGGAATATTCAAAATATATTCAAAAATTCCGAGAAATGTATAACGATAAATTAGAAATAATTATGAGAGTATATTTTGAAAAACCAAGAACAACTATTGGCTGGAAGGGATTGATAAATGATCCTCATCTAGATGATTCTTATGATATTAATACTGGTTTAAGAAGGGCAAGAAGTTTGCTTTCATATTTAGCAACTCGAGGCATACCTTCTGCTACAGAATTACTAGATCCAATTGTTCCTCAATACATTGCCGATTTAATAAGTTGGACAGCCATAGGTGCGCGGACCACAGAAAGTCAAACTCATAGAGAAATGGCATCAGGATTATCAATGCCTATAGGCTTTAAAAATGGAACGGATGGTTCTTTTACTACTGCAATTAATGCAATGCAGTCGGCTTCAAAATCTCATCACTTCTTAGGTGTAAATGAAAATGGAATGGCTTCTATAGTTAATACTACAGGAAATCCAGATGGACATATAGTTTTAAGGGGCGGTTCAAAAGGCCCAAATTTTGAAAGTGATCATGTACAAAGAATTTCAGCAGAATTGAGGCAGTGTAATCTTCCCCATAAAGTCATGATTGATTGTAGTCATGGAAATTCCAATAAAGATTTCCGAAAACAGTCAGAAGTGCTAAAAAATGTAGCTTCTCAAATTAGTAATAGTGAAAAAAATATTTTAGGAGTTATGCTTGAAAGTCATTTGAAGGAAGGAAATCAAAAACTTTTAAAAAAAGAAGATCTCCAGTTTGGCAGAAGCATTACAGATGCATGTATAGATATAGAAACAACAAAAGAATTAATCGCTATTTTATACGATTCACTTAGCTAGTTATTAAAAAATTAAAAAATAATGCTGAAGAGACTGGAACAATTAAATTATCTATTCCTAGAATACTAAATTGTTCGAGCAAAGTCGCAATAAAAGCTATTGTAAAATAATTTAAATTTAGACTATTTTGTTGAGAATATCCTATTGAGGAAACTACTATCAAACTTGTTAAAAACATTGTTATGGTTCCATATAAAGATTTTTTTTGTTCAAAAAAAATCCAACTCTTTGAGTTAAAACTTTTTCCTATTAATCCAGCTAATCCGTCACCAAAAGTCATTATGAAAAATCCACTAATTAGTGCATTTGGATCTTTATTCCAGAAAAGATAAATCAAAATAAATAAACTTATACAATAAAATAATGTCCCATAACTTTTTCTCTCAACATCCTCAATTGTTGGAAATAATTTATAGTTGTAATTGGTGAAAACCATTAATGAAACAATTCCTGTAAAAATTAGAGCAGAGTGTTGATTAATTTTTAAAAATTGAGCAATTGGTATTAAAGGACCTATTCCAATATGTATTATTTTTCTGACTATTTCTTTGTTATCTTCATTATATTTTTTAAAAACTATTGAAATTAAAAAAATTAAAAATAAATATAATAAAATTACAGTAAATTTTATCAATTTGGTTAAGCTGCTTTTTGATGAGTTGTCATTACTCGAAGCTTTAATATTGCTTTAGCTTCTAGTTGCCTTACTCTTTCTCGCGAAACATTAATTTGTCTTCCTATTTCTGCGAGTGTTAATGGTTCTTCACCATCTAGCCCAAATCTGAGCTTCATGATTTTTTGCTCTCTTTCATTTAATTGAGAAAGCCAAGTTCCTAAATGCTCTTTTTGAATAGTTCTATCCATACCTTCCATAGGCTCTTCACAGTTTGGATCAGGTATGAGTTCACCGAGTGTACTTCTGTCTTCTTCCCCTCTTGCATGTGCATCTAGGGAGGCGCAAGGAGCACTTTGAGAAATTAAATCTTCTAAATCTTTTTGATCAATTCCCATCTCAGTTGCCATTTCCAATCTTGTAGGTTGTCTGCCAAATTTGTGTGATAATTCTCTGGAGACTCTTCTCATTTTGGATAGTTTTTCACTTATGTGAATAGGCAAACGAATGGTTCTAGCACTGTTATCAATTGCCCTAGTCATTCCTTGTCTAATCCACCAGTAAGCATAAGTTGAGAATTTATATCCCATAGCAGGATCAAATTTATCTACGGCTCTTTCAAGTCCAATAGCTCCTTCCTGGACAAGATCTAATAATTCAAGCCCTTGGTTTTGATATTTTTTTGCAACTGAGACAACGAGCCTTAGATTAGCTGCCATCATTCTATCTCTTGCTCTTTTGCCAATCTTAATTTGATAAAGATTTCGCTGGGTTCTATCAGTTTCAGGAATTTGTAGCAACTTTTTCATGCTCTGAACATGATGAGCTAACTCTATTTCCTCTGCTGGAGTCAAAAGAGGTACTCTTCCAATGCTACTTAAGTAATAGCCAATAGAATCTGAAGCGAGTCTGCCAGATTTTTTTTGGCTTTGTTTTGTCGTAAGACTGGATTTCGATTTGCGAGATTTGCCCGCAGTGTTTGGTAATCTTGGCTCATCAAAATTATTATCTGAAGAGCTTTTCGCAGATTCCAGAGGGATCCCCATCACCCTGGCCTCCTAAATAATGGATTTTTTAAAAAGCTAGCACTGAAATTGAAATAAAAACTACTTTTACGTTGAAATTTTAAAGACAAAAATTTTTTTTTAATAGCTTATTTCTTGAAATCCATTGATATGAGATGATTTTATAAAAAATAAAAAAAATTTAAAATATTAAGTATTTTTATAAATGTTGTAAAAATCAATATTAATTTTATTTTTCTATGAGGTCAATTTGCGAACGATTATGCGATGAATCTAATTCATATTTCGAATATGAACCATCATCTTTCATTATCCAAGAAAAGTAATTATCTTTAATGTAAGTTTGCAAAAGCGTGTATATTTTAGATTTCAATTCATAATCCTCTATAGGAGTAACAGCTTCTATTCTTCTATCAAGATTTCTTCTCATCCAATCTGCACTCCCTATAAAAACCTCATTATCCCCGTTATTACAAAACCAAAAAATTCTTGAGTGTTCAAGAAAATGGCCAATAATGCTTATAACTTTAATATTTTCACTTAAATTTTTTCTTTGGGGATATAGGCAACAAATACCTCTTATGATGAGGCTAATTTTTACACCTGAGTCTGAAGCTAAATAAAGCAGTTTAATTATTTCTGGGTCTACTAAAGAATTCATTTTTGCGATTATTTCGGCTTTTTTGCCTTCCTCTGCATTTTTAATTTCTCTCTTTATCAGAAATATAAATTTCTCTCGCATCGATGAGGGAGAAACTAATAACTTTTGATAACTTTTTTGTTTAGAGAAACCAGATAAGTAGTTAAATAACTCAAGTAAATCAGATGCAATATCAGGATCCGTTGAAAGTAATCCTAAATCTGTATAAAACTTTGAAGTATTAGAGTTATAATTTCCTGTTCCAATATGGAAATAATTCCTTAATCGTCCTTTCTCTTTTCTAACTGTTAAGGCAATTTTTGTATGTGTTTTAAATCCGATGATTCCATATACAACATGAATTCCAGCTTGTTCAAGTTGTTTGGCCCATTGAATATTATTGTCTTCATCAAATCTTGCTTTTAGTTCAACAAGAGTCATTACTTCTTTACCATTCTCTGCAGCTCTCATTAAAGCTGCAATTATAGGGGAATCTTGGGAAACTCGATATAAAGTAATTTTTATAGCCATTACAAGTGGATCATCAGCTGCTCTGTTTATAAATTCTTCAACTGAAGTTTTAAATAGGTCATAGGGATGATGAAGCAGAATATTTTTTTTCCTAAGTATCTTGAAAATAGAATTAGGGTTTTTGTTTGAAGGCAAATCTAAATGTTTTAATTCTGGGTGAGTTTTTCCAATTAGTAGATTTTCTTTTAAATCATCTCTATCAATTTTTGTAAGCTGATTTAAATCATCTAGGCCTAATAAACTTTTGCAAAAGTATATATATTCTTTCTGTATTGAGATACTTTCAATAAGTAACTTTAGAATATTTTCTGGTATATCTGACTCCACTTCTAATCTAACTACGTCTCCACCTAATCTTCTTTTTTGCAAACTTTGTTCAACAGCTAAAAGTAGATCATCAGCTTCAAGTTCTTTTAATTCTAAATCTGCATCTCTTGTCACTCTAAAAAAAGAGTAATTTATACATTCCATTCCTTTAAATAAAGTATTTATATTATTCCCAATTAAATCTTCAACACTTATGAAATAGTGAGAACTTTCATCACTAAGTTGAGTAATTTCATTGGGAATTCTTATAAATCGGGGTATATTTTTTGTTGGTATTTTTACTCTGACAAACTGATTTTTAGAATTCTCCTCATCCTTTATTAAAGCTGCTAAATTTAGACTTAAATTACTTATAAAAGGAAATGGATGTGCTGGATCAACAACTAATGGAGTTAATAAAGGGAAAATAGATGTTGTAAAGAAGTTATTACACCAATTTCTTTGATTATCACTTAGGTCCTTATATTTTTTTAAAATTACACCTTTTTCTTTTAATTCATATTTTAATTCATTATTTACATAGTTTTCTTGGAGAATAGTTAACTTCTTTATTTCATTATTGATTTTTTTTAATTGCTCTTTAGGGGTAAGTCCGTCAATACTTTTTTTAGTAATTTCTGCTTCAACTTGAGCCTTTAATGAAGCTACTCTTACCATAAAAAATTCATCTAGATTATTACTAAAAATTGAACAAAATTTTACTTTGTCTAGGATTTTGTACTCTTTTTCCATTCCAGTAAGGAGAACTCTTTTATTAAATTCAATCCAACTTAGTTCTCTATTAATAAAAACATTAGCTTGGTGTTTCATTTCAATACTTTTGATTTTTGATTATTAAAAGAATTATTACTTTTACCCTCTGCAATAAGGTATATCATGAAAAGCAAGATAACGGAACCAGCTATAAAAGGAGATTTAGGGCCAAAACTATCATAAACCCTTCCTGCCATTGCAATTCCTAAAACCCCTCCAAGACTCTGTAGGCCTTGAAGATTACTTAAAATTGATCCTTGTTTATCAATGTCTAATTTCTTTGATATTAGTGCTCTTAAGGTGGGCGTAATTAATCCTGCCCCAACGGCTAAGAATGATACAGCTGAATAAATATTAATTGTCGCATTTTCTTTTGGAGCAGTTATTAAAAGAGCACATGCTACAAGAATGAAGCCTGATCCGATAAGTGTTAATCGCATTTCTCCAAATTGTTTTACGAGAGGCCCAATTAGTCCTCCCTGAACGATAATTGCAATTATTCCTACTACAACAAGAGTTCCACTTGATGCTTTTGTCGTCCAGTTTAAAGATTCTTGAAGAAAGAATATAAGTATATTGGTCAATCCAGTAAAAGCAATAAAGTAAATAAAAAAAGCTAATGATAATTTTTTAATCTTTTCTTCTTTGAAAACTGTAAATAGGTTTTTTAAAGGATTTTTTATAAAAGGTTTTGATTTATTTGAGTTATTATTAGGCTTGGTTTCCGGTAAGTAAAAAAATACAAGGAGGAAATTTATTATTGGAATGATTGAGGCTATCAAAACTGGAATAATAAAATTATTATTTGTATTTTTGGCAAAAATAACAACAAAAATATTACCTAAGAAAAAACTTAAACCAAAAGCTACACCAATAAGTCCAAATGTTTTTGCTCTTTTTTCAGGACTTGAAATATCTGCAAGAATTGTTGTTGCAGTAGCTGCAGTTCCCCCACTTAAACCGTCAATTAGTCTTGCTAAAAATAATAAAAATAAAGGGATAGAGGCTATTGAATTTGACCAATTAAATAGAACCGTAAAAGATAATATTGAAATTCCTATGACTGAACCAGTAATACAAAAAAGAGTGACAGGTCTTCTTCCATATCTATCGCTCATAAGTCCTATAAAAGGAGAAGCTGTAAATTGAGCTAATTGGTAAGTGCATGATAATAAACCATATGTACTTGCTTTAGAATCAAAAAGTAAAACAAAGGAGGGTAATATAGGTAGTAGTATGCTTTCACTTAAACGATCATTTAGAAGAGTGATAAAGGCACTAAGGAGAGTAAATTTTTTATTTGGTTTTAATAAACTTTCTTTCACAATATTTACCTTCATTACCATTAACTTCTACTACCATACTTGTTAATGGAGATTATTGTGCCCGGCATTGTTTATTTAGTTGGAGCAGGTCCTGGTGACCCTGAGCTCTTAACTCTAAAAGCTTTACGCCTAATAAAAAATTGTGATGCATTAGTACATGATGCTTTGATCCCGGATGAAATAACAAAAGAGGCAGGAAAACATACAGAAATTTTCCATGTAGGTAAAAGAGCTGGAAAGTGTTCTGTACCTCAGAATGAAACTAATGCTCTTATTTTGAAATTGGCAAAAGAAGGCAAAAATGTTGTAAGGCTTAAAGGGGGAGACCCATTCGTTTTTTCTAGAGGTGGTGAAGAGGTATCGATTTTAGAAAAAAATGGAATTTCAGTTGAAATCGTTCCAGGTATTACTTCTGGAATAGCTGCCCCTACATATTTTGGTATTCCACTTACCCATAGAGATGCTGCGAGTTCCGTAACTTTCGTAACTGGACATGAGCGTGTAGATAAGGAAAAAAAGACAGTGAATTGGAGAGATTTAGCTAAATCATCAGATAGCTTAGTAATTTTTATGGGTATAAAAAATATTGAATTTATTGTGGAAGAATTAATTCTAGGTGGTTTAGATAAGAGCACTAAATGCGCTGTTATTCAAGAAGCTACTTTAAAAAATCAAAAATGTTTGATAGAGAAATTAGATAATCTTCCAGATAAAATCAAAGATAAAGAATTTTTAGCTCCATCAATTATCATTATTGGAAAAATTGTTGAATTTAAGGTTAATAACAATATAACTAAAGTATCTGATGTCTATTTACCAGATATTAATAAAGTTCAACTATATAATAAATCCCAAAAGTAAATTGGATCGAATTTAGGTTTAAGCTTTAAATCATCAACTTGATAAATTTGTCTACAAGATAAGCTATTAATTGCAACTATTATGTCATCATTTTGAAATTCTGGAGGAATTAATTCTTCTTTTACAATTTTCAATTTTAAAGCTTGAGAAACCATAATCCCCTCTAAACAGCCGCTCTCTTTTCTAGGAGTTATCCATTGATTATTTCTTTTAATTAGAAGATTAAATGTACTTCCACAACAAAGTTCACCTGAGGTATTCAAAAGGATAGAATCATCAAATGATTTTTCATTAGCTTCTGTCAAAACTTGTATTGCCTGATTATATGAAAATGTTTTGCATTTACTTATAAGACTGAATTCATTTATTTTTTCTGTTTGACTAATGCAAACGTTTATCGGATTAAAATTTGGTTTGATTCTATAAAACTCAAGCCATAAATTGTCCAAATTTTTTGTCTCTAAAGTTCTATCAATTCTTAGTTTTCGACCTTCATTAGTTCCTCGACTATAGTTTATTCTTACTGAAGCAAATTGATCATTTTTAAGCGATAACTTTTTAATTCCATCATGAATAAGTTGTCTCAAAGTTAATTTGTTTATTTTGAGGTTAATATTTAAAATCTTGCTACTTTTTTCTAATCTTTTCAGATGTTCATCAAAAAGAATAGGTTTGTTTTCTTTTATCAAAATGGTTTCAAATATACCATCTGCAAATTTTAATCCTCTATTATTGGCAGCAATAAATATTCTATCAATATCCAACCATTGATCCTTGTGCCAGCCTAATGTTTCAATCATTTTAGTGAATCAATTAATGGTAAAAGTTTCCACTTTAGTTCATCAGTTTCCTCCTCCGGGTCTGAGTCAATAACTATTCCGCAACCAGCATATATATTGATTTTTTTGTCTTTAATTAAAAATGATCTTATTAGTATATTGCTGTCAAACTCTCCATTCCAGTCAAGCTTCAAAAATGAGCCACAGTATGGTCCGCGTTCACATTTTTCTAATTCAAAAAGTCTCTGGCATGATCTTAATTTAGGTGCTCCAGTTATAGAGCCCCCAGGCCAACAAGCTTTTAGTAAATCAATCCAGTTCGTGTCTTTTTTTAATTTGCCTCTGATTACTGAAGTTAGATGATGAACTTTTAAGAAACTTTCAAGTTTTAATATTTCTGGCACCATAATACTTCCCGTTTCGCAAACTTTACTTAAATCATTTCTTATTAGGTCAACAATCATAATATTTTCGGCTCTATCTTTCTCGTTAGTTATTAAATCGATAGCATTAAGTGCGTCTTGATTTAAATCTTTATCTCTGGATCTAGTTCCTTTGATAGGTCTTGATTCTACAAAATTTTTATTATCTATTTTTAAAAATCTTTCTGGCGAGGTTGATAATACAGCCTCTTTATAATTATTATTTATTATTATTCCTCCAAAGGGAGCTCTTAATTTCCTTCTTATTTTCAAATAAATATCTAGAGGATTATAGTTTTTGGAAGATTCAATTTCGCATTTTGTTGTTAGGTTTGCTTGAAATATATCTCCTAAGGAGATTAATTTTTTCAATTTTAAAATATTTTTCTGAAATTTTTCAGCCATTTCGTCCAAATTTATTTTTGAAAAATCAAAATTCAACTTTGTTTTAATAATATTTTTTTCTTCGATATTTTTTATATTGTTGATTATGTTTTTATAATTCATCAGTTCAGATGAGCTTGTGCCTTCGATAATTATTTCTTTTTTTATTAGATTACATTTAATGATTGGATCATATGATGCAATCCATAAAGTTGCCATATTAGATTTTTTCCATGGGTTTTTTGGTTCTATGTAAACTCCAGCTTCATAACTTAACCATCCGATCCAAAATCCTTTTTCAATATTTCTTAAATTGTTAAATGGATTATTAGTTTTGTCTAATTTATTGATATCTCTTGATTGGATTATTTTTTTAGGTTTAATTCCTATTATTGACCATTCCCCATTTTCTTTGCCATCGCTGTCTAGCCAAGCTAATCCTTTATCTCCAAATTTTTTTGTTAGATGAAGAGTAATCATTGCTGGATCTATCCATTTATCTAGAATTATTTTTTTTATTTTCATTTTTTATTATTGTTATTAAGCCATTTTTCATAAGCAGCATTTCTAATTCTGCAGCTATCACACTTACCGCATGGTTTTGAATTACCCGAATAACAACTCCATGTTTTATCTAAAGGGACATGATTATCAAAAGCTAATTTAATAATTTCCTCTTTATTTAAATCTAATAGTGGTGTCCAAAGTTTTATTGGATTATTTTCTCTTCCTCTTTTATTGGCTAAATCTGCTAACTCTTGAAATTTTTTAATGTAGTCAGGTCTGCAATCTGGATAACCAGAATAATCTAGTGCATTAACTCCTAATCCTATAAAATCAGCATCTATTGCCTCGGCATAACTTAGTGCAACGGAAATAAATATAGTATTTCTCCCAGGAACATAAGTATTAGGAATTTTATTAGTTTGTACTCCTTCTATTGGAATATTTTTTTGAGTATCAGTTAATGACGAGCCTCCCCATAAAGATAAGTCAAGCTTAATGATTTTAAATTCGTCGATATCAAAGTGTTTTGCAATTATTGATGCAGAATTTAATTCTTTTTTATGACGTTGACCGTAGTCAAATGAAAGGCCAAAAATTTTAGCTTCAGATTTTTTGGCGATACCAGTAACTGTAGAAGAATCTAAACCTCCAGATAATAAAACTACTATCGATTTATTTTTAAGAGTCATATGATTTCAATTAATTTTTAAGTATTTGTGAGTTTGAAGGCTCAATTTCCAGTCGGGGTTATTTTTTACGAAATCAATAGCAAGAGAAAAACCATTCGCATTGTTCCATGCTGGCTGTAAATAAAAAATTTTATCTTCTTTTTTTAAGCCATCTTCGCTTTTAGAGAGTTGATCTTGTTTTAAAGTTTCTTTTTTTATTTGAATAGCAAATTCAATATCCTCTATTTCATTTATGATTATTTTGATCTCATTACAGTTTTTTAAAAAATAATTTTTTGGAGGTGAGTGTCTTTTAGGAGATAAAGTAATCCAGTCATAGCTTCCTGATATCGAATTAACTCCACTTGTCTCAATATGAATCTTCATTGGCTTTTTTTCTTCTCCCATTGTCATTTTTTTTATAGCTTTGCAAAAATTATCCAAGTTATGTTGTAAAGGTTCTCCACCTGTAATAACGCAAAAAGATGCTCCTTTTTTTCTGGCAATTTTTATGCGATCTATTATTTTTTCAATTGATATAGAAGGGTGTTTTTTCTCGTCCCATGAATTCTTGGTATCGCACCACGAACATCCAACTTTGCATCCGGCTAATCTTACAAAAAAAGCACTTTTTCCAGCGTGATAACCTTCACCTTGTAATGAATGAAATTGTTCGACTAAGGGTAAAAAATTTGTCATTTTCATTCAAAAAAATAAAGAATATTAATTTGATTGAGTTAATTTATCTTGAGAGGCTTTTATTAATCCTTTAAATAAAGGATGAGGTTTGCCAGGTCTTGATAAAAACTCAGGATGATATTGACAGGCTAAGAAGTATGGATGATTTTCTAACTCAATTAACTCAACTAATCTGCCATCTGGTGATGTACCACTAATTTTGTATCCAGAATCTAAAAAACTTTGTTTGTAGTAATTATTAAATTCGTATCTATGCCGATGTCTCTCATAAATAACATCCTCATCATATAAGTTTTTTCCAGTTGTATTTTTTGTCAGTCTACATGGATAAACTCCAAGTCTCATTGTCCCACCTAAATCAACTACATCTTCCTGTTCTGGTAATAAATGTATCACTGGATTTGGAGTGTTTGGGTCTAGTTCTGAACTAGATGCATCTGGAAGATTAGCTAAATTTCTGGCCCATTCTATAACTGCACATTGCATGCCAAGGCACAAACCTAAAAAGGGAATTTTATTTTCTCTTGCGAATTTTATAGCCGAAATTTTTCCATTTACTCCTCTATTACCAAATCCCCCGGGTACGACAATTGCATCAACTTCATTTAAGTAAGTTTCTGCTGAGTTTTTTTCTATCATTTCAGCACTTACCCAATGTAAATCTAATAAAGCCCCTTGTTCAATGCATGCATGTCTTAAAGCTTCAACAACGGATAAATATGCATCTCCAAGTTCAATATATTTGCCTACAAGTGCAACTTTTATTGGATCTCCAGGATTTCTTAGGTTGTGTATTAGTTGCTCCCAATTTTTCAAATCACATTTTTTATCTTCAAGGTCTAAATACTTCAAGGTTTCTTTGCATAAACCTTCTTTTTTTAAAGAAAGAGGTACAGAATATATACTGTCTGCGTCTAAAGCTTCAATTACAGAGTTGATATTGACACCGCAAAAACCACTAAGCTTTTTTTTAAGAGCTTCATTGATAGATTTATCACTTCGGCATACAAGTAAATCTGGCTGAATTCCAATTGATCTTAATTCTTTCACTGAATGTTGTGTAGGTTTAGTTTTTATTTCGCCAGAGGTTTTGATGTAAGGAAGTAATGTTACGTGTATGTATGCAACATCGTTCCTATTGACATCATTTTTGAATTCTCTTATTGCCTCTAAAAAAGGTAGAGATTCAATATCACCAACTGTTCCACCAATTTCAGTAATAATAATATCTGCATTGCTGTTAGCGGCTACTCTATGAATCCTTTCTCTAATTTCTCCCGTTATGTGAGGTATTACTTGTACAGTTCCACCGTTATAATTGCCTCTTCTTTCTTTATTAATAACTGCTTGATAAATAGATCCCGTAGTCACACTATTTAACCTTGTCATTGCAGTATCAGTAAATCTTTCATAGTGACCTAAATCTAGATCGGTTTCAGCCCCATCTTCGGTTACAAATACTTCTCCATGTTGAAAAGGGCTCATTGTTCCTGGATCAACATTTAGATATGGATCTAGTTTTAATATTGAAACACTATATCCTCTAGATTTTAATAATCTTCCTAAGCTTGCAGCTACAATCCCTTTACCAATGCTAGAAACTACTCCTCCGGTGACAAATACAAATTTTGACATTAAATATTTTTAATTAAGCACAGCCTCCTTATATTTTATTTAAACAAAAAACTTTTAGAACATCCATATATATTCTTATTCATCAATTGTTATTTCAATATCTAATTCTTTTAATTGTGATTCAGAGACATTGGAAGGTGCATTTGTGAGAAGGCATTTTGCTTGTTGATTTTTTGGAAACGCAATGGTTTCTCTGATTGAATCTGCACCAATTATCAGCATGGTAATACGATCTAATCCAAACGCTATTCCACCATGAGGAGGAGCCCCCATTTCTAAGGCTTCTATTAAAAATCCAAATTTTTCATCAATCTCTTTATCAGTAAGTCCTACCGTTTTCAGAACCTGTCTTTGTAAGTTCGCCTCATGAATACGTAAAGAGCCACCTCCTAACTCCAATCCATTAAGAACTAAGTCATAAGCATTTGCTGTAGAGCTCTCAATTTTTTTTTTCAAGTTTTCAGAATCTTTAGATTTTATATTTTTTGGAGAACAAAAAGGATGATGTAAAGCTTCATATCTATTTTCATCTTCATTTCTCTCAAACATAGGGAAGTCAGTTACCCATAAGAAATTCCATTTGCTTTTATCTATGAGATTTAATTCTTTTGCGATATATTGTCTAACCCTATCTAATGATTGATTGACAATTTGTTTATCTCCAGCTCCTAAGAGAATTAAGTCTCCATCTTTTGCTTCTGTGATTTTTAAAATATCAGCTACATGCTCTTTACTTAAATTATTTTTAATTGCCCCAATAGTCTCAAGCTCACCTCCTTTGACCCTTATAAAGGCTAAACCTCCAGCTCCTGCGTCTTGAGCTACTTTGAAGATGTCACCTCCTGGTTTAATTCTTACGTTGCTAATACTTGAATTACCTCCTTTGACTGTTATGGATTTTATATACCCTCCAGACTTAATTGCCTTGGTGAAAATATTAAACCCAATATTACCTAATACTCCTCCTAAATCTTTCAATAACATTTGATATCTAGTGTCTGGTCTATCAGTGCCGTAATTATCCATTGCTGCCTGCCATGTCATTCTTGGAAAAGAATTATTAAAATTAATATTTAACACTTCTTTCCATATTTTTTTTATGAGACTTTCATTAAAAGAAATTATTTCTTCTTCACTAATAAAGCTCATCTCAATATCTAATTGAGTAAACTCTGGCTGTCTATCTGCCCTTAAGTCTTCATCACGGAAACATTTTGCGATTTGATAATACTTATCTAAGCCCCCAACCATTAAAAGTTGTTTAAAGAGTTGTGGGGATTGAGGTAAAGCAAAAAATTCTCCATTTGAAAGACGTGCAGGAACAAGAAAATCGCGAGCCCCTTCAGGAGTTGACTTTGTAAGTAATGGGGTCTCTACTTCTGTAAATCCAAAATTATCAAGAAATTCTCTAGCAACTTTAATAATCTTATGTCTTGTTTTTAAATTTTCTAGTAATTTTCCCCTTCTTAAATCAAGGTATCTATATTTTAATCTGAGTTCCTCTTTTGTATTTTCATAATCATGTATAGATACTGGAAAAGGTAAGTTGTTTTTAATTTGGTTGAGAATTTGCAAATCTTTAACCTTAAGCTCTAACTCTCCAGTACTTAAATTTGTATTTATGGAATCTTTGGGTCTTTCATTAATAATTCCGCTGACCATTATTACTGTTTCATTTCTTAGAGTTTCTGCCTGTTTAAATAGATCTGCACCATCGTCGGGGTTAATTGTTATTTGTAAGAATCCACTATGGTCTCTTAAATCAATAAAAATTACACCACCATGATCTCTTCTTCTATCTACCCATCCGCATAAATTTACTAATTTACCAATATCTGTATTATTAAGTTCTTCACAAATTTTGTTTCTCATCTAACTATGGTTTATTTATCAATAACTTATAATAATTCTTTAAGGGTAAATTTAGTTAATAATTCTTTTTATAAAACGCTCTTTTTGTTATAACCCCGTTGAATTTTTTGCCTCTTATTAATATTTCAACTTCATTATTTATTAAGGCATGCGAAGTATTGATGTATGCAAAAGCAATAGCTTGTTGTTTAGTTGGAGACCAACTGCCGCTAGTAATAGTTCCAATATTCTCATCACCTTTAAGAACTGCGCACCCTTTTCTTCCTATTGCTTTACCTTTTATAGAGAGACCAACTAACTTTTTTTGAATACCTAATCTTGACTGCTCTTCAAGAACTCTTCTGCCAATGAATTCGTGATTATTTTCTAGATGTACTAGCCATCCTAACCCTGCTTCATATGGAGAAGTTTCTTCATTTATGTCTTGCCCATAAAGATGCATGCCTGCTTCAAGTCTAAGAGTATCTCTAGCTCCTAAACCACAAGGTGCAACATTTTTAGAAATTGAGAAATCCCATAAATTAATTGCTGCTTTTTTAGATAAAAGTATTTCTAGACCATTTTCCCCCGTATAGCCTGTCTTTGAAAAGAAAATTTTTTCCTTAGGCGAAATATGTTCAAAAATTTTATATTCGCATCCAAAGTTAGGGATATGTGAGATCGAAGATTCAATCCATTCTTCAAATAAATCGAATGAGTTTTTTCCCTGTAGTGCTAAAAGTACTTTGTCTTTTTTAAAGTTTGTAATCGAAATTTCAGACATATTTAAATTATTTTTTATCCACTGAAAATCTTCTTCATATCTACTTGCATTAACTATTAACAATAATTCTGATATGTCATTTTTTTGTATACCAAGGTCATAAATTATTAAGTCATCTATTATTCCTCCTTTATCATTGAGCATTACTGTATAAAGCCCCTGACCTTCACAAAAGGAGTATAAATTAGTAGGAAAAAGTTTTTGAATATAATCCTTTGGATTGATTCCTTTGATAGAAATCACACCCATGTGAGAAATATCAAATAATCCTGCTGAATATCTAACTGATTCATGCTCTTTAATTAATCCTGAAAATGATATGGGCATTTCCCAACCTGCAAAATCCACTAATTTTGCATTGGATTCAACATATTTTGAGTAAAGAGGACTTTTTAGCAAATCCATGAAATATTTAGTTTCTATTTAGTATTTCTACACTTTAGTTTAGAAATTTTTTATTGCATATTTTCTAATGACAAAATTAAGCTTCTAAGTACTTTGGCTGCAACTATGCTACTTACTCCGCTTCTATCAATTTCTGGAGATAATTCCACAATATCTGATCCCACGATTCTAAGGTCTTTTAAAGTTTTAAGTATCTCTTCAAAATCATTCCAAAAAAATCCTCCCGGTTCTGGAGTGCCCGTCCCTGCTAATAAACTGGGATCAAACCAATCTAAATCTATTGTTAAATAGATTGGAGACTTAGCGTATGGAAGAAGAGCTTGTTTTAACTCATATGTATTTCCGCCTGGACAAAAGTTAACTAATTGGTTGTTGTTATGCATAAATTCAAATTCTTCCTTAGTCCCACTTCTAATTCCTACTTGCAAAATTTTCTTTTCAGGTAGCACTTCTAAGCACCTTTTCATAGTACAAGCATGACTATGTTCATTTCCTATATATGATTCTCTTAAATCTGCATGAGCATCAAGTTGAACCAATATCAAATCTGGATATTTTTTTACTAATGCTTCAATTGCACCTCTTGTAATAGAGTGTTCGCCGCCAAGCATAATAGGACTAAGGCGTTTACTGATTAAATAATTTGTTGCTGATTTAACTGATTCAATAACGGACTTTGAGTCATTTTTATCAATTAGTATTGATCCAAAATCAACATACATAATATCTTCTAAGTCTTTTTTTATTTTTGGACAATATGTTTCTAAACAAGAACTGACTTGTCTTATCGCTTCTGGTCCGAATCTAGCTCCAGGTTTGAAAGAACATGTCCCATCATAATTGACTCCAAATATACCAATTGTGCAATCATTAGGGCTTCTTTTTGCTCCCATAAAAATCGCATTTTCGTTATCAAATAAATTTTTTATCATTCTATGAATTGAGTTCTTTTACAATTTTATTTGGCATCATTTTGAATGCTGCATTTTGAAAATTCAAATTCCAAATTTCACATCCTTTTTCTATTTTTACGACTTCATCATAATTTTGCTTTGATAAATTCAGAACTTCTTCAGAAGCAAATGTCCAACTCCAAATGCCACTTGGATATATAGGCACAAAAGAATACATAGTTTCAGAGACTTTAAAGATTGTTTTAAGGGTTTTCAAAATACTTATGTGA
Source organism: uncultured Prochlorococcus sp. (assembly GCA_902572075.1). Lineage (GTDB taxonomy): Bacteria > Cyanobacteriota > Cyanobacteriia > PCC-6307 > Cyanobiaceae > Prochlorococcus_A. The sequence continues at coordinate 27,026 of CACGER010000008.1, forward strand.
ATATTTTTGAAGGATTCAGGTGATTCGCTTTGTGTTGCTAAAATACCAGTTTTTTTAAGAATTCTTTTGCATTCTCTATAAAACGAATATGAAAATAATAAATTTGAAAATTCTGAGGGATCTGAACAGTCTATAAATATAACGTCGTAAAAATTATCTCTTGTTTTTTTTACCCATTGAACACCATCATCAATATGAATCTTTAATCTTTTGTCATTCCATGCTTCGCCTCCAATTTCTTTTAAAAATTTTTTAGATATTTTGATTACCTCTTCATCAATTTCTACTAGATCAATTTTTGATATTTGAGAATATTTAACGCATTCTCTTGCCGTACCGCCGTCTCCTCCACCAATAATTAGTACATTAGATTTTTCGTCAATGCTACTTAATGCTGGATGCACAAGACACTCATGATAATATTTCTCGTCTTTTAGTGATGTCATCCAACAACCATCAAGCATTAAAGCTCTGCCATAGTATTCATTTTCAACAACAATAATTTCTTGATATTGAGATTTTTGTTTAATTAAAACATCTCCATTTAGGCCGAATCTTGAGCCTTTATGATATTCATCAATCCATGTTGAAATATTAGTCATTTGCTTTTTAAGAATTTTTTCTTTTAAGTTTTCGCTTGGCTATTTGCCAAAGCCGTTGAAAGTCTTTAGCAGTTTGTTTTTTAATATTATCGCCTGCATGATGTTCAATGATTGAAAATCTGTCTAAAAATTTTTTATTAGTTTTTTGAAGAGCTGATTCAGGATTTATTTTTAAAAAGTTTGAGAGATTCAGAAGGGTAAAGTAAATATCGCCAAATTCATTTTTTATTTCTGAATCATTATTACTTTTAATTGCTTCCTTTAATTCATTAATCTCTTCTTCTAACTTTTCAAAAATCTGATCGGCAGTCTCCCATTTAAAACCATATTCTTTAACAATATTTGTGATTTTATCTGTTCCAAACGTTGGCGGTAAATTTTTAATTTTCAAATTTAAATTTCTACTAATTGAAGATTTCATATGAGGTGCTTCTTTTTCTGAATTTTTTATATTTACCCAAATCTGTTGTGATTTTTTTAATGATACTTTTTCTTTTTTGTTAAAAATATATGGATGTCTATAAATAATTTTTTTGTTTAGATTTTTTATAACATCATTTAGTGTAAATTCTTTCTCTTCGCAACCGATTTCAGCATGAAGCATGACTTGTAAAAAAAGATCTCCTAACTCTTCACATATGTTATTTGCATTTTTTTCATATATTGCATCTATAAATTCATTACTTTCTTCATACAAAAATGGTATCAACGATATATGAGACTGTATTTTTTGCCATGGGCAGCCCCAAGTTTTATCTTTTAATGCTTTGATATTAGATATTAAGATTTTAAAACTATTTATAGTCTCTAAATCGGAATTGTTTTCCAATTTATATCTATTGTTTGAGGACATAGGATATATTTCATTAATTAAATTTTGCCTCAATCATGAAATATTTAAATACTTAGTATAAATTTTTCAACTTCATCTATTAGAATGGTTTATCATAAGGGCGATTAGCTCAGCGGTAGAGCGCCTGCCTTACAAGCAGGATGTCCCTGGTTCGAACCCTGGATCGCCCATTTATTATTTTTCTAATGACTGAGATCGTCAATCTTGCAATCAGTCAAAGTGCTGCTTCAGAACTCTCTAGGCAAGCTTCTTTTGGAGGTTCTCCAGGAGAAATGTCGATAGATTTGGTAGAGGATAAAAATTGTTCCGAAGGATGGATGCATATTAAATTAAGGCCAGGGACATGTAATGGATCCCCTATTTCGAGAACTGAAGGAGTAACTTTATATGCGGATGTAAAAAAGTTTAATTTACTGAAAGATTTAAAATTAGATTATTACGGTGATTTGAGCGGTGGTGGATTTCTTATTTCAACACCAAAAAATGCAAAACGTTGTTCTTGTGGTTCTGGTTTCAAACTTTTGTAGAATTGATGTGTTTTTTTGCAAACTAATATTATTTTCATTAATTAGCTGCTCTCAAGATAAAATAAAAACTTTATTGAAATAAAATTTACACATGACAGAGATGAATGATCAATTATCTTTAGAGAATTATTCACCTTTTGAAGTAGAGAAAAAGTGGCAAGAAAAATGGGAAAGTCTAAAGGCGTTTAGTCCTAACCCTGAGGATGATGGAGAGCCTTTTTGTGTTGTTATTCCCCCACCAAATGTAACTGGATCTTTGCATATGGGGCATGCATTTAATACGGCTTTGATAGATGTTGTAGTACGTTTTCAAAGGCTTTTAGGTAAGAATGTTTTGTGTTTACCGGGAACTGATCATGCTTCAATAGCTGTTCAAACTATTCTCGAAAAACAATTAAAAAGTGAAGGCAAAACAAGTGAGGATATTGGAAGAGATGAATTTCTTAAAAGAGCATGGAACTGGAAAGAACAAAGTGGTGGAAGAATAGTTTCTCAATTAAAAAGGATAGGATATTCAGTTGACTGGACTAGAGAAAGATTTACTCTTGATCAAAAATTAAATGAAGCAGTTATTGAGGCTTTTAATATTCTCTATAAAAAGAACTTAATTTATAGAGGCGAATATTTGGTTAATTGGTGCCCTGAATCACAATCTGCCGTAAGTGATCTTGAAGTTGAAATGCAAGAAGTAAATGGTCATTTGTGGCATTTTAAATACCCTTTAATTTCTGAAAGTGGCGAACAGTTAGATAAGTACTTAGAAGTTGCAACAACTAGACCAGAAACTCTTTTGGGCGATACTGCTGTGGCAGTTAATCCTGATGATGATAGATATAAAGAATTTATTGGTTTCAAAGTAAAAGTTCCTTTCGTTGATAGAGAAATACCTATTATCGCTGATTCACATGTTGATAAAGATTTTGGTACGGGCTGTGTGAAGGTTACTCCAGCCCATGATCCAAATGATTTTGCAATAGGAAAAAGGCATAATTTAAAACAGATTAATGTAATGAACAAAAATGGAACTTTAAATATTAATGCAGGTATTTTTCAAAATTTAGATAGATATGAGGCGAGAAAGAGAATTATCAAAGAATTGGATAACTTAGGCCTTTTGACAAAGATAGAGGATTATAAACATACTGTTCCTTTTTCTGATAGAGGTAAGGTGCCAATTGAACCTTTATTGTCAACACAATGGTTTTTGAAAATGGATGATATATCACAAGCATGTCTTAATGAAATTGATTCTAAAAAACCATCGTTTATTCCTCCACGCTGGGAGAAAGTTTATAAGGATTGGTTAGAGAATATTAATGATTGGTGTATCAGTCGGCAATTGTGGTGGGGGCACCAAATACCAGCTTGGTATGTTCTAGATAAATCACAAGACTCAATAGAACAAAATACTCCATATATCGTTGCAAGAAATGAAGAGGATGCCTTAATTGAAGCTAATAAAAAATTTGGATTAAATATTAAATTGGTTCGTGATAAAGATGTTTTGGATACATGGTTTTCAAGTGGTTTGTGGCCTTTTTCAACTCTTGGTTGGCCAAATACGAATGATCCGGATTTTAAAAAATGGTATCCAAATAGTGTTCTTGTTACTGGTTTCGATATTATTTTCTTCTGGGTGGCAAGAATGACAATGATGGGGAATACTTTTACAAATAACATTCCTTTTAAGGATGTTTATATTCATGGTCTAGTGCGAGATGAAAACAATAAAAAAATGAGTAAAAGTTCAGGTAATGGTATTGATCCAATACTATTAATTGATAAATATGGTTCTGATGCTTTACGATTTGCTTTAATTCGAGAAGTTGCAGGCGCTGGACAAGATATCCGGCTTGATTTTGATAGGAAAAAAGATACGTCTTCAACTGTTGAAGCTTCAAGAAATTTTGCGAATAAATTATGGAATGCAACTAAATTTGTGTTAATTAATAAAACTTCTAATAATAATTATTCGCTTAATGAGAGTGATGAAACTTCTTTAGAGTTATGTGATAAGTGGATTTTATCGAAATTGAATCAAGTTAATATAAAAGTCGCTGCTTTATTGACAGAATATAAATTGGGAGAATCTGCGAAACTTCTATATGAATTTACGTGGAATGATTTTTGTGACTGGTATGTAGAATTTGCTAAACAAAGGTTTAATAATAAAGAGACTAAAAATAGACAAATATCTGAAAAAGTTTTAATAAAAGTGCTTAATGATATTTTGGTAATGATTCATCCTTTTATGCCGCACATTACTGAGGAACTTTGGCATGTGTTGCAACTAAAACCAGATAATGCATTATTATCTCTTCAAAAATGGCCAATTCACGAAAATAAATTTGTTGATAATAAGCTTGATAATTCTTTTCAGCAACTCTTTGAAATTATTAGGCTGATTAGAAATTTAAGAGCTGAATTAGGTCTTAAGCCATCACAAAAAAGTCCTGTATATTTAATTTCAGACAATGATGAATTGATTGATTTTTTAAAAACTTTAGTTGATGATATTCAAACCTTAACTAAATCTTCTGAAGTATTTATTTTTAAAACTAATGCTGTTGATAAAAAAGAGTTCGCTAAATCTTTTTCCGGGATAATTAGTGATTTAGAGGTTTACTTACCTTTTCAGGATTTTGTAAATATAGATGCATTAAAGGAAAGGTTAACAAAGGATTTAAAAAAGGTGAATATTGAATTAGAAAATTTAAATAAGAGATTATCTAATAACAGTTTCGTTGATAAGGCTCCAAAAGATATTGTTGATGAATGCAGATTTAAATTAAATGAGGGTTCGGTACAAAAGGAAAGAATCACTAAAAAACTCGAACTTTTAAATTGAGAATGAATATATTTATTGAAAATATTTATAATTTGTCTTTTTTTTTTAATACTGGTTTTGGGATCTTTTCGTTTGTTTGTATTTATATTTTAATTGTTTTATTAATACTTCCAGCCTCTTGGTTATCTTTATTATCCGGTTTTTTATATGGCTCATATTTAGGATCAATTATAGTTTTCATTTCCGCTTCCATAGGAGCATCAGTTGCTTTTTTTGTATCAAAAAATTTTTTTGCAAAAAATTTAAAAAATCTTTTTAGCCGTTATCCAAAATTAAGTGTCATGGAAAAAGTAGTAGAAAAAGGCGGACTTAAATTAATTTTTTTAGCCAGATTATCGCCGATATTTCCCTTCAGTATTCTTAATTATTTTTATGGTTTGAATAATGTTAAATTTAGAGATTTCGCTCTTGGCCTTATTGGAATAATTCCAGGCACTTTTCTTTATTGCTCAATAGGTAGTTTGGCAAAAAGTATTCAGGAGTTAAAAAATCTGCAATCACCAAATAATTTATATATTACTAGTATTGGAATTATCTCAACTTTTTTAGTTGTATATTTCTCAGCTAAATACTCCAGAGAATATTTTGAAAAATCCTAAGAATCTACTCTTTAATATTCCAATCTCTAATTGATGCAATTAAGATAAACCACAACAGTCTAAATTTACCTAGTAAGGTTTTGTTGGCCTCTAATTCGATATATTTTGCCTGTCCACAAGGTGTTTTTATGAAGTTGAAAACTGTTTTCTTCGTCATAAGTCTCTCAAAAAGTCCTGATAATTATTCCTATATTTTATAGCCAAGATTTTTATTTTTTTTATTTAAAAACCACATTTTTCTTTGACTACTTTGTTGAGTATTATTTTTTAAAATTTAAACTTTTTCTCCAGCTTTAAATCCTCTAAAGCATTTGAATCTAGGAAATCTAAGACTAAAAGTTACCGCGTCCTTGGATTTCGTTTTAGCATCAGCTCGGATTTCTACAAGTTGACCTATAAGATGACTACGTTTTGACCAATATTCTTGACGTTGGATATCACTAAATCCGCTTCCACAACTAAGACTGTATTCATACCCATCATCTTCCCCTTCTACTAGGACAGCTCCTAGTCGACCTTTATTGCGACCTGTTCCTTCCTCAACCGATACAACCTTTAAAGTGACTTCAATGAAAGGTTTTGCTTTTAACCAACTGTGTGTTCTTTTACATTCATACATAGCATCAGGATCTTTAATCATTACTCCTTCATATCCACCTTCCACGGCAGCTTTATTTAGCTCTACAAATCTTTTTTGTCCCTCAATGGTGTCGAGATTTACATTTTCCCATTCAAGTGTTTTTACATGTCTTAGAAGCATAGAATGTTTTGCTACCCATTTTTTTACTAATAAACTTCTTTTTGTTTGACTAGTGTTCCATCTCCCTTTTTGGAAGTTTTCAAGGGGACATAAGTCAAATAGGTGGAGAACTGCGTCTTTTGTTTGTTTGCCATCTTTTCTATGAACCTGTTTCATCAAATCCTGAAAGTTAGCACTCATTACTTCACCATCTAGGACTAAGTCATGGGGTGCAGGATCTTCTTTTAACACTTTTTCTATTTCTGAGATAATATGACCAAAATTATGGAATTGTTTCCCATTACGAGAAAACATTTCTACTTTATTTTGTCTAATAATAGTTATGACGCGTACTCCATCTAATTTGATTTCAATTTGCTTTTTTCCTATCATTTTTTTTTCATGATTTGCACTGTCATGAGCTAAGGGACATGAAAAAATAGGAATCGCATATTTGGGAAATTTCTTGGCTATCTTGTTGATTGTTTTTTCAGATACACCACATCTAAGATCTTTAATTAAAACTCGTCTATAAAATCCATTCCACTCTTCTTTTGTTGCAGATTCCATAGCCGTAAGAATTGCATCGCGAGCAGCGTGACCAGTAAGTTCTCTTTGAATAAGCTTATTTGCTAATAGCCTAAAATCTTTCCATACAAAATTTTGACTTTTTTCATTCTCTTTTTCGGGAACAATTTTTACACCAAAAGTTACCAATGGATCAAGTGCCATACGGATTCCTTCAAAAAAATCATCTAAACCTTGTTCCATTGCTTCTGAAATGATTTTTTCTTTATCTAATCTACTTGGATGTAATTCTAATTGATGTATTATCTCTTCTTTATACAATTCTTTTTGCCTCACAAGAAATTATTAATTTACTTTTGCTATTCTGTCTATTTTCCAATCATTGTCAGTTTTTGCAAAAGTAAAATCTAATGGGAGCTCATCTTGTTTATCTTCTGATTTTAAATTCAGAGTTATTATGATTTGATCTTCTTGGACTCTAGGTCTTCCTGATTTTAAATTTCTGTATTTATTGAGATTTAAACTAGCTAAAAATTTAAGAAAGTCTTGGCGCTTCACATGAGTTTTATAAGTTTTTGTAGTCAAACCATAAGCTGCATCAATTCTGCCAGCAGCTATTTGATCAAAAAACTTTCTTACTAACGGATTAATTCCTCTGGCGCTTATAACTAATTTGACTGCATTAAAAGTCCAAAAAGAAACTAGTACAGCTCCGCCAACTAATAGTGCTTTAATTCCTATATCTTTAACTAGTGTTGCATCCATGTTGATTTGAGTTTTTATTACTTTAAGAAAAGAAATCGTTTTTGATGGCTTTTTTTGTCAAAATAATACTAATTTTAATCCATAATGCCTGTAATTCCTCTTTTACCTTTATTTCACAAATTTAATAGCCAATATTTTGAAAATTCTCTAGCGGTTAATAATCAACCTTTAGTAAAAGTTAGATGGAGTGATAATAGATTAAAAACCACTGCTGGTTTTTATAAAAGAAAAAGAATTAATGGTCTTGTAGATTCTGAAATTATCTTATCGAAACCTATTTTGAGTAAATTATCTACTAGTGAAATAAACAGTACTTTATGTCATGAAATGATTCATGCATGGGTAGATCGGATATTAAAAAAAAATGAGATACATGGTCCAAATTTCTTGGAAAAGATGAATGAAATTAATAAGAAAGAGAAGAATTTTCAAATTTCTGTGAGGCACTCATTTCCTATTGAAAGGAGAGAATTAAAATATATAGGAACTTGCCAAAATTGTGGTGAGAAATTTTTCTATAGGAAAAGGATAAAGAATATTGCTTGTAAAAAATGTTGTGTAAATTTCTTTAATGGATCATGGAATAAAAAGTGTTTAATTTTGTTTGATTAAAAATATAAGATGTGTTTTTGTTTCTATATTTGGAATTATTTATTTTTTTAATGTAATTTATATTTTAAAAAGAAAAATAATTTATGGATTCAAGGAGAATTAGAAATCTTAGAAATAGTTTTGATAAAAATATTGTTGATAAACAGGTTGATAAAATTTTCGAAACTGGAAGACAATTTGTTGATGGAGTATCTGGTGCCAGGCCAGGAAAAAGAAGGAACTCAGATTTTCAAGGAATAACAAGTAAGAGTGTTAAAAAAGTAGGAAGATGGGTATCTGAAAAAGTGGATTTATTTTTTGATGAAGATAATGATGATTGGAATGATGAGAATTTTTACGATGATAACAGGGATATTAAGACATTTTCCAGAGAATCAAATTCTTATGAATCTGCTAAACAGCACTCAAAAAGACCTTTAGAAGCAATATCTTTAAGGCAACCAAAAAATTTACAGACAACTGAGCAAAAAAAATTACCTTACGTGAAAGATAGTAAGGACGAAGATTGGCCAGATGAAATGGATTTCAAAGTTGAAAGATGGCAAAGAGCTTCAGAAACAGAGATTAATACTTCGAGAGATCAATCAAATCAACAAGTTCAATCAAAATCAAGAAATCTTCCCAGATCAAGAAGAAGAAGAGTATAGTTTCGTAAATTCTTTAATTCCTGAATAGCCTAATAAACTTTCTAAATGTGGATTGAATACTTCTCTAATAATTGTTAGGGGCTTTTTGTCTCGAAAAAATCTATAATTTCTTGACCAAAATGGACCTTTAAAACAAAATTGATCCTCTAACCAATTTGAATTAACAAGTGAAATTCGATCAACTTCTCTAAATAATTCTGATCTGTCTTGTGTCAAATTCTTCCATATTGGTTCTTCTTTGGCTTTTAAATTTTCATTCACTTGTTCTGCATTCCACCAACTTTCAGCCCATGCTAGGTTTTTATTATTATTATTAATCCATACTTGTCTTCTAATTAAAGGTCCATTTAACTGATTTAACTCTTTAGGTCCCTCTGCGATGAATAGAGGATCTAATTGCATTGAAATTAATTTAATTTTCGTCTCTTGATTAGTTAAAAGCTGTAAATGTCTAGTTGGACTTCCATCCCCAAGCAGCATTAATTTCCATGGACCCGAAATTTTTGGTAATGAATTTTTCACTAAAAAAGTAGAGGCTTTTTCTTCCCATAAAATTTTTGGTGATTTAAAAAGTTTATTATTCAGTGCTCAGACGTAATCCTTTTAAGATGATAACTTTTTTTCGACAAAAATATTTGCCTTTTCTTTTTTTATTTCTCTTATTTTTAGCCAAACAAGTAATGCAGTTAAATCAGCTTTGCTTACACCGGGAATTTTTGACGCATCACCAAAATTTTTTGGTTTTATCCTATTCAAATTTTCTCTAGCTTCTAAAGATAATGTCTCTATCTTTTCATAATTTATTTCTTGAGGCAGAGATTTACAGCTTTGACGATTTATTTGTTCTATGTTGTTTTTTTGTCTTTTAAGGTAACCCTCGTATTTAATATCTATTTCAACACCTTCTTGTATTGAAGAATCTAGATTTCTTTCATTCAAATTATATTTAATTAGATCTGAATAATGAAAGTTTGGTCTTTTTAAGAGTTCTTTCAAAGTTGTTGAGCCTTTGATTTTTGATCCCGTTTCTAATTCTATTTTTTTTGATATTTCCTCGGTATTTTTTAAACGAGTGTTATTTAATCTAAATTTCTCTTCTTCGAGGAGGTTCATTTTTTCTTGATAGGCCGACCATCTTTTATCATTAATTAGCCCTATTTGATAACCTAATGGTGTTAATCTTCTATCTGCATTATCTCCTCTGAGAGTTAACCTATATTCACTCCTACTAGTGAGGACTCTATACGGTTCTTTGAGATCTTTTGTAATTAAATCATTGATCATTGTTCCTATATAGCTACTTTCTCTAGTGAAGATTATTGGATCTTTTTTGTTTAGTTTTCTTGTCGCATTCACTCCCGCAACTAATCCTTGTGCTGCTGCTTCTTCATAACCAGTAGTGCCATTAATTTGTCCGGCGCTAAATAAATATTCAATTTCTTTCGTTTCGAGTGATGTTTGGAGCTGTGTTGCAGGTATGTAGTCATACTCCACAGCATATGCTGGTCGCAACATTTTACATTCACCTAATCCAGGTAAGGTCCTTAAAAGTTCTAATTGAATATTTTCGGGTAAACCTGTAGAAAATCCTTGTACATATATTTCAGGGGTATTAATTCCTTCTGGTTCTAAGAAAATTTGATGTGATTCTTTATCAGCAAATTTGACGATTTTATCTTCAATTGATGGACAATATCTTGGCCCCTTACTATCAATGAAACCGCCGTAAATTGGAGTTAAATGTAAATTGTCTCTTATTAGTTGATGTGTTTTGGTAGTTGTTCTTGTGATGTGACAACTAACTTGGGGCATATTATTTTTTATATCTGGGTCAAACGAAAAATATTTATCTGCTGCAGTACTTGGTTGAATATCTAATTCATCAAAAATGATACTTCTTTTATCAACTCTTGCTGGAGTTCCTGTTTTTAAACGTTCTGTTTTTATACCAATTTCGTGCAAATTCTGAGTAAGGCCTTGTGCTGCTTGTTCGCCTGATCTACCAGCTGACATTGATTTATTTCCTATCCATATTCTTCCTTCTAAAAACGTACCAGCTGTGATGATAACTGACCTTGCTGAATAATAACTACCAAAGAATGTTTTTACACCCTTTATTCTTTTTTTTAAGATTTTTTTTGAGTTCAATCCAATTTGTTCAGTTTTTGCAATATCCAGTTCAGTAATCATTGCTTCTTTTAAAGATAAATTATCTGTATTTTGTAGTATTTCGATCATTCTTTTTGAGTATTCTCTTTTATCTGTCTGAGCTCTTAACGCCCATACAGCTGGGCCTCTACTTGCATTTAATATTCTTTTTTGAATAGCCGTCTCATCGGCTAATTTACCAATAATTCCACCTAATGCATCAACTTCATGAACCAATTGACTTTTTGCTGGTCCCCCAACTGCAGGGTTGCACGGCTGCCAGGCAATTCTATCTAGATTGATTGTAAATAAGGCAGTAGAAAAACCTAATTTTGCTGTTGTTATAGCGGCTTCGCATCCTGCATGTCCTCCTCCAATAACGATGACGTCAAAAGATTCATTTGTTGAGTGATGATCTTGCATTTAAGGAGCGATTTACTTGGCTAAATTCCTAAATCTTGTAAATTGAGGTTCAAATAATAATTTAACAGTTCCTACGGGTCCATTTCTATGTTTAGTGACAATGATTTCTGTAATTCCTCTATCTTCAGTCTCCGGATTATAATATTCATCTCTATAAATCATTAATACTAAATCTGCGTCTTGTTCAATAGATCCTGACTCTCTTAGATCGCTTAACATTGGTCTTTTGTTTGTTCTAGACTCAACCCCTCTACTAAGCTGAGATAAAGCTACTACTGGTACTTTTAATTCTCTGGCCATGCTTTTAAGACCTCTTGTTATTCGTGAAAGTTCTTGCACTCTATTATCAGGGGTTGATCCTTCCATCAACTGCAGATAATCAATCACAATTAATCCAAGTTCTTTTTTTTGTTCAGCTATTAATCTTCTGCACAGAGATCTCATCTCTAGAACACTTAAGTTAGGCTTGTCATCTATAAATATTGGTAATTGACCTAATGAATTGATACCTTCTCCGAGTAATGGCCATTCATCTTGCTGTAATCTTCCTGTTCTTAGCCTGCCACTTTCGATTCCGACTTCCATAGAGAGCAGTCTATATGTCAACTGTTCTTTACTCATTTCAAGGCTAAATACACACACAGGTAAATCTTGAGATTGTGCAACATTTTTAGCCAGATTAAGAACTATTGAAGTTTTCCCCATTGAAGGTCTTCCAGCAACAATTATTAAATCACTTCTTTGAAAACCTTGAGTCATCGCATCAAGATCGTAGAAATTAACAGGAATTCCAGCTACTGAAGTACCTAATGATCTTGACTCTATTTCATTGAAAGTACTTGTAAGGATTTCAGCTGCTTGAGTCAGACCTTTTGAAGGTTTTTCTTGACTGATTTCAAATATTTTTTGCTCTGCTTTATCTAGAACTTCATTAGTATCTTGAGTTTGATCAAAACCTAGTTGAACCACTTCATTCCCAGATCTAATAAGTTGTCTTCTCATGAATTTGTCGTTAATTAAATTAGCAACTTGTTCTATGGAAGCTGTAGAGGAAACATTTTCAACGAGTTCTACCAGTTTGCTGTTTCCTCCAATTTTTTCTAGTGATCCATTATCTGCTAACCAAGCACTCATTGATGTTAAATCAGTTGGTTTTCCCTGGGTATGCAACATTAATGCTGTTCTATAAATTTCCTGATGGGCATTTATATAAAAAGCTTCAGGTTTAATTAAGTCTGCAATTCTTCCGATCGCGTCAGGATCAAGAAGTATGCCACCAAGAACAGCTTCCTCTGCTTGAACGTTTTGAGGAGGAACTAACCCAGCATTTTCACTATTAAAATCTTTTTTAAAATTTTTATTTTGCCCATTATTTGGAAAAGGTACAGAAACCATATCTTTAATTGCTTAGATATATACTCTGGCTACTTTTCAAAATAATGCAACAAATTGATTAACTTGTTACTTCAATATTTACTTCTGCATTTACTTCTGGATGTAATTTTATTTTTGCAGTAAAGGAACCTAAATTATGAATATCAGGAACAGTAATGTTTCTTCTATCAATTTCTTTTTTAGTAGCCGCTTCTATCGCTTCTGCAACATCACCATTGGTAACCGTTCCAAAAAGGACACCATCTTCTCCAACCTGTTTTTTGATAGAGAATCTACCTATTGTAGATAATGCAGTTTGGAAATCTAAAGCTTCTTGCTTTAATTTATCAGCAGCGATTTTTTCTTTTTCTTTCTTCCTCTCAATTTGTTTAAGGACAGCTGGTGTTACGTTCATTGCCTTGCCATAAGGTAATAGAAAATTTCTTGCGTATCCTGGTGCTACATCAACTAGATCTCCTTCTTTACCTAGTGATGCGATTGATTCAGTTAATGCGACTTGTACTCTTTTAGCCATGAAAATATTGAACAATATAGTTAATAATAAGACCTAGAGGGTAACTTTACTTTTTTTGCAAGACCAAATTTCGCAAGAATCTTAATATGTTCCCATGTTATGTCTATCTGACCTTTAAATAATCCTTGTTTTGCCGAATTGGGAAATGCATGATGGTTATTATGCCAACCTTCTCCAAAAGTTAATGCAGCAACCCATGCATTGTTTTTAGATGAATCACCACTTTCAAATGGTGCTTTACCCCAACAATGCGTAGCGGAGTTGACCAACCAAGTTATATGATAAACAACCACAAGCCTCAATGGAATTCCCCAAAGGACAAGACCCCATCCTCCAACTCCTAATTTTTGACCTATTGCGTACAATGTCAGTCCAATAGGAATTTGCAAGAATAAAAAATATTTATTTAAAAATCTATAATATGGATCCTTTATTAAATCTGCACTTAGTTTTGGAACAGCTTTTAGTGCTTCTACGTCTTTAAACATCCAGCCCATATGACTCCACCAAAACCCCTTTTTACTATTGTGATGATCTACTTCAGTATCTGAAAAAGAGTGGTGATGCCTATGTAAACCTACCCAATCTATTGGTCCATGCTGGCAACTTATGGCTCCACAGGTAGCAAAAAATCTTTCTAACCATCTTGGTACAATGAACGATCTGTGTGATAACAATCTGTGATATCCAAGGGTGACTCCTAAACAAGCAGTTACCCAGTAAAAAAATAATAATGAAGTGACTGCAGGGAGACTCCAAAATTTTGGTTGTATAGCTAAAAGGGAAAGAATATGTATTGCAACCATAAAAACTATTGTTCCCCACGTTTTATGTAGTCTTGGAGGATATCTTTTTGAATGACTGGAAGGTTCCAGTAATTTTTCTGAGAGTTCTATAACTTTTTCAGCTGGAACAGGTTTTTTTAATTTTGCTGTTTCTTGGAAAATTACTGAATTCATGATATTGAAATACTATTTTCAAAATTACCGATATGTAATATTATCATACTATACTATTGATAAGTTTAATTATCTGTGAGTCTCGGATATCGCGATAAATTATCTAGAGGTCGAAGGGCTATGGCTCATTTGATACACCTCTGGCATGAAAGAAATGGTTGGTCTCACAGAGTATTGCCATTACTTTCAGAAGTTCTTGATTTAGGTAAAGTTCATAATTCGCAAATTTCTAATCTTAGGAATGGGAAGTTATCTTCTCCTGGTCCTGAAGTTTTTCTAGCTTTAGCTCAAGTCAATACGATACTTGATCAAGGCATTGAAAAAATCAGGGATCGTTTTGAAAGTGATTACCCAGAGTTATGGAAATCTTTGGAAGAGTCTGCATTACCCCTAAAAAATGATTCTGGTAATCCATTGTCGGCCGGGGAATTATTTGAGATATTTTCAGGATTAAAATCTCTACCTTCATCTTTTGACTGGTACATAGAAGATGAAGAAGCTTCTGCTTTAAGTGATGCTCTTTCAGTGCATTTTTGTCAGAATAAGCCTTGGAGATCGTGTAAAATCCAGGTAATGGGAGCTTATGCTGTTTATAAATCTGCCCGTAGAGAACGTTTTGCTGAGGTAATTGCAGGAATTAGAGATTATACGGCAGAAGAATTAGATGGAGAACTTCTGGATTTATATGAGGCTTCAAAAAAACTTTCTTATTTTCAGGGCAGTGGACCTAATGCTTTCCTCGCTGAATTAAGAAATTTAGCTTCTGGAAAATAACATGAATTTTCATAATAAATGACTCTTGAAAATAACTTAAAGCTGGCTGAAAATGTTGTTCTTTCTGTCGAAGAGAGTTTAAGTAAAGTTTTCCAAGAAAGGTCCAATCAGGTTTTCCAGAAATTAGAAAATATTTTGACAATTTTTAAGGAAGAAAAAGTTTCTACTAGTCATTTCAATCAATCTTCTGGTAGTGGTCATGATGATATATCTAGAGAAAAAATTGATGCGGTCTTTGCAAGATTGTTTCTTGCTGAAAAGGCTGCTGTGAGGATGCAATTTGTAAGTGGAACCCATGCAATAAGTTCTGTCTTATTTGGAATTCTTCGACCTGGAGATGTCATGTTGTCTCTTACAGGACAGCCATATGACACGTTAGAGGAAGTCATAGGAATAAGGGGAGGAGGAAAAGGATCACTTAAAGATTTTGAGATTGAATATAAGCAAGTAAATATCTGCGAAAATTTTGATTCTTTTGAAGAAAAAATTGTTCATTTTTTTAAAGAAAATTCATGCAAATTAGTATTCATACAAAAAAGTTGTGGATATAGTTGGAGAAAGTCTCTTACGAATCATCAGATAGAGAAAATTTGTAGTCTTATTCATTCTCTTGATCCTAACTGTATATGTTTTGTTGATAACTGTTATGGTGAGCTTGTTGAAGATAGTGAACCAATTTCTAAAGGGGCAAATATAATTGCTGGATCATTGATTAAAAATTTGGGAGGAACAATAGTTCCTACTGGTGGGTACATTGCAGGAGATGCAGAGTTGGTTGAGATGGCATGTTCTAGATTAACCTCACCAGGCATTGGTTCTTCTGCAGGAATAAATTTTGGACTAGGAAGATTAATTTTGCAGGGTTTGTTTTTAGCACCACAAATTGTTCACGAATCACTAAAAGGTGCTGATATGGTTGCAGCAGTCTTTAAAAATTTAGGATTTAAGGTTTTACCAGAGCCAGCAACTTATAGATCTGATCTTATTCAGTCAGTAAGATTGAATAATCCTGATTTAGTACAAAAAGTTTGTCAATCTTTTCAAAATTCTTCACCAGTAGATTCTTTTCTGAATGTTGTTCCATCATCAATGGATGGATATGATTCAAAATTATTAATGGCAGGAGGTACCTTTATTGAAGGTAGCACAAGTGAATTTTCTGCTGATGCCCCTCTAAGAGATCCTTACAATATTTATGTTCAAGGTGGTTCTCACATAGCTCACATCAAAATTGCATTAATTCGATTATTATCTGAACTATTAGAGGAAAAATTAATTTCAAAGGATTCTCTACTTCCTTTATCTACTTAATCATGTCTTACAAGTTTCCAGACAACCTCAACTATGCTGATACTCATGAATATGTCTTGGAAGAAAATGGATTATTAAAAATTGGAGTTAGTGAATTCGCTATAGATCAATTAGGAGATATTGTTTTTGTTGAATTAGCTGATGAAGGTGCGACTTTAGAGAAAGGCGAGACTTTTGGAACAATAGAATCAGTTAAGGCCGTTGAGGAAGTCTATCTGCCTTTTTCAGGGAAAATAGTATCTGTAAATGAAAGTGTTATTGAGAACCCTGAGCTTTTACAGAATGATCCGATTGGAGACGGTTGGTTAGTCATTTTGAAACCAGACTCAAAAGCATCAATTGCTGATTTGATGACTTCTGAAGAATATCAATCAAAGGTTGTACCAAAATAAGGCAAAATTTTTAAAAAGAGCTATTTTAAAGAAAAATATTTTAATATGACATCCAAATTAGGGTCTGATTTGTTTATAGATAGGCATCTTGGGTTAGGAGATAATGATGAAAGAATTATGCTGAACAAGCTTGGTTTTAATAATATTGATCAATTTATAAATCAAGTTATTCCTAAAGATATTCAGCTTATAGATAAATCTTCAGAAATATTGCCCCAAGGTTGTTCAGAAATTGAGGCTTTAAGCGAATTAGAAGAGATTGTGAATAAAAATATTAAAATGAGATCACTTATAGGCCTTGGTTATTATGACAATCATATGCCTAAAGTAATCCAAAGACATGTTCTTGAAAATCCAAGGTGGTATACGTCTTATACTCCATATCAAGCAGAAATTGCACAAGGAAGATTAGAAGCTCTATTTAATTTTCAGACTATTGTTTGTGAACTAACAGGATTCCCTGTTGCTAATGCATCTTTGTTGGATGAGGGTACTGCTGCAGCAGAAGCCATGGCCATGAGTTTTTCCGCAAGAAAAAATAAATCTTCAAAAGTGTACTTAGTGGAGTCAAATGTTTTTGATCATACTTTTAATGTTCTACAAACCAGAGCAAAACCTTTGGGAATATCCTTAAAACGCTTTACTCAAAGCAACCTTCCTAATCATGATGATGTTTTTGGAATGTTGTTGCAGTTGCCTGGTAAAAATGGACAATTGTACGATCCTACATTCTTAATATCCCAAGCACATAGATCAGAAATTATTGTTACGGCATGTATTGATCCACTAGCACAAGTTTTGATTAAACCAATTTCTGAATTTGGTGTTGATGTAGCAGTGGGGAGTATGCAAAGATTTGGTATTCCAATGGGTTTTGGTGGCCCCCATGCAGCATATTTTGCTTGTAGCGAAAAATATAAAAGGCTTATACCCGGAAGGATAGTTGGGCAAACTCTATCTAAAAATGGAGAAAAGTCACTAAGACTAGCATTGCAAACAAGAGAGCAACATATTAGAAGGGAAAAGGCCACTAGTAATATTTGTACTGCTCAATCTTTGTTAGCCATAATTTCTTCTTTTTATACTATTTATCATGGACCCTCTGGATTAACGCAAATTGCTAAGAGATTAGTTGAGTTGAGAATAAATTTAGAATCAAGTTTAGCTGCTTTAGGTTTTGATATTCCTAATGGGATTAGATTCGATAGTGTTGATGTTTATTCTGAGCACTCTCCGAGGATCCATAATGAAGCTTTAAAAAATGGCTATAACTTAAGAATTTTACCGTTGGGATCAACTATTGAAAATTCAACTGGCTTTGGGATCTCTTTAGATGAACTTAGTAATGAAAAAGAAATAAAAGATATTTTGACTTTAATAGCAAAGCTTATAGAAAAAGAAGAAGATTTAGAGCATATAAAATTTGATAAAGAATTTCATCTTGAAAGTTTAGCTTTGAGATCCAGTGCATGGATGCAGCAAGATATATTCACAAATTACAAAAGTGAAACTGAATTAATGAGATATATATTCCGACTTGCAGAAAAAGATTTTTCTTTAGTAGATGGGATGATGCCATTGGGAAGCTGTACCATGAAGTTAAATTCTGCAGCAGAGTTAAATCCAGTCTCTTGGGCTAATTTATCTTCCATTCATCCTTTTTCCCCACTAGATCAAACTAGAGGCTATTCAAAAATTATATCTGACCTAGAAAAATGGATAAGTGAGATTGTTGGTTTAAAATCAGTTTCTTTTCAACCAAATGCAGGCTCTCAAGGAGAGTTTGCAGGTTTATTGGCAATAAATTCTTATTTTGAATCAAAAGGTGAACTGTTAAGAAAAAAATGTTTAATTCCAAAAAGTGCTCATGGAACAAATCCTGCTAGTGCAGTTATGGCAGGTTTTGACGTGTTAACCGTTGAATGTGATGACGAAGGAAATATTGATTTTCAAGATTTGTCAATCAAGGTCAAGAAATTTGATAACCAAATAGGGGCTCTTATGTTGACTTATCCCTCTACTCATGGGGTTTTTGAATTACAAATCAGAAAGATATGTGATTTAATTCACTCTGTGGGAGGATTTGTCTATTTAGATGGAGCAAATTTGAACGCTCAGGTTGGATTATGTAAACCGGGGAATTATGGTGTTGATGTTTGTCATTTGAATTTACATAAAACATTCTGCATTCCGCATGGAGGTGGTGGTCCAGGAGTAGGCCCAGTTGCTGCATCAGAAACTTTAAGCCCATTTCTTCCAACTCATTCTTTAATAGATAATAATTTATCTATTAGTTCCAATTACGTATCTTCTGCTAAGCATGGGAGTGCAAGTATTCTTCCAATAAGTTGGATGTACATAAAAATGGCTGGTCTAAGTGGTTTAAGGAAAGCAACTGCGCATGCAATTTTATCTGCAAATTATATTGCGCATTCTTTAAAGCATAAATTCAAGATTCTTTATAGAGGAAAAAATAATTTTGTCGCACATGAATGTATTTTAGATTTTAGGGATTTAAAATCCAATACTGGTTTGAGTGTAAATGATTTAGCTAAACGATTAATAGATTATAGTTTTCACGCCCCAACTATAAGTTGGCCTGTTCCAGAGACGATAATGATAGAGCCTACTGAAAGTGAAAGTTTGGTTGAATTGGATAGATTTTGCGAGGCTATGCTATTGATTGGAGAAGAAATCAGCGAAATAGAAAAAAATGTTGCATTAAAGAATAATAATGTAATAAGTAACGCTCCCCATACGCTGAAAGAGTTAATTGCTGATAATTGGCATTATCCTTATTCAAAAGAAAAAGCTTCTTTTCCTTATAAAACTCCAACGCCTATTAAGTTTTGGTCTTCAGTTTCTAGGATCAATAATGCATATGGCGATCGTAATTTAATTTGTTCTTGCACTGTAAATCAAGGCGAGACTTTAGAAGAAAAAAAATGTGCTTAAAGGACTAGCGTCCTTATATTTACTTAGTTATTATCAGTGAGAATAAAAATTTAATATTTTCTTATAGAATTTTTTTAAATTTTTTTATTAAAATATCTGGGCATCAAATTTTTTGGGGTATTTGAAGCTATGACCAAAGATTTTAAATCTGGTAATGTTAAGCACTTGCCAGTTAAAAATGTGGATTTACCAAATTTTGTCAATAATTTTTCAGGAGATAACTCAAACATTTGTTCTATTGAGGGAACTAATGTTATCAGAGTACCCTTTGGCAAAAAATTTTCAAAGAAAAAAAGGCCTGAAAAGAATCAAAATATTGCTACTCTAATACTTCCTTTAAGTTCGTATAATAATCCCACTCCTCCACACGTAGCATAATTAATATTAATTTTAATCTATTTCTTTGAGAGTATCTGCATAATAATTTTGCAATTGTAGTGTTGCTTGGTTCCAATCCCATTTTTCTGCTTCGTTTCGTGCCTCTTTTCTCATAACTTCTCTATTATCTTCATTCTCTAGAATTTTTTTTGTCGCTTCAATCAAACTTTGTTCCCCATTATCTTTTTCATCAGGATCATATAAACAACCATTAATCCCATCGCTAATAATATCTGGAATCCCTCCCTTATTGGCTCCGATAACTGGACATCCTGCTGCCATTGCTTCTAGTAAAACTAACCCAAGTGTTTCTGTACTAGATGGAAATAAAAATATATCTCCAGAGGCATAGGCGCTAGCAAGTTCATCGCCAGATAAGTATCCTATGAAATTAGTTTTTGTATTTTCGAAGATTTTTTCAAGCTGGTTTCTATATGGTCCGTCACCTACAAGTGCTAGGCAAGCATTAGGAATACTTTCTAAGACTGGTTTAATTCTCTCAATTTGTTTTTCTGCTGATAATCTTCCTACATAAATCAATAAGTAATTAGCGTCGTTATATTCCCCAAATAATTTTTTTCTCATTTTCTCACTTCTCAAATCTGGTCTGAAACTGAAAGTATCTACTCCCCTTTGCCATAGAGCAGTCCTTTGAATACCTTTATCTTTTAACTCATTGACCATAGCGGTGGAAGTACATAAATTTAACAAGGCTTGATTATGAGCTGCTTTAAGTAATTCCCACAAAAGTGGCTCTAACATACCCATACCGTAATGTTCCAGATATTTTGGAAGATGAGTATGGTAACTGGCAATTAAAGGAATATTATTAGTTTTCGCTAACCATATGCCACCTAAGCCAAGTACAGCTGGATTGACAACATGTATCAAATCTGGGTTAAATTTTTCTAACTTATCTGAGACTGCAGGACCCGGTAAACCAAGCTTCAACTCTGGGTATAAGGGTAATGGCATTGCAGCAACTCCAACGACAGTTGCACCCATATATGATTCTGGACACCCTTCTGGACAAAAAATTATAACTTCATCACCATTTTTTATTAAAAATTCAATCGTTTTAGTCAGTCTTGTGACTATACCATCAACTTTAGGTAAAAAAGTTTCAGTAAACAATGCAATTTTCACTTTCTTAAGGTAGCTATTTTAGAAATTTTAATTTGTCTTTATTGCCTCAGCTTGTTTTTTAGTCCAGGATGAAACGCAAGGTATACGCTTAAGATCACATCTATTGGAGTATTTTTTGGCAACTTGAACAACTTCTTCTAATAAGCCATTATCAAGAGTCGTTGGGTTTAAACCTAATTCTATAAAACATTTATTATCAACAATTAGATCATTTTCTACCGCCTCATTCCTTGGATTTGGTAAATAATTAATATCAGCTCCTGTTAGAGAAGCAACTTTTTTAGCTAGTTCTCCAACTTGATGACTCTCAGTCATTTGATTAAAGATTTTGACTCTTTCTCCAGATTTTGGAGGATTTTCAAGAGCAAGTTGTACGCATTTTACAGAGTCTTTTATATGTATAAATGCTCTTGTTTGTCCGCCTGTCCCATGTACACTTAATGGATATCCTATTGCGGCTTGCATTAGAAATCTGTTTAAAACTGTTCCATAATCTCCGTCATAATCAAATCGGTTGGTCAATCTAGGATCTTTCAAAGTTGATTCTGTATTTGTTCCCCACACAATGCCTTGATGTAAATCAGTAATCCTTACAAGATCATTTTTGTTGTAGTAAAGAAATAATAATTGATCTAAGGTTTTCGTCATATGGTAAACACTACCTGGACTGGCAGGGTGTAATATTTCTTCTTCAAATCGGCTTCCATCTGGTTGTGGAACTTCTACTTTTAGATAACCTTCTGGAATTGTTGCACCTCTATGTGATCCATATCCATAGACTCCCATTGTTCCTAAATGAACAACATGAATATCTAAATTACTCTCTACTATTGCAGCAAGAAGATTGTGGGTGCCATTAACATTATTATCCACTGTATATCTTTTGGTGAAACTGGATTTCATCGAGTAAGGCGCTGCTCTTTGTTCTGCAAAATGGATCACGGAATCTGGTTTTTCTTCAATTAGCAAATTGAGCAATTTTTGATATTGTTTAGAGATATCCATATTAAGAAATCTCATAGGCTTACCTCCAATCTCTTCCCATGCAGAGAGTCGTTCTGTTATCGAAGCAATTGGAGTTAAAGATTCTACCTCTAGATCAATATCAATTTTTCTACGACTTAAATTGTCGACAATAATAACATCATGATTTTGCTCTGCTAAATTCACCGCACAAGGCCAACCGCAAAAACCATCTCCACCTAGAACAATAACTTTCACTCAGAACTCCAGAATTAAAAGATTCATAACATATTTATTAAATTACTACAGTGTGCTTCCACTTTGCGAAAAAATATTGTAAATAGTTTCAAATCTTCTTTCTTAATACGATAAATAGAAGCAAATAATAAATTTTTACTTTCTTTTTAAACTTTGCTAAATAAAGAGAATTAGATAGATATGTTTTTTTCCGGCGAACTTGCTACTGCAAAGTCTTGTTTTTTAATTCTTCCTGCCAGAAAAGCTTGCCTGCCAGCTTTCACACTATAATTTATCGCTTGAGCCATTAGAGGAGGATTCGCAGCTTGTGCTATTGCACTATTGATTAAAACACCATCAGCTCCAATTTCCATAGCTTGAGAAGCTTCACTAGGTACTCCAATTCCTGCATCAATTATTACTGGCACTTTTGCATTCTCAATAATTATCCTTATATTTGATAAATTTAACAAACCTTGCCCGGAGCCTATGGGCGAGCCCAATGGCATTACAGTTACACAACCTATTTCTTCTAGTCTTTTTGCAAGAATAGGATCTGCATTGATATATGGAAGTACAGCGAAACCCTTTTTTATTAAAATTTCGGCTGCTTTAAGAGTTTCTATTGGATCTGGTAGCAAATACTTTTTGTCAGGAATAACTTCTAACTTCACAAAATTATTTTCTTCTTGACCAGATAATTTTGCAAGTTCTCTTCCTAAAATTGCTATTCTGACTGCCTCATCGGAATTAACACAACCAGCTGTATTAGGAAGCATCCAGTATTTTTCCCAGTTTATCTTTTCGAGTAAATTTTCTCCGGTCTGATCATTTTTAATTCTTCTAACAGCGACGGTTATAATTTCCGTTTCAGAATTTGATAAACTTTCCACCATATCTTGAGTAGATTTGTATTTGCCAGTACCAACCATTAATCTACTGGAAAATTGTTTTCCATCAATTAGTAAAGAAGAAGAATTGTCCATATTTAGAATCCCTTATTTTTAATACCTTTATAAGGTTTATAATTGTTTCTTTTTTCTAACTCCTTACTTTTTTTAATTGCTGTTTTGTTTTTTGGATCTATCACCAAAACCTTTTGATAAGTTTCATATGCCAAGTCGTACTCAAGTAAACGCTGTTGTGCTGATGCGAGGTTATTTAGGGCTATAGGATATTCTGGAAGTGATTTTATTGCAGAGTTATAGTGTTTAATTGCTTTCTTAAATTCATTTTGAGCAGCATAAGAAAATCCTAAAGCATTATTTATTATCGCTTTGGCTTCATCAGGTTCATTTTCATAATTTTCAATTGCTTTTAAAAAAGTTTTAGTAGCTTCAGAATATAATCTTTTTTTTATCTGAATAGACCCAAATTCATATAATTCTGTAGCTTGAGTGAGAGAATCTAAACCTTTTTGCTCGAATTTTACTAAATTCAATTCTTCACTTCTTGTTTTTAGAAATTGTCTGAATACAAAAATAGAAATTATTATCAATACAACAAAAAGAATAATTAAATAAGATTGGAAGGAAGATATTTCCATTATTTATATTTATTTTTCTAGATTATATTCTTTTTTCTACTTACTAACGGAAGAAACAATTTTTTCAAAACACTTAGGATCATTTAAAGCTAATTGTGCAAGCATTTTTCTATTTATAATAATTTCTGAATTTTTCATGCCATTTATCAACTTGCTATAGTTTGTTCCATTTATCCTGGCAGATGCGTTAATTCTAGAAATCCAAAGTCTTCTAAAATCTCTTTTTCTTCTTCTTCTATCCCTATAAGCATTACAAAGAGCTTTCATCACTCTTTGATTTGCTGTCCTGAAAAGATTTTTGTTGCCGCCTCTAAAACCTTTTGCAAGATTTAAGATTTTGTTTCTTCTTTTTCTGGCTATGTTGCCTCTTTTTACTCGTGCCATGAATATCTAATAAAAATTGGTTAAAGATTTATGCGTATGGAATCATTAATCTTACATTATCAGCATCTCTTTCATCAACAACTGCTTTTGTTGATAGATGTCTTTTTAATTTTGAGCTTTTGTGATCAAGTAAATGATTATGGAAAGCTCTTCTTCTCATGAATTTGCCCGTCGCAGTAGCTTTAAATCTTTTGGCAGCTGATTTACGGGTTTTTAGTTTAGACATTTGAGTCAAATGCGTTTAATTAGGATAATCTAAACCTTTATATGCATTGGTGCAAATTAAAGTTTTTAATTGATTAAGAAAGTTCTAACTTATGAAACTTAAATCTGCTTTTTTATACTTATTTTTAGGATGTATTTCTCTCTTTTTAATAAACATTAAATTTACTTCAAATGTCAAAGGAGAAGAATTGCAAAAGGTTGAACTCAATAATGAAATTAAAAAAGGAAAATTTTTAATTGGTTTAAAGCAATATTTAGGCGGGGAGAATGACATTTTTTCAAGAAAAAAGAATATCAATTTTATAACTGATAAAGGTTTTTTAAATCTGATATCGTCCAACGGTATTAAACATAAATCAAAAGAGATTAATATTAGTTGGGTGGATATACCCATCAAAAATCCAAAAACAATCGAAAGAATTGTTTTTGGCCCTTTTGCTAGCTATGAATCAGCAAAAAAACAAGCAGAGAAACTTAAAGATAAAGGATTTAAGACGACTGTTGCTTACCCTAAAAATTGGGAAGTATGGATTCCATTTGAAGATGATCTTCCAAAGTTTGAATTAAAAAATAAGATTTTCAGAAAAATAAAAAATTTTCAAATTACACCTGTTCTTAGAAATGACTACAGTGGTATGAAACTTGAAGGTCCTATATATATTTATGCTCAAGAGGACATAACAATAAATGGTGTCAATTTTGGCAAAAATTTTTATTTATTAAAAGATTTATATGGAACCTGGACATTAGTTCAAAAAATTGAATTTGATGATTATTTGGCAGGTGTTTTGCCATATGAAATTGGACCGAATTCTCCTTTAGAAGCACTCAAAGCTCAAGCAGTTATTGCGAGAACTTGGGGAATATTTAATTCTGATAGATTTAATATGGACAAATATCATTTATGTATCACCACTCAATGTCAAGTTTATAAACCTCCTAAGTTTACAAATAAAAACCTGAAAAAAGCTATAGATGCAACTTCAAATTTAATTCTCACTTATAGAAATCAACCAATTAATGCTTTTTACCATGGTTCTAATGGTGGCGTATCTGCTACTGCAGGCGAGTCTTGGCAAATTCAAGATTATTCTTATTTCAATTCGATCATTGATGGTTCTAAATCATTAAATAAAATTTTTAAACTTCCAATTACAAATGAATCTGATTTAAATAATTTTTTAGATTTTGATAAAGAACAGTTTTATGGGAGTAATCATTCTCTTTTTCGATGGAATAAGAAAATTTCTCGTCTTGAAATTAAAGAAAAGTTAATTAAAAACAAACTTATTAATATTAATGACGAAGTTTTGGATATAAATTCTATTGAACGTGGGTCGAGTGGCAGAGTTACAAAATTGGAAATACGAACAGACAAAGTTAATAAATCTATTGTTCTTGTAAAAGATGATATTCGACGGGTATTAAATTTTTTACCTAGTAATTTGTTTACTATTAATAAATTAAGTGATGATTTATGGCTTTTGAGAGGAGGAGGCTTCGGTCATGGTGTAGGTTTATCTCAGTCAGCAGCGATTGAAATGGCTAAATTAGGATTTTCTTATGAACAAATATTGAATCATTACTATCGAAAAGCAAAACTGAAAAATTTTGAGATATTGTCTCAATGAAAGTTAAGTAATTAAAATTTACTTTTATGAGTAAGGGTTTTTACAAAAATCGAAGATTGAAGTCGTTTATATTTCTTAGTGCTTGTTTTTTTATAGCTTTTATTCCTCATGCTTTCAATATCGAAAATTTCTTTTACATTATATTGACTCTTTCATTTGTAATTGTTTTTTACGGTTTAATAGTTATTTCTAGAAATGTCAAAAGGAACAACGTTGTAAACATTTTAAGCAGAAGAATTAGTAATAAAGAATTACCTATGCTTGATATTTTAGTCGCTGCTAGAGATGAAGAGAATGTAATAGCAAGATTAGTTGAGAGATTATTTAGTTTAGATTATCCAACAAATAAATTAAATATTTACATAATCGATGATGGTAGCTCTGATAAGACTCCTTTAATTTTAGATCGATTAGCTAGACATTATGACAAGCTAAAAATAATAAGTCGTTCTCCAAATGCAGGCGGAGGAAAGTCAGGAGCTTTGAATTATGCCTTGAAGTTTACTCATGGTGAATGGTTATTAGTTTTGGATGCTGATGCTGAATTAAAACAAGATTCTTTGATAAGGTTATTTAGTTTTGTAGAAGAGGGTGATTGGTCTGCAGTTCAACTAAGAAAATCAGTAACAAATGTAAGTAAGAATTTTTTAACTTCATGTCAGTCAATGGAAATGGCTATGGACGCAATCTTTCAATATGGAAGATTATCAGTTGCTGGAGTTTCTGAATTAAGGGGAAATGGCCAATTAATTAAGAAAGAAACATTATTGGCATGTGGTTCTTTTAATGAAGATACAGTTACAGATGATCTTGATTTGAGTTTAAGATTATTATTATCAAAATCTAGAATTGGAATCTTATGGGATCCTCCAGTGATGGAGGAAGCAGTTGAGAATTTAAATGCTTTATTAGCGCAAAGGCAAAGATGGGCAGAGGGGGGTTTGCAAAGATTCTTTGATTATGGAGATCAATTATTTACTAATAAAATTGATTATTTGCAAAAATTTGATTTAACTTACTTCTTCATCTTGCAATATGCACTACCAATAATTTCTATTTTTGATTTATTTTTCAGTATTGCTTTGTTAGATTCACCAATTTACTGGCCTATTTCATTTACAGCTTTTATGTTATCTGGAATTGCCTTTTGGTACGGTTCTTCTTGTAAAAGCGAAGTACCAGTTTTGCAAAAAAGCAATTTTTTGATGGTATTTGTCTCGGTTTTTTATTTATCACATTGGTTTTTAGTAATCCCTTGGGTAACAATAAAGATGTCCATTTTTCCCAAAAAGATACTTTGGCGAAAAACTATTCACACTGGAGTTTAATTTATTCATCAAGGTCTATAATTTCTCCATTAAAAAAATTTGCTAAGTTTTTTGAGCTATCATCATAAGTCTCCTTGTTAGATATTTTTGGTGATGAATTAGTTTTTGGTTCTATTTTTTTTAATTGTCGAGAATTATTTACTTCATTTTGGGTCATTTCTGGAGTATTTGTAGGCTTACTTTTATTTAAATTTTTGGTTGAGAAATTAAGAATTATTTGATCTCCAAATATCTTTTTTACAGTATTTTCAATTATAACTTTTCTGCTTTTAATCATATTTTCCCAGTTTGGAGATAATGCAATTGTTATTTTCTCCGAATCAAAACTTTCAAGTTCGGCTTGTTGTGAAAGTAACATTCTTGTTGATGGTAACTCTACTTTAGAAAGAATTAATTCCCATTTATCTTTTAAATTATTTGATCCAGGATTATTTTGGTTATTGTCAGAAATATTTTCAATACTTTCTTTTTTAAGAACTGCGAATTTTTCTAATTTTTCGTCTTTTTTTTCGATCAATTCCTTGTGATTTATCTCTTCTTGGATACTTGGTTTTGGAATCTCATCTGAAATATTTTCTTTATTAAAAATTGCAAT
>CACGER010000009.1 GCA_902572075.1 uncultured Prochlorococcus sp.
CAAAGTTATTACTTTACCCGCAGAACTTATTGCAAACACAGATTATTATCTCCTTATCGAACCCAAAATAATTGAATCTTCAAATGGCATTAGCTACAAAGGCATTACAGATAAAACTGAACTGAATTTTTCAACTTACAGCAATGACTCAGTCGCTCCAGTTATAACTTCCCAATCTCCAGAGGATAATGCTACTGATGTTTCTACATCTGATCCAACAGTTGAAATAATTTTCAGTGAAAACGTAGTTCGTGGTTCAGGAAATATTTCTCTATACAACTATTCAACTGATGCATTAATAAGATCATTCAATATGAGCAACACTACTGATATCTCCATATCCGGGAATGAAATGTCAATTTCCTTAAGAGATTCTGACGGATCAGTTTTGATAAATGATGGTACTCAATATTATATTTTAATTTCAACAGGAGCAGTAGTGGATGAAGCGGCTTCTCCTAATTCTTTTGCTGGAATTGATTCAAAAAATACTTATAATTTCACTACCAAAAGTGCTTCCTGCGGATCGATATCGGGAGTTGTCAGATACAAAAATGGTGATCCAGTTAACGGTTCAACTGTAAAACTTTATAAGGATGATTCTCTAATCACAACTACTACAACCAATAGTGTGGGTAACTATAATTTTTTCCCTAACAGCGCTGGGACCTTTAAAGTTGAATTTATAAAATTAGCTGGGAAGAGAGGTAAAGGTAAAGTTGATTTAACGGATGGACCAGTTTCATCAGGAAGATTTATCAAAAATATCCAGATCAGTTCTTCATGTGAAGAAATTAACGATATAGATGGCCTTTTAATTGACCCTGCAGGAGTGATATACGAATCTTCTACAAGACAACCGGTATCCGGAGTAACAGTTAAATTGCTTTATGAAGGAAGTCTCGTAAATAACGACTGGCTGGATGACAGTGGTGGAAACAATGTCCAGGAGACGGGTTCAGATGGCAAATATAATTTTGTTCTGAAAGGAGATGTCGCAGAAAGTGGTAACTACTCAATTACTGTGGATCCGCCCAAAGGATATGGTTTTGAAAGCACAAAGATTATCTCGGAAAATGGCATTTTCACTCCTGATCTTGGCGGTGGAGCACAAACCATTCAAATACAGGAAGATGCTCCAGATTCTGGAGAACTCACAACCTATCATTTGAATTTTAACTTTACTTTCACAGGCGTTTCATCCACCACATCAAATGGTGTGATAAATAATCATATTCCTATAGATTCAAAGGGTGATCCAACTTTGAAACCTGATGTGCTGGGACTTGCAGAAGCTTGGACAGACGCATCAATACGATTCAGCAAGGCAGGTTTAGATGCTGTGAATAGAAGGCTAGAATGGCTTTCCAGGAATAAAAGATCTGATAAAAAATCATTTCAAGGCATTGATTTTTCTTTCTCAAATCCAACATTAGAGAAAGTTTTTAATGGATCGGGGAAAAAATTTAAAGATATAGAAAGTAAAGATTTTGAAAATTGGGCCAGAGCAAACTGGAATGATGAAAGGCTGAAAAATGAATCGGACCAAATAATCGATGATCTCAGAAATAATTCAGTAGACATTGCTTTTGCGGAATTACGCAAAAAAACATTTGATCCTGATTTAAATCCAAAAGGTGGAAAATTACTGGGAAATTGGTTTTTATGGACTGATGGAGAAATAGTTGTTGGAGATTATAAAAAAAATGCAACATCATCGAATCAAAAATCAGATGCACTTAACTTAACTTTTGGTGCGGACAAAAAATTAAAAAATAATTCTCTGCTTGGTTTCGCTTTTAATTATGGTAACGATCATATAAAAATCGGCTCGCAAGGAAGCAAGTTAAATTCAAATAATTACAGTGTTTCTATTTATTCCTCTCAGAGATTCAAAAGCTTTTTGCCAGCAGATTTTCAGTTGGGAGTTGGAAAAATGGATTTCTATACAACCAGATTCGAAGACTCAATTGCCCACAAAGGCCAGAGAGATGCCAATCTCATCTTTGGATCTCTTTCTTTCAGGCCTGAACCGATATCCAAGGGGAACATCACTTTCAATCCCTACGCACGGATTGAAGCTTCTCATATATCATTAAAACCATTTTCCGAATCAGGAAGTCATCTTGCCTTGACTTTCAAAGAACAGACAGTCAACCATAAAATTTTGGCCCTTGGATCAGATTTTTTCAGCGAATTTGAGATTAAGGAATGGAAAATAAAACCTTTCGCAAAGATTGAATACAATTTCGACTTCACAGATGATTCAATTGTGGATCTGAATTATGTAGATGACAGCACCACCAACTACAGATTTTCAATTTTGAACTCATCGGATAATTTCCTCAGCAACACCATTGGATTGAATATGAGTAGGAAAAATAGATTCGGAGCTGTGCTTTCTTACAAAAATGAACAGGGAGATTCAAAAGATTCAGATTCATATCAATTACAGATAAATTGGAATTTCTAAAAAATAAAAAAAGTGGATTAAAGAATAATTACAGCACTCCCTAGAAATAATTTGACCGCCACAGAAAGGCCGTCTAAATTTATTCTGCACACTTCAGAATCACTGTGCTGCAGGCAATCATGATTGGTCCAACCCGGCCCACTTTAAAATTGCCCTTGTAGCTCAGCGGTAGAGCACTCCCTTGGTAAGGGAGAGGTCTCGGGTTCAAGTCCCGACGAGGGCACTTGAGCAATTGATTAATATAAATGTGATCTAGTAGATCAGCATTTTAACTAAAATTCAAATATATTTAACATAATTTGTATTTAGTAATGCCACTATCGTCATACCGGATGCACAGAATTTATCTTGCAGCGACCATGAATTATGGTCTAGGTTCTGATGATCCAGAAGAGTTGGCCTTCTACAACAAAATCAGAAAAAAGATAGATGATATGAAAAAAGAACCAGTTAAAAAAGGGATACCCTTAATTGGGATACCCCCGAAGGATTGGATAAATGAACCTGAATACTTTTTTATTAATTGATGGCAGTCTGATGTTTATTGGTCTGCCTTTACTAATGATTCTTAAAGGCAAAAATTGATCAAAATTTCATACATTTTACCCATATTTAAATTCAATTGTTGATCCTTTATCCGTATATGGGAGTACCTCAAACCGTACATATTTATTAGTCGAATGGCCTCTCTAACTGGTTAGAACATAGATGTAGTCGTCATGAGCAAATGTCTACGAAATCTAAACTAAAAGAAGATTATAAATCTGAGATTGAAGAAAGATCAGAAGAAGAACTTCTTGAGGAAGAAATCAGGAATCAGCAAACATTGGATAGCTTTGTTGAATCTGATAAAAACTGGAGCTGATTAAATTTATTTATTTAGGAGAAAGTTATGAACTTAAAAAGATCACCATTCTCAATTCTGGACAAAGACAAAAGAGAAATGGACTATATCAAAGGAGTTTACAAGAGAAAAATTCAAGCTGAAATTGAATCTTATAAAGACCTTGAAGACGAAGATAAGAGAGATACAATCCAAGTTCAAGATGTATTGATACTTGATAGGATCTCAATTTAGTTATTTTTTTTTCTTCTTCTTCTTATCTTTCTTTTTCTTTACCTTTTCATAAACCTCATCAGCCTTCTGTTCAATACTGTCAAGCTTATTTGAGATTTCTTTTATAATTTCTGCTTTTCCTTCCTTAACTAAAGTATTACTTAACTCAATAATTTTAACTGGCTCTCCTTTAACTACAGTAACTTTTGTCTCTTCAGTTTTAATTCCAAACTTACCTTTTATAAAATTGGCTATAAATATAAGAACAGGAACATGGGCTAGACCACCTATTACTATTCTTGTTTCTGAATAAGCCATTTAATAGTTAAGAGAACTGAGATATTTAAGCATAAATTTAATTTTTAAATTCGTTATATTAAGCCAATAAATATTAGTAATCATTTCTTGATTCGTAGATTAAAATTCTTGCTATTAATTAAGTAGAGACTTTTTTATTAAATGCCAATAGACGTATTTCTAATGAACATGTGTGTTGTAGTTATAGCATTGCTTATCAGAAGAGAAATCAAACTTAAGAAGGCGAGATAAATTATGAAAACACAAATTTTAAAAGAGCATTATATTCCAAATATCCATGCTATTACTATTTTACTAATGCTTCTTCTATGTCTATGGTTACCTCTAGCACTCAGATTCTTATTAATAATTTAATTGAATTAATTAGTTAATACGCTTATCCTAAAACTCTGCTATACCCCTATTTTTGTTTTAAAGATCTTATATGGAAATCCTGTTTCGAATTAATTGTATGGATTTAAATAGTTAGTGTTTAGACTACTCAGAAACCCAACTTGTGATTTTCGTTGTGCTATAAATATGCCCTCCAGATTCTATATTCTTGATGGTTTCTGGATCTGAAAAAACATGCTTAGCCACACCTTCTTCAGCTTGATGAATAACAATAACTTCTTTTGGATCAATTAAACTTTTGCCACGATATAGAGGAGTAAGTCCTACCGTTTTATGAAATTCATCTATTTCTGGACTATCAAACATTTTTACCCACTCCTCATATGTATTTGAAAGTTTAAAGGTGAAAACAGTAGTTTCAATAGTCATAAAAAAAAGCTAATTGCTTTTTATTTTAGATCGACTGTCAATAATCAAGAAAAAACTGGTGGATAAGGTGTTTGACCATTCATTAATGATGTGTCAATTGGTTTACAGATATTCATCAGAGCATCTTGTCCAAAACCTGGACCAGAGGGACCGTCTATAAACTCCTGAAAATCTTCAGCAGAAATACCCTCTTTTACTTCCCAAAAACAATATACAGGACCAGTTTTAGTTACGGCATTTGCAGAATGGTTAAAAAATCCTTTTTCTTTATTAGCTGCAACCGCATCATCCCATCCACCACCTGGTGACATTGCCGCATAAGCTGTTTCCCACCATTTGTCAGCTTTTCCTGCCTTAAATTCATGATGAACAATATAAAAAGTTGATGCCATAAAAATAATATTTGTATTGATAATAAAGCTACTTGATATAAGTAAAGGGAAGATTAATTTATTTTGAATTCCTAAATAAAAAAGGGGGCTAAAAGCCCCTAGCGATCGACTGTCAATATATACAATCTAAATCAGAATCCAGATATTGCTTCATAGAAATCAGCGTCTAGGAGTATTTCCTTCAAGGGTTCGATCTCCTTAGCTGGGCCTTGGACCTGCACAGTAATATCTGACACTTCAAAAAGCTTAGGAATCATATGTCCCATATTTTTGAGATGAAATAAAGCAGCGGCACCATCTTTATATGCCTCTCTTACATAAGCCTTATCTGACCCGCATGTAGTGATATTAAAAAAAAGGCAGTCTGGTTCATTAGCTTTTGTTAGCGCCAAAATTTCTTCTAGAAGAGCTATGCACTGGTCCATCTTCCCATCCTTGATTGTGAAGTAGGGATGGATAGAAACCATGGATGTATCGAGAGACATGAATTAATAAATATTTCTCCTATCTTTTAAGCAACTAATTTTGATAAACAAGTTAAAAATATAGATTATATAAAAATTAAGAATTTTAATTTGGTATCGCATGTACCGTTTATACGTTTTTTGGAAGCTATTAATTGGACATGAGTTATTTTGCTGAACCGAACCATATTGAATATGATGCATGGTTCGATGAAAATATCGACCCAATGGATCTTGTGAATTACTCAGATGAAAAGGAGTTCAGTGATTCGGTACACTTTAAGTTCCATAAGATGTCCACTAGAAATTTAACGATTGGTTCTTCTGATAATTTTCACTGGTAAGTAAAAGATTTTTCACTCCATAGATAGTTATGAATCTTAAGCAGAATATGTTCCATCACTTTCTCTTCGTGTCTTAGCTAATACAATTTCATCTACAACTTTTTCAATCATGTAAGCACTTTTTTTACCAAAGCATTTTTCTTTTTTTATATTCTCAAAATCATTTGGGATTAAATCATTATTTTCACAACAATCGCATTTAATATCAATTTTCTTACCTTTAAAAACCTCCAAAGCTCTAGAAAAAATCCATTGCTGAACTGAAATACTTTCCCAACTATCAAAATTAGACCATTCATCAAAGTCCCTATTAAGGATGCCTTTTAATCCATCAGCCTGATTTACATATACTAAGTGTGAATCTTTTCTTGGTTCATCTTTTATACCAATTGTTTTGACAGAACTTTTATTCATCCCAAATACATTGATTAAGTAGCCCTATAAATCTAAAGGATAATTTCAAAAATATAAACAAAAAAATATCTCAAATAAGATCATTAATTGCTTTATCCAATCTTGAAGTATGATTTGTATTTCTGAGTAATTCAAAATCCTTAAAATCAAAGCCCGGGCCAACACAACAACTCACTAAAGTAAATTCGCCTGTACTTTTTGCAGCTTGCCAATATCCAGATGGGATCATTTCTACTGGATTATTGGAATCTAGAATTATATTTCTTATTAACTTATTATCATTATCTAGGCACCATAAATTTAGAGGATCGCCCCTTAAATAAATCCAAATTTCATCAGCATTTTTTACTCTATGCCAAGCACTTTTTGAATCTTTCTCCAAAAGATAATAAATTCCCGTAATAAAGTTTCTACTTTGGCCATCTTCCCTTACTAGAGAATTCTCACTCCTTACTATCTCTCTAAACCATCCACCCTCAGGATGAGGAGACAAATTGAATTGTTTAATTATTTCTATGTTTTTTTTATTAGGATTCACATCACAAAAATATCTTTTAAATTTCTCTTATACTTAAAAGCTAACTGAGAATAAATCAGAATAAACTATATTTTCTAAAAAATTAAGCACAAATAACTGACAAATCTACAAAATTTTTATTTTCATCTGCCAGTTCAGTAATGATTCTATTGAGCCATTCAGAGGTCGTTTCACAATAGCCTACATTTAAAATAGTTTTTTGCTTCGCTGTTTCTTCTTTATTCATAGTTAAAGTATTTTTATATAAGTTAGTCTTTAATTAAATCTATGTGAATAAGTCTTAATTACTATCTATTTTAAAAAGTTGTATTTAATACATATTTAAGAACTGCTAGTAAACAAATAAAATTAAATCGTTGACAAGAAAATGTATACAAGTAAGAGTAGAAAAAATTTATTATTTAACCTATGAATAACATCAAGATTGAGGAATTGATGAAAGTAAGGTTCGATGGTATTGCTAATAGAATTGGGCAATTAAGCAAAAGGGAAAGTGAGTCTTTATTACTTGAGCATCTTGAGTGGTTGGAGGGAGGATGGGAGACTGAAGAAATCTTATTTTTAAAAAAGCCTTACAGAAAATGGTGGTTCTAACTCCACTTCTATAAATTATTAATGATGGCCTAAGGGACCAGGGCCAGATCCTATTTTATAAGAATTGTCTAAAGATTTCTCAACAAATAATTTGGCTTTTTGTATGGAATCAAATAGATCAAAACCTAAAGCCTTGTAACCACAAATAGCAGCACTCAAAGTACAGCCGCTACCATGGGTATTTTTTGTATTTATAAAATTATTAAATAGCCACTCTTTTCTACCATTTAGGTCAAGGAAAAAATCCTTCCCTTTCATATCTTTTAAACCGCCACCTTTTATAAGTACCGCTTTAGCTCCAAGACCAATAATTTTTATTGCTGAATTTTCGATATCTTCTTTACTCCTTATTTCTAAACCAGAAAGTAGATTTGCTTCATAAATATTTGGAGTTACCAAATCAGCAATTGGTAATAAGAGTTTTTTATAAGCATTAATAGCAGAATCTTCCAGTAATTTCGAACCAGTTCTTGTAACCATTACTGGGTCAATAATTTTGGTTATTTTGTATGTATTTAATTTTGAAGCAGTATCAGTAATTATCCTTTCATTTAATAACATTCCAGTTTTTAAGGCATCAATACCAAAATCAGCAAATAAAGTGTCTAATTGATTTAATAAAGTATTCTTCTCTACTGGTTGAACGCATGTAACCTCTATACTATTTTGTGCGGTAATACATGTAATAACAGAACATCCATGTACTTTAAGAGCCATGAAAGTTCTCAAGTCAGCCTGTATGCCTGCTCCACCCCCAGAGTCACTACCGCCTATTGAAAGTGCAATTTTAGAATACATAATTTATTAACTCGTTTTTGAAAGTACTATAAATAAATTTTAATTTAAATCAGAAATCTGAATATGCATTAAAAAAATCTAACTCCAATTCCATAGCTCTCCTGTATAAATATTTAGCCTGATTACTATCATATGTTTCTTTATTAATCTCAATAAGATTTTCAAGTGAATCTGCTAGCTTTTCAAAGCTCTCATCAGAATAAGTAGTAATCCATTCCTTATATTTAATGTCAAAATCCTCCTTATACAAACTTTTTCCTATCCAAGAATAAAGTCGCATACATGGAGTCATTGCAAACATTATTTCAACGGAGCCAAGTCTTTTGGAAGTATCATCAAGAAAATCTGTATAATTTTTAGTGGCTTTTTTTATATAGTTATTAGACAAATCAATATCCCATTCTTTTGCATAAGTTTCATGAAGTATTAACTCCTCTGAAACACCCATTAACAGCTCACTTAACTTCCTTATTGAGTACTTATCTTTTGATTTGGAAACAGCAAGACCATAAGCCTTAGCAAAAGTCTCTAAAAAGAAATAATCTTGAGCTAAATATTCTTGAAATATATTTTTAGGGAGACTTCCATTCTTTAAACCTTGAACAAATTTTGTATTTAAACTTAGTAAAGCAATCTCATAATTATCCTCCCAAAGTTTTTTTGTTATTTTCATTTTTTTTTTTTGATTTTTAGTTTTTCTAAAATTTTTTATATTTATTACCTACAAACTTAATCTTAGTTTTCTAGGATTAAAACAAAAAATTATGAAAGAAATAAATATCTTATGGTTTAAGAAAGATTTAAGAATTTTTGATAACGAAGCTCTCTGTGAGGCTATAAAAGATAATGATATATTACCTATTTATATTATTGAATTAGATATTTGGAGCCAAAATACGCATTCAGTTAGACAATGGCAATTTTGCAAAGAAAGTTTAATAGATTTAAGAAATGCACTTGCTGAGATTGGACAACCATTAATTATAAGGACAGGCAATGTTATTAATATTTTTGAGGAAATTAGTATAAAATTTAAAATCAAAGGTATATATAGCCATCAAGAAACTGGAGATTGGCTTACTTATAAAAGAGATCAAAAAGTAAGAGAATGGGCTTTAAGCAAAAATATTATTTGGAAGGAATTTCTACAATTTTCAGTTTTTAGAGGAAATTTAGATAGGAATAATTGGTCTAAAAAGTGGCAAGAAAATTCCGAAAAAAACTTACTTAAAGCTCCATTAAGAATTAATTCTATTAACTTTAATATTGGAGAAATACCCTCAGACGAAATTTTTACCTTTAAAAAAGAAACCTGTCCAGGAAGAATGAAAGGTGGAAGAAAGAAAGGTTTAGAGAGAATGCAATACTTCTTTAGTAATAAATTAGATTCTTATTCAAAAGATATATCTAGCCCAGAAAAATCATTAGATAGTTGTACAAGATTATCACCATACATTTGTTGGGGATGCATTTCATTAAAAGAAATTTTTAAAAAGGCAAATATATCAAAAAACAATAATTCAAGGATGTTAAAAAGCAGATTAACATGGCATTGTCATTTTATTCAGAAACTTGAAAGTGAACCAGAACTAGAGTTTAGGGAATACCATCCTTTTTTTAAAAATATTAGAGAAAAAAATAATGAATTACTTTATTTATGGAGTTCGGGTAATACGGGCTTTCCTTTTGTAGATGCATGTATGCGTTCATTAAATTTCAATGGATGGATTAACTTCAGGATGAGAGCGATGTTAATGTCTTTTGCCAGCTATAATTTATGGCTACCATGGCAAGATTCAGGTTCTGAATTAGCAAATAAATTTGTAGATTATGAGCCTGGAATACATTGGAACCAATGCCAAATGCAATCTGGAACTACTTCTATAAATACCAATAGAATTTATAATCCTATTAAGCAGGGAAAAGATCATGATCCTCAAGGAAAATTTATAAAAAAATGGATACCAGAATTAAAGGATATATCACTTAATTTCATTCATGAACCATGGTTATTATCTAGATTTAATCAAGAAGAATATGAACAAATTAATTACATAAGACCAATAATTGACATCCCAATCAGCACTAAAACTGCAAAGAAGAAAATCCAGGAAATCACTAAAAAGGAAGGATATTGGGATATCTCAAAAGAAATTTATTTAAAGCATGGCTCTAGAAAAAGGCTTAGAAAAAATATAAATAATAAAAAAACTGTTTCTAAGGAAAAGGAAAAACAATACGAACTGAAATTAGATTTCTAAATTTTATTGTCAGAAATTTCTAGATTCCTTTTAGCGCCTAGGAAAGCTTTTTAAATTTTGAAATTAAATATATAAATCCACGATGAACTAATGCAAGCTTTAATGTATTTATTAGATTTTATTAATTATGTCTGAAAGATTTGAATGGGACGATACCAATAGTTCAGGTATATGGTGGAGTACTAATGTAAGTATTAGGGACGAGTGCATTTTGCTCAAAGAAGATACTAAATGCCAAGATTCTGATATAGTCGAACTTCTTAGGAGTATTGCACAAAATATTGAAGATAATGGCCTTTAAACTTTAAAGGAATATTCTCTCTTTTAGAGATTTTGAATTCCTTTCACAGCTTTTATTAGTTCGATAGTAATACCTTTTTCACTCATTGAATGACCAGCATCAGCAACAATAATTAATTCAGAATTCTTTAATTTTTTATTTAGATCCCAAGCACTCCTAACAGGACATACTACGTCATACCTACCCTGAATTATTTTTGTTGGAATCGATTCAATTATTTTTATATTTTTCAAAATAAAATCATCCTCTAAGAAAATATTATTAATAAAATAATGACATTCAATCCTTGCAAAGGCATCTGAAAAAGAATTAACTTCAGACTTATCAAAATCAAATTTTTTATTTATTAAATGACTTGTTGAGAGTTCCCATTTTGTCCAAGCTGCTGCTGCTTTTGATCTAAGATTTGCATCTGATGATGTTAGATATTTATAAAAAGAACTTATTAAATCATTTCTTTCTTCTTTTGGTATTACAGAAATATATTCTTCAAATTCATCGGGGAATAACTCACTTGCACCATATTGATAGAACCACAATAATTCAAACTTTCTACATAAAAATATTCCTCGCAAAGTTAAGCTGATAACTCTTGAGGGATTTTTAATCGCATATATAAGTGAAAGTGTTGAGCCCCAAGATCCACCAAACAAATGCCAAGTATCTATTTTTAAGAGGATCCTTAATTTCTCAATATCATCAACTAAATGATTGGTCGTATTTTCTTTTAATTCGGAGAAAGGAGTTGAAGAACCGCAACCTCTTTGGTCAAATTGAATAATATCGAATTTATCTGGGTCAAAGTATCTTCTATATCTTGGTTGACTTCCTCCTCCTGGACCTCCATGAATAATAAGAATTTTTTTGCCTTTTGGATTACCAGATCTTTCCCAATAAATAGTATGAATATCACTTACCTGTAAAAAACCCTTTTCACGTACTTCAATTTTCGGAAACAAGACTTGATCTTTCATTTTGAAATATTTTTAATCACTTTATTTATCCATATTATCCAAAAAGAAGTCTAGTTTAGAAGTATTTTGTTAAACAAAAAAAGGACTGTTTGTACAGTCCTTTTAATATTTGATTTCCTTCTTACAGGATATAAAATTACATATTTTAAAGTCTATTTACTCATAAACCTAGAATACGTGAATTCGGGGATTTCTCTCGATAATTTTAGTCCCTATTGTCGCTAGTAATTATAAAGCGAAGTCTTATCAGACTAATTGATTGAACTTTAATTTTCGAATAATCCCATTCTCAGGAATACGCTTCCTATATTTTGGAATTTGCTAAATTTCAGGCGGACTATCAATCATTTAGATTGCCTCCGAACTCAACATCTATAAACTACTCCTTTTTATATTTTCAGTAAATCCGTATATATGCTGATTTACTTTTTTCTTAATTTGTAAGAGAATTTTATTGATCCTTTGTTTTTTATAGATAAATATAAAAATTAAGGTCTACAATCCTTAGTTATTCAGATTCATAAAGCAAAATAGATTCAATTATTCTTTTATCACTATCAGAAAGTTTATAATCTTCCAATTTCCACTCAACAAATTTTACAAACTCATCAATAGAAGGATTCTTATCCCGGCACTTACGCCACTCTCTAATCCAATCTGCCAAAGCAAAAGTTATTTTTGTAGTAAGCATATTTACCAATCAGGGTAATTAAAATCTTGGCCTGTAGGTTCTTCATAAAATTTCCCTCTTTTTTACCTTTATCATATTTTTCAATAATCTTTTTAGAAGGAGCTATTGAGGGAATTAAATCTCCTAAATATATTGGCTCCATCGTAATTGATATAATAATTCAAATTATTTATTATTATGTATAAGAATTTAATAAATAGATAATTAATATTGATTATGGACTTCATCAAAAAGAACAAGATCTTAACACTAATGGCTGTAATTGCAGTTTTATCATTTGTATTAGAAAAAGTAGGCATAATACACCCTTAAATTAATTAAGTT
Source organism: uncultured Prochlorococcus sp. (assembly GCA_902572075.1). Classification (GTDB taxonomy): domain Bacteria; phylum Cyanobacteriota; class Cyanobacteriia; order PCC-6307; family Cyanobiaceae; genus Prochlorococcus_A. Next base: position 12,706 of record CACGER010000009.1, read on the forward strand.
TATTTGAAAAATACTTCCTAATGAAATAAGTAAACAGATACTATTACTGCAAAAATAAGCAATGGAGATAATAATGTAAAAATTAAAGTTGAAAGATTAATCAGCATAAATTTTAAAAAATTCACAAATTTAATAAACATCACTTTTAAGCATTTGCAATAAGTAAAATTTAAATTATTACGATATAAAAAAAATTTGATTAAAGAGAGATATAAAGAAGAATATGAAGAGGGTTCAGACTTACTATGGCCTAGCGATAAAGAAGATAAAATAACTCGGCAATTTTATAAAGATTTATCTATTATTTCAAAAAAGATAAACTATAGTAAAAAGAAAAAGCTAAAACTTTTTGAACAAGTGGTTAGAATAATAAAAGGAAAAGGCTGGGGTTAATTTATATTCAAACTAAAATGAAAAATGTAATGATATTAATTAGAAGTTTTTTTCTTTTAAGACCAAGATTTTTATCCACTATATTTTTTATTCCTATTCTTTATGGCATTGGCTGGGCTTTATCTCAGCCACTTTTATTGTTTAATTTTGAAAAAGAAAATTTATCCTTAATTGGTACTATTATAACTTTCTTACTTTTTATCATTTTACTTCCATATTGGTTTTATATCAAACGAAACAAATCAAGTGCTTGGATACTTCTTGGGATAACAAAAGACAAATTCTTAAAAAACTTTGTCAATTTTTCACAAGGTATTATATTTGCTTTAGTTTTAATAATTCTACTTCTGGTACCACTATTACAAAAAAATTATATTGCTTGGATAGGTGAATTCTCGCCAATAATATTGTTGAATTCTATTGTACTGGGATTAGGTGTTGGATTCGCAGAGGAAATTATTTTTAGAGGCTGGTTACTAGAAGAATTAAAATTTGAATATGGCACAAAAATATCAATAGCTTTGCAAGCTATAATTTTTAGCTTCGTTCATAATTTATCAAATGAGATCTTTTGGAACATAGCAGGATTACGTTTGGGATTTATTTTACTTGGGATATTTCTATCATTAGTAAAAATTAGAGATAAAGGTTCTTTATGGAATTGCATAGGAATTCATGGAGGACTTGTGGGCATTTGGTTTTTATTAAATAACGGATTAATAGAATTTAAAGAAAATACACCTTCTTTTTTAGCAGGGCCTTTTACACAAAATGTTCCGAACCCAATCGGAAGCTTTAGTGCAATTTTAATATTACTTTTATTATGTATTTTTTATACAGGAAAATCAAAAAAGATTTTTACTAGACGTTTTAATTAGATATAAATACGGATTGATTTTTGATTATTAATTGTCAGATTAAAATAAAGCTTAATTTTCATATGAACTTTGAGGCAGGAATAAGGTTTATTGTGTTTTTAATAATTTTTGGAGTTACAAACTATCTAATGATGTTGAGAAGATATGAAAACGATATAAAAAAAAAGAAATATTTACAGCAAAAAAAAATTTCCAAACTATACCCTAAAGGTTCATTAATTTTCTGAAATTAAAAAGATTTTTGTAAAATTTTCTCACCATTTTTTATTAGTTTTTTGCCAACCTTCATTTAACAATTTTTGCCATAATAATCTTGCTTCTTCAATAACAATTTTTTTTCTAGTTTTCATTAATGGAGGATTTTCTCCATGAATTCCCATAATAATTCCTTCTTCAATAAATATATAATCAATAGATTTATCAGAATTATCTCTATCTTTGTAGAAACGCATCACCCCTACAAAATTGGAGTCAATTAACCAGAAATCATTAGTTGTATTCAAAAAGCCAAAATGAAATTAAATTAATAATATGCTTTCATTACAATTTGCGAGGGAAATATTTATTTAGTTTATTCATATTTGATATGTTTTTTCTTTTTGTCTACTCTTTTTCAATTCGCCACGTTTTTTCTTAACCTCAACTCTTTTCTTTTGTGATGCTTTAGTGGGTTGTGTATATTTTCTTAATTTAAAAGGTTTATTTAAAGCATTTTTTATTATTGAACTAAATTTCACTAAAGCAAGCTGCCTATTTAATAATTGATTTCTATGTTCTTGAACCGCTAAACGTAAGCTATTATTCACTAATTTGTTTTTCAAGTTTCTCTTGAGAATTTCTTTCTGATAATCATTTAATACTTTGGAATCTTCTAAATTAAAAATAATCTCTACTCTGCTTTCAATTTTATTTACATTTTGTCCTCCAGGACCAGAGGATCTGGAAAATCGCCACTTAATTTCGTTGGATGGGATTACTAATTTTTTAGTAATTTTTAAATCCATTTTTAGTTCTTTTTGATTTAGATCTTTAGAATCATCTCCTTAATACTTTAAAACATACCTTAAAATTCGATCGGTAAATACTGGGCGGTTAAGTTAGGTAAACCGAAATTCGGTGTATTTGCCGTATCAATATCTTCGGTATTTATCCTTTCATATTTCAAAGAATCATCAGATATTGAATTTGTACTTATTCAAAGGTCACTTATGTATTCAATGTTTGATCTTCTTTTTGAAACACCTTCATATCGCCCTGTATATGTTATTTCCGATAGTGAAATGAAGGAGTTAAAGAGAAACCAACATCAAGAAGAGCTTGATGAAATTACAACACAAAAAGTAAGACTAGAAGATGCTTTTAAAGCTCAACTAAAACATCTTGAAGAGAGAGAAAAAGAAGTAAAAAAAGAACTTAAAGTACTCTCATCCTCAAAGGATAAATAATTATTTTTTAGAGAAATTACTTTTTTTAAAGACGGTTAAAAACCGTCTTTTTTTAATTCTTATAGTTTTAAGGGATATATTAAAGCCACAGATTTTAAAAATATTTTCCATAATACAAAAATGAATAACAACAAAGAAAAAATAAGAATGTTCTTACCCTTTAGCTGGGTAATTTGTGCAGCAATATCTTTTGCTTATATAAATTCGCATTTAATAAATACTTAGCATAATGTCTTATCCCTCAAGAGACGAAATACTTGCATCTTCAAAAGGGTGGGTAGCATCTTTTTTAAATTTTCTTCCTGGTTTAGGATCAGGTTACTTATACCAAAGAAGATGGAAACCATATTTTTTTACCCTCACTGCTAGTACTGCATGGTTCGCTTTAGGTATTTTTTTACAAGGTGATTCGGAACCTTCTCAAAATGAACAAATAATTGGAATTTCTGGTCTTTTTTTCTTATCAATAGTTACAGTTATAGAAGCCAACTTGGCTTTCAAAAAAGCAAGTAATAAAACAAAAGCTGAAAAAGAGAAAACAATATCCTCTGACAAAAAAGGATGGTTTAAATAATTCAAAAAATTAGATCTAAAAAATATTTTTTTAGTTCTCAGTTTTTTTATTTAAGTAAAAATTACCATATAACTTTTAAGATAATTTAGAATTTTTTTAGTTATAAAAAAATAAAATTTCCTTTTCTTTGAGACCTTCCCATCCCGACTCTATTAATAATTGATTCAATGTTTCTTTATCAAAATGCTTAGAACCCGTTTTGACGCATCTATTTCTCATTGATTTTTTAACACCACTCCTTTGTCTTTTATTCTCCTCATTCATAATTCTATTGTATAGATCTAGCATTTTTTGAGGGATTGGAGTACCGTCAAGATCCACTCCATTTTGAATAGCAAGATCAACAGCCTGCATTCCCATTTTCTTCATATATTATCAAAAAAGCTGAAACAATAATAAAACAAAAGTTATTAATCTAAAATTCTTTGAATAATAATTTATTGATTTTGAATTTCTTTAAGTACTCTAATAGCCTCTTTAATATGTTCAGGACCATTCAATAAATCTCTAAAAATATGCCTAACTGTTCCTTTGCGATCAATAACGTAAGTTACCCTACCATCCATAAAACCTAATACTTTGGGAACTTTAAAAGTTTTCCTAAGAGAGTCATTTGTATCGCAAAGTAGTGGATATTGTAATTTATTTTTATTAGCAAATGCCAAATGACTTGAGGTACTTCCATTACTTACTCCCCAAACTTGCGCACCTAATACTTTAAATAAGTCATATTTATCTCTAAATCCGCAAACTTCTATAGTGCAACCAGGCGTATCATCTTTTGGATAAAAAAACAAAACGAGGGGATTTTTTAATCCCTTATTTGATCTTTTAACTCCATTTTGATCCAGTAAGGAAAATTCTGGAATTTTATCTCCAATCTGCACAACAATTCTTATAAAATTCTATATTAGAGGTTAATATGTTTTTTTTGTGGCCGTAAAGTAAATAACTATTATTAAAGTCAGTTTTTTTGTTTTAAAAGATACTAAAAAATTTTTTAAATAAATTAGGGTGAATTTATTAATTCAATAATATGGAATTAATAATTTATATTTCTTTATTTCTTATTCTCTTTTTGGGAGTTATTTTTAACTTAAAAATAACTAATTTTAAAAAAGTTAAAGAAATACGAAACAAAGCTAAAGATTATTCAAAAAAGAATAATTAAATATGTATTGCTAAGATTAAAATTCAATTTTTTCATTTGGAGTAAATACTGAGCAATATTTTTTTACTAGGTCCTCTGGCTTACTAGTGGAAGAATTCGTTAATTTTAATTTTAGCTTTTCTATAGCCTCATTAGCATTAATCTCATCGAGTCGATATCTTGCACACGTATCCAATACTTTAAACATTTTTGTGGTAACGGCTTCAGCTGGATAAATAAGAAAAAAAAGGTAAAAAACAACAAATAAGTACTTCATTTTTTTAAATAGTAAATATTTAGCGAATAGTTTCAATAATTTAGAAAATTAATAAATTTAGAAAAAGATTAAAAATTTAATAGAATGATTCATTTTAGTTTGAATCTAGGATTTCTGTAAAATAATAAAAGAAATTAAGATAAAATAAGTGATAGTAATAAATAATCTCGTTGTAAATGAGAAAATTAATAGATAAACATAAAACTCTGATAAATTGGTACCAAAAAAAATTCAAATTGAGTGATTATCAATTACTTTGGTTAGTTTTCTTTAAAGGAGTATTAATAACATTGATATTTTTCAAAATTTTTTAATATTAATAAAGCAGTTCTGAGAATGAAATTTTCACATAATTTGATTATATTTAATAGTAGATTTCCTAATTAGTTAAATAGTTATCAGTTATGAATATTTTTGGTGTAGGTTTGCCTGAAGTTACTGTAATACTTATCTTAGCTCTTTTAATTTTTGGTCCAAAAAAGCTTCCAGAATTAGGAAAACAGCTTGGTAAAACTTTGAAAAGTCTTAAAAAAGCGTCGAATGAATTTCAAAATGAAATCGACCAAGTTATGAACGAAGAAGATAAAGATGAATCTCCTAAATCTATAGAAAGCGATCAAACCAATGAAATTAATCAAAAAAAAATAGATTCAGAAAACAGCAAAAAATAATATTTTGGATAGGCCCATAACCCCCATAGACGAATTTGAAAGAGCATTAGATAAAGCAGCTCTTACTAAAGAGGAATATGAATTGATAGACTATATTCGCTATACAAGTGTTTTTACACAGCCTAGCCTTATTAAAGATTTAAAAAGGCCATCAAAACCTCCTCTTTTATCAGTTCTATGTCAAATTTGTAGAAAAATTGGTTCGGAGATGCCAGATCATTTCAAAAAAGTAATTGAGTGGTCAATTGAAATAAGTGATCACAATACAAAATGGGATGGGCATTTAATTTGCGCAGAAGCATTGAATATAGACAAAATCCCATTAAGTCCTATTCATGGAACAACTTTATTTGATGTTCTTGTTGTACACAAAGAATTATTTCTTGGATTTGATTAAATTAATCATCTATAGGCACAGAATCAGTATCTATAGCTTCCGAATCATCATACTTATTTAATTTATTTTCAATCCAGTTATTTATATAACTAACTAAAGGCAATGAACCTCTAAAAATAAAAATAGAGGTAGGCAAAGCGCTTAATAAACCGACTATAGGACTTTTAAAAAGTAATCTTCCGGCTTTTAAGTTAAATAATATAATAAGCGCTGAGGGGACTATAACTTTAACTACTGTTTTGAGCGCCTCAAGCCAACCGACACGATATATCCACCATATTAAAATTATGCCAACTATATAGAGGAATAAGTATGTCATAAAAATAGTATAATGATTATCTATTTATCTTGTTCTTGCAAAGAAAAAGATTTTATAAATTTCATTAACATCTATCAAATTCTAGTAATGAGTTTTTCTGAAATAAGAAAATTTTTAATTAAGATGCAATCTGATGAAGAATTAAAAAAGCAGGTTACTACATCCTCTACAGCAGATGATGTAGCCCTAATAGCTCAACGCTTAGGTTATGACTTTTCAGGAGATGATCTCTTAAGATTTAATGGACAAAAAGTTGATAAAGTTACCGTAAGGAAGGTAGATCATCCAGGAGAATACCACTAAATTAAGACTTAACCCATATTGCAAGCCCTCCGCCCCTGCCTCTGGCACATAACCAATTATCTTTAGTGCTAATTCCTACAAGTGAGAAAAAAGGCATTTTTTTATCTTCTGGTTTTTTTAATTCCTTATTAAATATAGGAAAACTACTAATATTAATTTTCAATTCTTCAAAATAGAAAGCCAATAAAGGTCTAATCCCTTTTAATTCTGCGCTGCCTATAAAAGTAATATTTAATAATCCGAAATTAATTGAATTTTTTATTTCATAATTTATTTGATCATCTTTATTTTTACTTTTCAATTCGAGTCTTGCCGACAATACTTGGAGAATCGAACTGGGTATATTTTTGATTTCATCTGACTCCTTTCCCCATACATACTTAAACTTCCATATTCCTAACAATTCCTCATATACAATCCCGCTACCATTTTTTTGGGAATTTTTTTCTAATGTTTTTATCTCATTAATATAAGGAAAGTGTTTCATATTAGGTTTTAATCTAAGAATTAAATACTAAGATAACTTCCTATAAAATGTTCTTAGTTAAAAAATCTCTCCAAAAAGATTTCTTTGTTTCAATATATTTACAAAAAAATAATTTTTTGGCACACATAAGGAACAAGATCTCGTTAATATATTTACATAAAGTAACTAAGTTAATGGATTTCATTTCTAAAAGCCAAGGATACATCCCTCTAAAAGCTGTTCCTTACATATTTTTCCTTGCTGTTGTTCTAAGTATTACAACTTCAACTAATACATTTGTCTAAAACCCATTACTTTTACTAGAAGTGTGAAGTATATATTTAATGGAAAAGTACGATGTAATAATAGTTGGTAGTGGAATTGGAGGATTATGCTGTGGCTCAATTCTAGCCTTATCAGGCAAAAAGGTACTTATATGTGAAGCACACACCAAGCCGGGAGGTGTAGCTCACAGTTTCAAAAGAAAAGGTTACACTTTCGAATCAGGTCCTTCATTGTGGAGTGGAATAGGTAAATGGCCGACAACTAATCCCCTAGGGCAGATTCTTAAATTACTTGATGAAGAAGTTGAACTATTTCAATACAAAGGTTGGCAAGTAATTGTCCCAGAAGGAAATTTTAATTTGGATGTAGGGGAAGAACCTTTTAAACAAACAATTAAAACTTTAAGAGGTGAGAAATCTGTTAAAGAATGGGAATCATTTATTTCCGGAATAAAACCTCTTAGCCGAATAATAAATGAAATACCTTTACTATCATTTTCTCCCGAATCAATAAATTTCCTAGATCTAATAAATTTAACCTCAAAATTTTTACCTAATATCAATCAAATACCAAAAATTAATAAAGGCTTTGGGAATTTAGTTAATAATCATCTAGAGGATCCTTTTCTCAGAAATTGGGTTGATTTATTGAGCTTTTTGATAAGTGGTATGTCAATGCATGATACAAATACAGCTGCGATGGCTACTTTATTTAACGAATGGTTTGAACCAAATTCATACCTTGAATACCCCAAAGGAGGTAGTGAATCTATCGTAAAAGCCTTAATTAATGGATTTAAAAAAAATGGAGGAGAATTAATTCTTTCTTCGAGAGTAAAGACAATTAACTTCAATAAAAATTTAGCCACAGGTATAACTCTTAATAATGGTTCTAGTTATAGTTGTGAATCTATTGTCACGAATACTGATGTTTGGAATTTAAAGAAGTTAATTCCAAATGAAATTTCAAAAAAATGGAATACAAAAGTTTTGAACCCTAATAAATGTGATTCTTTCCTTCATATACATCTAGGTTTTGATGCTGATGGTCTTGAAAATTTGCCAATACATGCGATACATGTTGATGAGTGGGAAAAAGGTATAACCGCAGAAAGAAATATAGCTGTATTTTCAATCCCATCTGTTTTAGATAAAAATATGGCCCCCGAAGGAAAACATGTTCTTCATGGATATACTCCCGCAAATGAACCTTGGGAAATTTGGGAAAACCTAAATCCAAAGGAACTAGAATATAGAAATTTGAAAGAAGAAAGATGTTCAATATTCCTTAATGCAATGCGAAAATTCATCCCTGATATAGATGAAAGGATTAATTTAAAGATGCTAGGAACCCCAATCACTCATAAAAAATTCACCAATACCTATTGCGGTAGTTACGGCCCTGCATTATCTGCAGAAAAAGGTCTTTTCCCAGGCTGCAAAACTCCAGTGAAAAATTTATTTACTTGCGGTGCAAGTACATTTCCAGGTATTGGAATTCCTGCTGTTTCAGCAAGTGGCGCTTATGCAGCTGAAAAAATTATTGGTAAAAAAGAATTTAAAGCTCTTCTTAAGAAAATAAATTTATGAATCAAGTTCTTTTTTATAACTCTACAAATACTTAGTTAAGAAATAAGAATAAAGAAAGCAAAAACGTTCAAGAATGATAATCTTTATCTGAACATAAACTTAACTTATAGCTCTTATATGTTTTTCTTATCAATTCCTCAAGCATGGCATTTAGTTGGCACTTGGTCAGAACAACTTCCAAACGAGTCAAATCTTATAGGAATGGGCCAAACAGAATTAATGATGACTTTACATTCAATATTTGTTCCTCTCTTACTTGTAATTTCATATTACTTATTCAATAGGCTTAATAAAAACGAATCAAAGAAAATTAAAGGATGATCGTTTAAGGTTTATTTAGCTGAGCTTCTTCTAACTACTTTTCTGCCTGTAGAAGTATCAACTCCGCTTGAATCTTTAATTTGTGAATTAGTTTCAACATTATCAACATCACTTTTATCCATTTCTGCGCAAACACCTACCACCATGGCAGCTTGCATTTGATCTGGTAAATCTCCAATAGTTAATAAGGCCTTTAAAACTAATTGAAGTCGAGTTTGCCGATCTATTTCAGGTCTTAGTTTTTTTACGGTATTCCAAAGTTCTTGGGTAACTTCTTTTAAAAGTTCTCGATCAACAGCCAAATTAATTCCTTCTTGTATTTCTACTAATCTAACAAAAAATTGGATCTCGTAAAATAATATTCAATAAAAAGATTTTTAGTTAATATTTTTCTATCCGAATACAAGTTGCATTTGTTGGTGCAATTGATTCTTATCTTGCAAAAGTTTATCTTTTTCAATCTTTTTTAGAGTAAAAGTTCTATAAATTTTTTTTTGAATCTTTATTGGAGTATTTTCAAACTTTACATTTTTGCTTATAAGAGAATTCCACTCTTTTGAATTAAAAGGGGCATAAGGAGAAGATGAAATCACTTTCATGTCTTAATAATACATCTGTACTAATAATAGTACAGATTTACTATTATGCAACAACTGCATCAGCTTGTCTTGCTTTTAAAGTGTCTTTGAGAATGGATTGATTTTTTTTATCTGATTTGTAGGAATTATAAGTTTGATAAATGAATAAAAGTATCATGAGTAACTTATTGATCCCTTTTTTTAGTGTCTTAAGACTTTTCTTGCTTAAAAACCTCTTAAAATAGTTAATTTGTTGAAATTAACATTGACAAGATATATTTAGCAATCCTTCCTATAAAAAGAATAATGAATTGATTAAAAAATGCTTCTTAGTAATTCAAAAAGACTAAAAATCCAAGGAATAATAAAAAAAATTGCTCAAGATAAATCAATTACATTAGAAGAACGGATATATGTTGAGAAATTTGCACACCATAATTCGACAATTTCTCTTTGGCTGAAAAAAGCTAACAGCTTTAGAAGGAATGGCACAAAAAATGATGGGGGGATTGATAACCTCTTACAATCATTTGGGATAGATGGAATAGATAAAGAAAATCATTTCAACCCAAATGAAGATGATATATCGGATTGGTTTGGCGGTGCTCCTGGTTGGCTAAGGAGAAGCTAGATCCATTAATTATTCAATTTACCCAGGCTATCTTACACAAATATATACTCATAAAAGATATAAAGGCCCAAAAAACCCATGGTATAAATTTAAGCGGCACTAAATATTTTTTTGAAAAAGTTTTCATATTGATTTTTCTTTTAGATTATTTCTTCCTTACCGTTTTTGAGAATAGGTTTAATTGCTCTATTTATAAATTAAACAATATTCGAAACCTCAAAGATATTAAATCACTTAAACAGATAAAGTTAATCAACCTTAATCATCACAATCTAAGCAACTTTATTTTCAATGTTCCTTGAATAATTTACTATTTTTGCCTCATCATGGTCTGAATCATTCCAAAATTTTATAAGCCTTTCTAATTCATCAATCCTCTTTTTGGCATTTGCAATTTTTTCAGTAGTTGTCATATAAAACTTTTATCTAACCAATTAACGCATGAAAAAAAAATATTTCAATGGAAGTAACAATTTTTAGACTACAAAGATTAATTTTTGATTAATTACTTAAATACTTTATAGCCCTCAAGCGACTAAGTAATTATACTTAAAGAAAAACTAAATTTATGAAGAAATTAAATTCTTTGATTTTGAATAGCACGGTTAACTTCTTAGACTTCATATACTCTGGTAGATCTTTACAAAGATTTTGGGTTTTAGAAGTTATAGCTAGATCTCCTTATTTTGCATTTCTTTCAGTTCTTCATTTTAAAGAATCCCTAGGAATTAAAAATGAGAAAACAATGATTTTAATGAAAGAACATTTTTATCAGGCTATTAACGAAACTGAGCATCTTAAAGAAATGGAGAAAAGAGGAGGAGATAGGTTCTGGATTGATAGATTTTTTGCGAGACACCTTGTACTTGTCTATTACTGGATCATGGTTTTTTATTATTTCCTCTCTCCAGCTAATGCTTATGATGTCAACATAAAAATCGAAGAACATGCATTTGAAACTTATTCCAAATATTTAATAGATAATCCAAATGATCAAAAAATAAAAGAAATTGCTCAAGATGAATTAAATCATGTCCAAGAACTTAACCAAGCTTTGTCAATGCTTACAACAATTTAGATTAGTGCTGAGAAATCTATTAGCAATATTGAGAGCATCACCGCAGAAGAAATTAATCCTAAGCTAATCATTAATGAGACATAACCTTTTTTTCTAGGCAATTTATAAAAAGATATTCCAATAATTAATATCATTATTAGTGAGAAAAAAATTAAAATTTTTTCATTTACTAAATTGAGATGTAAAACTAAATTTTTTTCTTCAAAAAATTTGAGAAATTCAGATAAAACTAATTCTTCTTTTATTTTCTTAAAATAGTCAAATGAGCTTACAAAAGCAGAACTAAATAAAGATAATGCAACTAGTGCAGTAACTGGTTTTGTTAACCTGTTAAGTGTTCTGTTAAAACTTGCCAATAAAATAAGAATAAATAAAGAGGTTACTAAAGGTATTAAAGGTATAAGAGTTGTTGAATTTATGAAATTTCCCACGGAAGTAATATGTATCTAACTTAAAATTTTATATTATTTCGACGCGTTATTTTATTAAATAAGATTTTTTAAAATCTAAAATGTAATTAGTACCTATTGCGTTCTGTGTAAATTGATACCAAAATTAAATTAGTATTGAAAAATAAAATGTTAGCCATTTCTGAAATTATTATTGCAAGTGCTATCTTTCTAGGGATTGTATATTGGGAAGTTAAATTCCTATATACCAAAACTACTGTAGCGAAATAAATTCACTCAAAACAGGAAAATTAAAAACGTAGAAAATTTAAATAAAATTTAAGAATTTAAGTTGACAAAAAAAGCTATTAATATGAGAGAATAAACACAAATATTAAGGCCCTTTAATGAGCGAAGTCGAAAATTCTAATACCAATTCAACTCAGCAGCAGCAGCAGCAACAGCAACAATCCTATTCAGACAGCAAAATTAATTCTGCTGAGAGCGAGAGACTTTATCTTGAGATGAAAGAAGCTTGGCTTTAAATTTAATTCATGTTTGAAATAATATTTCTATAATTTTTTAATTTTGAAGTAATCAATACTTTTTTATTTTCTATACCCTTTAAATTGAATTTAACAGCAGGGGTAATTTTTGAGAAAACTAAAGCAGTTAGAAAAAATTAACGGAAGGCTCGCAATGGGAGGTTTAATATATTTAGTTTTTACAAAATTAGTTTCCAACCGTGCCGACATATTAGACCAGCTTAAATCTTATTTAATCTAAAAAATGAATTGGAAATATTATCCAGGAATATTTCTTTCTATATAAGCGTCAGTTAAAGCTAGGATTAATCCCAATAATGTTGAAAATATAGCAATTTCGGTTGATTCCATTTTAATTTTGAATTACCCCTAGTTTGCTAAATAATTCAAAGTTCAGCAACAAAACCAATAACTTACTATAGTACGTATATACTATTAGTTATTTATTGTGAGCTCAGTAACTCCTGAGTTTCTTTTCGTTAGGCCTGGTGATTATGTCGCAATTAAAAAAGAAAATTGCGAAGATACTAAGGAAAAGGATGAAAATTATTGGGTCGGTCAAGTTATCGACTGTATTGGAGGAGCTAGAAATCCAAATTCATGGACTTTGTTTCAAGTTGCCAATATTGACAATGGAGAGATAACTATAATCAACGCCGATATTGTAGAAAAAATTTTGAAACCTTCTGGAAGTTAATCTTAATCAAACAAACTTCTTTCAGTATTACAGAAACAAAAGGGGAAATGAACGCTTTAAAGGAAATCACCCCAGTTCCAAGCAGGCAAGTCCATATACTTGATTCATAGGGCAGGGAGGTTGAATGCCTTTATACATTCTGTAAGTTTTTGATATTTCCTCAAATCCCAAACTTGATAAAAGATAATTTGCATAAGGGTTCAGATTAGAGCAATCCAATAAGATTTGAGAATCTAAATCACCAATTAACTTCCTTATTAATAATTCAGCAAGTGGTGGAGTGTCCGCTAAAAGTGGGCCAATTCTCCAGCCTTGCTCATTATCCTCCAATACACAAGGTCTTATCCTGCCAAATCCATGGCACATCCCATTATTATCGACAATTGCACTGACATTACCATGAGAATTTTTCAACCAGTCATTTAGAAAATGTGGTCTGGGACTAGGTTCTCTTTGCTCATCATAAATTAAGACTGCTTCAGAAGAAATTTTATTACCCGGGACAACTATAAAAGAATGAAATTGATCTTTATAGAAATTTCTCAATGGCAAATCTTGAGAACCATTTAATTTCCATCGATTTGTAATGGAAGATTTTCTAAACCCCCACTTTGCGTAATCATTTAACCTATCTGGGGCAGCCTCAAGACCAATACAATCAACATTTTTCAAATATTCGAGGGCATGTTTCCATAATCTCACTCCATATCCATTATTCCGGAATTCTTTTTTAACAATAAATAAACCTATAAAACCATACGAGGAATTATATTTTATACACGCAATAGAGCCTATAGGATTATTGTCTAGACAAGCTACCCATACCCCTTGTTTATCTGTATTTCTATAAATTGATAAATCATCCATTCCAGGAGAAAATCCTTCTAACCTTGCCCAGTTTGTGACTTCAGGTATTTCATTTATAGATATCAATCTAATTGAAAAATTTTTCCTCATAGAAATATACTAACCAAGAAAAATTTGAATTTTTAAAAGCAATATTAATAAATTTGATTATTTCTCATAAATCATTCGCTTTGATTTAACTGCCTAAAAACTTTAGTTATTTACAATTTATCCTCTGATATATTTAATACTATTCAACGGTAAAAAATGAAAATTTCCGATAAATTTCATTTAGAAGACATCTATAAATTAAAAAATACAGTTCTCACTGGCAAAACTGAAGATATAAAATGGCGGATCCATCATATCAATATTGTTTCTAAACTTTTGGATGAAAATAAAAAAGAGATAATTAAATCACTTTTTGTTGATCTCGGCAAATCTGAAATTGAAGGGCTTTCAGAAATCCTTTTAGTGAAAGAAGAAATTTTACTTATAAAAAAGAAACTCAATTCTTGGATGCGACCAAAAAAGATTGATACCCCTTTTTATCTTTTTCCATCATCCTCCAAAGTTATTTATGAACCTCTTGGGTGTGTCTTAATTCTTGGTCCTTATAATTATCCATTACTTTATATTTTAAAGCCATTGGTAAATATTTTCTCAGCAGGAAATACTGCAGTTATAAAACCATCAGAGAAATGTCCTGCGACCTCAAAACTTATTAAAAAGCTTACTTCCAAATATTTCCGTAAAGATGTCCTAATGACAGTAGAGGGTGATAATAAACAATCCATAAAATTAATTGAACAAAATTTTGACCACATTTTTTTTACAGGAAGTACTGAAACTGGAAAATCTATAATGAAATTAGCTTCAAAAAACTTAACTCCATTAACTCTAGAGTTAAGCGGTACAAATCCTGTAATTGTTTTCAAGAATGCAAATTTAGAAGTGGCTGCAAAAAGAATTGTTTGGGGTAAATTTTTTAATTCTGGTCAATCCTGCATGGCTCCGAATCATATCTTTGTAGATAAAGAAATTGAAAATATTTTTATAGAAAAATTAAAGAAATATATAGTAAGTTTTTACGGAGATAATCCAATTATTTCCGAAAACCTTTCAAAATTGGAGAAAAAACAATTTACATCAACTGTAGAAATTCTCAAACAATATGAAAAAGAAAAAAGAATTTTATTTGGGGGGACTTTTAGTAAAAAAAAGTTGAAAATATCTCCTACAATTTTGAGAACTAAATTAAATGAAACAGATATTTTGCAAAAAGAATTATTCAGTTCACTACTTCCTATCGTTGGAATTAATGATAAGGAATCAGCTTTAAAACAGATTAGTCAAACATCAAAACCCTTAGCAATCTACTTATTTGGAGGCAATAAAAAAATCCATAATCATATTTCAAAAGTAACCAGCTCTGGAACAATTTGTATAAATGATGTGATGTTACCAGTCCTTATTCCAAATTTACCGTTTGGAGGCGTTGGGCAAAGTGGTATTGGTAAATTTCATGGAGAAGAAGGTTTTCGAAATTTTTCAAATCAAAAATCAATTACTTTTAAAGGTTTTTTATTTGATTCAAATCTGCGGTATCCCCCCTATGAAAGAGTAAAGAAATTTTTAAAGTTTATTTTTCAGGTTTAAATTACTTAAATTGTTTTCAAAAACCTAGCGATTTTAAATTTAAAGATTATCTTTAAATAAATAGTGCGTTTTATGAAATTTGCATTTTTAATAATTGCCATATTTATTAATTTTTTTAATCACTCATTGATAAAATCAGAAGAAAAAATATTTTCATCAAAAAATAAAATTGAGAATATTGCTAGAAAAGAATCAATTACTGAAGAAAAAACTGAAATAAAAAAAATTCATATTGTAAAAAGTGGAGATACAATATCAAGTATTGCAAAATTCTATTCACTTAATAAAGATTTAATCATTAAATTGAATAACTTAAAAGATGAAAATTATATCTTTGTTGGCCAAAATCTTATTATCTCCGAATCTTCTGAAAATCTAACAAAACAATCAGATTTAATTAAAAATTATCATATTGTTCAAACTGGTGAAAATCTTACTGACATATCGAACAAATATAATTTAAAAGTAAAAGAACTTATAGAGATTAATAATCTCAATAATCCTGATTCAATAAAAATTGGTCAAAAGCTCACAATAAGAAAAAAGAACACAATTAATTCAGAAAAATATGAAATAACTGAAAATAAAAAAACTAATGACTTAATTGAGTTAGATAAAAAAATTTATGGACCTATAATAATCCAAAGCAAATCACATAATGATATTAAAGGTAGAAAAGTTTTAAACGTTCTAAATCAAGAAAATAAAAAACTGATTATTTCAATTAATTGTGATAAAAATGAATTAGATGTAAGAATACCTGGCAGGAAATGGAAGGGAAGTAAGCCTGTTAAAGAAGAATTCGAAAATAATTTAATAAATGATTTTTGTTAAAACTTTAATTAATATGTGTGAATAATTTGTCTAAGAATATTAATAATGAGTTATTCTACAAAAAGTTAAATTAATAGTAATGGCTATTTCAAGAGGAGATCTCGTAAGAGTAAAAAGACCAGAATCATATTGGTATAACGAAATAGGTAAAGTTGCTTCAGTTGATACCTCAGGCATTAAATATAACTGTGTAGTCAGATTCGATAAAGTAAATTACGCTGGGATAAGCGGAACTGATGGTGGAGCAAATACAAATAATTTCGCTGAAAGTGAATTAGAGAAAGCTTAAATAATTGCCTGAATTACCAGAAGTAGAGACAGTTCGCAGAGGTTTAGAGCAAAAACTTAATAACTTTATTATTAAAAGAGTAGAAGTCTATAGGGATTCAACTGTTGCATTCCCAATAAACAAAGAAGAATTCATTAAAGGACTCTTGAACTCACTTATTTATAAATGGGATAGAAGAGGAAAATATTTAATAGCTCAATTAAAAGAAGTTCAAAATGAGAATGCCCAATTTCTTGTAGAAAATTCAAAAAATAACGGATTTCTTGTAGTTCATCTTAGAATGACTGGATATTTTAAATTTATTGAAAACCCAAGTCATCCTTGTAAACATACAAGAATAAGATTTTTCGATAAAAATAATAATGAGCTTAGGTACATTGACGTAAGAAGTTTTGGCCAAATGTGGTGGATTAATAAAGACCTATCGCTTAACAAAATAATAAAAGGATTAGGTTCATTAGGACCAGAGCCATTTTCTAAAGACTTTGATGCCAATTACCTTAAGAAAGTTATTTCAAAAAGAACAAAATCTATAAAAGCTGTTTTATTAGATCAAACAATAGTGGCAGGTATAGGTAACATTTATGCTGATGAAAGTTTATACTCTGCTGGCATCTCCCCATTTAGGGAAGCTCGAACAATAAAAAAGAATGAGTTAATAAAGTTAAAAGAATCAATTGTAAATATATTAAAAAAAAGTATAGGTTCAGGGGGTACTACATTTAGCGACTTTAGGGACTTGGAAGGAGAAAATGGGAATTTTGGTTTGCAGACAAATGTCTATAGGAGAAATGGAAAAGAATGTCGTAAATGTGGAAATTTAATTGAAAGACAAAAAATTACTGGAAGAAGTACCCATTGGTGTCCGAAATGCCAAAAATAAAAAAGGGCTTACTCATGAAGAGTAAACCCTTTTAAATATTTTTACCTGGCATTGAGCTATTTTCTCAAGGGGCTACCCCCTAAATATTTTCGCCGCTGATGCGTTTCACAACCGAGTTCGAGATGGATCGGAGTGGTTCCACATCGCCATGAACACCAGGATAGTGTGAACCTTGAGAACTGCATAGAAAATTATATATCAAAAACAATAAATTAAGTTTATTTGGTCAAGCCCTCGGTCTATTAGTACTCCTCCGCTGCACTTGTTACCAAGCTTCCACGTAGAGCCTATCAACGGGTGTTCTTCCCGTGACCTTACTGGCTTAAGCCATGGCAATACTCATCTTGAGGTGGGCTTCCCACTTAGATGCTTTCAGCGGTTATCCACTCCGCACATGGCTACCCAGCGTTTACCGTTGGCACGATAACTGGCACACCAGAGGTGCGTTCCTCCCGGTCCTCTCGTACTAGGGAGAAATCCTCTCAATATTCCTGCGCATACACCGGATATGGACCGAACTGTCTCACGACGTTCTGAACCCAGCTCGCGTACCGCTTTAATGGGCGAACAGCCCAACCCTTGGGACCGACTTCAGCCCCAGGTTGCGATGAGCCGACATCGAGGTGCCAAACCTCCCCGTCGATGTGAACTCTTGGGGGAGATCAGCCTGTTATCCCTAGAGTAACTTTTATCCGTTGAGCGACGGCCCTTCCACGCAGAACCGTCGGATCACTAAAACCGACTTTCGTCCCTGTTCGACTTGTAGGTCTCACAGTCAAGCTCCCTTCTGCTTTTGCACTCAACGACTGATTTCCAACCAGCCTGAGGGAACCTTTGTGCGCCTCCGTTACCTTTTAGGAGGCGACCGCCCCAGTCAAACTGCCCATCAGATACTGTCCGCTTCCCGGATAACGGGTAAGCGTTAGAACCCTAGCTCTAAAAGAGTGGTATCTCACCGATGACTCAATAGTACCCACAAGCACTATTTCAACGTCTCCCACCTATTCTGCGCATTCAGAGCCCGAGCACAATATCAAACTACAGTAAAGCTTCATAGGGTCTTTCTGTCCGGGTGTATGTAGTCCGCATCTTCACAGACAATTCTATTTCGCCGAGCCTCTCTCCGAGACAGCGCGCAAATCGTTACACCTTTCGTGCGGGTCGGAACTTACCCGACAAGGAATTTCGCTACCTTAGGACCGTTATAGTTACGGCCGCCGTTCACCGGGGCTTCAGTCGCCAGCTTCACTAAAAGCTAACCAGCTTCCTTAACCTTCCGGCACTGGGCAGGTGTCAGCCCCCATACATCGTCTTGCGACTTAGCGGAGACCTGTGTTTTTGGTAAACAGTCGCTTGCGCCTCTTCACTGCGACCAGCTCTCGCTGGCACCCCTTCTCCCGAAGTTACGGGGCCATTTTGCCGAGTTCCTTAGAGAGAGTTATCTCGCGCCCCTCGGTATTCTCTACCACCCCACCTGTGTCGGTTTCGGGTACTGGCATTTGTGTCTTAACGAGTATAGGGCTTTTCTTGGAAGCATGACATCACCAACTTCGCTGCCGTAGCAGCTCGTACTCACGCCTTAGCTCAAGATGTTTTCTCCATCTCTCAAAGCCTCGAACGCTTGAACCAGTAACCAACATCTGGCCTGGTTAGCCTTCTCCGTCCCCCTTCTCAAAACACATCTGGTACAGGAATATTGACCTGTTATCCATCGACTACGCCTTTCGGCCTCGCCTTAGGTCCAGACTAACCCTCCGCGGACGAGCCTGCCGGAGGAACCCTTAGGGTTTCGGGGCATGGGATTCTCACCCATGTTTTCGCTACTCAAGCCGACATTCTCACTTCTATGCCGTCCACGTCCGCTTACGCTAACGCTTCACCCTACATAGAACGCTCCCCTACCATAAATAAATTTATCCGCAGCTTCGGTATAACGCTTAGCCCCGTTCATTTTCGGCGCAGGATCGCTCGACCAGTGAGCTATTACGCACTCCTTTGAGGATGGCTGCTTCTAGGCAAACCTCCTGGTTGTCTGGGCAATCCCACCTCCTTTATCACTTAGCGTTAATTTTGGGACCTTAGCTGGCGGTCTGGGCTGTTTCCCTCTTGACTATGGAGCTTATCCCCCACAGTCTGACTGCCTAGTTACACACAGGGTATTCAGAGTTCATATCGATTTGGTACCGCTTTCGCAGCCCGCACCGAAATGGTTGCTTTACCCCCCTGCTGGAGCACTAGACGCTACGCCTCAACGTATTTCGGGGAGAACCAGCTAGCTCCTGGTTCGATTGGCATTTCACCCCTAACCACAGCTCATCCGCTGAATTTTCAACTTCAGTCGGTTCGGACCTCCACTTGGTATCACCCAAGCTTCATCCTGGCCATGGTTAGATCACCAGGGTTCGGGTCTATAAACACTGACAAACGCCCTATTCAGACTCGCTTTCGCTGTGGCTCCACCATTTCCGGTTTAACCCGCCAGTGCCTATAAGTCGCCGGCTCATTCTTCAACAGGCACACGGTCACCCGATTAGTCGGGCTCCCATTGCTTGTAAGCTCACGGTTTCATGTTCTATTTCACTCCCCTCCCGGGGTTCTTTTCACCTTTCCCTCGCGGTACTGTTTCACTATCGGTCACACAGTAGTACTTAGCCTTACGAGGTGGTCCTCGCAGATTCACACGGAATTCCACGTGCTCCGTGCTACTCGGGATACAGCTAGGTCAACTTATCTTTCAATTACGGGGCTTTCACCCTCTGTGGCACGCCATTCAAACGTTTCTTCTAGACTTGTTGATCCATATTGCTGTCCCACAACCCCGATAGTCAAGACTATCGGTTTGGGCTGTTCCCCGTTCGCTCGCCGCTACTGAGGGAGTCGTTATTTACTTTCTCTTCCTCCAGCTACTAAGATGTTTCAGTTCGCTGGGTTAGCTCGCACCAACCTATATATTCAGTTGGCCGTACATGGGGTTGCCCCATTCGGAAATTCCCGGATCAAAGTGTGCTTCCAACTCCCCGAGACTTATCGCAGGTAACCACGTCCTTCATCGCCTCTGTGTGCCTAGGTATCCTCCGTGAGCCCTTTGTAGCTTGACCAATAACTTCAAAATTGAAGCATCAGCTTAATAGAATTGTTATTAATGCATTCGCACAAATAATAAATCTGCATCATTAAAGATGCTTATTGTCTTTAAAATAATCTATGCAGTTGTCAAGGTTCTCTGAAAACAATGAAATTAATTCAATGAGTCCAGCATCTTAATGATTTCATTAGGAAGCTAGATTCGTTCAGAATTTGATCACAACTCAAAAAATTTCCTTTCTACAAACTATGGAAGAGGTGGTAATCAGTGGAGGTAAGCGGACTCGAACCGCTGACATCCTGCTTGCAAAGCAGGCGCTCTACCAACTGAGCTATACCCCCAACATAGAGATATGGGCCATCCTGGACTTGAACCAGGGACCTCACCCTTATCAGGGGTGCGCTCTAACCACCTGAGCTAATGGCCCAGGAAAAATAATGGGTGTGACCTAGAAAAACTTAGGAAATGAAATTCTTAATAAATTAAGAACGTGAGGTACCGATCGACCTAAGGTGACAAAATAATAATATTAAACATTTTGTTGTCTCCCTGTTAGGAGGTGATCCAGCCGCACCTTCCGGTACGGCTACCTTGTTACGACTTCACCCCAGTCATTAGCCCCACCTTCGGCGTCCTCCTCCACAAGGGTTGGAGTAACGACTTCGGGCATGGCCAACTTCCATGGTGTGACGGGCGGTGTGTACAAGGCCCGGGAACGTATTCACCGCAGTATGCTGACCTGCGATTACTAGCGATTCCTACTTCACGTAGGCGAGTTGCAGCCTACGATCTGAACTGAGCCACGGTTTATGGGATTTGCTAGCTCTCGCGAGTTTGCTGCCCTTTGTCCGTAGCATTGTAGTACGTGTGTAGCCCAGGGTGTAAGGGGCATGATGACTTGACGTCATCCACACCTTCCTCCGGTTTATCACCGGCGGTCTTTCTAGAGTGCCCAACTAAATGCTGGCAACTAAAAACGTGGGTTGCGCTCGTTGCGGGACTTAACCCAACATCTCACGACACGAGCTGACGACAGCCATGCACCACCTGTCACTGCATTCCCGAAGGCACCCTCAAATTTCTAAGAGGTTCGCAGGATGTCAAACCCTGGTAAGGTTCTTCGCGTTGCATCGAATTAAACCACATACTCCACCGCTTGTGCGGGCCCCCGTCAATTCCTTTGAGTTTCACACTTGCGTGCGTACTCCCCAGGCGGAACACTTAACGCGTTAGCTACGACACCGAAGGGGTCGATTCCCCCGACACCTAGTGTTCATCGTTTACGGCCAGGACTACAGGGGTATCTAATCCCTTTCGCTCCCCTGGCTTTCGTCCATGAGCGTCAGTAATGGCCCAGCAGAGCGCCTTCGCCACTGGTGTTCTTCCCGATATCTACGCATTTCACCGCTACACCGGGAATTCCCTCTGCCCCTACCATACTCAAGCCTTTCAGTTTCCACTGCCATGATGGAGTTAAGCTCCACGCTTTAACAGCAGACTTGAAAAGCCGCCTGCGGACGCTTTACGCCCAATAATTCCGGATAACGCTTGCCACTCCCGTATTACCGCGGCTGCTGGCACGGAATTAGCCGTGGCTTATTCCTCAAGTACCGTCATATCTTCTTCCTTGAGAAAAGAGGTTTACAGCCCAGAGGCCTTCGTCCCTCACGCGGCGTTGCTCCGTCAGGCTTTCGCCCATTGCGGAAAATTCCCCACTGCTGCCTCCCGTAGGAGTCTGGGCCGTGTCTCAGTCCCAGTGTGGCTGATCATCCTCTCAGACCAGCTACTGATCGAAGCCTTGGTGAGCCATTACCTCACCAACTAGCTAATCAGACGCGAGCTCATCCTCAGGCGAAATTCATTTCACCAGTAGGCATATGGGGTATTAGCGGTCGTTTCCAACCGTTATCCCCCTCCTGAGGGCAGATTCTCACGCGTTACTCACCCGTCCGCCACTAACCCGAAGGTTCGTTCGACTTGCATGTGTTAAGCACGCCGCCAGCGTTCATCCTGAGCCAGGATCAAACTCTCCGTTGTGTTCAATTCCTTTTATAGATAAATCTACTCAAATTGAATTGCTATATCCAAATAAAAACTTCAGTTTTTGTATTTAGTTTCAGCCTCCTTAAATTTTAAGGATTACATTGAGTGCACATTAAAAATAGTTTTAAAGTGACTTTCCAAGATCTCAGATCCGTTTGCATCAAAGCCAAAAGTTAGCAATTGATGACATTTTATATATTCTTGACGGGACCTCACACTTTATATTGCATTTACATCTTGAAGTAACCAAAAAATTTTAGTTATTCTAGACGCAATAAAAGCATCAGTTCCTAAGTTTTTAAATTTTCTAGGTGCAGAGTCAAACAACTAGTGATTAACCCATGTTGAAGGGTAAAACCCTTCTTCTGGATGGAAATAATGAGTAAAATCAAGTCTCCAAAAAATTCAATAACTTACCAAAAATCAGATTTAGGGTAACTGCTTGAATAATGCAAAAAGTATTTTTTTTGCCCAGAAGAAAATACTAAACCATCCGACTGTAATTGTGCAACCTTTTATACAAAAATTTTTTATTAATTTTTATTTGTTCAAAGTCACTTTTAACAACTAGGCTTAAATAAAGGGGTATAAAAGAAATGGCAGAAAGATTTAGTCAAAAAAATTTAAGAGTAAGACCAAGTTCAGATGAGGAGAAAATTGTAACAAATGCAAAAAAACACTTCGAGAAGACTTTAGTTGAAATATCAGGCGAGATAGTAGGCAGTGTTGCAGCACTAGAACACCCAACAAAAAATAAAAAGTTAAATTATGGAGAAATATTTTTAAGAGATAACGTGCCTGTAATGATTTATCTCATTACCCAAAAACGTTACGAAATTGTCAAAAAGTTCCTAAGTGTATGCCTTGAGCTACAAAGCACTAATTATCAAACGCGTGGTGTATTTCCTACAAGTTTCGTTGAAGAAAACGGAAAGCTTATTGGAGACTATGGTCAGAGATCAATAGGGAGGATTACTTCAGCTGATGCAAGTTTATGGTGGCCCATTTTATGTTGGTATTATGTCAATAAAAGTGGCGATTATGCCTTCGGGAAAAGTCAAAGCGTACAAAGAGGTATTCAACTTCTACTAGATCTAGTTTTACATCCAACATTTGAGGGTACTCCAGTACTTTTTGTTCCAGATTGCGCATTTATGATTGATAGACCTATGGATGTATGGGGTGCACCTCTAGAAGTTGAAGTTTTACTTCATGGATGTTTAAAAAGTTGTATAAATTTAATGGAATTAAGTAGAGCAGATCATGTTAGTAGACTCCTAGATCAGAGACTTATACTTACAAACCAATGGGTTAAGGATTTAGGAAGTTTTCTTTTAAAACATTATTGGGTCACAAGCCAAACAATGCAAATTTTAAGAAGAAGACCAACTGAGCAATATGGAGATGATCAACACTTTAATGAATTTAATGTTCAACCTCAAGTAGTTCCCTCATGGCTACAAGATTGGTTAGAGAATAGAGGTGGCTACTTAATAGGAAACATTAGAACAGGAAGGCCTGACTTTCGATTTTATAGTTTAGGTAATTCTTTAGCATGTATGTTTGGAGTACTGCCTGCTAAAGAACAAAGAGCTTTATTTAGATTAGTTTTACATAATAGACAGCATTTGATAGCGCAAATGCCTATGAGAATATGTCATCCCCATATGGATGTAGAAGAATGGCAAAATAAAACTGGATCGGATCCTAAAAATTGGCCTTGGAGTTACCATAATGGAGGCCATTGGCCCAGTCTACTTTGGTTTTTTGGGGCAGCCGTTCTATTGCATCAAAAAAATCATGGTTCTGATGATGTGATTCTCATGGAAGAAATGAAATCTTTAATAGAGGAATCATATTGGTGTCAACTTAATCAATTACCCAAACAAGAATGGGCAGAATATTTTGATGGTCCTACAGGTACTTGGGTTGGGCAACAGTCCAGAACGTATCAAACCTGGACAATTGTTGGTTTTTTGTTAATGAATCATTTCCTAAGAAATGAATATAACGATCTAGATATGTTTGAAATTTAAACCTAAAATAATCCCAAAGTGAGTGATTTATCAATTGGCAAACAAGCTCCAATGCCGAGATATATTGTTAGAAAAGTTCCGAACAAGAAAACAGACATTGCTATCGGTCTTCTAAATGGATTAGAAAATTTATTGACGTTTTCTATAAAGGGTAAAATCATCAATCCAAGTGGAATTAACGTTTGAAGTGCGATACCTAATAGTTTATTGGGAACAACCCTAAGTATTTGAAAAACTGGATACAGATACCATTCAGGAAGTATTTCCAGGGGTGTAGCGAAGGGATTCGCCTTATCTCCAAGCATTGCAGGGTCAAGAACTGCTAGTCCGACAACGCATGCAATAGTTCCTAAGATAACTACCGGAAAAATGTATAGTAAATCATTTGGCCAAGCAGGTTCACCATAATAATTATGGCCCATACCTTTAGCTAACTTTGCTCTCAATTTTGGATCAGACAGATCTGGTTTTTTTAAAGTGGACATATGAAGAACTATTAATGGTTTAAGTATAAGAGTTTATAAAGGGCCTGAAATACCCTGTTTACGAATCATTAAAAAGTGCATCAACATAAAAACTGCTAATGACCATGGCAATACAAAAGTATGAAGACTGTAAAATCTAGTTAAAGTTGATTGTCCAACACTTTCTCCACCTCTTAGTAATTCAACCATAAAGTCGCCAATTACTGGAATTGCAGCAGGGACACCTGAGACGATCTTAACTGCCCAATAACCTACCTGATCCCAAGGGAGAGAGTATCCTGTCACTCCAAAAGCGACAGTTATTACTGCCATTACGACTCCTGTAACCCAAGTTAATTCTCTTGGCCTTTTAAAACCTCCGGTAAGATAAACCCTGAAGACATGAAGGATTAACATCAAAACCATCATTGATGCACTCCATCTGTGCACAGATCTTATTAACCATCCAAAACTTACATCGGTCATTAAATAACTGACTGAACTATAAGCTTGAGTAACTGTTGGCTTATAGTAAAAAGTCATTGCAAAACCTGTTGCAAATTGAATAAGGAAGCATACTAAAGTTATGCCTCCTAAACAATAAAAAATATTTACATGAGGGGGTACGTACTTGGAAGTTACGTCGTCAGTTATGTCTTGGATTTCAAGTCTCTCTTGAAACCAGTCATAAACAGATGATGAATTCGCCATCCAAAAAAAAATTAGCTTTGATATTAAAGAGCTTACTTAAAATTCTTATACTTGGTGTTAACACTTAACCCAATGAATTCATCTTTTAACAAACTTTTAACATTCAAAACATTGATCACTGCATCATTGATCATCATTTTTTCTATCAATCTTTTATTGATTGAAAGAGTTGATGCCCTTAGTGATAGCAGGCAATTAGTACTTGACGCTTGGACCTTGGTAAACGAAGGTTTTTATGATCCAGAAAAGTTTGAGGAAATCCAATGGAAAAGAATTAGGCAAAAAACATTACAGAAACAAATTGAAACAACTGAAGAGGCTTATTCCGCAATTGAAGACATGTTAAGACCTCTAGACGACCCTTACACGAGAATTTTACGTCCAAAAGATTATGAACTACTGAAATCAAGTAATTTTGGTAGTGAAATTAATGGTGTTGGGCTTCAATTAGGTGAAGATGATGAAAATAAAGTTAAAGTTATTTCTACTCTTGGGGGTTCGCCAGCTGAAGAAGCTGGAATAGTAAGCGGGGATTTGATAGAGAAAGTGGACGGAATCTCATCAGAAAAATTAGGGCTTGCAAATACTGCGTCTAAATTAAGAGGTGAATCAGGCACAAAAGTTTTAGTTGAAGTATCTTCCGAATCAGGAGAAATTAAGGAAGTCGATCTAGAGAGAAGATCAGTAGATCTTAGACCAGTAAGAACCAAGAGATTAAGAGACGATTCACACACAATAGGATATTTAAGAATAACTCAATTCAGCGAAAGCGTACCCAAAAAAGTTGAAGAGGCACTTCAAGAGTTAAAAGAGAAAGAGGTTGAGGGCTTGATCCTAGATCTTAGAAATAATTCAGGGGGACTGGTAAGCTCAGGTATAGCAGTTGCTGACTCATTATTAAGTGAAAAACCTGTAGTCGAGACAAAAGATAGAAATGGGATCAAAGATGCAATTATTTCTCAAAAAGAGACGTCTTTTGATGGACCAATGGTAACTTTAGTAAATAAGGGGACTGCAAGTGCCAGTGAAATACTTGCTGGTTCTTTACAAGATAATAAGAGATCTATTCTTATGGGAGAACAAACTTATGGCAAAGGTTTAATTCAATCCCTAAAAAGTTTGGGGGAAGATAGCGGTATTGCTATAACAGTAGCTAGTTATCTAACTCCCAAAGGTAATAATATTCAAGGCCAAGGTATGACTCCTGACAAATTACTTGATTTACCGGATGCAAGTGATTATGGAAGTACTGACGATAAATGGGTGAAGAATGCAGAACTATTTCTTGGGTCACTTCTAGAAAAAGAAGAAGTTTCAGTTCAAAATATTGAATTAAACAATGAAGAAATTTAATCATGAAATGGCTAAAGATTTAAAATAAAAAATCTTATAAATTATGAGTATTAAGAGAATTTTTCATGACCCAATTCACAAAGAGATAGTATTTGATGCAGGAAAGCCAGAAGAATTAATGATTATGGAATTAATTGATACAGAGGCCTTTCAAAGACTTAGAAGAATTAAACAGTTAGGATCGGCATCATTACTTTTTCATGGTGCAGAATCGAGCAGATTCACTCACTCAATTGGTGTTTTTTGTATAGCAAGAAAAATTTATAGGAGATTAATTGAAAGTAAATCTTCATTTTGTGAAAATAAATTTGTTCTTTATGGAGCTGCGCTACTACATGATTTAGGACATGGACCTTTAAGTCATACCAGTGAAACAATATTCCAGCATGATCACGAAAAATGGTCTGCAAACTTAGTTAAAAATTATTCTCCAATAAATTCAATACTCAAAAAGTATGACAAAGAATTGCCGAGAAAAATTGGTGAATTATTTGAATCAAAACAACTATTTTCAAAACCTTTAAAAACATTGATAAGTAGTGAGATAGATTGCGATCGTCTCGATTATCTTTTACGCGATAGTTACAACACAGGTACTAATTATGGCTTAGTAGATTTAGAGAGAATAATTTCAGCTCTTACCTTTTCACCTGATGGAAATATCGGAATTAAACCAAAAGGAGTGATCGCTATTGAGCATTTCCTTGTACTAAGAAACTTGATGTATAGAACAATCTACAATCACAGGATAAACGAAATATCAACATGGATTCTGGAAAAAATATTACACACAATAAAACATAATGATGAAAAAAAAATTTGGTTAGATAATTCTCTATATAAATGGATTTTTTTACCTACAAAGGTTGATTTTGACGATTTCATAAGAAATGATGATATAACCTTTTATTATCATTTGATTAGATGGAAAGATGAATCTTTTGAGCCACTTTCTACACTCTGCAAAATGTTTATTGACAGAGATTTATTAAAGGCATCAGACATAAGTTTTTTAAGTAAAATAAATAGATTGAAAATCCTTGCATTTGCCACAAAATTATGTGAAAAAAATGGTTATGATTCAGAAATATTTTGCGGGATTAAGGAAAGGTCTTTTAAAGGTTTCGAATCTAACAATGCACTAAAAATATGGGACGGCACTATTCAAAGTTCATTAGAAAATAGTTCCTCATTAATAAAAATTTTAATGAAATCTGAGGAAAGCTCTTTTATTATTTATCCAAGTATCATCAAGAATGAAATTAAAAATGAAATTTCATTAATAAAAAACAATTCCTAGATTTAATTCAATGGAAATCGTTCTAAAAAACATTAAAAGTAAATATTTAGAAATTTTTTCTTTGATAGATTTAGATAATATCCATGAAACTTTCAAAAAATTCCCTTCCATCAAGGGACCTTTGGAAGCAAAAATTTTCGCAGTCAATGAGTCAATAAGTTTTCATCAATTATCGAAAATAAAAAAATATTTTGACAAAATTGCTGTTTGTTCCTTATGTATTTACTCAAATAATAGAGATACAATAATAACTGGAAAGTCTCTAAAAATAGGTTCAGCATTTATTAAAGAGCAAGAGATTAAAAATAGGTTGTTATTATTTAATTCAAAAAAGAAAGACGATATTCTTCACAAAGGAACAGTACGATCGGGTGAAAGAATATCTTCAAATGGAAACCTATGCATTATTGGAGATGTTAATCCCGGAGCAATAGTTTCCGCTAAGAAAAATATTTACGTTTGGGGCAAATTACTAGGGATGGCATTTGCAGGGAAAAGTGGAAATAAAAATGCCTCGATTGCATCACTATATCTAAACCCTTTACAGTTAAGAATTGCAGATGTGATAGCTATTGGACCAAAGGATAAGCCCAAAAATTATTATCCAGAAATTGCGTTAATTGAGAAGCAAACGATAATTATCAAACCACACATAATCGAAAGTAAAAATTAATCAATCATTTGCAATAAATTAATTCAAAATAGATAAATTTAAGAATTACTTAATCTTTAAATTATTTAACTTTTTGCTAGTGGCTTTATTATTTGGAAAACTTTAAAATCGTGGGGAAGAATACTCGCACAATATTAATTTGTTCAGGGAAAGGAGGGGTTGGTAAAACAACTTTAACCGCAAACCTTGGCATAGCACTCGCTAATAGTGGAGCAACAACTGCTGTGTTAGATGCTGATTTTGGCTTAAGAAATTTAGATCTTCTTCTAGGATTAGAAAATCGAATCATCTATACGGCACAAGATGTTCTAGATAAGAATTGCCGTCTTGACCAAGCATTGGTTAGACATAAAAAGGAACCTAATCTTGCTCTTCTACCTGCTGGAGATCCAAGGATGTTGGATTGGATGAAGCCTGAAGATATGAAAAAAATTAGTGAGCTACTTAGTGAAAACTTTGATTTTGTATTAGTTGATTGTCCTGCGGGTGTAGAAGATGGCTTTAAAAATGCTCTAGCAGCCTGTAAAGAAGCAATTGTTGTCACTAACCCAGAATTATCCGCAGTGCGGGATGCAGATAGAGTAATAGGGATTCTCAATACATCAGACATTGAGCCTATACAACTTGTTATCAATAGAGTTCGCCCTAACATGATGGCTAGTCAAGAAATGTTATCCATCGAAGATGTTCAAGGGATCCTTTCTTTGCCTTTGTTAGGTATTGTTTTAGAAGATGAACAGGTAATAATAAGTACAAACAGAGGAGAGCCGCTAACACTTTCAGATGGTAGATCTCCTGCAAAAAAATGTTATTTGAATGTTTCGCAAAGACTTACAAATAAAGATGTACCAATCATCGATCCAAAAAAAGAAGGCAAAAGTCTTAAAGATAAATTCATGAGATTAATGCAAACAAAGGTTTTTTAAAATGATGACTCTCAGAGATCTTATAAATAAATTACTAGGCAGAGAAACGTCTAGTGCAAATACAGCTAGAGAAAGATTACAACTTGTACTTGCTCATGACAGAGTTGATATGAGTTCCTTAACAACTGATCTTTTAGATAAAATGAGGAAAGAAATTCTTGACGTCGTTGCTAAGTATGTTGAAATTGATTTTGAAGAAGTGGCAGTAAGTTTAGAGACTGAGGATAGAATGACTGCATTAGTTGCAAATTTACCAATCAAAAGAACTATTTCAGGAGAAATAAAATTCAAAAAAACCGAAAAAAATGATAAAGCTAATAATGACATCAAAAAGTAATAAATTTAAAAAAAGCTAAAAAAATACTGATTATTGACCCTCTCTAATTGTAAGATGAAGAGATTGCCGGCTTAGCTCAGTGGTAGAGCAGCGCTTTTGTAAAGCGAAGGTCATCAGTTCAAATCTGTTAGCCGGCATTTTGATTTATTTAATTCTATTCAATATTTTTTGCTGAAAATAAAAAAATTAAACCTATCAGAGCAATGATAGGAAATAATTTTATTTCGAGAAAATACTCTAAAAAAGATGCAAGGGGTTCAAATATCCAATAAGTAAAAAATTGAATTAATAAAACAAAAAATAATAATAAAAACATTAATACAATTCTCTAACTAATACTTCTCCTTCCCTAATCAATCTCCAATCTCCACTTTTCTTCCAAAATATAATAGTACTAGCTTGCCCACTTCTTTCCCCCCAGGGAATAGGTCCCAAAATTCCTAGAGAAGGGAAGTCTAGAGCAATACCTTCAGCTGTAATTGATCCTTTAAAACCTGAAATATTTGCACTAGAAGTTAATAATGGGCCTGTTTCTCTCATGAGAGATTGAGCTATATATGAATTTGGAATTCTCAACCCAAGAGTTCGATCATTGCTCGTGAGGATTGTAGTCTGCTTTTCTGAAGCAGGAATAACTATTGTCAGAGCTCCTGGCCAATATTTTGAAGCTATATTTTCGTAATCTTCCTTAGCTGATTCGTGAACAAAGTCGATTAATTGTTTTTGTTCTGATCCCATAAGAATTAAAGGTTTGTCTCTATCTCTTTTTTTAAACTCATAAATAGTCTTTGAAAATTTTGGCAAGCATCCAATTGCAGGTAATGTGTCAGTTGGGAAAATTATGGGTAAACCACTTTTAAGAGTCTTCAAAGCGGATTTGCAATCTACTAAATTCATTTAGATTATGAATCTATAATAATTTATTTATATCTTCCAATGGTAAACCTTCCAATACCTGAAAGATCTTTCACAATTTCTATTGATGTAAATTTATTTTTAATTAGTAGTTGTTTTACTTTTTCACCTTGATCAAAATGGTTCTCTAGAATTATCCAGCCCTTCTCTTTTAAGAATAATGGCGCTTTGTATATTATTTCCCTAATATGTTTTAAACCATCTTCGCCGCCTAATAAAGCATGTTTAGGTTCAAATCTTTTAACTTCTTTAGGTAATTTTTCATAAGTATCTTTAGGAATATATGGCGGGTTTGAAATAGCGAGGTCTAATTTTCCTTTAAAACTTTCAAGAGGAGACCACCAATTTCCACAATAAAATTTCAAATTTGATTGTTCTGAAGAATTTTTATAATTTTTAGTAGCTATTTCTAATGCATCATGATTTATGTCAGTTGCTACTCCATCGCTAAATGGATAAGCTAATGCCAAAGCAATACTTATAGCGCCTGATCCAGTTCCTAATTCAGCGAAAAATAATTTTTCTGATTTCTTTCGGAATATATTGAATACAATATCAACTATGAGTTCTGTTTCAGGTCTAGGAATGAGTACTTTGTTTGTAACATTTAATTTTAAGTCTCTCCAAAAAGCTATTCCACAAAGATATTGAATTGGACAAGAACTTAATAAATGTTCGCTCCAGATAGATTCTAAAAATTCTAATTTTTTTTTTAAATGTAAGTTTCCCTCGGGATTTACCCTTATAAGGATTTGTTCACTAGTCGATATACCGCCTACAGAATCCAGTAGAACAGCAAAAGATTGCTGATCGCCACCTTTAGAAAGTTGTTTTTTTTTCCAAAATAAAAATTCTTTTACAGGAATGCAAAGCATTAATTAAAGCTTTAGCGTTTTGGCCCAAGCCTACCTTTACTAGAGTCAGAGTAGAAGCTTGATTTTTCTCCATCTTGGGTAGAAATAAATAAACCTATTAGGAATATGGTGGGCACCCCTACGAATAAAAGACTAGCAACAAATCCAAAGTTAGTTGTTTCCATTTAATTTGAAGTTCTATGGGTTAGGTATTAAGACTATAGACATATAACGCAGAATAAAGTGGAAAAATAAACAAAATTTATAAACTGATTTACAGTCTTAAACAATTTTAACGAGGTAATTTTTTATTTTCACTAATTTTTTTTAATTCTTCCAAATTTGAGGGGGGAGATTGTGGTTTTGTTAATATTACTGAAGAGGACTTTATCAATGTTTGGCATGCAAGTCGCCAATTTTCTGGTCTATTTTTGAGTTTTTCTTCTTCAACAGATGTAAGAGGGCTCAGAGAATTTTTGTTTCCACCTTCAACTGAAATAAAACAAGTACTGCATTGTCCTGCCCCGCCGCAATTTCCTAAAATACCTTTCAAACCATAAAGCTGTAAGTTTTCTTTCATTACCAATTCCCTTAAATTTTCACCAGGATTACATTGGACTTCTAGATCCTCACGGATAAATCTGATAGTTGCCATTTTTTTAGTTATTTTTCTTATTTTGGCGTTTTACTTTGAGAATTGTGACCAAAATATTAACAAATTTTAGCTAAAAATTCCTTGTAAAATCAGTTCTACAAATTGATTTGCCCGATTTTTGCAAGAAAATAAATTTATTTACAAAAATCCCTCAAAGGCTAAAAAACCCTTACTATCGTGATGTTTAGCTGTTTATTCAGCATAGTTACTAGAAATTAACCGATGGGATTGCCTTGGTATCGAGTTCACACGGTAGTTATTAATGACCCAGGTCGACTACTCGCTGTGCATCTTATGCATACTGCATTATTAGCCGGCTGGGCCGGTTCTATGGCTCTTTATGAATTAGCCATTTTTGATCCATCTGATGCTGTTCTCAATCCAATGTGGAGACAGGGGATGTATGTTATGCCTTTCATGGCAAGACTTGGTATTACAAGTAGTTGGAACGGATGGGATATTACCGGCGCTACCGGAGTTGACCCTGGATTTTGGAGTTTTGAAGGTGTTGCAGCAGCGCACATTGTATTTAGTGGACTATTGATGTTGGCTTCCATTTGGCACTGGACATACTGGGATTTGGATCTATGGGAAGATTCAAGAACTGGTGAGCCTGCCCTTGATTTGCCAAGAATATTCGGGATTCACCTTCTCCTAGCAGGACTTACATGCTTTGGTTTTGGAGCTTTCCATTGTGCAAATGTGGGGATTTGGGTTTCTGATCCTTATGGCCTTACTGGTCATGTAGAGCCTGTGGCCCCTTCCTGGGGAGTAGAAGGATTTAATCCTTTTAATCCAGGAGGAATTGTTGCTAATCATATTGCTGCTGGACTTATGGGTATTATTGGGGGGATTTTTCACATTACCAATAGACCCGGAGAAAGACTTTATAGAGCATTAAAACTTGGAAGTCTTGAAGGAGTCCTAGCTAGTGCTCTAGCTGCTGTTTTATTTGTCTCCTTCGTTGTTGCAGGAACAATGTGGTACGGTTCGGCGACAACTCCAGTAGAATTATTTGGCCCTACCAGATATCAATGGGACTCAGGCTATTTCAAAACTGAAATTAATAGAAGGGTTCAAGCTGCTATAGACGATGGTGCCACTAAAGAAGAGGCATACGCATCGATTCCAGAGAAACTAGCCTTCTATGATTATGTTGGGAATAGTCCTGCAAAAGGGGGCCTATTCAGAGTTGGAGCTCTCGTTAATGGTGATGGTTTACCAACTGGTTGGCAAGGTCATATTGCTTTTCAGGACAAAGAAGGTAACGAATTAGAAGTTAGAAGAATACCTAATTTCTTTGAAAACTTTCCTGTCATCCTTGAAGACAAAGAGGGTAATGTAAGAGCAGATATTCCATTTAGAAGAGCTGAAGCAAAGTACTCATTTGAACAGACAGGAATTACTGCAACCATCTATGGTGGAGATCTTAATGGTCAAACATTTACTGATCCTGCAGTAGTTAAAAGATTAGCTAGAAAGGCTCAACTTGGAGAAGCATTCAAATTTGACAGAGAGACTTATAAATCTGATGGTGTATTCCGAAGCTCCCCAAGAGCATGGTTTACATATGCACATTTATGTTTCGGATTGCTATTCTTGTTTGGCCACTGGTGGCACGCTTCAAGAACTCTTTACAGAAATTCCTTTGCTGGTATTGATGCTGAGATTGGCGACCAAGTTGAATTCGGTTTATTCAAGAAGCTTGGTGACGAAACCACAAGAAGAATCCCTGGAAGGGTTTAAACTAAACTTTATTACTTAATCTTATGGAAGCTTTCGCTTACGTTCTTATTTTAACTCTCGCAGTTGTTACCTTATTCTTTGCTGTCGCCTTTAGAGACCCACCTAAATTTGATAGAAAATGAATTAATAAAAAAAACCTCTTTAACAAGAGGTTTTTTTTTACTTTTCATAATCAAGATATTACTCTACTATTAGAGTTAAAGTGCAGCTTATTTCACCACATGCAGTGTCCTACCTGTCAAAACACAGATAGCAGAGTTTTGGAATCAAGATCTGCTGATAGTGGTAAAAGTGTTCGAAGAAGAAGAGAGTGCTTAAATTGCAGCTTTAGATTTACAACTTATGAAAGAGTGGAATCAATGCCAGTTTCAGTTATAAAAAAAGACGGAAACAGAGAATTATTCGATAAACAAAAACTATTTACTGGTATATCAAGAGCTTGTGAAAAGACTAACTTCAGTAGTGAAGCAATTATTAATTTCGTAGATGGAATTGAATCACAAATCGTTCACGATTCTAATAAAGATATTAAGTCTTCTTATATCGGAGAATTAATACTTAAAAATCTTAGGAAAGAAAACGAAGTCGCTTATATAAGATACGCATCAGTTTACAGAAAATTTAATGGGGTAAAAGATTTTATTTCTACTCTTGAATCTTTAAAAGGCAGTTCCAAAAACCAATTAGCTTCAATTTCATAAAATTAAGCATCTTGAAGTGTAGAATACATATCACAAATATTTTTTGCTATTGGTTTGCAGGCTAATAGCATACCTTTCTAACTACCTTAGGTAGTCTGCGACATAACAAATGAACGAAAATTCTTCCCAAACCATTAAAGAACTCTCTGAGGATCAAGAAATTAAAAATTCGTCTGAGTTTGGTAGTAATTCAGCATCCCAAAATGAGGAAGATTTATCCTTCGAGAAGAGCGATATACCTTCAGCTGATTCTTCCTCTAGCAGAACTAATACGGATTTTGAAAACGCAGGATTCACACAAGAAGAATTTGCATCACTTTTGGGTAAGTATGATTATAATTTTAAGCCAGGCGATCTAGTTAAAGGTACCGTTTTTGCTTTAGAGCCCAAAGGGGCCATGATAGATATTGGGGCAAAAACAGCTGCTTTTATGCCTGTTCAGGAGGTTTCTATAAATAGAGTTGAAGGACTTAATGATGTTTTACAACCTTCAGAAAGTAGAGAATTCTTCATAATGAGTGAGGAAAATGAAGATGGCCAATTAGCCCTCTCCATTAGAAGAATTGAATATCAAAGAGCTTGGGAAAGGGTTAGACAACTCCAAAAAGAAGATGCCACTATATATTCTGAAGTTTTTGCAACAAACAGAGGTGGAGCCCTTGTGAGGGTGGAAGGCTTGAGAGGTTTTATCCCAGGCTCTCACATAAGTGCTCGAAGAATTAAAGATGACTTAGAAGGTGAATATTTACCTCTAAAATTTCTAGAAGTTGATGAAGAGAGAAACAGATTAGTGCTCAGTCATAGAAGAGCGTTGGTTGAGAAAAAAATGAACAGACTTGAGGTGGGAGAAGTTGTTGTTGGTTCTGTAAAAGGTATTAAACCTTATGGAGCCTTTATTGATATTGGTGGAGTTAGTGGTCTATTGCACATTTCTGAAATAAGTCACGAACATATTGAGACTCCTCATAATGTTTTAAATGTGAATGACCAAATGAAAGTTATGATAATTGACCTTGATTCAGAAAGAGGACGAATTTCATTATCTACTAAAGCACTTGAGCCTGAACCAGGAGATATGCTAACTGACCCTCAAAAAGTTTTTAATAAAGCTGAAGAAATGGCTGCGAAATACAAACAAATGTTATTCGAACAAACTGACGATAACGAGGAGATCCCCTCGACTTCAGCTGAAACAGAATAAATTTACTTATTTATTTTGTGAAAAATATCTTGATTTAAGCCATATTTTACAAGTTTTTTAAATTTACAATAATTGATTTGTAACGATAGTTTAAATTAGGATAAAGGCTAATTTCAAAATTATTTGTTAATGAGTGATTTCATTTTCACTTCAGAATCAGTAACTGAGGGCCATCCTGACAAAATATGTGATCAAATTAGTGATGCGGTTTTAGATGCTTTACTGACAGAAGATCCAGAAAGCAGAGTTGCATGCGAGACTGTTGTTAATACTGGTCTTTGTTTGCTTACTGGAGAAATAACTTCAAAAGCAAAAGTCGATTACATAAAACTCGTTAGAAATGTAATTAAAGAAATTGGATATGAAGGATATAAAGCAGGTGGTTTTGACGCGAATAGTTGTGCTGTTCTAGTAGCGCTTGACGAGCAATCACCAGATATTTCACAAGGAGTAAATGATGCAGATGATGTTAACGATGATTTGGAAGATAATACCGGAGCTGGAGACCAAGGCATAATGTTCGGCTATGCATGCGATGAGACACCTGAATTAATGCCC
Organism: uncultured Prochlorococcus sp.; assembly: GCA_902572075.1. Classification (GTDB taxonomy): domain Bacteria; phylum Cyanobacteriota; class Cyanobacteriia; order PCC-6307; family Cyanobiaceae; genus Prochlorococcus_A. The sequence goes on from CACGER010000009.1 coordinate 49,761, forward strand.
TTACCGATTAGCTTAGCTCATAGATTAGCCATTCAACTTGCCAAAGTGAGGCATGAAAAAATCCTTAATTATCTACTACCTGATGGTAAAACTCAAGTAAGCATTGATTACGAAAAAGGTTTACCAGTCTCGATTAATACTATTCTAATTTCAACTCAACATAATCCTGAGATTGACGGAGTCACAAATGAAGAAAAAATTCGTCAAAGAATAAAAGAAGATTTATGGAAGCATGTTGTAATTCCTGCTACTGAAGATTTAGAAATCAAACCAAACATTAGCAAAACAAGGTTTTTAGTAAATCCCACCGGAAAATTTGTCGTAGGAGGGCCTCAAGGAGATGCAGGGCTCACTGGAAGAAAAATCATTGTCGATACTTATGGTGGATATGCAAGACACGGAGGAGGGGCATTTTCTGGTAAAGATCCCACAAAAGTAGATAGATCAGCCGCTTATGCAGCACGTTATGTAGCTAAAAGCATAGTTAAGGCAAAATTAGCAAAAAAAGCAGAAGTACAATTAAGTTATGCAATTGGAGTAGCAAAACCAATTTCCATTCTCGTCGAGACTTTTGATACGGGTGTTATTTCACAAGCTAATTTGACTGAGATAATTAAAGAGCACTTTGATTTAAGACCTGCAGCAATAATAAAAGAATTTAACTTAAGAAATCTACCAAAAAAAATTGGAGGCAATTTTTTTAGGAAGACTGCATCCTATGGACATTTTGGCAGAAGAGATCTTGAGCTCCCATGGGAAAATGTAGAAGAAAAAGCAGCCCAATTAGCAGAGGCTGCCAAGATCTTTTAATAAAATATTTTTTCTATGCCTGAAAATTTTTATGGAGGGTTAGATTTTGGAACCAGTGGTGCAAGAATATCAATAATTAATTTTCATAAGAAATTAGTATATTCAAATTCCGTACCTTATTCATACAGCTTTAAAAATCCAAATTCTTGGATCAATTCTTGTGAGAATCTTTTAGCATGTTTGCCTATTGAGGTGAAAATTAACCTTAATAAATTGGCTATCTCCGGCACCTCAGGAACTTTAACAGCATTAAATTTGCAAGGGGAGCCACTTGGAGAAGCGATACCTTATAACCAGGCATGTAGCGAAAATAAGATCCTTCTTGAATCCTTAACTTCTAGAGAAGATCATCTGCGAACTCCATACAGTAGTCTTGCTAAAGCATTAAAACTAATTAATGAATATGGGACAAATATACTTTTACGTCATCAATCTGATTGGATCACTGGTTGGTTTTTAAAAGATTGGACCCATGGAGAAGAAGGTAATAATCTAAAACTTGGTTGGGATTTAAAAAAAGAATCATGGCCAAAAAGCTATCTCAATACTTCATGGCAAAAATGCTTACCGCACATAATAAAAAGTGGGGAAATTCTTGGGCAAGTGAATTTTGATTTAGCCGAGAGATTTAACTTGAATAAAAAATTAATATTAATCTCAGGAACCACTGACTCTAATGCTGGTTTAATAGCTGCAGGTTTAGGTAAAAAAGATGGCCTCACTGTTTTAGGAACAACCATCGTAGTTAAAAAAATTATTGATAAACCTATAAAAAAACAAGGTATTACAATTCATAGAATAAACGGCGATTGGATATGTGGAGGAGCATCAAATTCAGGATGCGGTATCTTATCTAAGTTCTTTTCTGATTTAGAAATAAATGAGCTCAGTCGACAAATTAATCCATCGAATAATACTTCCTTAAATCTTTTACCTCTTAATAGTGTAGGAGAGAGATTTCCTGTTAATAATGCTAATTTAGAGCCAATACTCGATCCAAGGCCAGTCAGCGACTCACTTTATTTACATGCATTATTCGAGGGGCTAGCCAAGATCGAATTGAAAGGATGGGAAAAACTAGGCGAACTAACAGGTTCTCTTCCAAAAAAAATTATTACTATTGGTGGAGGTTCAAAAAACCCTCAATGGAGGAAAATAAGAGAAAAAATTATCAAGATACCAATAGTTTCATGTAAAAAAACTACTTCATTTGGCACTGCCTTATTAGCAATTAATGCAAAATAACAGTTTTTTGGGATATTTGATGAAGATATAAAATTTTTAATGAAAAGGGTTTCACAAACTACACATTGTAATTTAGAGTATATAGGTTAGAGCCGGGATAGCTCAGTTGGTAGAGCAGGCGACTGAAAATCGCCGTGTCCCCAGTTCAAATCTGGGTCCTGGCACCTTTAAAACCCCGTCTATGAAGGGGTTTTTTATTTTTATGGGATATAGAAACTTTATTCTTTATTTTATTTTTAAAATTCAGAATTTTTAATTTTCTACTCTGCAGACTTGACTTATAACACCCAAAATCAGTTTATCTCCATTTGGATCTTGCCAATCAGCCAAATCATTGAAATTACTATTTATTTCATCTACAGAGACATCAACGTCTCTAAATGATTTTTCAAAACAATTTATATCCATTGTATAGAGTATATCTTTAGTAATTTCACTTTTTGTTTTCGGAATAAATTTACTCAATATTCTCACAGAACCATCCTCATTTCTTTTAATACTTTGCCTATCCCATAACTGTTCTCCATATTCACTTTTCGGAACTCCAACCCATTCATGAGACAAAGCATTTGATTTTTTTATTGAGATACTCAAGGAGACAATTATCGAAAGGACTACACCAAAGCTATTTCGAATAAATATTGAATTAACTTTATTCTTAGAATTAACCATTAATAAGTCTGAAATACAAAAATCTCTTAAAAGGAGTAAATATAAGATTAAAAATTTGTAAAAATTTTTATTGATTAGTATTTCTATTATAGATACAATCAAATATTAAATTAAGAATTAACTTCCAATAAATTTACTAAAAAATAATGAATAAAATACAGAAATTTCTTTCAGTAGTTTTTTTTATCGCAATATTTGTTGCATTGATTTATTTAATCCAAAATTATGGGATTGAACCCCTTAGAAATAAAATAGAAAGTATGGGAATTTGGGCTCCTTTTGGAATTTTCATACTTAGAGGAGTAAGTATTATTCTACCAGCTCTTCCAAGTTCAGCTTATTCTCTACTAGCAGGTTCATTATTAGGATTTCAAAAAGGTTACATGATAATAATCTTTTCTGATGTCGTTTTTTGCCAAGCTGCTTTCTTTATCGCAAGAAATTATGGGCGAGTCCCAGTAAGGAATTTGGTAGGCCCCAAAGCGATGAAAAAAATTGAAAGTTTTAATCAAAACCAACTCGAAGAAAATTTCTTTCTCATGACAGGTTTACTTATGACTGGCCTTTTTGATTTTCTAAGCTACGCAATTGGTATTGGAGGAACTCGCTGGAAAATATTTACTCCAGCATTATTAATAAGTCTTCTAATAAGTGATTCTATATTAGTAGCTGTAGGAGCTGGTGTTAGTCAGGGAGCAGGATTACTTCTAGGAGTAGCTCTTTTGGGAATGTTTGCATTAGCAACTATTTCAGGATTAGCAAAAAATAAACTACCTAAATAAAAAACAGTTAAAAATTCTGAAATCAAAAATAGAGATATGACATTTTTGCAAACAAAAACTATATGAATAAGAATTCATGCAAGAATGGAAATTGATTAATTTTTAAAGTTCATAGATGACTCCATTTAGACCAACTTCACATGATCGCCCTGGAGAACAAATATCAACCACTCCTTCTGGATTAAAAGTAACTTCTGCAAAGAGATTAATGGTGGATTCAATGGTAAGAATGATTCAAAAAGCAGAA
>CACGER010000010.1 GCA_902572075.1 uncultured Prochlorococcus sp.
TCCTTAGAAGAGACTTCTAACATTAATAACTCACTAAGAGAAAGTGAGATTAATCAAATTAATATGAATTCTAAAAAACATAATTTATCAAATAAATTAACAACCGAAGAGGAACTATATGATGAATTTAATTATCTTCTTGATGAATAATTAGTTTTAATATTAACTTATGCTTCAGAGTAATAGATTAGCAATTTATGCTATCGGCAAAATAAAGAAACTTTGGATTAGAGATGGAATTAATCAATACAAAAAAAGAATGCCTGAACTTGTCATTAATGAGTTAAAGACTTTTAATTTAAATAATCTTAAATCCAATAACAATATTATTATCTGTCTAAGTGAAGAAGGGAAACAGTTTAATTCAGTTGAACTATGTTCCTTACTCTTGAATTCTAAAAATAAAAAAATTAATTTCTTAATTGGTGATACTGATGGAGTTAGTTCAGATATAAAAGAAAAATCAGATCTTGTACTAAGCCTATCTCCTTTAACTTTTCCTCATGAATTAGCTAGATTGATCCTAATCGAGCAAATCTATAGAGCTATTTCCATATCTAACAACTCCCCTTATCATCGTTCTTAAAAAGAAGAGATTCAATCTAAAATTAATCTATAAAAGTTTAATAACTAACTATTTTTTGATTTTTTGCTATATAGTACATATATACTATTAATTCAATCTTGGATTCTTTTGATTCAACTACTAAAAAATTTAAAATCCCCTTATTAAATGATTCGGTATCAGCAGGGTTTCCTTCTCCCGCAGATGATTATACGGAAGAAAATATTGATTTAAACGAACATTTAATATCTAATCCGTTTAGCACTTTTTTTCTTAGAGTTAAAGGTGACTCAATGATAAATGCAGGAATTAAAGATAAAGATTTAATAATAGTAGACAAGAGCTTAACAGCCAGGCCAGGGAATATCATCATTGCGATGATAGACGGAGAATTTACAATAAAAAGATTATCTATAAAAAATAATGAATTATATTTAAAAGCAGAAAATCATAATTATCCTGATTTTAGATTTAAAAACCATATTGATGTACAGATATGGGGAGTTGTTATTTATTCAATACATAGCTATTTATGAGAATTTCAAATATTGATGCAATAGCTCTTATAGATGCTAATAATTTTTACGCGTCATGTGAACAAAATATTAATCCTCATTTGAGAAATAAACCAGTAGTAATTTTATCTAATAATGACGGATGTATCATTGCAAGAAGCCCTGAGGCACGAGCTTTAAAAATTAAAATGGGAACTCCGTATTTTAAGGTCAAAGAAAGACTAAATAAATTAGATGTAGCAGTCTTAAGCTCAAACTACTCGCTTTATGGGGATATGAGCAGAAGACTAATGAATTTACTGAAAAATTACTGTGAACAGATAGAAATTTATTCTATTGACGAAGCATTCGTCTCGATTTCTAGACCTAATGATGAAAATCTATATCCTTGGGCAAGAAGCATAAGATCATTAATATATCAGAATCTAGGGATTACCATAACAGTAGGAATAGGAGAAAATAAAGTAAGAGCAAAAATTGCTAATAAACTAGCTAAAAATATTGATTATTCAGCTGGAATATTTGATTTAGCTAGAACCGAAAATGAGAATAATTATTTGAAAAGAATTAGTATAGATAAGATATGGGGAGTCGGGAAACAAACCTCTAATTGGTTGCAAAGTAAAGGTATTAAAAATGCGAGAGAACTAAGAGATATGGAAGAAAATGAAATCATTAAGAAATTAGGCATCGTAGGGAAAAGACTGCAATTAGAACTGAAAGGCCATAGATGCCTGCCCATAGAAAAAAACAAGAAATCAAAAAAAGAAATTCAGGTGAGCAGGAGTTTCGGCACACCTATCACAAAATTAGAAGACTTAACTCAAGCACTGGCAACCCACGCAATAAAAGCCTCTGAAAAAATGAGAAGTCAGAATTTGCAATCATCTGATATTAGAGTATTTGCCAGAACCAGTAAATATTCAAGTCAAAATTATCAAAGAAGTGCTCATAGAAAACTTATAAATGCAACAGATGACACAAATAAAATTTTAAAAATAGTAGTTGAATTATCTGAAGAAATTTATAATCCTGAATATAAATTCTCAAAAGCTGGTGTTTTAATGCAGGATTTAACTAATAGCGAATATTTACAGCAATCAGTTATCAATTACAAATCTCAGAAAGACTTAAAAAAATCAGCAAATCTTATGAGAACGATTGATTTATTAAATAAAAGATTTAATAACAATGCAATTACATGGGCCATTACAAAAAATCCACAAAGTTGGAAGATGAATAAGAATTTCTTAAGTCGCTCATCTACAACTGATATAGAACAAATCCCAACTATAGTGAAGTAAAAAAAAATAGAATGGAATTTATATTATTTTTGAGCAAATTAGATAAAGAGATTCTTAACTTATTAAATAAAGCAAACTACATAGTTGAAGAAAATAAAATTGAATGTCTATTAAACAAAGAAATAAAAGGGCTACATAATTTTAAAGAAAATAAAATAATAATATGTACTGAAAACGCAAAAAGGAAAACAAATTATAGAAATAAGAATCAACAACCAAATAAAGATAACTTCAAAACAGAAAGGGCGATAAGAAAAGCATTAAGACACGAAGCAACTCATGCGATACAAAAATGTAATGACAATAAAACAATAGGGGATATAAAAAAATTAGAAAGCAAATTGCATCAAAATAAAAGAAAAGCATTAGAGTTCTCTAGTTCAAATTTTTCTGGGACTTATGCGAAAGAAGTAGAAGCTTATGTTCTTGAAGATAAACCCAAAAAAGTTAAAAACTTGATTAAAAAATACTGTCTATAAATTGAAAATTTTTATATTAACTAGCGATGAAATTGCCACAACGTTGTTTATCTAAAAAATTAATATGTTGCCTTTCTAAGTAATATAATTCCTGAAATTTGATCGCATCTGAGTTTAAATCCTTAAAAAGATCATCTATCTCTTTATTTGTATTTGAAGAACCTAGAGAAGGATTATCAATTAAAATAGATATACAATTTTCTAAAGTTTTTAATCTTTGGGATCCCCAAGATTCGATCAAGTGTCTACATCTTTTAAGAGAATTATATTTCTCAATAAGTGATAATGTTCCTAGTAAATTGTCTTTAGGATTACTCAGCAATGTTAAAAACAACTCATTTGGATTAATAAAAATATTAATTTTATTTGATGATTCAGGATTGTTGAGAGCTAAGTAATCAGGCAGAAGTGAAATTAAGTTAATAGAAGAAAAATCTTTTTGAAGATTTTGACTATTTGATTGTTTTAAATCATTTAAGTAGTTTAAACCTAAATTATTTTGTTCAATTTTTGAAATAACTTCCCATAAAGTTTGTATATAACTAGTATTAAAACCATTAATTTCTCTTTTGAGAAATTCATCACGAATAAATAGCCTAAGATCTGGACAATGTAAATAATAAAAAATTATTTCCGATTCATTTTTCTCTCGTCGGGAAATTTCATTTGGTTGTTCAAATTTTTTTGATCTACCATGCCAACGAAATCCCTTTACTTGATTTCTTAAATCTTGTTCAAACTGTATTGCTAACCTAGCTTGTCCCTTACTTAATTTTTCGGAAACTTTTTGTAGATAATGAGTTCTGGTTGATGATTGAGGTAATTTACTCAACAATTTTACCAATGACGAAATAACACTCTGGAAAATTTCAGACTTAGTTAAATCTTTATCTTTAAAGATCTGATCAATCTCCCAATCAATCCAAAAGGATGAATTATCAATTAAATTAAAATAATCTTCTGGAGTATGACTATTTAAATATTCGTCAGGATCTTTAAAATCACTTAGTTGAAGTATCTTAAGATTAATTTGATCATAAATGGATAGACTCTCGACTTCTTTAATTACTCTTTTTGTAGCTAAGGTACCTGCATTATCAGAATCAAAATTCAAGATTATATTTTTATTATCTGTACATCTACATAATTGAGATATTTGATACTTATTTAATGCGGTACCGAGAGAGGCCACAGAATTAGTAATGCCCTTTGAATGAAGAGAAATAACATCAAAGTAGCCTTCAACAATAATAGCTTTATCTCTTTTCCTAATATTGCTAGAAGCTTTATCGAATGCAAACAACATTTTGCCCTTTTCAAATATCTCTGATTCAGGAGAATTGAGGTATTTAGGTTCCTGGCCATCAAGAGATCTTCCTCCAAACGCAACTACTCTTCCCTGCATATCATGTATTGGAACAATTAATCTATTTCTAAAACGATCATAAATCTTGTCAGAATTATCTTTAGAAATTGCAAGGCCAGAAGCTAGTATTAAATTGATAGGAAATTTTTCTACCTTGGATAGATAGTTAAATAAATCATTCCATGAATTTGGGGCAAAACCTAATTCAAAGTTATCAATAATCTTGTTATTCAAGTTTCTCTTTGATGTTAGATATTTCATAGCTTCAACACCAAGAGAATTATTTAATTGAGACTTAAACCAATTTTTAGTGACTCTTAATATTTTATAAAGCTCTTCCTTTCTAGATAATTGTTTTTTATAAGCTTCTACTTGGGGACCCTCGAGATTTTGAACATTAATATTATTTTTTTTAGCGAGAGAAAGTACAACATCTGAAAAATTTGCTCGAGTAAATTCCATTAAAAATTTAATAGAGTTACCACCAGCACCACAAGAAAAACAATAATAGAATTGTTTACTAGGTGATACTGTCATAGATGGCTTGGTATCATCGTGAAAAGGGCAAATCCCAACAAATTCCTTGCCTTTCTTCTTAAGAACAATATGTTCAGATATAACGTCAACAATATCTGCTTTTTCCTTAACCTCTTGAATAGTTCTTGGGTGTATAGAATGAACCATTGAGATTATTATCGAAAAATAAATAATGATTTATTTGTTATAGGTCAAAATCAAATAAGAATCTACTTAATTTCACAATAAAATTATTTTTTAAATGATAAATATCGAAGAATTAGAAAAAAGACTTAATTCATTAAAAAAATATAATTTGGTATTTGCCTCATTCTTCTTCAGTTTGATGACTTTGTGCGTAAAAAATATTGATAAAAGGATACCTATTTATGAATTAGTTTTATTCAGATCAATGTTAAGTTTAATAATTACATTTTTAATAATTAATATAAAAAATATAAATCCTTGGGGCAAAAATAGACCATTACTTATCTTAAGAGGTTTTTTAGGAACATTAGCTTTAGTTTGTATTTTTTATGCGATAAGAAATATGCCTCTTAGTATATCTACAGTCATTCAATACACATATCCTATTTTTATATCTATATTTGCCGGCATATTTATAAAGGAAAAAATAACGCGTAATATAATTTTTGCTTTAATTATTGCCTGGATTGGAATATTAGTAATATTGAATCCAAGTCAATTATCAAATATAAACGTTGAAATTGAAATTATTTCGATTTTGATAGCATTTCTTGGAGCAATCTGCACCGCATTAGCTTACGTTACAGTGAAGAAACTTTCATTTACTGAAGATATCTATGTAATTATTGAATATTTTCCACTTGTTTCTTTTGTAACTCTATTACCAATTGTATTAATCAATTGGGTCACCCCAAATTGGAGTGAATTATTTTGGATATTAGGAATTGGCTTATTTACTCAATTAGGTCAGACTTTCTTAACTATAGGATTAAAAAATTTGCCTGCTTCTGAAGCATCAATAATTAATTATTTACAAGTTTTATTTGGTTCAATTTGGGGGATTCTGTTTTTTAGTGAAATAATAAACATAAATTTTTTAGTAGGCGCATCATTAGTTTTATTAGGAACTATTATATCTACTTCCAAAATAATCAAAAGGACATAGAATATGGATAATAATGTATAAAAAAGTGAAATTTTTCTATTTAGCTTTATTATTTTCTTTTTCTCCTATTGTTCAAGTTAATGCAACGACCCCGAAGTCAGTAACCTGCACAAGAACTGAATATAGAGAGGAGTACATTCCCGGAACAAAATCGAACCCAGGCTACGTAAAAAGTTATGAAGTAGACGTTGTAATACCTTGTGGAGGTCAAAGCAAAGCTCAGAAAATAGATGACAATGATTGTAGCGAAGGATCTGTTATTGGAGGTATTCTTGGTGCTGGAATAGCACTATCCTCCTCTAGAGGTAAAGACCGATTCTGGGCTGTACCTGCAGGCGGAACTGCAGGTGCGCTAATTGGATGTCAGGTGGATGGTGGTTAATTGATTAGTTGGATTAATGGAGATTTGGTTGAATTATGGCAAATTAATCAAAAATTTTTTATTTTAATAAACTGTCGAGGATTAGGCTACGAAATACAAATACTGGAATCCTTTTTTCTAAAATTAAAAACAAATCAGTTATCAAATAAAAATATAACTCTTTGGATAAAACATATTAAGAAAGAAGATTCAGATTTATTATTTGGCTTTATATCAAAGGAACAAAAGAATTTCTTTATTGAAATTTTAAGTATTCGAGGTGTTGGATCACAAATTAGTATGGGTATTTTAAATAAATTTTCTATTAATGAAATAATCAATGCAATTAAAACACAAAACAAAAAATTAATTTGTTCTGTACCTGGTGTAGGACAAAAAATGAGTGATCGATTAATTTTAGAATTAAAAAATAAATTTAAAAGTGAAATTTCATTTGAAGAAGAAAAAAACAAAGAAGAACTAGAAATTAAGGATCCTGAAATTGATAAATTGATAGAGGACCTTCAGTTAACCCTTCAATCATTAAATTACAAAAATAAAGAAATAAATACTATTTTGCCAATTATTATTAAAGAATCAGATCTTCTCGTTAAAAAAGATAATAATTTATCATTTGAAAAACTATTGAAATTAGCTATGAATTATCTAGATAAGGATAGTAGTAATTTAACTAGATGACGTAGTATTATAGAATAAAAGAAAATAAATTTATGTCATTAGATACAGCTGAAAAACAGAAGCTGATTGAAACTCATCAAGTACATCCAACTGATACTGGTTCAGTTGAAGTTCAAGTTGCAATGCTTTCTAAAAGAATTTCTAAATTAAGTGACCACCTCCAAGGAAACATTCATGATTTTGCTTCAAGGCAAGGATTATTAAAAATGATTGGTAAAAGAAAAAGATTACTATCTTACATAAAAGATAAAAATGTTCAAAGATATCAAGAACTAGTAAAGAAAATTGGAATCAGAGGATGATCTCAATTAATGAAAAAAAAGCAATCCAAAAAAAAGACACAAAATAAAAAGAAAAAAAATTATTCTGAGACAACTGCTTTCTCTGATCTAAAAAAAACATCTAATACTATAAACAACCCAAAAAGTTCCTCAAGTGGCATCCCCAAATATGTTGCAGATAGAATGGCAAGAAGAATATTTTTTACAGCTGGCATACCAACAATATTAGGAATGTCTGTTTTTGTTGTTAGCTACATTATCGTTACAAGAAATATTGCTGAAATACCTCCTTCTTCAACAATTGCAATTTCAGCATTGTTTTTCTTATTAGGTCTTGCAGGGTTAAGTTTTGGAATATTATCGGCTAGTTGGGATAAGGAGCCTGGATCTTTTTTCGGTATTGAGAATATTCCAATGAATATACAACGAGCAAAAGCAGCGTTCAAACCTGCAACTCAAAATTTCGAGGATAAAAGTTAATCTATGAAACTATAGATTTCAAACTAACTTGGAATGATTTATCTTCTAATAATTTGCATGCTCCTTGAATATCTCCAATACAGAATTGATCACCAAATTTAACGTAGGTAATACTATGATTGTTTCTTACTGCAGCTAAAACTGGAATCTTAATTCCACAACTACCTTTGTCTGGTTTGAATTTAATTAAACAGTCTCTCAAAGTATTTTGTACTCTTACATCTGATGCTTGAGAACTTTCAAGATTAATAATAAGCAATTTTAGATTATCTATTTCTCTACAATCATCAATTATTAATTGAGTCCTATCACTTTTTTTATCTATTGTTCCCCACACCAATAATCTTGTATCAGTCAAAAGAAATTCTGATAATTTGATATAGGTTTTTGGGAAAACTATTGCTTCACAACTTCCAGAAAGATCTTCTAGCTGAACTATAGCCATCCTATCTCCTTTTCTCGTTGTGATTTGCTTCAAATCAGGGATCATTCCAACTAAAGAGACTTTGGTTCTATCTTTTGTCTCTTCTAACTGAGAAATGCTTATGGGAGATATAAGTTTTGCTGGCTTAGTTAAATGCTTTAGAGGATGATCAGATAAATAAAAGCCTAATAGCTGTTTTTCTAACTTTAACTTATCAATGAGTGAATAATCATCAACCTTAGCTAATTGTGAATCTGAAAAAGCGACATTAGAAAAATCTTCTTTAGAATCAAATAGATTTCCTTGCCCGGATAACCTATCACGATTTCTTGAAGAGGCCCACTCAATAACATGTTCTAGATCTGACAATAATTGTGCTCTATTATTATCATTTGAAAACTCATCTAGTGCACCACAATGAATTAGAGATTCAAGACTTCTTTTGTTAAGAACATTAGAAGGTAAACGGTCGCACAAATCTGAAAATGACTTAAAGGTTCCAAAACTATTTCGGTTTTCAATTATATTTCTTATTGCAGAATCTCCTAAATTCTTAATTGCAGATAACCCGAATAAAATCTGATTATTTTTAATTGTGAAATCAACCCCAGAAAAATTAATGCTCGGTGAAATAACTTCTATTCCCATGGAATAACAATTAGAAATATATCTTTGCATCTTGTCGCTAGAGCCCGAATTTACGCTTAAGAGAGCTGCCATATATGCAACAGGAAAATGGGCTTTTAAAAATGCAGTTTGATAAGTTACAGCACCATAAGCAGTTGAGTGACTTTTGTTAAAACAATATTCTGCGAATAAAACCATTTGATCAAAGAGATCATTTGCTAATTTTTCATTTACCCCTTTCCTCATAGAACCGTCTACAAAAATATTCCTATGCTTTACCATTTCAGAAACTTTCTTTTTTCCCATTGCTCTTCGAAGTAAATCAGCATCACCAAGAGAATAGCCAGCTAGGTCTTGAGCAATTTTCATAATTTGTTCTTGGTAAACCATAATTCCAAAGGTTTCAGTGAGAATAGATTTAATAAGAGGATGAGGAAAATCAACCTTTTCATTACCATTTTTTCGATTTATGAATTTTGGTATAAGGCCTGCATCAAGAGGACCTGGTCTATAAAGAGCTAGTATGGATGAAATATCCTCCAGAGAGTTAGGTTTGAAATCCTTAACTACCTGTTTCATTCCGGAAGATTCAAGCTGAAAAATACCTTCAAGATCTCCTCTCCCAATAAGCTCAAATGTTTTACAATCATTTTGAGGTAACTCATCAATATTTATTTTCTTTCCAGTAGATTGATTAATAAGAGAGACTGTCTTTTCAATCATCGTAAGATTCTTAAGACCCAAGAAATCCATTTTCAATAATCCAAGTGATTCGATATCATCCATAGAATATTGGGTTATTATTTGTCCTTCATTATTTCTTTGAAGAGGTACAAGTTCGTCAAGAGGATCTGATGCTATAACAACTCCAGCAGCATGAACTCCATATGTTTTATTAGTACCTTCAATTCTTAAAGCCAAATCAACCCATTTTTTTACCCTATTATCATTAATATATTTGTCTCTAAACTCCTGGCTAGGAGAATTCTTATCAATCATTTCATTTAGTTTATGAGGTTTCCCTCTTACAACCGGAATTAGCTTAGCCAATTTATCCGCCTCTCCATATGGTATATCTAAAACCCTTGCAACATCTTTTAAAACCGCCTTAGAGGTCATTTTATTAAAAGTAATTATTTGCGCAACTTTATCCTCTCCATAACGATCAGTAACATAATCAATAACTTCATTTCTCCTGTCAATACAAAAGTCAGTATCAATATCTGGCATTGACTTTCTTGCTGGATTTAAAAATCTCTCAAACAACAATCCATGCTGAACGGGATCTATATTTGTAATTTGAAGAGCATAAGCTACTAGAGAACCTGCTGCAGAACCTCTACCTGGTCCTACAGGAATAGAGTTATCTCTAGCAAATTTGATGTAATCCCAAACAACCAGAAAATAATCTGGGAAGCCCATATCTTTAATAATTTTTAATTCGGAAGAAAGTCTTTTTTTATAGTTATCATCAACTTCATTAAGGTCATTTTTTTTGAGTCTTTTTAAAAGGCCTTCATTAGATAATTGTGTAAGGAAGGAAAATGAATCTATATCTTCGTTAAGAGGGAATTTTGGCATTCTATAATTACCAAACAAATCAAATACTTCAACTTTTTGAGAAATTTCCACAGTATTGTTGACTGCATCATTAATTGATTCTTCATCAATATGATCTTTAAAAAGTTCTAGCATTTCATTTTCACTTTTAATATATTCTGTACCGGTGTATCTCAATCTTTTTTCATCACTTATTAGTTTTCCTGTTAATACACAAAGCAAAGCATCATGTGCTTCAACATCCATACTTGATACGTAGTGCGCGTCGTTGGTGGCGATGACTTTTATTTGGTGCTTCTTCCCAATTTTTATTAATTCAACGTTAACAATTCTATCCTCAATAGAGCCATGATCTTGTATTTCTAGATAAAAATCATCTGCAAATAATTTCTTGTACCAAAGAGCTATCTCCTCTGCCACGTCTAATCTACCTTTTAAGATAGCCTGGGGAATCTCTCCACCAAGACAAGCTGTAGAGACTATCAAACCATCACTATATTTGCTTAAAAGAGATTTATCAATACATGGTCTAGAAAAAATGCCCCTACCTCTCATCCCATTGATGTGACTAATTGTTGTTAACTTAACAAGATTCTTATAACCAGTATAATTTTTTGCTAAGACCACCAAATGATATCTTTTTTCTTTTTTAGGTTGAGGATCATCAATAGAACCATTAATCACGTACATTTCATTACCGATAATTGGTTTAATACCTTTCTCTTTACACTTCTTGACCAAATCAAGAACACCAAACATAACTCCATGATCAGTAAGTGCTATTGATTCCATTCCAAGATCAAAAGCTCTTTCTACAATTTTTGAAATTTGACTGGCACCATCAAGTAAGCTGTAGTCACTATGATTATGAAGCGAAACGAAAGCCATACTCGAATAATTTATATATATACGATAGAGAAAATTCCTAAAAGATCTACACTTTTTGATTAGAAATTAATTATTAATACAAATTTAAAATAAAGGTCTGTTCTTAATTACCTGAGCATCAATTTCAAAGATATTTGCGGCATTTAATATTCTATCTTCTTCTAATACATTGCCTATTAATTGCATTCCTATAGGTAATCCTTTAGTATCAAATCCACAAGGAATGCTGATTGCTGGGAGGCCTGCTAAATTAGCAGGAACAGTTAATAGATCAGACAAATACATTGAAAGTGGATCATTGACAAAATCACCCTTCAAAAAAGCAGTGGTTGGGCAAGTTGGAGTCAATAATAAATCTACTTTCTTAAAAGCATTATCAAAATCTTTTCTTATAAGTGTCCTAACTTTTTGTGCTTTCTTGTAATATGCATCACTGTATCCAGCTGACAAAGCATAAGTACCAATCAAAATTCTTCTTTGTACCTCATCTCCAAAACCTTCAGCTCTACTTTTTGAAGTCATATCTATAAGATTTGAACCTTCATTAGATCTGTAGCCATATTTGACTCCATCATATCTAGCTAAATTTGCGGAGGCTTCAGATGGTGCAATGACATAATATGTTGCAATCCCATCGTTAAATCTAGGACATCCAACTTCGAGAATTTCAGCCCCTAAGGTTTTGAATCTATCAACTCCAGAAAGTACAGATTCCTTAACTTCAGGATTAAGCCCTGGGTGTTCAAAACATTCTTTAATGATTCCAATTTTTAAACCCTTTATAGATTTATTTAAATCAGTCAAATAATTTGGAACTGGCTTATCAAGACATGTTGAGTCATAAGGGTCTTTACCAGATATTGAATAAAGAATTTCAGCCGCATCTGAGACAGTATTAGTAATTGGGCCAATTTGATCAAGAGAGCTAGCAAATGCTACTAGTCCCCATCTGCTAACTCTGCCATAGGTGGGTTTAAGACCTACTACACCACAAAAAGAAGCTGGTTGCCTTATTGATCCTCCTGTGTCAGAACCTATAGCCGCCGCGCAAAATCCAGCAGCAACTGAAGCAGCACTACCGCCTGAACTACCTCCTGGAACTCTATTAATATCCCAAGGATTTGAAGTGACACCAAATACAGAAGTTTCCGTTGAACTACCCATTGCGAATTCGTCTAAATTTGTTTTTCCTAAACAAATTCCCCCTGAGGACCATAATTTACTAGAAGCTGTGGATTCATAAGGCGAAACAAAGCTTTTGAGCATTTTACTTGCACAAGTTGTTGAAACTCCTTTGATGCAAATATTATCCTTTATTGCTATTGGAATACCAGCCAGAGGTGGAAGTTTTTCTTTATTTTGAATTAATTGATCAATTTTCTCTGCTTGAGAAATAGCATTATCTTTTGTAGTACAAATATATGAGTTAATTTCAGAGTCTTTTTGATCGATTTTGGCAAAAAAATCATTAACTAATTCCTTAACAGATACATTATTGCTAATAATTTCTTTTCTTAAAGAATTAAAATTCATTTCTTGATTTTTTTCTTAAATAAAAAGTTATCAAACAGTTAGAGGTTCTTCTTTTTTGCAGCGAACTAAACTATGTTTTATATTTTTAGAACCTTCATCAGAAAGATCATTAATAAAAGAAGATATATTTTCTTTTAAACTACGTTTAGTAATAAATGGACCGAACCAGTAAGTACAACTAGGTTGTTGTGTTTCAATTTTAGCCCACCAGGCTAACCCGAGTTTGTTTCCAAAATTTCTAATCAAAATTTTTTGGCCAACTGACCTACATTCTTGTTAAATTCTATACAATTTTGTAGCGAAAATTCAATAAATTTTTATTAATCATAAAAATATTTTGAAACAACAACATTTTCAGGTCTTTACTAAAAATGATAATTCATGAATAAATTTATATTCTTGTCAAGTGAAATAGCGATATGGCAGCCGCCACAGAGGCATTTAAACTTGAAGTCTTGCCTTTAAGAGGAATACTTAATAAATAATCACATTTTTTTTGTGTAAGTAAAGAAATACCTTTTTCTTCAGAACCGACTACGACTACCAAGGGGGATTTTTCTTGAAAATTTGAGATAGATAATGGACCATCTCCAGATAGGCCAACAACTAGAAAACCATTTTTCTTAAGTTCCTCAAGTGCCCTATTTAAATTAACAACTCTACTTATTTGAATGTGTTCTAAGGCTCCTGCAGCTACCTTGGCGACTGTTCCCGTCAACCCAGCAGATCTTCTCTGAGGAATGATGATGCCCTTGCAATCAAATGCTTCTGCTGATCTTATAATCGCACCAACATTATGTGGATCAGTTATACCGTCCAATGCGAGTATTGTAGGATTTGCGCAGTTGTGTTTAGAAAAATCGATTAATTGTTCTAGGGATATTGTTTTAGAAGATGCCAACTGTAATGAGATACCTTGGTGTGAAGCACCATAAGTCAATTGCGAAAGCCTGTTCCAAGAAACTTCTTCAATGAGGACTCCTTTTGATTTTAGGTCCTTAAGCAAAATATAGAATTTATCTGAAGAAAAGATTTCCGAAGTACACCAAATCCTATTAATTGATCTTTCACTAATAAGAGCCTCATAAACCGAATGTTTACCCCATATCCAATCATCAAAATTTTTCTTATTAATAAAAACTTGATTAATATCGGGATTTTTATTAGGAAACTCCTTATTAGATTTATATATTGACTTATTTGTTTTTAAAGATGAAAAAGTATTATTTTTATCATTTTTACTTAGCGTTTCAACATTCTTATTTTTAGTAAAATTGTTCAAAGATCTATCACTCTTTTCAGAACGATTTTTATTTTTTGGGTGATAACCATAATCTAGGTTTTTATTGTATTCTCGATTATTTTTTCCAGGAATTCTTTTTTTAGAGGAGTTTTTCATAAGTTCAATCTATTTTTAATTCTAAATATTCAAAAAGTGTTGATAACCTCTGAGGATCTTTTAAAAATAGCCAGCCAACAAGGGTTTCAAAACCAGTTGCTCTTGAATATATGGTAGGGTCTGAAGACCTTGGATATCTCTTTGTTTTATTTCTAGCACGCCGAATTAGATCCATTTCATTTGAATTTAATAAATGTTCAATTTGACTTAATGATTTTGACTGAGATTTTGCTTTAACTTCGTTTACTACCGATAAATGGAGATCTTTAGATTTTAAAGGAAAATGAACATGCTTTAGCCGCTGGTGAAGCTCCCATACAGAATCCCCAAGCCAAGCAAGTTGAATAACACCTATTTCCTCGGGTGATCCATAAGGAACCAAGTTTTGAATCCAATAATTCAATTTTTCAAATAATTTAATGCATCTTCAAGGCTTGACTTCAAATTAAGAAAATCTCCTAAACGAACAAGCTTAATTGTTTGGGCTACTCTCGAATTGCCAACGACAGAGAAACCAAGCTTCGCCTTTTTGCATTCTTTAGCAGTCTGAACAAGAGCTCCAAGACCCGAGGAATCTAAAAAATCTATTTTTGTAAGATCAATAACGAATGGAAGCTCATTTTTTATTAAATTATTAGTAACAAAAGTCTTAAATTGTTTTTCTGAAAAAGCATCAAGTTGGCCTTTAAAAGTAAAAACAATAATGTTTGTTTTTACCTCAAGGTTTCCTCTTAAAGAAACCGTTAACTTCTGGAAATCTTCTATGATCTAAACCCTCCAAAAAATTAATATATCAAATGTAATTATCAAATCAAAAGATAACAATATGTCAACATCTTTCTAACATTAGAGAAACAAATTTTTTAAATAAATAATCTGAATCATGTGGGCCAGGTCCAGCTTCTGGATGATATTGCACACTAAATATTGGCTTATTATTAACTTCTAAACCAGCCACAGTATGATCATTAAGGTTGTAGTGGGTAATTCTAACTTTGTCATTTGGTAGAGAATTAGGATCAATAGCAAAGCCGTGATTCTGACTAGTTATCTCAATTCTATTATTTTCACCACAAGGATGATTTAAACCTCGATGCCCAAAAGATAATTTATACGTTGAGCCTCCTAATGCTAATCCAAATATTTGGTGGCCAAGACATATACCAAACATAGGTATTTCACCATTTTCAATAAGTGATTTTGCCAAATCTATCCCTCCAGAAACAGAAGCAGGATCTCCTGGGCCATTTGAGAAAAATATACCATCAGGCTTGCTAGAAAGAACATCTTTTAAAGAAGATCGTGCTGGTAAAACCAAAACTTCACAACCATGGGATACAAGTCTATTTAAAATTGAATTTTTTATTCCAAAATCAATTGCTACTATTCTTAATTTATTTGACGATTTAGGATATCTTTTTCTTAAATCAAAAATTGTTTGTGTATGACTTTTCCACAAATATTGTTGCTTTGTTGAAACTACTTTTGATAAATTTAATCCCTCCATCTTTGGCGTATCATGAATTATCTTTAAACAACTTTCATCAGTTTTATCAAGAGAGGTAATAACTCCATTCATCGCACCATTAGATCTTAAAATTTTAACAAGAGCCCTTGTATCAATTCCGTAAAGACCTATAATGTTTTTTTCAACTAACCATTGATCAAAATTCTTTTTAGATCTCCAATTGCTGTTATTAGAAGAAAAATTTCTAACAATTATTCCTTTAACATTAATATCAGATTCTGAATCTTCAAAATTAATACCAGTATTTCCAATCTCTGGATAAGTAAAAGTTATTATCTGCCCATAATAACTTGGATCAGTAATAACTTCTTGATATCCGGTCATTCCCGTATTAAAAACTATTTCACCAATTGCTGTACCAGAAGCACCAAAATAGAATCCCGGGAAAACAATTCCATTACTTAAAACTAATTTCGCGTTTTTCTTATATGGATTAATCATCAATTTAAAATTAATTTGTGGACAAATAATTTTTTAAGAGTATAAACTTTTTCCACGGATCTCCTTGATTCATTGAAAATAGTGCTTTATTGAATCCTTCACTTAAATCATCCTCAATTCCTGCGGCCCAAAGCACTAACGCAGAATTCAAAGCAACAACATCCATATGAGGTTTTTGTCCAGTACCATTTAAAACTGACTTTAATATTTCCTCATTAGACTCAAGTTCAGAAACCACCAGACTTTCGTTAGTAATATTTTCATGGTTAAAAGTTGAAATATCTATTTTTGAAAATCGTAATTCACCATTTTCAACAAAAACTAATTTATTTTCTCCTTGAAGCGAAGCTTCATCAAGGCCACCAGAACCATAAACGACTATTGCCCTATTCATCCCCATTTTTAAAAGCGCGCTACCCATAGGTTCTAAAAGATCCTCAGAAGCAACACCCAAAACTTGCGCATTAGGTCTTAAAGGATTTACCAATGGTCCAAGCTGATTAAATATTGTTCTGATTCCAAGTGTCTTTCTTAAAGGAGCAAGTTTTATTAAAGATTTATGCCAAACAGGTGCGAACAAAAAAGTTATACCAATTTCACTTACAGCTGTGATAACTTTCTCTAATGAACAATTTAAATTTAAACCAAGATTAGACAAAACATCTGCAGAGCCAACCTTCCCACTAGCACTTTTGTTTCCGTGTTTTGCAATTTTTACCCCACAAGATGCAGCTACAAATGCTACCGCTGTTGAAATATTAAATGTATTAGCTCCATCCCCTCCAGTTCCACAAGTATCTACCAAATACAAATTTGGTCTAGATACTGGCAGTTTGCAAACATTTAAGAGTTCCTCAGCCATAGAACTTAGTTCTACACCCGTAGAACTCTTGGCTCTCAAAGCACTCAAAAAAGCTCCTGTTTCAACATCTGAAATTTCATCATTAAGCCATCTTTGCATTAAGGATTTAGAAGTTAAATCATCAAGGTTCCTCCCCTCTAACAAATTATTTAGGATTTCAGCGTTTGATAGATTAGAAAACATTTATTTATTGAAGAAAAATTATGCAGTTAAAATTCAATTTGAGGTATCAAAACTAGAGCCAACTAAATCTTTATTTGTATTAGAAGGTCTGAAGCTTTTTGACCAAATATTTTTTGTTTTTGTATAAAGTTCATTTTTAGTGATTTTCCAAAATTTTAAAATTTTTTCAATATCATTTTTAATTTCAATTTCTCCAGGGAAATTAGTATAACGACTTATTAGTCTAGCTAAATTTATATAGTCAAGATCCTCTGGTGTTTTTTTAGTGATAAGGGAATCTATAATGTTCTTGTCGGTTTCATGTAATGGATGTGTTTGCTCGTTACCCATAATTAATACTGAATCAATTTTAAAATTAGCTCACATATTCAAAAATGAAACATTATCTTAATCATATTGGCAAAATAAAATGAAAAATTTAAAGATAAAAGTTATATCTAAATATTTAAGACCTTACAAAAAAGAATTCTTATATGGAGCTTTAGCTCTCTTAATAGTTAATATTTTAAGTGTTGTAATACCCTTAGAAGTAAAAAATATAATTGACCAACTACAAAACGGATTTTCTTCAGATTTTATTATTTCAAAATCTTTGTGGTTAATATTTTTAGCAACTTGTATGGGTTTAATAAGATTATTTTCAAGACAGATTGTTTTCGGCATAGGTAGAAAAGTAGAGGTAAATCTTCGGCAAAAACTTTTTGACCATTTACTTGTTCAAGATCCAGAATGGATTCAAAAAAAAGGTAGTGGAGACATTATTAGTAGAGCCACAAGCGATGTTGAAAACATAAGAAGACTTTTAGGTTTTACTGTTTTAAGCTTGTGCAACATTGTCTTAGCTTATTCATTTACTATTCCTTCAATGTTTTCTATCAACAAAACATTAACAATATCAGCTTTAATGATATTTCCTTTAATCCTAGGAATTGTTAGTCTGTTTGGCGGCAGAATGGTTAATCAAAGAAAAGCTCAACAAGAATCATTGTCAAAACTTAGTGATCTAATACAAGAAGATCTATCAGGTATAAGCGCCATCAAAATTTATGCTCAAGAAAATGCAGAGAAAAGAGAATTTAACATATACAATAATGATTATCGAAATTCAGCGATAAAACTTGCCAGAACAGCAAGTACACTTTTCCCATTGTTGCAAGGTATTTCCTCCATTTCATTATTGATTTTATTATCATTAGGAACTTTTCAATTAGAAAGCGGATTTATTTCTATAGGTGGATTAGTAGCTTTAATTCTTTACGTAGAAAGACTTGTCTTTCCAACAGCTCTATTAGGTTTTACCTTAAATACTTTTCAACTCGGTCAAGTAAGTTTGGATCGCGTAGAAGAAATCTTTCAGAACAAACCAAAAATTGTAGATGGATCAGACACCAAATTTTTTAAAAAAAAGGTTAAAGGATTATTAGAAGCAAAAAGTTTAACGATAAAGTATCCGGGATCCAAATTCAATTCATTAAATGGACTCAATTTTAAAATTTATCCTGGAGAACTTATTGCAATAGTTGGTCCGGTGGGTTGTGGAAAGACAACACTAGCAAAGTCTCTAGGAAGAACTATTGAAATTCCTGACAATCAACTATTTTTAGATGAAATTGATGTAAAAACTCTCAAATTAAGTGATCTTAGAAAAAATATTTCAATCGTTCCTCAAGAAGCATTCTTATTTACTTCTACAATCTCAGAAAACCTAAGTTTTGGAGAACCCAAAGCTTCTAAATATCTAGTTAAAGATAGCGCTACAAAGGCAGGATTAATTGATGATATCAATAGTTTTCCTCAAAAGTTCAAAACTATTGTTGGCGAACGAGGTATTACATTAAGTGGTGGACAAAGACAAAGAACTGCCCTAGGAAGAGCATTACTTGTTAACTCTCCTATTGTTGTTCTTGATGATGCTTTAGCAAGCGTTGACAATAAAACAGCAGCAAGAATAATAGATGAAATGAGTGATAGAAGTAATAAAACAATCATAATGATTAGTCACCAACTTTCTGTTGCAGCTACTTGCGATAGGGTTTTAGTAATGAATAAAGGAGAAATAGTACAAGAAGGGAACCATAAAGATTTAGTAAAAGAGAATGGGCTATATAAACAACTTTGGGAAAGAGAACTAGCCACTAGAATTGTTAAGGGCTAAAGGTGATTTTTTTTTCTTATTATGAGAAGATTTAGATTATGTTTAAATTCTTGAAAAATATCATGAATAATGAGGGGATAAATTTAACCAATGAAGATTATTCATTACATAGAATATTAAAAACAGATATTAAAAAAGAACCGAATACACAAGAAGATGAAATAATTTTTGGATGTGGTTGTTTCTGGGGAGCTGAAAAATGTTTTTGGAAACTTCCTGGAGTTGTTACAACTTCTGTAGGTTATGCAGGTGGCAAAAAAAACAATCCAACTTATTATGATGTATGTTCCGGATTAACTGGTCATTCAGAAGTTGTAAGAGTTATATGGGATAAAAGGGAGATAGATGTAAGTGATTTATTAAAAATGTTTTGGGAATGTCATGACCCTACTCAAAAAAACAGGCAAGGCAATGATATTGGGACTCAATATAGATCAGCAATATATTACAAAAATGAAAATAATATTAATAGCATATTAGCTAGTAAGGAACAATATCAAAAGGAACTAAGCAAAAAAAATCTTGGTTTAATTGAAACGGAAATAAAAATAATTGATTCATATTTTTATGCGGAAAAATACCATCAACAGTATCTTGCATCAGCTGGAAGCAGGCAGTATTGTTCCGCTTCACCTACAAAAGTTAAGTTAGGAGTTTTCACTGGAAGCAACTATAAATTAGAAGACCATATATGGGAAAACTTTAATTGGGAAGTTGACAAGTGTGTATTGAGATCTGATAACAATCCTATAAAGAATAACATCTAAATCAATCTAATCTTTATAGTAGAGACACGGGGCGTAGCGCAGTTTGGTAGCGCACCACTTTGGGGTAGTGGGGGTCGTGGGTTCAAATCCCGCCGTTCCGATTAATTATCGTTTTCATTTATAAGTGATTTGTATAGTTTATATGAACTTATGCCTACTGCTATGAATGTAAAAGAAGAAAAAAAAGCTAATACCAATATAGTAAGATTTGAAACTTCCACTTCACCTAATTGGAAAGATATAAAAATGTTCATTAGAAATAATCTTTTTAAAACCTTAACACAATTGCATAAAAATTTTTTTTATCACATCCAATTATAAATTCATAAGAATTACAACACCAAATATCACTCGATAGATGATAAATATTTTCAACCCATTTGAAGAAAAATATTTTAATAAGAAATCTATTGCTAATAAAGAGGACAAAAATGTCGTAATAAGACCAACAAAAAGAGGGAAAAAACCTAATGAAAAAAAATCATTAAAAGAAGAAATTAACTCAACAATCGCAGCAAGAGAAATAGCAGGCATTCCTAAAAGAAAAGAAAATTTCGCGGCATCGCCTCTTTCCCATCCTGATATTAAAGCACTAGAAATAGTCACCCCGGATCTTGAAACACCAGGAAAAATCGCAAATGCTTGAAAGAAACCTATCAAAAAACTATTTGAATAATTATGGTTTTTAATATTGATAGAACCTCTTTTCGAACTATCTGCCAAGTACATAAAAAAAGCCATTAAAAATGAGACCAATGCTATTGATAAATTTGAACGAAGAACGTTTTCAAAAAATGAAGGGACAAATATTTTTATACTCCCACCAAGCAAAACTATTGGAATAGTTCCAATCAAAATAGACCTTAATAATCTTTCATGTAAAAGATATTCAAGAAATTTTTTGGAAGATTTACTTCTGAAATTCAAAATATCATTCCTAAAATACCAGGCTATGGCTAGAACACTGCCACTTTGAATAGTAGCGGACAAAGATGCTCCAGGATCATCAATACCTAAAAAAAGAGATATGATTTTTAGATGAGCTGTACTACTTACAGGGATAAATTCCGTCAAGCCTTGAATTAATCCATACAAAACAAATTTTAAATATTCCAAAAATTATTAAATTACCTAATTAATTAATAGCAATTTACATTTAAAAATTAAAAGCTAGTATGGAAAATGAAAAAAAATTCTATTTTAATATTATTTTTTCTTTTTTCCTTAATCTTTTCTGGTTCTGCAAAAGCTAACTATTGGTTAGTAATTGGAACTTATAGACAAGGACCTGGAGGAAGGCCAGAGGTTAGTGGAATAACAAGTCCTTCCTTGCATTCTATTCCCATGAAAGATTTAGATACTTGTAATAAGGCAGGTGAAAAAATTACTAATGAAATATACAAACCTGTCTGGCAATTCGATAGTAGGTGGACCTGTGTATTTAGAGGTTATTAGTAATCAAGTTACCTTTTGACATCGTGAGCACAACCATCACCTTTATAGTTTTCACTCTCGTAAAAATCATTTTTTGTCCCAAAATAAACTGTTAATAAAACAAAAGGTAAACTTAATATAAATAAAATAATTGTTAAATCCATAGTGATAACTTACTTAGCAAAGTTTTGAAAAATTACAATTACAGTTTGTACATTAATTATTTTTAGTAATCTGTGGGTCCTTTAATACCAAGATAAAAGAAGGCTCCTAACCCAACTAAAAGTAAGACTCCGGCTACAGCTGCTGAAGGAACGAAACCACCTATAGCGAAGGAAGAAAAATAATACATCTATAAAAACTAAAACTAGTTTGATAATATCAATAAAAACTAGGTATTTGTAAAAAATTGTGACTCGAAGACAATTAGATAATTACCGTTCTATGCCACTAAAGTTGAATCTTCGTTATCGGCAGAAATTCTTATTCTCTCTTCCAACTTAGGACCATATAATTCATTTCCCCATATTTCGACTCTAGAATCATTAGGAGCCATAAAAGTAAGAATGTCAGTGGGAAATAAAACTCTCTCTAAAAAAAAATTTGATGGACCAATACATCTCAAGACAACCATCCTACATCCTTCGTTTTTATAAGAAAACTCAACCATTCCTATACAGAAAAACATTAACCATTAAACACTATTAAGATCTAAAAAAAATGTATAAAAAATTACTGAAAAAAAAGAAATTTAGAAAATGCTACAAATTCAATCCAGCCTCTATTAACTTTCTTTCTTGATCAATTAATAAAAGCGCGTAGGATTCTATAACATCAAAACTTATATGAGGAATTGAGACATTAAGCATTCTCAAGAAATTAGATAATTTTTCATCTTTAAGAGCGTTACCCTTCTGTAAAAACATTTCTTTTTCCTGATTTTTTTTCCATATATTCATATATTCAATCTTCAAGGGCTTTAAGTGCCAAATATTGTCTATTAAGGTCCAAATATCTAGATATTCGTTTAGGTTATTTTGAATTTTTAATACATAAGATGATTCATGAAGACTCAAATTTGTTGTATTTATGGGTCGATCATTAATGTCAACAGAATAAGGTTTTATTCCTAAAAACCATCCTTCAAGAATTAATAAATCAGGGTTATCAAATCTCCAATGAGATCTATCTCCTAAACCATTTCTTAAAGATTTATCGAAAACTGGTACATTTAATTCTCCATTTATCTTCCAATTTAATAATTTTTCATGCATTAATTCTACTGAGTGACTGCCAGGAAACCCTCTTGAAACATTCCAAGGGTTATTCTTAATTGCTAATTTCATTTCATTTGATGGGAGGTAAAAGTCGTCAATTGAAATAACCGCAATTTTGAAGTTTAATTTTAACGATATAGCCTCGAGCCATTTACCTAGAGTTGTTTTGCCTGTACCAGGTAAAGCTGAGATTCCAATAATTTTTCTATCAGAAAAATTATTTTGAAATTTATAAGCCTGAGACAACAGAGGTAAAGCCAAACCCCAAATCCAATCATCATTTACTTTATTATTCCAATATTGATCAATTGAAAGTATTTTTCTTTGATTATTCCAAAAATTAAACCAATCATCTAAGGACTCCCAACCAATATCAATAATTAATTTTTCAAATTTATCAAAAGGAAAATTAATATCCAAATCTTTCATCTTTCTAAGTAAGTTCTCGATTATTTATCAATTTATTGATTTCATTTTTCCAACCATATCCATTTGGTTCAGAAGCTAAAATAAATTCCAAATCTTTTAATTGATTAAGTAAATTTAAGTTAGGTCCATCTATTCCAGGAATAACGATCTTAATATCTGAGTTTAAAAGTAGAGGTAAATCATTTGGAGAATCGCCTAAACCGATAATTTCAATATTTTGAACATTTGAATATTCTTTAAGAGCATTTATTGCTTTACCTTTATTAGATTTTGTAGATAATAAATGACTCATTCTATTTCCTTTAAAAATATCAACATTGAACTTTTTACAACAGATATTTATCTTCTCTTCTAAATAACTTGGGGGATTTAAAAAAGGCATGCTCCAATGCCTATCACGCATTAAGTGCAATGAGTTATCTTCTAAACCTGTGAGCTGAGTGGCTTCTTGATCAGTGAGATTATTAAGAGGAGTAAGTTTATAATCAATTTCATTGGAAATAAAATTTAAGATTTCTTCAAGTGATTCGTATTTTATTCCAAGAATAATTTCTCCATTTACTCTTTTAAGAGATTCACCATATATTGCTGCACCATTCTCGACAATATAAGGATCCGTTAAGTTAAGCTCCTCTCTAATAACTCTTACTTCAGAAGCGGTTTTGCTTGTACAAAGAATTACAGGGATAGATAATTTTTGTAGTTTTTTTATGGTTTCTCTAGCGGGTGATAAATCATAGGAGTGATCCATTAAAGTACCATCTACATCACTTACAACCCAAATAGAAGAATTTTCTATCATTTTTATAAAGCACTAAGCCAAATTACTTGAAAAGGATCGAGACTAATATTTTTGTAATTATATTTAGTGGATGTTAAGAAATCTTGGGTATTAAAATCATTATCAATTATTTTTGGGAGGTCATTATCATTTAATTGATAATTAATTTTATTTTCAGTCATATTATGGATTGCAAAAACAGACTTAGGTCCTTTACTTCTTTTGATTACAACAATATCACTTCTACCTTTAGATAAACATTTCATATCCGAGCAAGGGTGAAATTGCTTTAATTCAGTTCTGACATCCATAGCAATACGAAGATATTTTAAGTTTTTATTAGCATTAGATTCAGGATTATTTAAAACTGCTAAAAGATTTTCCGATTTAAACTTTTCTCTATTGAGGTCCCTTCTTTGACCTGTCATAGAAAAACTTTTGATATCATTCTCTGAAGCTAGTAATGCTGGTAAATAAAAGGCAGGAACCCCTTTCAGAGCCATTACTAATAATTGACTCAAAATAAATCTCTCATATTGAAATCTCTTAGCATCCCTACTGGAGTCTTCCATTGCACTCCACCAACTAATATTCAATTCATAAGGTTTATCATCACCATTTGATAAACGTCTATGACTTACTAATCCGCCTCGTTTCTCACAATTAATTAATAAATCTTTTATTCTCTGCTCATTCATTAAACCCTCAAGAGCTCTTAGCCCAACACCATCGTGAGATGCTGTGAAATTAAAAAGAGTAGTATCATCAGGTAATTCTGGCCAATTAAAAATCCATGAATTTAGAATATCAGCTCTTGAAGTAATAATTGCTTCTAGGAGAAGAGGAGGCAATGGGAAATTGTATGCCATATGGGCTTCATCATTAGGAATCAGATAAGATAGATTTTCCTTCTGAGGAACATTAGTTTCAGTTATTAAAACTCCCTCATCAAGAAGATTATTCAAAAGAACTCTTAAGAGTTTCACAATTGAGTGTGCTTTTGGCAAATGCAAGCAAGTTGTTCCTGATTCCTTCCAAATAAAACCTACTGCATCAAGTCTGAACCATTTAATTCCATTGGATAAATAAGTAATAATTAAATTTAAGAACTCAAGAGTCATTTTTGGATTATGCCAATTCAAATCAATTTGATCTGGACCAAAAGTTGTCCAAACCTGTTTTGGGCCATCTTCAGTATTTATTTGAGAAAACAAAGAGGAACTTCTAGGTCTAACTACATTTGACCAGTCTAGATTTTGTTTCGGTGAAAAAACATTTGATATACCTGGTTCTTGGGATTTAATAAATTGTTGAACCCATGGGTGAGATGATGAGACATGGTTTAGTACCAAATCAGCCATCAAATCATGATTTTTAGAAATGCTTTTGAGATCTTCCCAACCACCAAATTTTTCTTCTAAGGAATCATAACTTGAGACTGCAAAACCTCCATCACTTGTAGATTTCAGAAAAGGAAGAATATGCACAACTTTAGAAAGGCTGCCAAAATATTTACTTAACAACTCACCAAGAGTTTTTAATGTTGACTCGCCATTTTTATAAATACAATCTGCATAAGTTATCAAAACCGAATGAGATTCATTCCACCTTTCGTTATCTCTTATTTCTTCATAAGCAGATTTCTCTGAGAAATCTTCTAAAATCTGTAATAATTGATTTGAAATAAAATTAATTTCTTCTGTAGTATTATTTGAATAAATTGTTTTTAACAATTTTTCAATCTTTAATCTATCTAATTTTTTCTCTGAATCAATTTGCTTCACTTTGAAAAAATCAACGAAGTATTATTACTATTCTGCACATCAATTAGAAAATGGACTTTCAACAAGGGTTAATCACAACAATACATGAATATGGAGTTACAAGAAATTTACTTAAAGAATTAAACAAAAATCTTAAAAATAGATCAACTAGCATTTTAATACCTTGCTTATATGAAGAGTTTGAGCGTCCAGCATTAAAAGACATAAGAGAAGTTTTAAAAGATCTTACAGGCTTAAATGAATTAGTTATTGCTCTATCCGCAAAAACTGTTGAGCAAGTTAAAGCGGCAAAATCATTTTTTAACTCAATGCCATTTCCAGTTCACGTTCAATGGACTAATTCTCCCTCTGTAATAGAACTATTAAAAAGCCAAGAAAAAAATGGGTTAGAACTTTTAGGAACTCCTGGGAAAGGATGGGCTGTCTGGCAAGGCATAGGAGTTGCGACGAGAAAATCAGAAGTTGTTGCTCTTTTTGACGCTGATATAAGAACTTTTAGTCCTTTGTATCCTTCAAGAATGATACTTCCTCTTCTCGATGAATCATATGGAATATCATATGTAAAGGCCTTTTACAGCAGGTTATCCTTAGAGACCAATCAATTGCAGGGTAGAGCAACAAGATTATTTGTGGGTCCCTTATTGGCAAGTCTTGAACAGTTGGTAGGGAAGGGTCCCTTTTTACAATATCTTCAATCATTTAGATATCCATTGGCTGGTGAGTTTGCTTTCACTAAAGACCTTGCAATGAATTTAAGAATTCCTTGTGACTGGGGTTTAGAGATAGGTTTATTATCAGAGGTTTATAGAAACGTAAGAACCTCCAAAATAGCCCAAGTTGACCTAGGTTTGTTTGATCATAAACACAAGAATATTGGTGATTCATCTAAAGAAGGATTGCAAAAAATGTGCACAGAAATACTTTCAAGTGTTTTAAGAGGTCTGATGGAGCATCAAGCAGAGACCTTAACAAGTACTCAACTATCGACCTTAGAAGTTCTTTATAAAAGAGTTGGAGAAGATAGAGTAAAACAATTTGGATTAGATTCAGCAGTTAATCAACTTCCATACGATAGGCATGAAGAAGAGCTATCAGTACAAAAATTTGCGAAACTATTGAGACCAGCAACAGTAGAGTATTTATCATGCCCTACTACACAGCAGTTACCAAGTTGGTCAAGGGTCCTATCTTGTGAGAACAAACTGCAAGAAGATTTGGCAATTGCAGGATCAAAAGATATAAAGACAACTGAAAAAGAATTAATTAAAAACTTCTAAAGTAGAAAGTACCTTTGAGTCATTGGGACTTCATCAAGGGGTTCACAAGTAAGAAGTTCCCCATCAGAAAAAACTTCATAAGTTTGAGGATCGACTGAAATATTTGGCAGTTTACTATTAAGTTTCAAGTGTGATTTAGAGATATTTCTGGTATTTTCTACGGCAATACATTTCTTTTGTAAGCCTAATTTATTAGGAATATTTTGATCAATTGCATTTTTACTTAAGAAGGTAAAAGAACTTTTAATTAGAGATTGGCCGAAACTTGCAAACATAGGTCTACCATGTACAGGACCGGGAGTAGGAATTGAAGCATTTGCATCACCCATTTGGGACCATACAATAGATCCTCCTTTAACAACTAATTCAGGCTTTACCGCAAAAAAAGAAGGTTTCCACAATACTAAATCTGCAATTTTACCTTTTTTTATAGACCCTACATGTTTATCAATACCGTGAGCAATTGCAGGATTAATAGTGACTTTAGAAATATATCTCTTTACTCTGTAATTATCGTTTCTATCAGAATCCTGCGATAGCGGCCCCCTTTGTACTTTCATTTTATGAGCTGTTTGAAAAGTTCTTGTAATTACTTCACCAACTCTTCCCATAGCTTGAGAATCACTAGCAATAATTGAAAAGGCACCTATATCATGCAAAATATCCTCAGCCGCAATAGTCTCTCTTCTGATCCTTGATTCAGCAAATGCAATATCTTCTGGGATTTTAGAATCTAAATGATGACAAACCATTAACATGTCAAGATGTTCTTCTAATGTGTTCTTCGTATAGGGTCTTGTTGGATTAGTACTACTTGGAAGAACATTTTTTTCTCCACAAATTTTAATAATATCTGGCGCATGTCCTCCACCTGCTCCTTCGGTATGAAAAGTATGAATAGTTCTTCCTGCAATAGCGTTGATGGTATCTTCAACAAAGCCTGCCTCATTTAAAGTATCAGTATGAATACATACTTGTACGTCAAACTTATCTGCAACATTAAGACAAGAATTTATTGTAGAAGGAGTTGTTCCCCAATCTTCATGAAGCTTCAATCCACATGCACCAGCTTCAACCTGATCAATAAGATTGCTCTCGTTTGTTGAATTTCCTTTTCCAAAAAAACCTAAATTCATGGGGAATGCTTCTGCAGATTGAAGCATTCTTGAAATATGAAAAGAACCCGGAGTACAAGTAGTGGCATTTGTGCCAGTTGCAGGTCCAGTTCCTCCTCCTAACATAGTTGTGATTCCAGAAGCTAGTGCCGTTTCCATTTGTTGGGGACATATAAAATGTATATGGGTATCTATTGAACCCGCAGTAAGAATATGGCCTTCTCCAGCTATTACTTCTGTTGATGCACCAATAACAATATCTACATTATCCTGGATATCAGGATTACCAGCCTTACCAATTTCAAAAATCATTCCATCTTTTATACCCACATCAGCCTTAATTATTCCCCACCAATCTATTATCAAAGCATTAGTTATTACGGTATCTACAGCCCCATCAGCTCTTCTTAATTGAGACTGTCCCATTCCATCTCTAATAACTTTACCTCCACCGAATTTAACTTCATCTCCGTATGTAGTTAAATCCTTTTCTACTTCTATAAAAAGTTCGGTATCAGCAAGTCTTACTCTATCACCGGTAGTGGGTCCGTAAGTTTGCGCATAAGTATTTCTGTCAATTTTATAGGACATAATTTTAAGTATCTAAAGAACCATTAACCAGTGAATTAAAACCATGTACAAATCTTAAACCTGAATATGGAACTAATTTAATATCAGTAGTATCTCCAGGTTCGAATCTAATTGCTGTTCCTGCAGGAATGTCAAGACGCATACCAAATGCTTCTTCTCGATCAAAAATTAAAGCCTTATTAGCTTCAAAAAAATGATAATGAGATCCAATTTGTACAGGCCTATCTCCAGAATTAGAAACTTTTACTGTTTTAACTTCCTTACCAAGGTTTAATTCGATTTCACCTTGTTCAGGTATTATTTCGCCGGGAATTAAATTGCTCATAACTAGTTAATTGGATTGTGAATAGTAACTAACTTTGTCCCATCTGGGAAAACTGCTTCTATTTGGACTTCATCAACCATTTCAGGAATGCCCTCCATAACTTGTGATTTTGAAAGCCAGGTAGTTCCCTCTGACATTAATTGACTTACACTTTTTCCATCTCGAGCTCCTTCAAGAACTTGAAAACTCAAAAAAGCAATTGTTTCAGGGTAATTAAGCCTAAGACCTCGACTAAGCCTTCTTTCAGCTAAGAGCGCAGCAGAAAAAATTAATAATTTATCCTTTTCTTGAGGTGAAAGATGCATAATAAAAAATTAATCTATAAATTCTTAAAAAAGGTTCTTTCTGAACATAATTAATAATTCATAGAATCTTGTAAAGGCCATACACCTTGATATTTTGGCTCACAAAATCCACTAACAGACCTAATTTGTTTCCAAATACAAAAAAAACATTTCCTAGCTTCTTGAGAAGAACTCCCTAGAAATCTTACAGAGATTCCATTTTCAAGGATTCCAATTGATAAATTATTATCAGTTGCATTGAAAATCTTTTTTATATTTCCCACAAGATTATTTATTTTTGACGTAGAAAAATCTTTTTCGCAAATCCAAATTAAAGATCCAAAAACAGGCATGTAATCCATACCTGACTTGGCTGCATAACTTGCCTTAGATAATTCAATTTGATCAACATATTCCCAATCATCAAATAAATCATTATTTCTCATAATTTCTAATTTAGACCTAAAAACTCCACTCTCAATAGATTCTCCAGAGGAAGATCTTCCAAGTCTTATTAAATCAGTAAATAAAAAACTTGAAGTTTCTGAAATAGATACTTTAAAAATTTGATCATATAAACCATTTGCAAAGATAATTGTTTCTTGAGGTAGATATTCCAAATGAGAATTATCAAGAATATTTATGAGATTTTTTTGCTTTGAAAAAATTCCTTTCGGATTAATTTTAGATATCCCAACTGATCCATATACTTTCTGAGCTGAAGAAGTAGTCAACAAAACCTTAGAATTTTTTTCAAGATTTACCTCAAACTCAAGTAAATCGCCGCCAACCAATCCCCCTGCAGTATGAAGAACGGGTAGAATGCACCTACCCTCCTGATCATGAGTAGACTTTAATAACTTGTAAGGAGAAGTTGATTTAGATTTAAAGATTGTTTTATCAACATTTCCTAAACTTGATTTATTATTGAAAAAATTTAAGAAACAATTACCTTCCCATGAAGTTTTAATCATAAATTGTTTTCTTTAATTACTAAATTAAAGTAACCAAAAATTTTGATTATGAAAATGAATAAACAAATTGTTGTAACTGATTGGATTAAGGAAAAACCGAAATTAGGTTCATTTTTAAAACTTACCCTAAGTTCAGATGAAAGAAGAATCTTACGAGGAAAAAGATTTACTGATTGTGATCAAGAAATAATTTTACAATTACCTAGAGAGGGTAAATTAAATGATGGAGATATTCTTTCAACTAATGAGTCTAATTTTTATGTAGAGATAATTGCCAAAACAGAAAATTTAATTGAAATAAGTTCAAATTCTAAAATTGAACTTATTAAAACTGCTTATCATCTTGGAAATAGGCACGTAGAAGTAGAAATCGAAGAAGGCATTCTTCTAACAAAAAGTGATTATGTTATTAAAAATATGCTTCTTAATTTTAAAGTTGATGTAAAAAATACGAAAAAAAAGTTTTTTCCTGAAAGAGGTGCCCATAGTCATGAGTAAAAGTCACTTATTAAAATATTTATTAATAAGCCCTAATTTACCAGTTGGAGGATTTTGTTATTCGGAGGGATTGGAGAGTTACCTACACACCAAAGATTTAAAAGACTCAAATTCGGTAAAAGAATTAATCATAAGTGAACTAGAAATTGGCCAGATTAGATTAGATGCAAGACTATTATTAGACTTTTTTGATATTTTTAAAGAGTTAAATGATGGCAAAAATTTAAAAAATAATTTGCAAAAGCTAATGAGTTTGGATAAATGGATCCTCTCATCAAAAGACTCTATCGAAATGAGAGAACAACAAACTCAAATGGCAAAATCTCTCTTTGATCTAAACAAAGAGTTTGGATTTGAATACATATATATAAAAAATAAAAAAAACTCCTGGTCTTTTGCGTGGAGTTGGGCTTGTTATTGTTTTGAAATTACGAAGTTAGAAATGGTTGAGAATTTTTTCTACGCATGGAGTGCAAACCAACTGAGTGCAGCATTGAGGATTATTCCTATTGGTTCAACAAAAGCACAATTAATTCAGAAAGATTTATTAGCAATAATTTCAAAAGTTTCTAAAGAAATTATGGACAAAGAAATTAATGATATCTATTTTGGCAATGTAGGTTTAGCTATGGCACAACAAAATCATAATGACCTTTATACAAAACTTTTTAGAAATTAAATTATGAGCAGCAAATTGAGAGTAGGAGTTGCTGGGCCTGTAGGCTCAGGAAAAACTGCATTAGTAGAGACTCTATGCTTAAGCCTGAAAAAAAATTATGAGATAGCAGTTGTCACGAATGACATCTACACCAAAGAAGATGCTAACTTTCTAATAAATAAAAAAGTATTAGAGGAAGGAAGGATCATTGGTGTAGAAACAGGAGGTTGTCCTCATACAGCGATAAGAGAGGATTGTTCCTTAAATAAAAATGCAGTTTTAGATTTAGAAAATAAATATAATCCTTTAGATTTTGTTTTTGTAGAAAGCGGAGGTGATAATTTAGCATCTAGTTTTAGTCCAGAACTTGTAGATTTATCAATATATGTGATTGATGTATCTGCCGGAGACAAAATTCCTAGAAAAGGGGGGCCAGGGATAACAAGGTCAGATTTATTATTAATAAACAAAATTGACTTAGCAGATATGGTTGGTGCAGATTTAAATATTATGAAAAGTGATACTGAATTCATGAGAAAAGGGAAACCTTGGTTTTTTACCAATCTAAGTAACGGCAAAGGAGTTGAAGAAATAACTCAATTTTTAGAATCACATATTCCCAACAATCCAAACTAGAGAAATGTCCATTAGTAATATATTGGATTCAACAAAAAGTTACGACTGATACAAAACTAATCCTCACTCGTTAATAACTTTTACTTTATCCCCCTAATGAGGGTCAATTACCTAATTTATCCTAATTCATGAGAATTTCAAGGCGTATTTTGGCAGGATTAGCTACTGCCTCACTTGCTGTCACAGCAACTTCATGTGGTGGAGGTGGAACCTCCGGAAGTTTCGATGACACAGTAACCGTCGGTATTTTACATTCGTTATCTGGAACAATGGCGATCTCTGAATCAACACTTGTTGACACTGAAAAGATGGCTATTGAAGAGATAAATGCTGCTGGTGGTGTAAAAGTTGGCGGCAAAAGCTACAAAATAGAATACATTGTCGAAGATGGTGCATCTGACTGGCCTACTTTTGCTGAAAAATCTAAGAAGCTTATAGACCAAGACGGTGTTCCTGTCGTATTTGGTGGTTGGACATCTGCAAGTAGAAAGGCAATGTTACCAGTCTACGAATCAAAAGATGCGTTCCTCTACTACCCAATTCAGTATGAAGCTCAAGAATGTTCTAACAACATTTTCTATACAGGAGCCACACCAAACCAACAATCAGAACCCGCTACAGATTTCATGTATAAGCGTTCTCCTGCCGCTGGTGGGGATTTCTTCCTTGTAGGTTCTGATTATGTTTTCCCAAGAACTTCAAACACAATTACAAAAGCTCAGGTAAAACAGTTAGGAGGTAAAGTTGTTGGAGAAGATTACCTTCCATTAGGAAATACTGAAGTTGCTCCAATTATCTCAAAAATCAAAAAGGCGCTTCCTGAAGGTGGAATAATCATTAATACACTTAATGGTGACCAAAACGTTGCATTCTTCAAACAGATTCAAGACGCAGGTATCACACCTTCAAGTGGGTACTACGTAATGAACTATTCAATTGCTGAAGAAGAGATTAGTACAATTGGTCCTGAGTTCCTTGAAGGTCACTACGGCGCTTGGAACTACATGATGTCAATTGATACTCCTGCGTCTAAGAAATTTGCTGCAAGTTTCAAGAAAAGATGGGGAGCTGATCGTGTTGTAGCTGATCCTCAAGAATCTGCTTATAACATGGTTTATTTATGGAAACAGGCAGTAGAAGATGCTGGAACATTTGACGACAACGCAGTAAGGGAAGCCCTTGTTGGACAAAAGTTTGATGCTCCACAAGGACCTGTTGAAGTTATGCCTAATCACCACTTATCTCAAACAGTAAGAATTGGAGAGATTAATGCAGAGGGTGGATTTACAATCCTTGAAGAGACAGGAGTTGTTCTTCCCCAAGCTTGGAACCAAAAGCATCCAAGTTCAAAAGGATTTGCATGCGATTGGACAGATCCTTCAAAAGGAGAAAAGTATAAGCTTTAATCTAATTTAAACCTATACTTCAAAATAAAAGGAGGTTAACACCTCCTTTTATTTTATATAATCAAATATTTTCTTTTTCTAAATTGGAGTTACTTCTCGATAGTCTTTTTAATGGTGTTGCAATCGGATCTGTACTACTTGTTGCTGCATTAGGTCTAGCGATTGTTTTTGGTCTTATGGGTGTAATAAATCTTGCCCATGGAGAACTTATGATGCTTGGAGCCTACACAACATATGTAACACAACTAATTTTCAAATTACCTATATTAAAACCTTTCTACAATTCGTACATAATAGTTTCTATTTTCCTTGCTTTTATTGTTAGTGGAGTGGTAGGGATTCTACTGGAAAAAACTATAATAAGAAAGCTTTATGGAAGTCCACTAGAAACACTTCTAGCAACTTGGGGAGTAAGCTTAATTCTTCAACAATTTGTCAGAAGTGTACCTTTAGCTTATGGGACGGGTCTAATTATAAGTCTTTTAATTGGTTTATTCTTGCCAACAACATTCCCTTCAAAAATAAAAGAATCAATAAATTTCAAATATTTTAAATTTAGTTCTTGGATATTTGCTGCTTTAACAGGGGTCTTGACAGGTAATATAATCTCATCATCTGTCAGCAAACTAAGTAGAGCAAGCGCTCGTAATGTTGATGTAACAGCACCCTCATGGATGAGAGGTCAAGTAGAAATTATTGGCACTGCATTTCCTAAAACAAGATTAATGATAATTGTCATTACTCTAATCTCTGTAGTAGCAATAACATTATTTCTTAATCAAAGTGCTTGGGGGATGCGTATAAGAGCAGTTACTCAGAACAGACAAATGAGTGATTGCCTTGGTATATCTACTGAAAAAGTGGATATAATTACTTTTGGGATTGGATCTGGCTTAGCAGGAGTTGCCGGGGTAGCAGTATCTCTCTTAGGTTCTGTAGGACCAAATGTTGGCGGAAATTATATAGTTGGTTGTTTTATGGTTGTAGTCCTTGGAGGAGTAGGCAATTTATTAGGAACAGTACTTGCTTCATTTGGAATAGGGATAATGACTGATTTAATTGGAGCTGGAAGGCTCTTATCAATATGGCCAGATATGCCCTTACCTTTATCAAACACAATTAACTTTTTTGCGACCACAAGTATGGCAAGAGTAATGATATTTGCACTAATTGTTATATTCTTGCAATTTAAACCTACAGGTTTATTTCCTCAAAAAGGCAGGATGGTTGAAAGCTAATGTCCTTAAGTAAAATTAAATTTGATAAAAAAATAGTATTATCATTTTGGGTAATATTAATAGCCTTAATTATTGCAGCGCCAACCCTACTCCCTGTATTTAGACTAAATCTTCTTGGTAGATACTTATCCTTATCCATAGTTGCACTTGGTGTTGATCTTATCTGGGGATATACAGGTTTGCTAAGTCTTGGACAAGGCATATTTTTTGCACTAGGTGGATATTGTGCTGCAATGTATTTGCAAATAACCAGCTCCTCAGAATTTCCAAATAATATTCCTGAATTTTTTGCCTTATATGGTGTTGAAAAATTACCTTTTTTCTGGGAACCTTTTAGATCGCCTGTTTTTACCTTCTTCGCTATCTGGATAATTCCAGCATTGGTTGCTGGTTTAATTGGATTTCTTGTTTTCAGGAATAGAATCAAAGGAGTTTATTTTTCCATACTTACTCAAGCTTCTCTTCTTGTATTCTTTAACTTCTTTAATGGACAACAGAAACTTATAAATGGAACAAATGGATTAAAAACAGATGTAACACAACTATTTGGGCAAATGGTGGGTTCTGAGTCCATGCAAAGATTATTCTTTTGGATAACCGCCATACTAGTAATAGCCGCATGGTTTTTTGCAAAGTGGGTAGTTAAAGGAAGATTTGGAAATATTCTTATAGGAATACGAGATGATGAACCAAGAGTTAGGTTTACAGGATACAATCCAGTTATATTTAAGACAATAATATTTTCTATTGCTGGAGGTCTCGCAGGAATTTCTGGAGCTTTATATACCGTTCAGTCAGGAATAGTATCACCTCAATTTATGACCGTTCCCTTTTCTATAGAAATGGTTATATGGGTTGCTGTTGGAGGAAGAGGAACTTTATTAGGAGCGATACTAGGAGCAGTTTTCATCAACTATGCAAAAAGTCTTGTAAGTGAGGCTCTACCTGCTAGCTGGATGTTTATTCAAGGAGGGTTATTTATCCTAGTAGTAACAGCTTTGCCAGAAGGAGTTTTAGGATGGATACAAGGAGATGGCCCTAGGAATCTTCTTCAAAGATTTGGTTTGAAAAGGAAGATTGAAACCTATCCAAGCCTAGAAGTTAAGAATAAGGAGGGGAATAATGAATAATAAAGATCTTCTAAATTTAATAGATATTACTGTTAGTTTCGAGGGTTTTTTAGCTCTCAACAAACTTAATTTAAATTTAAAGAAAGGAGAATTAAGAGCTGTAATAGGACCTAACGGAGCAGGCAAAACAACATTCCTTGATGTAATTACTGGAAAGGTTAAGCCAACAAAAGGTGAAGTGATTTTTAAAGGGAAATCTTTAGTGGGAAGAAAAGAGCATAAAATAGCCAGGCTTGGAGTTGGAAGAAAGTTCCAAAGTCCAAGAATCTTTGAAAATCTGACAGTTAAAGAAAATCTTGAAATATCAGTGACAACACCTAAAAGTCCCTTAAACCTTATAAATAAAAGTATTAAGGATGAGCAGCTTAATGAGATTGAACGTCTTATGAAGATTGTTAATTTAGCTCAAAAAGTAGATTCTAAAGCTGGATCATTATCACATGGCCAAAAACAATGGCTAGAAATAGCAATGTTAGTAGGACAAAAGCCAGATTTAATGTTAGTGGATGAACCAGTTGCTGGTTTAACTGATGAAGAAACTGATCTTACAGCCGATTTATTAAAATCTTTATCAGGAGAAAATACAGTAGTTGTAATAGATCACGATATGGAGTTTATAAGAAGACTTGATAGTAATGTTTCAGTATTAAATCAGGGAACAGTATTATGTGAGGGAACGATGGAAACCATACAAAATGACAAAAAAGTTATTGATGTTTATTTAGGAAGACCTGAGGACTAGTTATGGAAAATTTACTCGAAATAAAATCGTTAAATACTTATTATGGCGAGAGTCATATTCTTAGAGATGTAGATTTAAATGTTCAATCAGGAGAAATGGTTTGTTTGATTGGAAGAAATGGAGTTGGCAAAACAACTTTATTGAAATCACTTATTGGTTTGTTAAGACAAAAAAAAGGCGATATTTATTTGATTGGCGAAAATATCAATAGAAAAGCACCTCATCAAAGGGCGAGGAAAGGAATGGCTTATGTTCCTCAAGGGAGAGAAATTATTCCATACCTATCAGTTGAAGAGAATCTTATGTTAGGAATGGAGTCGCTTCCAGGTGGATTATCTAAGAACAAGAAAATAGATCCATTTATTTATGATCTCTTCCCAATCCTAAAAGATTTTCTACAAAGGAAAGGAGGAGATCTCAGTGGTGGACAACAACAGCAACTAGCTATTGCAAGAGCATTGCTAGGAAAACCTAAACTACTATTACTTGACGAACCAACGGAAGGTATTCAGCCAAATATAGTTTTAGACATAGAAAATGCAATCAATCAGATAATTAAAGATACAGGAATTGGTGTTTTATTAGTAGAACAACACTTGCATTTTGTAAGACAAGCCAATAGATATTATGCGATGCAACGAGGAGGTATTGTTGCCAGCGGAAATACAAGTGAGTTAAGTCAAGCAGTCATAGATAAGTTCTTAAGTGTTTAAATAAATTATTCTAGAATACTAAAAACTTTTATTCATTTTTCGCATCTTATCAGGTCAATACTGTTTGGATGTTCATTGATATACTTATTAAATTCCATTGCTAGTGTTCTAGCCTCATAAGCGTCAGAAGCATAAAAACAATTTTCTAATCTTATATTTTGAAAATCACGGTAATGCACTGTATATGGCTTCAACATATTATTTTTGTTCATTTTTATTTGCTAAAAAGCAATTAAGTTATATCTCAACCATGCATATGTTCGTAAAAATAAAGCACAACATTTGTTGTTATCAAAATATATTCCCATAGATTATGTATTTAAAAATACTTAATAAAGAAAAAAAGTAATTAATCTATTTTTTTTTATTTTTACAGTCTTGCTTTTTACCTTCTATTAAAAAAACAAATTTAGATAAAATATAACCAAAAACTGGTACCCAAAACTTTTCATAAAAAAATTTCATAAAAATTAAGCAGCCAATGATTCTTCATCTATAGTTTCATTTTTATTTATAAGCTTCAAATCTATAGAATTAAATATATGTTGCATAAGAAGAAAATCAATTTCCCCTTTTAACAAATTAGCATCGGATGAAAGTAGATCATCAACAAAATCATCAAAAGTATCTGAGAGAAGATTCACAATAAAATTTATTTTTGCCATTATCATCGCATTAACAATAAAAGTCAACCAATTTTGAATATTAATTTTTGAATTTTTTGTAAATTAATTAATAAAGACTAAAAAATTAAATAATAAATATAAATAAGCAAAATAACAGGTTTAATATCAAGCTTAAGGTCTTTGAATTAAATTTCATTTATCTCGCATTTCTTAATTTAATATCACTCCTGATTCGCATTATCAAAACGATAATACACATATTTGCTAAAAAGAAATTTAAAGAAAGCATCATCAAACCTTATTAATATATTTATAGCAAGACTATTGATGTGCCAATTAGGAAAGAATCACTAAAAAGATTTTTAAGCACAATAAATTTTTATAGCTATCAAATTTGATATTAATGGCTAATTTTAACTATTATTTTTTAATTAGCTCGAAGTAACCATTTTTATTTAATAAGTACTTATCAAACCAAAGGCTTAATAGATTGTCTAATCCTATTCCATTCATTTTATTTATTTGTGAAGTCTTATAGTCTGAGAGTGCAAGCAATAAATACGGAAAAATCATATCAGAAACCCCTTTTGGCAGTTTTTCTAAAGGTACTCCATGCGCTCTATCCCACAAAATTTGCATATCCTGAGAGAACAAAGAACTCCAGTAACTAAAATTACAATATAACTTGTCTGGAGGGAGGAGATTTACAGATAAACTTGGGAGAGATGAATTCATAGGAATAAATATTTTATAGATTAATTGAATTTACGTTTTTGAATTGATGGGAAATAATCTTAATATGCGAGTCCCCTATATATACAAATAAAATTTAACGCACAGTGCGTCACTAAGCAACACTTTATTTAGTGTTGTATTTATCCATCATTTCCTGAAATTTTAGGAATGATAAAAACTTTTTATAAGTTTGAAATTCAAAAGCCTCCTGATTCTCTTCATTTAAATGGGTTGATTTACTAGAAATAAAATGATTTTCTAAGTTAGTATCAATTGAGAGTTTTTCATTATTTGTAAAGTCACCAGAATTATGAAATAAGTTTTTTGAATTATCGTCATTTGATTGATATGATTGAGTTACTTTACCATTTTTTTTATTAAATATACCTCTTATAGAAAGTGCTTCTTCTACCAAAATACTTATTATTTTTGAATTACTTAAATTATTCTCTGTGCTCAACATTTCAATTATTCTCATAACATCTTCTCTAGGAATAAAACCAACTCTTTTTTTCTTGGTAGGCATTTAAAAATTAATTAAAGTTCAGCACTTGACTGTAATA
The DNA here is from genome assembly GCA_902572075.1 of uncultured Prochlorococcus sp. Taxonomy (GTDB): domain Bacteria; phylum Cyanobacteriota; class Cyanobacteriia; order PCC-6307; family Cyanobiaceae; genus Prochlorococcus_A. The sequence continues at coordinate 39,303 of CACGER010000010.1, forward strand.
AGTGTTGCACTATATTCATTATAAGTCAATTTAATGCTAATGATTTTACCAACAACATTACTCTTAGGAGCTCTTGGATATCTTTTTTATACTTCAAAAAAAGAACTTTCACTAGATCACCATGAACTTATAGAAAACCAAAAAGAGAATGATGATTTGTATAAAAATTTGGAAGATCTATTCATTTAAAATTACTGTATATGCATTAAAGAACTTTGTTTCTTGACTAAAGATATACAAAACCTCAAACATAATTAGAATTAAGGTAATAAAGCTATTGATTCAATGACTGTCCATCAAGATTACGAAATAAAAATCAATCTAAATGAATTGATCGAGAAGAGAATCCCATGTTGTGATTTACTTCATCCAGATCACTGTCTAACAGAAAAACAAGTCTCTGAAATCGCACATGATATTCGAATGGATTTAAATTTGCATGATCTTTACAAGCAAGTGGATCAACATATTATGAATTATGTAAATGCAGCAGGAATTGATAACAAAGATCATTGGGTTGAACCTCATCTTCCAGATTTGGAAAGAAATTTAAAAGAAGAAGTTGGAATAGAATTTGATTAATCTTTTTTCTTACAAAAGAAATCAATATATGTATTTTTTTTCCAAATCATCTATTAATTTATAAATACTTTTAGCTGATCTCTTTCTT
>CACGER010000011.1 GCA_902572075.1 uncultured Prochlorococcus sp.
TCAATCTCTAAACAAATAGATGAGAGTGTAAGAATAATGGTCAAAGAATGTTATAAAGAAACCTACGATATAGTAAGCAAAAATAGAGAAGCTATGGATAAGATAGTTGACCTATTAATCGAAAAAGAAACATTAGATGGTGATGAATTTGTAAGTATTCTTTCCAAATTCACCAAAATTCCCGAGAAAGAGAGAACACCTCAACTATTAAGCTAAACTTTTATTGGTTTCTTATCTAACACCAAATCAATTAAACCGTACTCAACAGCTTCGTTTGGGGACATATAAAAATCTCTATCAGTATCTTCTTTGATAGTGTCATAATCCTTTCCAGTTCTTTCTGATAATTCAGTATTTAGTCGTTCTTTTAAGAACAAAATTTCATCTGCTTGAATTCTTATATCACTAGCTTGCCCTCTAGCACCTCCAAGTGGTTGATGAATCATTATTCTTGAATGTCTAAGGCTGCTTCTTTTACCTTTAGTACCTGCCGCAAGCAAAAATGCACCCATACTAGCTGCTAAGCCAACACAAACCGTATGAATGTCAGGCTTTACATGTTGCATTGTGTCAAAGATCCCCAATCCGTCATATACAGATCCGCCAGGTGAATTTATGTACATATAAATATCCTTATCTGGATCCTCTGCCTCGAGGAACAATAATTGAGCAACAATTCTATTAGCAGTTTCACTTGTAACTTGTTCTCCCAAAAAGATTATTCTCTCTCTTAAAAGTCTCGAATAAATATCAAAGACTCTTTCACTACCGCCAGATTCTTCTAAAACTAAAGGGATCATAATAATATTTATCTGTTTATTAGATATTAACGATATTGAGTCAACATACGCTAACCTTATTAAGGTTTACATATAAAAAATTGAAAGAAAAATTGACTGTTTCAGATAGCAAAAAGTTATTTCATGAAAAATTTCCTTACGTCATTCCAGGTTTATATAAAAGAATAGTTGATGAAATGCTTGTCGAACTTAATCTTTTGAACCATCAAAATGAATTTACCCAAGATTATCTTTTTTGCGTCGGCCTCACCGAAACATTCAAAGAATTAATGAAAGGATATCAACCTGAAAAGCACTTGGATCTACTTTTTGAATCTTTATGCAGTTCTACAAATTTTGATGCAAAGGAAATTAATGAAATATCTAAAAAGTCTCAAAAAGAATTAAAGGATAAAACAACCAAAGATATTTTGGAATTATTAGTAGAAAAAAGTGACTCTACACTTTATCCTTCAAGGATTTTGAACTTAGGGATATATATATTAATTTCAAACTCCCAAGATTTCAAAGCGAAAAATGAATCAGATAAAAATAAGATGACCGCAGATATTTTTGAGAAGTTAAGCTTATCTCCTAATAAAGCAGAAAAGGATATAGGAATCTATAAAAGCAGCATATCAAAAATGGAACAAGCAAAAGAATTAATTGAAGAGCTCAAAATTAAGGATAAGAAAAAAAACCAAAAAAAATAATAACTATTTTTTTAATCTTTTTTTATCTTTCCAAGAGACATAGGATATATAAATTACAGCTAATGTTATGAATATGAGTAAAACAAACGATGTTAAGATAAGAAATTTACTTAAATAGACTTCATAAGTTAAAAATGAAATCATATGTCAATGGATCCGTCCCCATTTCTTCCCCAAACAACCATGGCAATTGAAAAAGTAAAAATAGCAGCCAATGCTGCCCAGCCTATTTGAAAGATCATTAGAATTTAACCGTTTTTATAAATATAACAGAACTTCAAAAATTTTTAATCATTTTAAAGCTAAAGTTTATTTCTCAGAAACAAAATTTTCCCAATAGAATTAGGATAAAATTAAATTGGGAAGGTTAGTTTTAAATCATAGTACAAATATAGAAGGTCTAATTCCAATACTTCAAAAATTAGCACTGGAAAATAATATCAAGACAATAACTCCAGCTGTTATTTCAAGATCTAGGGGAAGATCCTCTAAATTGATAATTAGATTGTCAGTGAAAACTATAAACGGATATAAAGCAATAGCAAGAAAGGGAAATACAGCTCAAGAAGTTTTTATTTCAACAGAGTTAAGTAAAGATGAATTAAAAGAAATCATTGAACTATATAATAAAAAGTAATTAAGTTAATGGGTATTAGAAAATAGTTAGGAGAAAACAAATGAAATTGGTATTAAATTTTATTATGTTTTTATTGGCCTTTTTTTCATTTAGTAATAAATCATTGTCACTTACTGATTACCAAATAAAAAGATTTTGCGCAAAGGAGAAAAAAGTATCTTTATGTATTAAAAATTTACAAGAAAAAAGATCTGATCTCCAAAAAGGAAAGCGAATTGAAATACCTGTAACCCCTTACAAACGGTAATTAGAAATTGAATTTAAATTTCAAATTCGGATTCGAAAAGATTAAATGCATTTTTATAGATTGTGAGAAGTTCTTCAGAATTATCAGAAAATCCTTGTCGTTCGTAATCTTCTTTTAATTCATCATATAAGTAAACCACTTTGTTAAAGGCGCTCATATATTCTTTTTGTATGTCTTCATCATCGATATCATAGATTTTTGCCAGTACTAATTCGACATTTTTTTTTGATGAATATATTTTTCTCTCAAAATCTTTATTTAATTTCCTTCTTTTTTTTGCCATTTAAAATTTCTAAATACAAATTAACAATACTCAAATTCATAGATAAATTAAATTAAAACTTATAAAATAAAGATATAGTTTCCAAATCAAAATAAAACCTCTACATTCCAAATAAATCATTGGATGATATGAATAAAAAAGAAACAACTAATCCTAAAGAACTGAAAAACCAAAACTATGAAGCCAAGAAAATGAATAATACCACCTCAAACTTAAAGAAAAAGAAAGATAAGGACCTTCCATGGTGGGTAGAGTTATTATTTGTTCAAATAGGATTACCAGATAAATTCCTAATAAAAATATTAAAGGCCCAAAAAACATCAAAAGAATTTATTAAAAATGAAAAAAAATCAATAATAATATTTTTGTTTGTAATTACTACATTGGCATATTTTTATCCAGTTATTAAACATGCAAAAAATAAATTAGATTGTGAAGCGATTGCTAAAAAATATATTATTAAAAATAAAAATACAATTGGAATTAATAATAGAGAAATAAAAATGTTATCTACAAATTTTTGTTATGGTGGCGAAGAAATCTATGAGATAGAAAATTTAAAAAATTAAATTTTGAATTATTCTCCATAAATAAGCATCTCAATATTATGATAGTAACTTTAAGTTTCATAAAGTTTAATTTTTATTCCTATGACTGATATAAAACAAAAGAAAGAAAACGTAAAAATGCATTTAAAAGATTTGAGGCAAAACTTAAAGAAAATGCATTTAGAAGTTACAGAAGAATTAATATTACCGAAGCCAGGTGATGTAAAAGACTTGATGGATAAAATGGATAAACTATTAAAATTAATAGAATCAAATTAAACTATAATTTAAATAATTAAGAATCATCAAAAGTTAAAAAAATGAAAATAATAAAACAATTTCCTATGTTACTTCTAATAGCAATTTTCTTAATTTCTTGTAGGACATCCACTAATAAAGAGTATCCCACAAATAATTTGGAAAAAAATATTGAGGATAATCCCAATACAGAAAAGAAAAGAATGGAAATAAAGTTTTCTTGTGGGGAGGATGGTATTTCAGAATACTTAGATGATGGATGGAATATTTTAAAAGAAGAATCCCAAGAAAAAATTTGCACTTGGAAATCTGTTCCTGCCACAAAAGATTGCAATATGGAAAAAGATAAAGGATGTAAAATAACAAAGCCAGATAAAATAGGTGAAGAGAGAATTTATTTATTGGAAAAATAAATTTAATATATGACTCTAAAATCAGAACACTTAGTTGATTTAATTTTTAAGAAATTAAAGACCTATAAGAAGAAAAAAATATTTTTAGAAAAAGAAAGTTTGAATAAATTTATTTTTTCACTTTTCAAAGAAAACTGAATTCAGGGCTTATTTAACTTAACTGCTATAGTTAAATGAATTTTTTAATTAATATAGATATGGAAAGTTTTTCATCATTAACATTTATTCTATCAGTAATTTTTATCGTAAGTCTTTATATTTTATTAAGGGTTACTTCTAGTACAAAGAATTAAAAATATTTTCACATCTTTCCTAGATGATCGGATCATCTCTTAGTAGTAAAACCGTATGCTTATTTAAACCATCATTAATCCATTCTTTATATTCTTCTAGAACACACTTTTTATCAAAATCATCTAATAAATTAATTCTTTTTTTTGCGTTTTCTAGTGCTAAGTTAATACAGAATTTATAATCATTGGAATTTTCTTGCATATGTTTTTATTGAATCTTAGTAAAAATAATTTCTTATTCTGTATTGAAAATTACAATAATAAGCGTTGATTTAATAAGAGTATCAAGCAATACGGAAGGATTTTTAATATATTTAGGATAATATTTTTCTTTATAACAATCCTATGTCCTACGAAGCAGGCAGTAAAGAATGTAGACATTTAATTGAAGCCAAAGAAAGCCTTCTATCAACATTAGATGCATTAAGTAATATACATTCGACCGATCTAATACAAATCCAAATTAAAGAAATTTACAATAAATTAGAACAGATGCACGACAATAGAAAAAAAATAGAGTCAGCTACAAATTATCTTTAATACAATCAATCTAATTGAAAGCTCTCAAAATTGGCTTTTTATCTTGGTTACTTTTTTTTCTGATAATAAATCCAATAAAGCATCAAGCTGAGCATGTACTTCTTTTGCTTCATTAAGATCTGGCAACAAATCTTCTTTGATGAGCATTTGATGCATCTCTCTAAGCTCTAACCTTATATATCTAAGGTGAGAACAAACTTCCTCTCTCTTAGTTGCACTCATATTTCCTTTTTCGCTCTCTACATTATACAATACGATCTTTTTTGACTCCCATATAAGTTTTGTCAATTTTAAAAATTTTTTCAAATTCAATCACATATCAAAATCTTTTAAAGTCAAATTGTAGTAATATATCTTTCATGAAAAAGAAAAAATCTAAAAAAAAACAAACTAATTCAAATTTAAAAGATCAAAAATTAGGTCAAACAAAAAATTCTGCGAAATTAGTTCTATTTGTTTTTGGTATAGGTCCAATTATTGGCATAATAATATTTTTATACAGTAAGGGATTTTTTAATTCACCAACCATTTAAACTTTAAGTAATTAAAATAAATTTTAAAATAAATAACTTTAAAGATCTAAAAATAATTATTGAAATTTTTTTAATGAAAATATTCTAAATTCTGCCATTTTTCTAGCATTTTCAGGATTAGATATTAAAAAAGGGTGATCTGATAAAAGTTCTAATACCTTATCTATCTTTAATCGTATATCATCACAATCAACATTTTCCCATTCCTCATCAAATGACATTGCAAAGCTATCAGCATTATCATATAGTTTATCTTTCATAATATTTGGAATTTAAATTTAGAAAATTTCAAAAATCAGAACCAAACTGAAAAAGTAATCAAGAGATGCATTTAAAACTATCCCCATGAGTATTTGAGAAATAGCTTTGAGAGTGCTCTTTGAAATTATACTTTAATACTACTATTTAAATTTATACATAAGTGCTATTAATCAAAATCCGGTTTGATTTGACAGAAGTGTTACAATATTGACATATGCAAAGACTTATGGAAAATAAAGTTAAAAGGATAGGATATCTTCCTAGAAAAAGAGTACTTGAAATTATTGATGAAATATCCAAGAGCGAATCTATAAGTAGATCTAAAGTAGTTGGAATATTAGTTGAGGAAGCATTAGATGCCAGAGGAATTGCGAATTTTGGATATAGTAATATCAGCAAGTCAAATATATTCAAGTCGGATAATTTTAAAGATCTAAAAAATGAAAATGTCCACTTAAAAGATGGGGAAGACGAATTTGTTGATGACAGTGGCTACACAGTTTCATCTCACAAAACTTTAGACCGCTCAATATCTTCTGCAGATATAGAATTAGCAAATAAAATAAACATTCTTAAGGAATCAGGATTAATATAACTTTTATTGAGTAATTACTATATTTTTTAATGCATAATATTGTTTCATTGTTTATTCTTAGTCAAGAATAATATTCTTTTTACATAATTCGAATATTAAACCCTTTCTAATATTAATTTTGTAATTAAAAAATGAAAGATATTAAATGTCCTTCATGCGGCAAAACTTTCCGAATTGATCCTAGCAGCTTTGAAGAAATACTTCTTCAAATAAAAGACGAAGAATTTAATAAACAAATAAAAGAAAGACTTATCTTGGTTGAAGAAGATAATAAAAAAGCTTTGGAAATTTTAAAACGTGAGTTGAAAATACAGTTAATAGAGCAGAATCGGATTAAAGATTCTGAAATCCAAACTCTTGAATCTGAATTAAAAATAGCTGAACAAAAGAAAACAAATGCCCTTAATGATTTAAAAAATCAAGCAACAAATAAAATTAATTCATTGAATAACGAATTAATCAAGTTGAAAGACGAAATTAAAAACCAGTCTTTAATTTCAGAATTATCTTTAAAAAACAAAATTAGTGAAGCTGTTACCAATTTAGAAAAAGAAAACTCATCTTTAACAAATTCCATTGAAAAGATGAAGCTTGAACATTCGATTAATGAAAAATTAATTGAAGAAAAGTTTAAAAGCAAAATTAGTGAAAGGGACCTCACTATTCAGGAGTTAAGAGAAATGAAATCTAGATTATCTACAAAGATGATAGGAGAAACATTAGAAATCCATTGCGAAACTCAATTTAATCTAAATCGTGCCTCTGCATTTAAAAACTCATATTTCGAAAAGGATAATGATGCCACTTCAGGAAGTAAAGGTGACTATATATTTAGAGAATTTGATGAAAATAAAACCGAAGTCGTATCTATAATGTTTGAGATGAAGAATGAAAGTTTAAATGGAACTAATAAAAGAAAAAACGAAGATTTTTTAAAAGAATTAGATAAAGATAGAAGACAAAAGTCTTGTGAATATGCAGTTCTCGTATCCCTTCTAGAACCAGATAGTGAACTATATAATGCTGGCATAGTTGATGTTTCTCATAGATTCCCAAAAATGTATGTCATAAGACCTCAATTTTTCTTGCCCATTATTTCTCTGCTAAGAAATGCGTCTATGGAAACCTTAAAATACAAATCACAAATTGATTTAATGAAACGTGAGAATTTTGACATAACTAATTTTGAAAGTACACTTGAGCAATTCAAAAATGCAGTTGGTAAAAATGTTTCACTTGCCCAGGATAGATTTAATGATGCAATTTCAGAAATTGATAAATCAATAACCCATTTACAAAAAACTAAAGAGGCTTTAGTTCTCTCAAAAAAACATCTTTTATCTGCTGATAGCAAATCTCAAGATTTAACAGTAAAGAAATTAACAAGAAATAATCCAACCATGAAGAAGAAGTTTAATGATTTAAATAGTTTTGAAGATGAAGTAGCCTAATTAAAAAAAGTTTTAAAATTAATAATAATTAAAAATATATTTAATTTACAAATTATAAATATACTATAAATAATAAATTTCATAGTCAAGAAAATAATGTCTATCAACACTCCTATTTTCAGTATTGCCAAAGATCTTAATATCGAAAGTAATAGAATATTATTAGCCTGCAAGAAACTTGGAATTAATGCAAAAGGTGCAACAAAAAGATTAAATAAAGAAGAATTAGAAAAAATTAAAAGTTATTTTGAAACAGGCAAAAATGTGTCAGATGAAGTGATCAATTTAAATAAAATTAAAAATAAAATTAGTTCTAAAAAAATTGTAGAAAAGGTAAAGATAAAATATTTTGCTAACAGACTTATTCGTAAATCTTAAATAAAAATAATTTTTTTAAATTACTTAAAGGAATAAGCCACAGAAGAAAAAAATAATAATTTATCATAAGTAAAAATACTTAAAATGGGCATAAGCAAAATTTTAAATTCTCTTGAAAAATCCTGGGAAAGAGATGATATTCTTTTAAATATAAAGAAGGGGTATGGGACAGATGAGATAGTTAATGAATTTCTTATGAAAAACGAAAGACAAATTAAAGAATTAAATTCTTTATTAAGGCCAGAAGATATTGAACTATTAAATCAAGTAGAGAAACTCTCAACTTGCGAATCTAAATTAATAAATGAGATTAAAAATTTAAATTACTTAGAAAATAATGAAAATCATCACATTATGAATAAAAAAAAGATTGTGCCTACTAATAGAGCTTCTTTCAAAAAAATTAGTTCATTCATGATTAATTGGAGTAACAAATTTGTAGTTATTGTTTTACTAACAATTTCAGCAATAGCCTTATCAAAACAAGCGTTGGCATAATTAGCTAAATTAACCTCATTGCAAGAGATGTAGTTTTGAGAACTAAACAAGAATATTTAATTAGATATAAAGATGGAAATCTTTATTGTGAACTTGCTGATATTTGGATTGATCCAAGCAAGCCAGTAAAAAAGGCATTAATAACTCATGCTCATTTTGATCACTTTACATTTGGCTGTGAAGAATACATTTCTACTAAGGAAACTGCGATACTTCTTAAAGAAAGAGTTGGAGATAATATCAAAATTAAGACTTTTGAATATGGAGAAGAATTTAAGATAAATGGAATTAATATTTCTTTTCATCCATCCGGTCACATACTTGGATCTAGTCAAATAAGGTTTATTTTTGCTGAAGAAAAATGGCTAATTTCAGGTGACTTTAAGCTTCAAAAAGATCAGACTTGCAAAGAATATGAAATTGTAAAAACTGATTATTTAATAAGCGAATGTACTTTTGGTTTGCCAATATTTAAGTGGAATGAATCAAATAAAGTAGCAAATGATATTTCAAAATGGATAACTAATTCACCAGAAAAAACTTCTTTACTTTTCTGCTATTCACTTGGAAAAGCTCAGAGATTGTTAAACGAAATTAGTCAAACAAATTTTAAAGGCAATATTTATTCCCATGGCAGTATTCACAAAATGAATAAAAGTTATAGGGAACTTGGAATTGATATTAAAGATACTATAAAAATTGAAAATAAAAAAAAGATAGATGAACTTAAAGGGAGTCTAATATTATTACCGCCATCTTTAAGTAAGGGTTCTTATTTAAAAAATTTCAAAAACATTCAAACAGCTTTCGCGAGTGGATGGATGTCAATAAGAGCTCTAAGAAAAAGATCAGGATATGATAAGGGATTCGCAATCTCTGATCATGCGGATTGGGATGGAATTCTGGAAGTAGTAAAAAAGTCTGAAGCAAAAAATGTATTTTTTCATCATGGAGATAGTGAAGCCTTAAGTAAATATTTAGTTGAAAAGGAATCAATAAATGTTCTTTTATTCGGTAGTTAAATATGAGCTTAAAAAAGTTTTCAGAATTATTTGGCGATCTAGATTCAATTAATAGTACAAATAATAAAATTGAAGTTTTAAAGAATTATTTTTTATCTAATGATCCAATAGATAATTCATGGGCAATATATTTACTAACTGGAAAAAGTAATAAGAGATTTATTAGTGGAAGATATTTAAAAAATCTTTTTTCTCAAATGTATGAATATCCTCAATGGTTAATTGATACATGTTATTTAAAAGTTGGTGATTCTGCTGAGGTAATAACGTTATTACTTAAAAATAAAACTAATTCTAGAAAAAAGAAATTATCAAATATAAGTCTCAATGAATTACTAAGCGTAACAATACCTGCATTATCAAAACTTAATGAGGAGGAGAAAAATTTAGAAATTAAAAATCTTTGGGAAACATTACCTGAAGATAACCATCTAATTTTTAATAAAATTCTTACAGGAACTTTTAGAGTAGGAGTCTCTATCGGATTAATCACCAAATCAATATCAAAACTAATTAATATAGATGAAGAGATTATTTCTCATAGGTTGATGGGTGATTTTAAACCTTCAATTGATTCATATGAATTTTTGATTAACAAGAATATCAATCTTCAAGAGTTAAATTCCAAACCATTTCCATTTCTTCTAGCAAATACTATCGAAGATAAGATCTTCAAAAATTCTTTAAATGATTTTCAATTTGAATGGAAATACGACGGTATAAGAATGCAATTAATTAAGAGATTAGGCAATGTTTCCTTATGGACAAGAGGGCAAGAATTAGTAAATGAATCTTTCCCAGAATTAGTAGAGAAAATGTCACATATAAAAGATGATTTTGTTCTTGATGGTGAATTATTAGTTTGGGATTTTAAAGAACAAATTCCCTTTGATTTTTCTTTACTTCAAAAAAGAATAAATAGAAAGTCTCCTACTAGATCAATCCAAATAAAATATCCAATTATTTTTATTGCTTATGATCTTTTAGAGATTAATGGGAGAGATATAAGAGAAATTAAATTAGAAAATAGAAGAATTGAGTTAGAAAAATATTTTTCAAAATGGAAAATTAAAACTGAGAATAATATCTCTGATATTTTCAAAATATGTGATTTAATCTTTCCTAAAGATTGGACTGATGCTTTAACTTATAAAGAAAAATCACGAGAAAATAATACTGAAGGATTAATAATTAAGAAAAAGACTTCTATATACTCCTCTGGTAGAAAAAAAGGTATTTGGTGGAAATATAAAGTTGATCCTATGCAACTGGATGCTGTTCTAATCTACGCTAAGGGCGGTAGCGGTAGAAGAGCTGGTCTGTATACAGATTACAGTTTTGCATTATGGAAAGACAAAGAATTAATTAAATTTGCAAGTGCATATTCTGGTTTAACGAATATTGAGATTAAAGAGCTAGATAAATGGATTAGAAAAAATACAATAGAAAAATTTGGTCCTGTTCGATCGTTAAAACCAGAAATGGTTTTCGAAATATCTTTTGAGAAAATACAAATTTCTAAACGTCATAAGTCAGGCATAGCAGTCCGATTTCCAAGAATAACAAAATGGAGAAAAGATAAAAAAATTAATGATGCAGACAGTCTAGAGAATGCTTATGAACTAATGAAAAAAATATCATGAAAAATATTAAGAAAAATAATAAGCAAAATAATTTAATTTCAAAAATTAAAAAGTTTTTTTCCAAAAATGGATGGGAGCCACTCCCCTATCAGATCGAATCTTGGGAAGCATTTTTAAATGGGGAGAGCGGAATAATACAAGTTCCTACTGGATGCGGCAAAACTTATGCTGCATTAATGGGACCTCTATCAAAGTTAGAAGATCCCAAAAATAATAAAAGTGTGAATATATTATTAATAACCCCTTTAAAAGCACTAAGTAGAGATCTAAAAAATTCGATACAATTAGCAGCTTTGCATTTTAATAAAGAAATCACTGTTGAAATTAGGAACGGGGATACAACCCCATATGAAAAGAAAAAGCAACTAGCTAAACCACCTAATATTCTTATTACCACTCCAGAGTCTTTATCTCTCTTACTTTCTAATAAAGAATCTAATAATCTGTTCAAAGAGTTGTCATCAATAATCATTGATGAATGGCATGAATTGATGGGTAGTAAAAGAGGAAACCAGTGCGAGTTATCTTTAAGTTGGCTAAGAGGTAATATAAAAAATTTAAAAATTTGGGCAATGTCTGCAACTATTGGAAATATTGAAGAAGCTGCAAGAGCAATAGTTGGGATCAGCGCTATTAAACCCAAAATTATAAGTACAAATATTCAAAAAGATATCGAAATTATAAGTGTTTTACCAGAGGAGGAAACTACCTTTCCATGGAGTGGGCATCTTGGGATTAGAAGTCATTCTTCACTATTAAAAATCCTAGATAAAAATAAAAGCACCTTATTATTCACCAATACGAGAAATCAATCTGAAAGATGGTATCAATGTCTTAAATTTTTTCTCCCAGAGATGGAAGTTAAAATTGCACTTCATCACGGCTCCCTTGATAAAGAAGATAGAAAAAGAGTTGAAGAAGGGGTTAAAGACGGATTAATAAAATGGGTAGTCTGCACCAGCTCGTTAGATTTGGGAGTTGACTTCCAACCTGTAGATCAAATAGTTCAAATTGGTAGTGCAAAGAATTTAGCTAGACTTATCCAAAGAGCCGGCAGAAGTGCTCATAGACCAGGTGGAAAATCAAAAATAATTTTTATGCCTACTAATTCTTTAGAGTTATTAGAGATTAGTGCAATGAGAAGAATAATAAAAAGTGGTATATCTGAGGAAATTAGACTTCCTGAATTATCTTATGATGTGCTTCTACAGCATCTAATAAGTTTGGCATGTGGAAATGGCTTTGATCCGAAAATTGAAAAAGAAAGAATTAAAAATTGCTGGAGTTATAGAAAGTTAAAAGATCAAGATTGGAATTGGTGTCTTGACTTTTTAGAATATGGAGGAAAATGTCTTAAAGCATACCCAAAATATAAAAAGATAGTTAAAGAAGAATCACAAAATAATAATGAAAACTTTAAATATTTTGTAAAAGACAAATCTTTAATAAGAATGCATAAGTTCAATATTGGGACAATTACAAGTGACAAATTTGTGAATGTCAAATATATAAAAGGTAAATCTTTAGGTAATTTAGAGGAGAATTTTGCTTCAAAATTAAATCCCGGTGATACATTTTACTTTGCTGGCAAAATGCTTCAATTTGTAAGAATAAGAGATATGATTTTATACGTTAAAAAATCAACAAAAAAAAGTTCTCTAATTCCTGCATGGGTTGGAGGTCAAATGGCAATTTCTGATCTACTTTGTGAGAGTTTGAGAAAAGAAATAGATATATGCAACGAACTAGAAAATTATGATTGCTTAAATCCTGAACTCAATTCATTACGCCCAATATTGAATAAACAAAAAATTCTTTCAAATATTCCAAAGAAAGATGAATTCCTTATAGAAATATATAAAACCAAGGATTTATCAAATCTTTTTGTTTTTACACTTGATGGCAAATTTGTAAATGAAGGAATTGCATTTTTATGGGGTTTGAGATTGGCAAAATTAAAACAATCTACTTTTAGTATTACTGCTAATGATTTTGGATTCAGCTTAACTACTGCAGAAGATTATGATTTTTCCATAATAAAAAAAGAAGCTGATTACTTTTTAGATAACAAAAAATTAGAAGAAGATCTAGAAAATGCAATTAATTTTTCAGAATTAACAAAACGTAGATTTAAAAATATTGCCCAAATAAGTGGACTAGTAAATCAAAATAATCCAACCAAAACAAAAACTTCTTCCCAACTTCAAATAAGTTCAAGTCTTTTCTACGATGTCTTTACTAAATATGAAGAAGGCCATCTTTTGATAAAACAATCGCATCAAGAAGTTAAAGAATATCAATTAGAAAATAAAAGAATATCTAGATCATTAGAGAGATTAAAAAATTTAAAAATGCTACTAAACGATATAAAAACTCCAACGCCTTTTGCTTTCCCTTTACTTGTTGAAAGACTTAAAAATACTTTAAGCAATGAGCCAATAGAAAAAAGAGTAGAAAAACTTATAAAAAAATATAGTGATTAAATGAAAAAAAGTTCTTTTAAATTTTGTTGGGAAGATACATTGTTAGAGATGCTTCCTTCAAGGGCGTTATTTCTACCGGAAACAAAAGAGTTGTTAATATGTGATATTCATCTTGGAAAAGCTGAGTATTTTCAGCAAAATGGTATACCTCTTACTAGTAATTCAGATAAAAACAATTTTGCAAGAATAAAAAAAATAGTAAAAAAATATAGTCCTAAAAAGTTAATAATATTAGGAGATTTATTCCACAGCAAATATTCAATAGATAAAACTCTTCAAAAAAAAGTTGAGGATCTTCCTGAACTACTAAAAACTAATGTTGAACTAGTCCTAGGAAATCACGATGTAGGTTGCAATATTAAAAATATTAAAATTTTTGATATTAGAAAAACTAAAAATATTACTTTTAGTCATGAACCAGTTAATTTAAAAAACAATAAAACCTTGAATATTTGTGGACATTATCATCCAAAAATCTATATAAAAAACAATGGAGATAAATTATCATTTAGGTGTTTTGCAATGGATAAGAATAAAAATACTTTATTTTTACCTGCATTTGGAGACTTGACAGGAGGATATCCCTGCAAAAAGTCATTTAAAAAATGGGCAATTGTTTCTGAAGAAGAAATTATCGAAATTAAATCTTAAGAAAAATCCTAGTGAAGTGACTTAAATTTTTCATTTAGATATACCAATTTATACTTAAAAGTCTCGATTATTTTTTTTATCAATTAATCTTCTACTAGTAGAAATAGCAAAAAATTTTTACAGCTAATGACCCTTTCCTTAGCAGACAATCTACGTTATAAAAAAAATAAACACATTTTATAGAAATGAAAAAATTAATAGCTTTGATTTTATTTCCATTTCTTGTAACCTCATATGGAGCAAAAGCAAATGATAATTTTTCGGTTGAGATAGAGGCACTTACATTAGTAATGGAACAATATAAGGAAGAAACCGAATCAAGTGTTGAATTAGATATAGAAGATAAAAAGCCAAGTTACATGGCTCTTAAACAAGACGAATGCAACGCAACTGTTGAAGTTACAGAAAAAACAGGCTTAGAGGTTGTAAATACTGAATCTTTCGATGTAAATGTCTGCTTGAAAGAAATCTATAAAGTAATCAATTAAATAAGCAGGTAATAAAAATATAATAAAAGCAATCAAATTTAAGAGATCTTTTACTTAAAGTAGGTAAGACCTCGAGACCTAACAGAAAACTTTGGAACGGGTTCTGCATACCCAATTAATAACTACAATGGAATTGCAGAGGTGTATTTAAAAGTACAAAACCTAAAATTATTTTTTAAGTAATTATTTTTTCTTTGATAATGTTTGTGATTCTTCTCTAGACATTAAAGCTTCTATTTGAGCAAGAACTTTTTGAAGTTCATCGGTTTTTGTAAGAGATGCTTCTGCAACTTCTCTTAATTTTTCTAACTGTTCTTTAGTTTTATCCATGATAAATAAATTAGAAATTAACCAATCTTAAAAATGGTTTTAATACAGATTTTTCACTCCCACACAGATTCATATTCTCTCTTTTTTTTATAAAGTCAAATGAATTTCCATTTATTAAGGTTTTATGAGGACTTCCAATTAATTCTTTATTGAGTGTTGCAACCATAATATTACCTGAAATAAAAATACTTTTTAATTATGAAGTAAATACAGGCAATCCTATTGTTGCAGTTGTAATGAGAGCCCCTGCAAAAATCAAGAAAGGTAGAAAAGGGTAGTTTTTCAAAGATAAACTTACTAATTCGAAATAACTATATAGGTATTTATACTGTTTGTCTACCCCCTCATCATTATCAATTATAAAATTTATCCTTTTATCAGTAAAAATTTAAAGTTAACCAAATTTACCAGATATGTATTCCTGAGTGGTTTTTTCTTTTGGAGAATTAAAAATTTTCTTTGTTGAGTCAAATTCTGCAAGATAACCAACTTTACCTCCATCGCCATCTTCGTATTCAACTGCATTAAAGAAAGCAGTCATATCGCTAACTCTTAATGCCTGCTGCATATTATGAGTAACGATTATTATTGTGTAATTCTTCTTAAGTTCGTGCATCGTTTCCTCTATTTTCAAAGTGGAGATTGGATCTAAAGCTGAACATGGCTCATCCATTAGAATTATTTCTGGTTCAATTGCGATGGTTCGAGCAATACATAATCTTTGTTGTTGTCCTCCGGATAAGGAATAGCCACTATCATTTAATTTATCCTTACATTCACTCCATACAGCAGCTTTTCTCAAGGAACTTTCAACTAATTGATCCATGTCACCAATAAAGCCATTGATTCTTGCACCAAATGCTATATTTTCGTAGATAGACTTAGGAAAAGGATTAGGTTGTTGAAAAACCATTCCGATTCTTCTTCTAACCTCAACTGGATCTACTCTTTTGTCATAAATATTAGTCCCATCAAAGAGAACAGTTCCTTTAAGAGAACAATTAGGGATTAAATCGTTCATTCTATTCAAAGCCCTAAGAACAGTTGATTTTCCACAGCCAGAAGGGCCAATGAGTGAAGTTATATCTCCCCTTTTAAAATTACAAAAAACATTTTTTACTGCTTCAAAAGTTCCATAACTAATAGAAACATCCTCAAGAGATAAAATATTTTTCTTTTGCGACTTTTTAGTGTTTGTAATCATTTCATACCCTCTTAGTTTTCTCAGTAAAAGCAGCTAATATTCTCGAAAATATATTAACTGATAGTATTGATATAACAAGAATAAAAGAAGCCGCCCAGGCTAGTTTATTTTGAGCATCATATGGTTCAAGGGCAAAATTATAAATAAGAACTGCTAAAGACCCCATTTCGTAAAACAAATCTTCAAAACCTACTATGTAGTAATAAGAAAATAGAGCAGTAAAGATCAAAGGTGCCGTTTCGCCTGCTGCTCTTGCGATTCCAAGCACAACACCAGTAGCAATAGATCTAAATGCTGAGGGTAAAGTTATTTTTAATATTGTTGTATACATACTTGCTCCTATACCTAGAGAAGCATACCTTAATTCATTTGGAACTAACTTTAAACCTTCATCAGTAGTTTTTATAACTGTAGGCAACATCAATATTGAAAGAGCCATACCTCCTGCAAAGCCGCTATACATACTTCCAAACAAAATTTTTGTTGAAACGATTAAGGCATAAATAAATACACCTGCAATTATTGAAGGAACACCAGCTAAAACATTTACTCCGAATCGAATAAATTTTGAAAAAGGCCCACCTTTTGAATATTCGGCTAGATAAATACCTCCGCCTACACCTACTGGTATAGCTATAATTGAAGCGATAGTTGTAATTATTAGTGTCCCAATTAACGCAGGATTAATACCTCCTGCATCTAAATCATCTCCAGGAGGATTTGGTTCTAAAGTAAATAGATCAGAATTTATCTGCGCACCGCCTTTAATAAGAATATATGTAACCACAAAAATCAAAGGAAGTATTGCAATAAATGCACAAAAAACTGATAAAGAAGTAAAAAATTTATCTCCTACATTTCTTGATAGTTTTTTCTGGTAATAAAGAGAATTCATAATTATCTAATATTTGAGACTAAATTTCTTAACTAGCCATTGAGCGAAGATATTGACCACTAAAGAAAGGATCATAAGTACAAAAGCTGCGTAAAAAAGGGATGAGACCTGACTCCCATCGGCTTCACCAAACTGGTTTGCAAGCATAGAGGAGATGGTATATCCAGGCGATAATAGTGACCAACTAAATGCATTAGAATTGCCAATAATCATTGTGACAGCCATAGTTTCTCCCATAGCTCTGCCTAGAGCTAATAGAACACCTGCCATAATCCCTGATAATGCTGCAGGCAAAATTACCGAGAATATAGTTTTCCATCTACTTGCACCAATTCCATAGGCTGCATTCCTAAGCTTTTTAGGAACTTGATTAAGAGAATCTCTAGCTATCGAGGTCACAATTGGTAAAAGCATAACCACTAAAATTATTATTGCTAAAAGTGAATTCCGACCTGCAGGCTCCGAACCGAATAAAGGAATCCAACCAAAGAAATTATGTAAAAATGCAAAAAAGTCTCTAAAGAAAGGTTCCATAACAAATATTGCCCACAATCCCAATACAACAGATGGTATGGCTGCTAGTAATTCAACAAATGAACCAACTATTTCTCTGATAAATTTCGGAACAAAATCCTCTGTTATAAATATCGCAGTTCCAACGCCTAAAGGGATAGTAATCAATAATGAAAGAAGAGAAGTAACTAATGTCCCATATATTGCAGTAAAAGCTCCATATTCATCTTTTACTGGGTTCCATTCTGAAGTAACAAGAAAATTCAATCCATACCTAGAAAAGGACTCAAATGACTGAATAAAGACTACTAAAATAATCCCAAATAGAACTACTGCCACAAGACTAGACAAGACTAGAGTCGTATTTTTAAAAATGATATCTATATTTTTTTCAATCCCGAATCTTTTACGATTCTTGAAAAGAATTAATTTCTCTTCCATTAAACAAGAATATATATTTTAAATTACTATTAAATTTTGCAAAAGACTTTAAGAAGGGTTAAAGGTATATAAAAGTCATGAAAAGAAAACATGTTTATGTTTATTTTTTAAAGAAATTTTTCTTTAACTTTACTTAACCAAACTTGAATACTATTTCAAAAAAGGAAAAGCGGAAATGATTAAATACAGGGAATTCATTGCTCAAATAAAATATAAAGAAGTTATATCTTCCCCTGTATATTTTATTCCTGTTTTGCTTCTATCCATAATGATTATTATTGAAGGTTTTCACATCTTTAATCACAAACAAAACTGCAAAACTAAAGCTGAGTGGATGGAACAATCAGGAATGACCTATGACAGGGAATCAGAAGTTAATTAATAAAATCTAAAATATAATTTATTCGCAATAACGTTTTCTATTTGAGGAATAATCTGTCAAAGAAGTTATCCATTCCTTGATCAAAAAGAGAGATTCTTTATTTAGGCTGTAGTACACCCATCTACCTTCTTGCCTGTCTGCGATAAGACCAGCTTCCCTCAATATTTTTATGTGATATGAAATTCTTGATTGAGATAGCTTTGTTAATTTCATAATATCGCATACACAAACTTCTCCATCCATCATTAGGTCAATTATTTCTAGCCTAAAAGGATCAGAAAATGAAACCATCAACTTAGATATATTTTCTTTTTTTAATTTGCTACTCTCTTTTAACAATTTCAAAGTAATAAATTCTCTTAAATATAGCTTAAATAAAAAAGATTTCATTAATCAAAACAACTTGATACATCAAAATATTTTGATGTATAATTAATATAGAAAATTTCAAAATTATGAAAATTGGAATTAATGGTTTTGGAAGAATTGGCAGATTAGTTTTCAGAGCATTATGGGATAGAGCTGATATAGAAATAACTCACATTAATGAGATAGCAGGAGATTCGAATGCTGCTGCACATCTACTCGAATTCGATTCAGTCCATGGTAGATGGATGAGAGATATAAAAGTTAAAGAAGAAGAAATAATAATTGGGGAAAAGAAATTAGCCTACACATCTTTTAAAAATTATCTTGATGTTCCTTGGGAAAAATCTTCTGTAGATATTATTTTGGAATGTACAGGAAAGAATAAAAAGCCAGACAAACTTAATCCATATTTTGATTCTCTTGGGATGAAAAGAGTAATAGTAGCTTGTCCAGTAAAGGGTATTGTAGCTGGAGAGGAATCACTTAATATTGTTTACGGTATAAATCAAAGTCTTTATGACCCTTCTAAACATAAATTAGTAACTGCAGCATCTTGCACTACAAATTGCTTAGCTCCGATAGTAAAGGTAATCAATGAAAATTTTTCAATTAAGCACGGCGCTATTACAACTATTCACGATGTTACCAACACTCAAGTTCCTGTAGATTTTTATAAAAGTGATTTGAGGAGAGCAAGAGGATGTATGCAAAGTTTAATACCTACTACTACTGGATCTGCTAAAGCTATCGCTGAGATCTTCCCAGAATTAAAAGGAAAATTAAATGGGCATGCAGTAAGAGTTCCTCTACTTAATGGTTCTTTAACTGATGCAGTTTTTGAATTAAATAATGAAGTGTCAACTGAACAAGTGAATATGGCACTAAAGGAAGCTTCAGAAAATTATTTAAAAGGAATTCTTGGCTACGAAGAAAGACCTTTAGTTTCTGCAGATTATGTAAATGACTCTAGAAGTTCAATAGTTGATAGTTTATCAACGATGGTTGTTAATTCAAATTTATTAAAGATATACGCTTGGTATGACAACGAGTGGGGTTACAGCTGCAGACTTGCAGATCTTACTGAATATGTAATCAAAAAAGAGATTTAATTTATGTCTTTATGAAGTTATCTAATATTCAACAATATAGTGTTGTAACAGCAAACTATTGGGCATTCACGCTTACTGACGGCGCATTAAGATTATTAGTTGTTGGTCACTTTCATGAGCTAGGTTACACAACTCTACAAATTGCTTTACTTTTCCTTTTTTATGAGTTTTTTGGAATAATTACTAATCTTTATGGTGGCTGGATAGGAGCAAGATATGGATTAAGGCTTACTTTATGGATTGGGACTATCCTGCAAATCATCGCTCTTTTTATGCTTATTCCAGTAAAGGAAGATTGGCCGGTAATTTTTAGTGTCGCATACGTTATGGTTGCTCAAGCAGTTAGTGGAATAGCAAAAGATTTAAACAAAATGAGTGCTAAAAGTGCTGTTAAGACAGTAGTCCCAGAGACAAATGATGGCAATGATACTGGCCAAAAACAACTTTTTAAATGGGTTGCTATTTTAACTGGATCTAAAAATGCTCTTAAGGGAGTTGGTTTTTTCTTGGGTGGACTTTTATATAAGTTATTTGGATTCAATAATGCTGTAGGAATTATGGGTTTTGGACTCTGCTTAGCCTTTTTATTGACATTAATTTTACCTGGAGAAATTGGCAAGATGAAAACCAAACCAGCTTTTAATGATCTTTTTTCAAAATCAAATGCCATAAATATTCTTTCTGCAGCAAGATTCTTTCTTTTTGGAGCAAGAGATGTTTGGTTTGTTGTAGCTCTTCCAGTATTCCTTGATATGGCATTTGGTTGGGACTACATGGAAATAGGATTATTTCTTGGGGCCTGGGTAATAGGTTATGGAATTGTTCAGGCTTCTGCTCCAGCAATTAGAAAGATATGGGGCCAGAAAGAAAGTCCAGATCGTAAAGCTATCCAATTTTGGAGTGCCGTATTAATGGTAATACCATCTTTGATAGGAGTCGCATTATGGAGAGAAAGTTCTCCATCAATAGCAATAATTTTAGGACTTACTATTTTTGGATTTGTTTTTGCAATGAATTCCTCTACACATTCTTATATGATTTTGGCCTACTCTGATAATGAAAAAGTCAGTTTAAATGTTGGCTTCTATTACATGGCAAATGCTGCTGGAAGACTAGTTGGAACATTACTATCTGGCTTACTATTTATGATTGGGAGAAATCCGAGTATTGGTCTTCAATATTGTCTTTATTTTTCATCACTTTTAATATTCTTATCTTGGATTTCCAGTCTTAAATTACCCTCGTTCAAACAAAGCCTATCAGCTCCATAAAGACTAATTTTTAGGAATTAGAATATTTTAATGGCAAAAATATCCTTAATTGAACTTGCAAAAACTTTCCTAAAAATTGGTATTTTAAGTTTTGGAGGACCCTATGCTCATATTTCCTTATTCGAAGATGAACTCATAAATAATAAAAAATTGATATCAAATCAATCTTTTGAAAAAGGTATTGGATTATGTCAAATACTTCCAGGACCAATATCTACTCAATTGGCAATATATATAGGTCTTAAAATCAATGGTTATCTTGGTGGATTGATATCAGGTATAAGTTTCATTATCCCAGGATTCATTTCAGTATTAGCTCTTAGTTTTTTTTGGCAAATTGGTTCTGGATCAAAATTCTTAACAGATTTAATTTATTTTAATCCGCCTATTATTGCAGGGATAATTTTTTCATTCTCATTAGTTCTATTAAAAAAAAGATTAAAGTTTGATCGAATATTATTCTCCAGCTCAATATTATTTCTACTTATATTTGCTAAATATAATAGTATTCAATTTCCACTCATAACAATTCTTAGTATTGCAGGATTGATAAATATATTTTTAAAGAAATTCAAAAATATTTTTTATAGCTTGGTCCCTTTATCTATATTTTCAACAACCTCATTTTTGATTAGCTCGGTCTTTTTAGATATATCAAAGTTTTATAATTTTTTAAGAGAGTCTATAACCTCAAAGTTTTTAGTAGATTACCTTAATCTGTTTTTTTTCTTCTTTAAATCGGGACTTTTTATTTTTGGAGGTGGATTAGTAATCATTCCTCTTATGAGTGATTATGTTATCTCGCAAGGATGGTTAACAAATAATGAATTTATAGATGGAATAATGATTAGCCAAATAACACCTGGGCCTGTCTTATTAATTACAAGTTTTATTGGATATAAAGCAGGGTTTTCGATCGGAGGAATAAATGAAGCTTTAAAGTATTCATTTATATCAACTTTTGCAATTTTTTTACCAAGTTTTATATTGATTTTTGTTTTTGGAAAAGGCTTTATAAAAAACAGAATTAAATCAATTAATTACTTTATCGAAGGAGTGATCAATACAATTCCTGGAGCAGTTATTTTCTCTGGATTTAATTTAATTGAAGATAGTTTTTCATCAAAATTCTTTTTAATTAGCTCTATTTTTATAGTTTTAATCTCCACACTATTATCTTTTTTAAAAATAGTTCCAACATACATACTCATTCTTTTTTCTTTAATATTAGGCTTGTCAAAATATTTGTTTGCATAAAAAAAAGGAGGAATTTATTTCCTCCTTTTAAATATTGTCTTACGGTTTATTTACCGATTCTTTTTACAGCAGCTCTTGACTTCTCAAGAATATCTCCTTTTAAGGGGACAAATCCAAGTGATGGAGCTTTATCTTGATACTCATCACTTAACAATGTATTAAAGGCTTGTTTGATAGCTTTAGTGTTTCTACCATTACCCTCTTCATAAGCAAGTATCCATGTTAATGAAGCTATAGGGTATGCTCCTTTTGCAGTTGGATTAGGATTTTTACCAGCAAGATTTTCATCTAGAGTAATACCATTAAGAGCCTTAGCTCCTGCCTCTACAGATGGTTTTAGAAACTCACCTGAAAGATTCTGAAGTGCAGCAGCTTTGACATTACCTTTTATGTAAGACTGGTTAACATAACCAATTGCACCAGGAGTATTTTGAATAACACCCGCAACACCAGAATTACCTTTTGCTCCAACACCTGCTGGCCACTTAACTGATTTGCCAGTTCCTAAAGTCCATGTTGGTGAAAATGCTTCCATAGAGTTTGTAAAGGCTTTAGTTGTACCTGATCCATCAGAACGATGTGCCCAAGTTAACTTACCTGATTTACAGCCTAATTCTTTCCAATTTTTAACCATACCCATAGCAACCCTTACTGCTTGCTCTTGAGTAAGTTTCAAATCACAATCATAGTTATAACCGAAAGCAATAGTTCCACCAACCATTGGGATTTGAACTAAACCTCTGGTAACCTTTGCTATATCTGCATCTTTCATTGGATCATCTGATGCACCGAAGTTAACAGTTTGATCAATAAATGCTTTTCTTCCAGAACCTGAACCAACAGCTTGGTAATTTACTCTTGGCCCACCAGAAGAGGCTAAATCTTTGAACCAACGTGTATAGATTTTGGCAGGAAATGATGCCCCAGCACCACTTAATCTTGTTCTAGCAGAAACACTTGTGCCAGGAACACTTGTACCAGCAGCAATGGCTACTGCAGAAGTGAAAACCAAAGCTTTCTTAGCTATGTTCATGGGTGTCATGATTAAATTTAAAGACTCCATATATATAGCACCGAATTTATACACAAATACTCATTAATTAAAATTTTATCCTGTGGTTAATAAGTTCTTAACCCAACCTTAAACTAAATATCAATTAGACGTTTTTTTCGTTTGGTTTTAAAAATAATTTATAATAAATTTAGTTTTGATTTTAACTTTTTATAAAAAACTCGTAATAAATAGACAATTTTTTTTATTAAACTTAAGAGAAGTTAAAGTTCACTTTAAATTTTGTTTTTGGACTTTATTTCTTACTCTTTTCTTAACTTTGATAAGTTCATATGCAATTGGATTAATATCCATTTTTACGTGTTGAGGTTTATGAAACTTTTTCAAAAATTAATTGCTGCTCCTGCCATCATTTCTTTGGCATCAGGTTTTGCAGTAAACGCAGCTGAGATCAATTCAAAAGATCTTAGTGATTATTCAAACTCTAACAATCTAGTATCTTTAGGTGATTTTAAATCAGATACTTTATTCCCAGGAGATTGGGCTTACGATTCATTAAAGGATCTAACAAATAGCCCAAAATTTAATGGTAACTCTGTTACTCGTTTAGAAGCTGCTGCTGAATTAAACAACTTAATTGCAGGTGGTGAAGGCTTAATGAACGGAGCTCAAATAGACAGATTAAGTGACGAGCTTGGTTCAGAATTGGCAATCATGAAAGGAAGAGTAGATGGCCTTGAAGCTCGTGTTAACGGAATTGAAGCTGGTGGTTTCTCTGATACTACTACTATGAGTGGTACAGCAGGATTTTTAATTGGTGCTGAATCTCTTGATGGAAATGCAAATGAAGCTGTAATGGCAGAGTATTTCTTTGAAATTGACTTAAATACTAGTTTCACAGGTGAAGATAATTTAAACATTGAGATCGAGACTGGAAATCATTCGGGTGCCGGTGTTGGTAAGGATAAAGAAGGTCTTGACTGGGGTTCATCAGGGGTGAGTAATGGACTCACAGGTGAAAACGCAGCAAACTTACCTGATGTTCTTGCTATTTCCGATGTTAATTACACTTTCCCAGTAGGTAATTGGAAGGTTGCTGTTGGTGATTCAATGGATGCCTCTAAGACTTGGCCTAATGCATGTGCAATGAATAACATTGTTGATAATCTAGGAGATTGTGGTGCTGCAAACTCTGTTGACTTATCTGGTGATGTTTCATTAAGCGCTGCAACTGGATTTGGAGATGGTTGGGAACTTGGTCTTGGTGTATCTAGTGAAAGTGGTTCTACTGGTCTTTTCAATAAAGAAAGTTCTGATAGCTACGGCTTTGCTGTTGGTTATGAGACAGATACATATGGTTTCACAGCTGCTTACTCTGACAAAGATTCTTACTCTTATGCCGGTTTAACTGCTTTTTATAGTCCAGAATCAATCCCAACTACTTTTAGTGGTGGTTTTGAGTTTGGAACTCCTGAAACAGAAACATCTACAGTTAAAGACAAATCACAATGGGCTTTTGGTATCAGTTCTGAAGTAGGTGAAGGTACTTTAAGCTTTAACCTTGGAACAAATGGTGCCATAGCAGAAAATGCTGCTGATGAATTGGCCTATGATCTTTCATATGAATATCCAATCAACGATAGTATGTCTGTAACACCATTCATTTATATTGTTGAGGAATCTTCAGCTAGTAAGGATGATGCAGTTGGCATAGGAGCCTCTGTCATGTTCTCTTTCTAATTAAATAAATTAGAAAACCTTACACACACATAAAGACCTGCCTTTGGTAGGTCTTTTTTATTTTTATATCTTTAAAAGCTTAAATTGTTCTTAATAAATCTATTTTTTTTTCTTAACTTTTTAAAGTGAATATAAAAATGTGTTTTCTTACGCACTAAATGAAAAAAACCCTAGCTGCTGCGAGTTTTTCAGCATTACTTGCAATCGTCGCCTCCTCTACAAGTAGCGGATTTGCAAATTGGAATACAAAATATTGGGCAAATGAAAAAAACTTTAACAGAATTTCTTCTTTTAATGTAAGTGATAATTTACCAAAAGGATCAAAATCTACCACCAAAACTTCTTCAGAAGTTGTTACAGCATCAGAAGATGGTAAGACTTTGATTTATACAGATAGCGATCTAGGAGTAGTAGGTTTAGTTGATATCTCAGACCCTGCAAAACCTAAAGCATTGGGAGTTGTTGAACTGGAAGCAGAACCAACTGGAATTGCAGCACTTGGAAACAATGCTTATATAGGTTCAAATACATCTGAAAGTTATACAAATCCTTCAGGAGCATTAGTTCAATACAATTTAGAAACAAGAAAAGCAGTAAAAGAATGTGATTTAGGTGGGCAGCCTGATAGCGTTTTTGTTTCACCAGACGGAACATTTCTAGCTGTCGCTATAGAAAATGAGAGGGATGAAGAATATAAAAATGGATTTATCCCTCAAATTGATGACAATGGCATTCAAATTAATCCTGCAGGTTATGTTTCTCTTGTGAAGTTAAACAAAAGAGGAAAAATACAATGTAACTCAATTAAAAAAGTAGATTTAACAGGCTTATCCGAAATAGCTCCTTTTGATCCCGAACCAGAATTCGTTGCTATTAATGATCTTGGTGAAACAGTTGTCTCTCTTCAAGAAAACAACCATCTTGCAGTAATTGATAAAGATGGAAATGTAATATCACATTTCTCGGCAGGAGTTGTAAAACAAATGGCAGGAATGGATACAAAGAAAGATGGAGCACATAAATTTAAAAGCAAACTAAAGAATGTAAGAAGAGAACCCGATGGTCTTACTTGGATTGATAATGACCATTTTGCAACAGCAAATGAAGGCGATTACAAGCATATTGATCCAAATCAGGCAAAAAGAGGTGGTTCAAGATCCTGGACTATTTTTAAAAAAGATGGAACAGTAGTTTATGAAGATGCAAATAGACTAGAAAGAGCAATTGCACAAATAGGTCATTTCCAAGATGGGAGAGCAGGTAAAAAGGGAGTAGAACCTGAGTCAGTTACATATTCAAAAATTAATGGAACGCCCTATTTATTTGTTGGTGCTGAACGAGCTGGGATAGTAGCTGTTTACGATATCACAGAACTAAATCAACCTTTGCTTACTCAATTACTTCCATCAGGCATTGGACCAGAGGGATTTGTCGCAATTCCAGAGAGGGGATTAATTGCCTCAGCAAATGAAAAAGACTACAACAAAAAAGAACCTGGTTTATCTTCTCATGTGACTATTTATCAACTACAAGATGCTCCTGCTTCATACCCACATTTAACAAATGAAAATGGCCTTGAATTTGTATCTTGGGGTGCGATAAGTGGAATGGTGGCTGGTGATGACGGTAAAATTTATGCTGTAAATGATGGGACTTTTAAAACTCAGCCAAGAATTTACGTTATTGATCCTTCATCTTCCCCAGCACTATTAGAAAGAGCTATAGATATAAAGCTAGATGGTAAGACTGCATTATTTATGGATCAAGAGGGTATTACTACTGATGGTAATGGTGGATTCTACATTTCTACTGAAGGAATCAAGAAAAAGCTAGATGAACATCCTCCTGCAATCTACCATGTAAGCTCAGATGGTGAAATTTTAGAGAAGATAACTCCACCACTTTCATATCTTAATTATGCTAAAAATCCTGGTTTTGAAGGCATAACAAGGAATGGGGATATTCTTTATATTGCTCAACAGAAGCCTTGGGGTGATGATACTTTCAATACTACTAAGATCCTTTCCTATAATTTAAAAACCAAACAGTGGGGGGCCGTAAATTATCAATTAGATAGGATCAAAAAAGGTGGCGTTGGCATTTCAGAATTGACTTACCATGACGGGGCACTTTATGTAATCGAAAGAGATAGTTTCTATGGAAAGAAAGCGAAATTGAAAGCTATATATAAAATAGATTTAGATGATGTTATTTTCGAAGGTCTTCAGACTAATATTCCTCCCAGACTTTATCCTTTAGTTGAAAAAGAGTTAGTTACTGATCTAAAACCAGTAATGCAATCTACGGGTGGTTTTATCCTTGAAAAGGTTGAAGGCTTAGCAATAACAAGCGAAGGGCAAGCATGGATTTCAACTGACAACGACGGGACTGGAAAGAAATCAACTGGTGAAACTCTTTTCCTAGATATTGGAAAAATCTAGTTAAAACTACTAATAAAAGTCACCTTTTATATAAGGTGGCTTTTTTTTGCAGTTCTTATAATTAAAAAAGTTAAATCATGAAATACCTAATATTTATTATCTTATTCATCGCCCCAGTTAAAGCTGAAACAAAATATTATTGGCAGGGTGTCAGGCATTATTTAAATCGACCCAAACTAATGATAGAAGCATGCAAAGATATGAAAGAAGAAAATGACATTGGAACATCTGCTTTCGAGAGTATGTACATGCCAACATTACCTGATAGGCTTTGGTTAGCTATTGGCAAAAGAGATTCTTATTGGGCAGATGACTCCAAAGAAGGAAGCATTCTTTTTACAAGAGAAGGGGTTTTGAATTTAAAAAAATTTATTGCAGAAAAATCATGTCCTAATATTTTTTAAATTTTCCCTATAAATCTGTATTAAGACACGGAAAGATAGTTTCAATAATCGCTCCACCATCTTTATGATTAAATGCCTTTATAAAACCTTTATTGTTATTAATTATTTTTTTTGTAATTGAAAGACCTAAACCACTTCCACTTTTCTTAAATTTAGTCCTTGATGGATCCCCACGATAAAAACGAGAAAAAATGTCATTTGATTCATTTTCTTCTAATCCAATACCTTTATCTCTAACTCTTATAACAACAGAGCTAGCTCTCTTAAAAATTTCAATTTGTATGCCCTCTTTTGTTGGGGAATAACGAATAGCGTTATCTAAAATATTTATAAATGCTCTTTTTAAATTTTCAATATCCCCAGATATATAATATTTTGTTGGAGAAAATAAATTTATTTTTATATCCTTTTTTTCTGCAAGCGGTTTTAGTGTTTGCCAAGATTCCATAATCAAATCTGAAATAGATATTTTTTTGTTTTTATTAAAATCTTCGTTACTTTCTAGCTTAGAAAGCTCTAAAGTCTCTTCGGCCATTTTTCTTAATCTTTTTGACTCTTTCTTAAGTCTTTTAACAAGATACCTATCCTTTTTTGATACTACTGATTCAAGTCTTTCCCCAATTAAGATAAGTGATGTAAGAGGAGTTTTCAGTTCATGAGACACATCATTAATTAATTGATTTTGTCGTTTTTTTATCGATTCAATTGATAATTTACTTTCCAATAATATTAAATAATTCTTTTTCCTTCCTCTAACAATATTTACCGAAATGGGTACTCCCGCAATTATGAAATCAAGGTTGAATGGGAAATCTTTTTTTCTTAAATATAGAATTTTATTACTAAGTACTTCAAGCTCATTAATATCATTAATTGCTTTTCCAATAACATCTTTATATTTGATAACCCTAATAAGAGATAAAGCTTTCTGATTGATAAATTTTATTGTTAGATCAGATGATAAGATTATCCACCCTTGCGATGAATAATCTAACCAAGACAACACTTCTTGAGGTTTAATTTTATCAAATGGGAAATCAATAGTTTTTTTATACTTATTTTTATCAACTTCGAATTTTTTTTCTTTTGATTGAGAAAAATGCTTGACTTTTATTTTCCACTTCTGATGTAAAAAAAATAATACTTCTTGTAGTGTTTTCATTTTCATCCAAACTTATATCCAAAACCTCTTACAGTTTTAAGAAACTTTGGAGCTGAGGGATCTTCTTCTAATTTCTCTCTGAGCCACCTAACATGAACATCTACAGTTTTAGTATCACCAATAAAGTCAATTTCCCATATTTTTTCAAGTATTAAATCCCTTGACCATACTCTTTTTGGATTTTTCATAAATAACTCTAATAATTTAAATTCTTTTGGAGATAATGTTATTTCTCTATCAAAAGAAGTTACCCTACATTCTTCCAAAAACATTTTTATATGATTAAACTCGAGAACAGTTTTTGAGTTTTCTATATATTTTTTATTACGTTTAGATCTTCTTATTAATGCTCTAGATCTAGCAATTAATTCATTTAAACCAAAAGGTTTTGTTAAATAATCATCTGCACCAACCTCTAATCCAAGAACCCTGTCTGATTCATTATCTTTAGCACTCAAAATTAGTATGGGTGTATAGTCTTCATCATTTCTTATTTTTCTACATAACTCTAATCCATTTAACCCTGGCAACATTAAATCTAGAATTATTAGGTCAACATCTTTTTTAATATCATTATTAATAAAATCTAAGGCACTTAAACCGTCTTTGAAACTTGATACTTTGAAACCTTCGCTGATCAAGGTTTCACTGACAGTAAGCCTAATACTCTTATCATCCTCTACAAGAAGAATTCTTGAGTCTTGCAAACTTTTATGATCTTTAATAGCCATTTAAAGTTCCAACAATTTTATTTTATATAATCAAAATTATTTGATCTAATTATTTCATAATTAATTTACATTGAATTATTATCTTTTTCATTTAATCTTATTTCCTTTTTAATTTTCCCTTAAACCTTTTTACCTAAATTAAAAATGTCTCTTTAATTTCCTCACACAAAATTTTAAAGAGACAATTCTATTTAACTTAATAATGGATATCTAAACTAGTATCCCATCGAAGTGTAATAATAGTCGTCATCTTCATCTATACTTTTCATCACCCATTCTGGTGGAAAGTCACCAATCTTTACATATTGATAAAACTTATCAATATCTGGATCGTAATAAGTATCGTTGATTATTGGATCTTTGACTACTTTGCTTGGATGCATAATAAAAATTGCCCTTACTATATCTTGTAAATTATTTAGTTTAAAGTAGATTTAAAAACGATTTAAAATTTCCATACAAATAAAAAAATTTATATTTTTTTATTTCAAAAGCAATCCTTTATTTAGAATTTTATTTTTGTTGTTACTCTGTTTTTATTTTGAGATTTGAATTCAAAAATTCCTGTATCAGTAAATATGGTCAATTCATCTCCAGATGTTTCTTCAATTGCAATTCCCTCAGACTCTAAATTTTTAACAAAAACATTCCCAATAAGTTTTAGAGATTTATCATCCTTGTCAAAAGAAAGCTTGTCAGAATAAGCCTCAAAATTATCACTATTACTCTTAATGACTACATTTCCCTTAGCCTCCAAATCACCTTCTAAAGTATTAACTTGAGAATCAGATGTAATTGTGTAATTAGTTAATTCCTCAGCAAAAGAAAATTCAGCTAATAGAAATAAAAACGATGCAAGAAGTGCGCTTTTCATTTACTCCCAACCCTTTTCTGCATTTTGAATAATCCATTGCGCAAGAACCTTATCCTCTCCATCCTTCAATTTATATTTATAACCCTTCATATAACCAATCCCCTCATTAGCTATTTTTGCTATTGATTTCTCATCTGAAATTCCTCTTTTTTCAAGGTCGGAAAGTTTTAATGATTTGGATCCTTTAAGAACAACTGATCCACCTCTTACATGGCAGCCTGCACAAACATTTCTAAAAATTGTTTCTCCATCTCTAATTTCAGAAGCCATTAGATATCTATTTTGCAAAGAGGTTTGAAAAATAATTATTAACGTTATTACAGGAATTACAAATAGAAATTTAAATATTTTCATTTTATCTAGTTGACCTAAGACTAATTTAACTTGTAATTAGTCTTGATTGTTTTAATTACCGATTTTTTAGGATCTTTATTTGGATAACAATTAACAATTCTATATTTACCACCTTTTCTATCTGTCTCAACGAGAGTAAATTGAACAAATTTTTCTTTTTCAACATTTGAAAAATCTTTGACTTCTATTTTGATGATTTCTTCATTTTCACTTTCAATTATTCTGGATTTACCTCCACAAAGACGAACAGCAGTTTCTTTAGTTACATAAAATAATTTTTTTTCATCAGAAATGGATGATTCACCTTTCGTAATCGAAATTTCATCTTTTGTAATGGATAAATCATCTTGGGT
>CACGER010000012.1 GCA_902572075.1 uncultured Prochlorococcus sp.
TGCCAATTCCTACATAAAAATGCTTGAGCGTAATTTGGATTTGATTAAAAAAGGGCTTTTTTGAATTATGGAAACAATCAATTATCAAAACTTTAGAATTGAGGCAGAAAATATTTGCGTAGATTACAACGGTAAGGTGGCTTTGTATGATGCCAATTTAAGATTGAAACCTGGCCAGATTTGTGGGTTAGTAGGGATGAACGGGGCTGGTAAAACAACTTTTTTTAATGCTTTAACAGGCTTTGTAAATATTTCAAAGGGAAAAATTAGAATAAATGGAGAGTCTGTAAGATCTGCTCAAAAAGATCAGACAATTGCTTATGTTCCTCAAAATGAAGGAATTGATAGTCAATTTCCAATAAGTGTTTGGGATGTAGTGATGATGGGAAGATATGGTTCGATGAATATTTTTAGGTGTCCTAGAGAGTCTGATGTTCAGGCGGTTAAAGATGCTATTGAGAGAGTTGATCTTACTGATCATTTATCTACACCTATTGGAAATTTATCTGGAGGTCAGAGAAAACGAACTTTTTTAGCTAGAGCAATTGCGCAAAGAGCATCAATACTTCTTCTAGATGAGCCTTTTTCAGGTGTTGATATCAGAACTGAAAAACTTATCTCGGAATTATTTATTCAATTTAAAAATGAGGGGAAAACCATATTATTATCAACGCACGATATGATTCATGTCCGTGAATTTTGTGATTTGGTTCTTTTAATTAATAAAACTGTTGTAGCTTATGGCGAGACCTCTGAAGTGTTTACCCCTGAAAATATTACAACCACTTTTGGAGGGATCTCACCGGATTTCTTGTTTGGACCTGAATCCTAAATTTTAAATTATATGGAGCTCTGTTCTTTTTTAACTTTAGATTCATTCATAACAGATCCTTTGACTCATGACTTTATGAGAAAAGCACTTTTTATGAGTTCATTAGTTGCAGCTGTTTGTGGTTTTCTATCAAGTTATTTGACTCTTAAAGGATGGGCTTTAATGGGAGATGCAGTGTCACATTCGGTAATGCCTGGTGTTGTGGTTGCTTATGCATTAGGTCTTCCTTTCTCATTGGGGGCGTTTATTTTCGGAGTTGGTTCTGTAGCATTGATAGGGTTTATTAAACAGAAATCTAGAGTTAAGGAAGATACTGTTATTGGGTTAGTATTTACAGGATTTTTCGCTCTTGGAATTGTATTGGTTTCTAAAATTAAAAGTAATATTGATCTGCATTCTATTCTTTTTGGTAGTCCATTAGGAATATCTCTTTCAGATGTAAAGCAAACTATATTCATTTCTTTATTGGTAGTAATCCTTTTATCAGTTTTTAGAAAAGATTTAATGCTTTATTGCTTTGATCCTAGGCATGCAAAAACGGTTGGGATTAACGTATTTTTTCTTCATTATTTACTCCTCACATGCCTATCTTTGGCAGCTGTTGTGGGTTTGCAGTCTGTTGGAATTATTTTGGTAGTTGCAATGTTGATTACACCAGGTGCTACAGCATATTTACTAACGGATAAGTTCGATAATATGACAGTAATTTCAGTATTAAGTGCAATTATCTCAAGCCTGATAGGAATCTATGTTAGTTTTTGGTTTGATCTTGAAACAGGTGGATCAATTGTTTTGGCACAAACTTTTATATTTTTATTTGCTTTTTTATTCGCTCCAAGATACGGAATTTTTAAGTTAAAGAAATTATTTGCTGGGTATAAATGATAGTGGTGGAAGAAACTTTAAATAAAAACTGGAATTGGTGGCCATTATTCCCCTTATATCCTTATGGAAAAAAGAAAACAATTTTAAGAGAATTAATTCCTGATCAAATATGGTCTTTGGAACAAATACAGGGACTCTATTATGTTGCGGTTCCAATAAGAATGACGGTAATAAAGGTTGATCATGGATTGATGCTAATAAATCCACTGCCACCCACAAAAGAATTAATAAATGAGTTGGAAAAATTAATTGCGATTCACGGCAATGTAAAAACAATAATTCTACCGAGTGCCTCTGGACTAGAACATAAAATCGGACTTCCAGCTCTTTCAAGATTTTTTAAAGATGCAGAAATTTGGCTTTGTCCTGGACAATGGAGTTTTCCCATAAATCTACCACTAGATTTCTTAGGAATTCCATCAAAAAGATCAAGAATAATGTTTGAGGAAGGTATTCCACATGCAAACTTATTTAAATGGTCTTCATTAGGCCCACTGGATTTAGGACTTGGAAGATATCAGGAGATAAGCTGTTTCCATTATCCTACGAAAACTCTTCATGTAACAGACGCAATAGTGGGGATAGACTCCACACCACCTGAGATATTTAATTTTGATCCAACTCCACTTCTTTTTCATTCTAGAGAGAGAGGAGATGAACCTTTGATTGACTCCAAAGAACAAAGAAATAAAGGATGGAAAAGGTTAGTTTTATTTTCATCTTTTTTGAAACCATGTAAATTAAATATTCCACCTTTAAAAAAAATATTTAAGTACTCATTCAAAAAAGATCTTAGAAATTGGAGATCTCATTTCGGTATTTATCCCTTTCTATGGGACGAAGATTGGGAATCATCTCTTGTTGAAATAATGGGTAAAGATACTCCTAAGATTCAAATAGCACCAGTTTTACAAAAATTAATTTTCCCGCGTTCAAAAGAAGTTTTACTTAAGTGGTTAGAAAATATCAAGTCTCTTGAAGATATGGAATATTTAATCCCAGCTCATTTTACAGCGCCTATAAAATTTACAACAGAAGATTGTCAGAAATTAATTAATGAAATTAATTCCCAAAAGTGGGACAAACTTCCTGAGGATAATAAATTCTTGATGGGTTTATTTGATAAGTTGCTTGAATTAGGAATAATCCCTGAAGAAGTAAATCTTTAAAACTATTATTCTTCTATAGACATATTTTCATCATTTTTAAGAGTTTGTTCCAACTCTTTTCTTTGCTCCATTTGTCTTAAGAAATATCCTGTCATCATTGCAGAAGATAATAAATTAGCGATGTTGTCTTTTGAAGATGTTATTTTTACATCAAATTGATCTGAAGGAAGCATTCCAAGAAGACCTTGAACATTATGTCTAATAATTTCTTGAATATCTTCACTGGCTGATTTTGCTATTCTTTGCATAACTTCTGGAGATTGTTTTTGTAAATATTGGATTAAATCATTCTCATCGTTTGGATCATTATTTTCAGTAGCAAGAAATTCTGGATTAAACATTTCTACAGCTGCAAGATATAAAAACACTACAACATCAAGTACCCATTAATTCAAATTATTAAGGGCAGGGAACCGTATAGGTCCAATTTTATTAAACGGCCAATATCTAAAAATGGCTTTACCAATAACTTTTTCATAGGGTAAAAATCCCCAAATATGAGAGTCCATACTGTTATTTCTATTATCACCCATCACCCATAATGACTCTTCTGGGACAATAAAAGGACCAGTTGAATAATTGATATTTTTATCAAAAATGTAATTATTTTGAGCGATATCATTTAAGTAAAGGTTTCCGTCTCTTACCTCTACCTTGTCTCCAGGTATTCCAATTACTCTTTTTATAAGTGCAGTATCAGCTTCATAACCAGCATTAATTAATGGTTCAGGAGCATTAAAAACAACTATTTTATTTTTTAATTTTGAAAGATTTGATTTGGATGTTATTTTAGGGGATACTTTCTCAACAAGAATTTTATCTTGTATTTGTAGAGTTGGAAGCATTGAACCAGATGGGATCCATCTTGGCTCTATAACCTGCCATCGTATAATTAAAGCAATAAATACCCAGATTAAAAGATTTTTTAAATCCTTTAGTATTGAATTTCTTTTTTCTTGAGTTGTAGACATGTTTTATTTAATTCAGTTATAAGGAAAATCTCAAAGCATTTATATAAATTATGACATCATCTATTGAATGCAAAAATTTTCTTAGAAGTTTACAACTTTTAAATCTTCTTATAAAAATAGGAGTTCAAAATTTAATACTATGTCCAGGAAGTAGATCAGCACCTTTAGCAATAGCGGCTGGAGAATTAAATAAACTAGGACTGGTAAATATTTTTAATTCAATAGATGAGAGATCTGCGGGATTTCACTCTCTTGGGATTTCTGCTGCATCAGGTCATCATTCTTTAGTTATTACCACTTCTGGAACTGCGGTAAGTAACTTATTGCCAGCAGCAGTTGAGGCAGACAGATCTTGTACAGGTATTATATTTCTTACCGCTGATAGACCCTTAAGATTAAAAGATTGTGGCGCTAATCAAACAGTAAATCAAGAAGATTTTTTGAGTTCAGTCTGCAGAAAAGTTTTAAGTACAAATCTAAATGGACTCCATGAAACAGGAGAAAATGAAATTTTTAATTTAGTGCGAATTTCTGAGAAACAAATGTCAACTTTCCCTGGACCTATACATTTAAATGTTCCTATTGATAAGCCTTTAGATATTTCATTCTTAAATAAAAAAAATGTTTTAGAGGTTTTTGAGAGAATTTATTTAAAGAAAAAATTTGTGTTTCAGGAAGTTGACATAAAGTCTGATAAAAAGAAATTCTTAGAAATTTCAAAAAGTTTAAATTTAGATGAATCTGGCATTATTTTGGTGGGTCCCTATCAAGGTTCCATAAATGACTTGCCTTCTTTTAATAAGTCTTTACGACAATTACAAGAAATTACTGGTTGGCCAGTATTCGCTGATCCTGTTTCAGGCGTTTATTCTGATTTGAGAGGGTTAGTTGTAAATTGGGAATTAGTCTTAAGGAAAAATAAGAATTTAATAAATTGTTATCAACTTTTGAGGCTTGGTCC
This sequence comes from uncultured Prochlorococcus sp., assembly GCA_902572075.1. GTDB lineage: Bacteria > Cyanobacteriota > Cyanobacteriia > PCC-6307 > Cyanobiaceae > Prochlorococcus_A. Next base: position 4,819 of record CACGER010000012.1, read on the forward strand.
TATGTCATCCTCAAATGATTTGGAGAAGTTTTTAATAAATTTTCAAGGGATACAAATTCTTATAAAGGAAAAAAACCATAGAAAACTGGACCCTATTAAAAAATCATTTGAATATGATTTTGGGTTGTCAAATTTTACTTCTCTATTAGCAGAAGAGTTATCAATTAACGAAAAAAATAAAAAGTCTCTTACTCCGTTAGCCCTAGATCTAATAGAGGAAGGTACGCAAGTTAAAGAAATTTTAAAGGCGAATATTACTTATGAGAATCAAATTACTGAGTATAGGCTTGCAAATCTTGTGCCAAAACTTTGGCCAGCTGACAATCCAATAATGCTCTCAGCAAGTAGCCCGATCAGAGATTGGCTTACATTTTCTGAGAATGGTACTTTAACAAGAAATTGTTTCAGCTTTAGAGGAGCCTCTGGCATAGACGGTACTTTATCCCTTGCATTAGGAATTTCTAGAATTAAAAATCCTCTACTTCTCGTGACAGGAGATTTGGCTTTTCTTCATGATATAAACGGATGGCTTATTGAAAACTCAATCGATATGAATTTAACAATTCTTCTAATAAATAATAATGGCGGAAACATATTTAATCGTATTTATAAAAAAAATTTAAAAGAAGATGAATTAAAAAAACTATTTCTTATGCCTAAAGAAATAAACTGGCCGAAACTTGCCGAGGGCTATCAAGTAAACTTTAGAAGTGTGGCAAATTTTAAAAAATTACGAGAGGCATTCGATTGGAGCATTTCTATCGAGAAATCTGCAATAATTAAAGTTGATATTGATCCACAAAATGAAATTTGTGAAAAAAATTCTCTGCTAGAAAAAATAATTGGCAGTTAAATTTATTATTTTCTATTTTTGAGTAATTAGGATTCATGAAAGTATTACCTGGTAAAACAAATTTAAATTGGTCAGAATACAAATCTTATGAGGATATATTGTTTCATAAATCTGATGAGGGAATTGCGAGAATTGCAATTAATCGGCCTGAAAAAAGAAATGCATTTAGGCCACAAACTGTAGATGAACTCATCAACGCATTTAATATCGTAAGAAATGATGAAACTATTGGCGTAGTTCTCTTTACAGGTGCGGGACCTGACAAGAAAGGTATTTATTCTTTTTGCTCTGGAGGTGATCAGAGCGTAAGAGGTGAAAATGGATATAAAAATGACGAAGGGAAGCAGAGATTAAATGTACTTGAACTTCAAAGATTAATAAGAAGTTTGCCTAAAGTGGTTATTGCCTTAGTTCCTGGTTTCGCAATTGGAGGAGGCCAGGTACTTCATTTAATTTGTGATCTAAGTATCGCCTCTGAAAATGCAATATTTGGTCAAACAGGACCCAGAGTTGGTAGTTTTGATGCGGGATTTGGATCTAGTTATTTGGCACGACTTGTTGGTCAAAGAAAAGCAAAAGAAATTTGGTTTTTATGTAGAAAATATAATTCTGAGGAAGCACTAGAGATGGGCTTGATAAATGCAATTACAAAGATTGAAGAATTAGAAGCTGAGGGTGTAATCTGGGCAAGAGAGATATTACGAAATAGTCCAACTGCTATTCGTATTCTTAAAGCTTCATTCAATGCTGAGAATGATGGGATTGCAGGTATTCAAGAATTATCTGGATACACAACTCAATTATTTTATTCCACTGAAGAAGCCCAAGAAGGTAGAGATGCCTTTCTTGAAAAGCGTCCCCCTGACTTCTCTGACTACAAGTGGACACCCTAATTTATTTTTCAAAAGAACTTTATTAAATAATTATCAATGAGAATTCTTCTTGCCGCTGCCGAATGTGCTCCTATGATCAAAGTTGGAGGTATGGGAGATGTGGTTGGTTCTTTGCCTCCATCTTTGATAAAACTTGGTCACGATGTGAGGGTAATAATTCCAGGCTATGGGAAATTGTGGAGTCTTTTAGAGGTTTCGAATGAACCAGTCTTTAGAGCAAATACAATGGGAACTGATTTCGCCGTATATGAAGCAAAACATCCTATTCATAATTATGTGATTTACCTAGTGGGTCATCCAACATTTGACTCTGATCAAATATATGGAGGCGAAAATGAGGACTGGCGCTTTACATTTTTTGCTAGTGTCACTGCAGAATTTGCCTGGAATTGTTGGAAACCTCAAGTTCTCCATTGCCATGATTGGCATACTGGAATGATTCCTGTTTGGATGCATCAGGATCCCGAAATTAGTACTGTCTTTACAATTCATAATTTAAAATACCAAGGCCCTTGGAGATGGAAACTTGAAAAAATGACTTGGTGTCCTTGGTATATGCATGGGGACCACACAATGGCTGCGGCAATGTTGTACGCAGATAGGGTCAATGCTGTTTCTCCGACTTATGCAGATGAAATTAAAACCCATGAATATGGGGAAAGCCTTGAAGGATTACTTAATTACATTTCAGGTAAATTAAGAGGAATTCTTAATGGCATAGATCTTGATGAATGGAATCCAGCCAAAGACCCAGTTTTACCAGCAAAATTTAGTATTAAGAATTTAGAAAATAGGCTAGAAAATAAAAAAATTCTGCAGAGAGAAATGGGTCTCGAAGTTAATCCTAAAAAGTATCTTTTAGGTATGGTCAGTAGGTTAGTTGATCAAAAAGGGGTTGACTTACTTTTACAAGTTTCAAGAAGACTTTTAGCATATACAGATTCTCAAATAGCTGTCTTAGGGACTGGAGATAGATATTTAGAGTCAGGATTATGGCAACTTGCATTAGATTGCCCGGGAAGATTTTCTGTATTTCTTACTTATGATGATTCTCTATCAAGACTTATATATGGTGGCTCTGATGCATTTTTAATGCCAAGTAGGTTTGAACCTTGTGGCATTAGTCAACTACTTGCTATGAGATATGGTTCTATTCCAATAGTAAGGCGTGTAGGAGGTTTAGTTGACACAGTTTTACCTCATGATCCAGAAAATAATTGTGGCACTGGTTTTTGCTTCGATCGCTTTGAACCAATAGATTTTTATACATCTTTAGTAAGGTCTTGGGAGGCCTTTAGACATAAAGATAGTTGGGAATTATTGCAAAAAAGAGCAATGAGCCAAGAGTTTAGTTGGCAAAGATCCGCTCTCGAATACGAAATTATGTATAAGGATGTTTGTGGAATAAAAGAACCATCACCAGATGTTGCTGAAGTTGAGAAGTTTTCTTATGGACAATCAGCTGATCCATCTTTAAAAAAAAGTATGAATTAAATTAATTCTTAATGGATCTTTCTTTATTGGAGTTAAAGGATGTTTTGGGTGATATTAAAAATCTTAACCTAGAGGGAATAGATTCTTTAACTTTTAACAATATAAGTATTGATAGCAGAACGTGTTTAAAAAATGATCTTTTTATAGCTATCAAGGGTAAAAATTTTGATGGACATAGTTTTCTTCCAGAGGTTTTAAATAAAGGGGTTAAATCAGTAGTTATTAAAGAAGGTATGCAGAAATTACTTCCTGATAATTTTCCTTGTTGGGTTGTGAATGACACTTTAGAGGCATTTCAAAAATTAACCTTGCTCAAAAGAAAAAAATTAAGTATCCCTGTGGTTGCGATAACTGGTTCAGTAGGCAAAACAACTACAAAAGAAATGGTGGGTGAAGTTTTAAAGAAACTTGGAAAAATTAAATTATCCCCTGCGAATTTCAATAATGAGATTGGGGTTGCTCTCACTATTCTTGCTACAGATAAAGAAGATAAAGTTTTGGTCCTTGAAATGGGAATGAGAGGTCTTGGTCAGATCGAAAATTTATCTAAATATAGTGAACCCGATATTGCAGTAATTACTAACATTGGGACAGCCCATATTGGATTATTAGGCTCTAAAAAAAATATTACTTACGCAAAGTGTGAAATTAGTAAATTTCTAAAGCCTGAAGGAGTTGTGATAATACCAGCAAATGATTTACTTCTTGAAGAAACTTTAAGAGAATACTGGAAAGGTAGAGTAATAAAAGTAGAACTTTTAAATATAGAAAATCAAGAGGAGAGTTTTAAGAAAGATGATAATTTACGAGGATTTTATGATCCTTTGAGTAAAACAATTTTAATTGAGGAAAATACCTTTAAAATTTCATTTGAGGGGTTTCATAATGCTTCAAATTTCTTATTTGCTTATGCAGTTGCTAAAGAGCTAGGCATTGATTTTAAAAGTTTTAATAAATTTGATTTTGTAAGTTTAGGTGGAAGAAATAAAATTTTTAAATCAATAAAAACAACAATATATGATGAATCGTATAATGCTTCGCCAGAGTCGGTAAAAGCATGTATTAAAAACCTGATTGAAAAACCTAGAAATAAATTTTTTATATTTGGAAGTATGCAAGAATTGGGAGAAGAATCTGAAAAACATCACAAAGAAATATTCAACTTAATAAATAATTCAGACATAGAAAAGTGTTTATTTATTTGCGATAAAAAAAATGGAAAAATTTATTCGAATTATCTAAAAGATAAAAAAAAATTTTTAGTTCTAAATAATATTAAAGATGTACCTAAAGAAATAAACAAATCTACAAAAAAAGGTGATTCTATTCTTATAAAAGGGAGTAGATGTTGGCAACTTGAAAAAATTATTGAATTAATTAATTAGATCAGGATTTCTTTTTTTCCAATTTTCTATATTTACTTGTTTAGTTCTTGAGATTGCTAATGAATTATCTTTGGAGTCTTTCGTGATCACTGAACCAGCTCCAGTTGTAACTGATTCCCCGAGATTAATTGGCGCTACAAAAACTGTATTTGCACCAATACTGGAGTTTTTGCCAATTTTTGTTTGATGTTTTTTCTGACCATCAAAATTTGCAGTAATAGTACCTGCTCCAATATTTGTAGAGCTTCCAATAATACAATCGCCAATATAACTTAAATGATTTATTTTAGATTCTTCCTCTAATTGACTATTTTTGATTTCAACAAAATTACCTATTTTGCTAAAGGAAGATATTTTGGAATTAGGTCTTATATGACTATAAGGGCCAATTTTTATAGAATCTACTATCTCAGAAGCATAAACAGTGGAGTTTGAAATTTCACAATTTAATCCCACACTAGAATTTTCAATAAAAGTATTTGGTCCGATAATGCAATGACTATTTATTTTGGTATTTCCTCGTATGTGTGTATTAGCCTCTATAATCACGTCCTTACCAATTTCAGCTTCTTCACTAATTGAACAACTTGCTTTGTTTATAAAAGTTACACCATTCAACATATGCTTTTCTTTAATTGAATTCTGAATACTTTCCTCGCACTCTGAAAGTTGAATTCTGTTATTAACTCCTTGAAGCTCTCCATTATCCTCTACCTCTAGGCCTAAGGAATTTTTTAGCAAAGATACCGTATCTGTTAAGTAAATCTCTTTTTGATTATTATTGCTTTGCAAGGTATTAATTTTTGCTGACAAGTTACTCCAGTTAAAACAGTAAACACCTGCATTTATTAATGGATTTTTTCTTTCTAGATCATTGCAATCTTTTTCTTCAACAATTCTCTCTATAAAATCACCCTTCAAAAAAACTCTGCCATATCCATGAGGATTCGTTTTCTTTGTAGTAATTAAAGAAACATCAGCATTTTTTGAATCGTGTAAATACAAAAGTCTTTTTAGAGTGCTAGGTCTAATGAGTGGCACATCGCCGTTAAGTACCAAAAGTTTTCCTTTATGATTTTTTACTTCACTACAAAGTACCTGAATAGCATGACCGGTTCCTGATTGAGGTTCTTGAATAACAAAATGGATTTTTTTATCGTTTGGGATTGACTTTTGCACTTCTTTTGATTTGTGTCCAGTAATTACGAAAATTTGATGAGGTTTTAATTCAACACATGAATCAATTACTCTTTGTAGGAGACTTTTCCCAGAAATTTTATGTAAAACTTTTGGCAATGAGCTTTCCATCCTAGTCCCCTTGCCTGCCGCTAATATCGCAACACTTAACATGTTTATTTGAAATCCTAATTTAAATCTAACTCTTTATGGATAACTTCGTCATTCCCCACCTCTCTCTCCATTTATTTGTCGATAATAGATTTGAGAATAATTGCTCATCAAATCTTCTCTTGAGTATATTGTCTTTACTTGAGTTTAAATCTTGATCTCTATATGGAATACTAGCTTTAGTTAAGAGATGTTCCTCTTCCATTAGAGATAACTTTTCAAAATTGCAATTAGGTTTCAATTTATTCTTATCAAATTTTGATATTGCAACGGTTCCTTGACTCCAAAAAGTTCTTTTTTTAAAACTTGGCTTAATAGTAAAAATTTCTAATCCAAGATTTCTTAAAGTTTTCCTTACTGCCGCTGAAGAAGAATAAGTTATTAAATAGCCTTGAGAATTAAGCTTTTCTGTGACTTTAGATAAAAATTCAATTGTCCATACTTGTGGGCATTTTTGAGGAGAAAAGCCATCTAAATAAATCAGATCGAATTTAATAGATGAAGGGATGATGTTGATTTTCTCTCTGGCATCACCCCACAAAACACTGCACTTAAAAAATTGATCCTCAAAGTAATCTTTTCGATGAAGTGATTCAAATATTGTTCTGACTTTTGGAGCCCATAATTTAAAAAAAGATTCATTTCTAAGCGAATATTCAAGAGGCTTTTTATCAATCTCCAACGCATACAAATTTACACACGAGTTTTGTTTAATTAATTCATCTAATAATGAAGCGGAATTGTATCCCAAACCAAAACATATATCCAAAACATTAAGAGATTTTCCCTTAAATCTTTGCAAATTAGAAGTAGCAGTAAACTTTGACTTCGTTTCCTCCAATGCGCCCAATAAACTATGGAAGTTCTCTTGAAAAAACAAACTTCTTAAAGAGAAAGTACCATCTTGTGTTAAAACTTCTGTTAATTCAGACAAAATCTTTTTAGGCTAGTAAGTCAGTTTGGCCAGCTCTTCCCAAAAAGTGGGATATGAGACGCTAGCTGCATCTGCCCTCATGATTTTTGAGGTGCCTTTAGCAAGAAGTGAAGCAATAGCAAGACTCATTGCTACTCGATGATCTGTCTCACTGTCTACTTCCGCAGAATGAAATTTTGATTTCCCATTAATAATTAAACCATCCTCTTTTTCTGTTATTTCAGCACCGAATTTTTGTAACTGTCGTGCCATGACTTTTAATCGATCTGTCTCCTTAACTCTTAATTCTTGTGCATCCCTAATTTCAGAAACTCCATCACAAAAACAGGCAGCTACAGTAAGGATAGGAATTTCATCTATAAGTTTTGGGAGAATATCTCCTTCAATAGTGAATGATCTTAAATTATTTGAAGTCTTTACTTTAATAGATCCAATAGGTTCACCTGCAATAGTCGATTTATCTAAAATCTCATAATTGCACCCCATTGAATCCATTACATTTAAAATTCCTGTTCTAGTAGGATTTAGTCCGACATTCTGAATTAAAACCTCTGAATTTGGAACAATAGATGCAGCAATCATCCAAAAAGAAGCAGAGCTTATGTCTCCAGGAATCAATATTCTCTGGCCAATTAAGTTACCCCCTGACTTGATAACTACATTTCTTCCTAATTCTCCTCTGATACTGATGTCTGCTCCAAATGCTTTTAACATTCTTTCAGTATGATCTCTTGAAGATGCTGGTTCAATAACAGAAGTTGTTCCTGAAGCTTTGAGTCCTGCCAATAATATTGCAGATTTTACTTGAGCACTTGCAACTGGAGTTCCAATAACACATCCCTTAAGTTTTTTTCCATCAATTGAGATTGGAGCTTTGTTACCCTTTTCCCTTCCATAAATTTTGCCACCCATCAAAGATAACGGTTTACCAACTCTTCTCATTGGCCTTTCGTTAAGAGAAGCGTCCCCAGTTAAGATGAAATTCATACCTTCTTGTGAGGCTAATAAACCCATTAATAACCTCATAGTGGTTCCTGAATTTCCACAATTGAGAATTTCTTTTGGCTCTTTTAAACCATCTAGACCTAATCCTGAAATCGTAAAAGGCTCATTTTTTTTTATTTCTGGTATGTTTGCACCTAACTTTCTTAGACAATCAGCAGTTGAAAGTGGATCTTCGGAATGTAAGAACCCCTCAATATTCGTCTCTCCCTTAGCAATACTTCCTATTATTAGAGCTCTATGAGAAATAGATTTATCTCCAGGTACTTTTACTTTTCCTTTTAAGTTAACTCCACCTTTTATTGTGCGGATATTATTCATTTTCAAATTTATTACTTGATAAAATTTCTGTAAAAACAAGTTAGTTTTATATTATCAATAAGTTTGTTTTTTAAAAAAAAATAATCAAATTAAGTAACTGTTTTCTATAATAAAACCAGAAAAGGACTTGATTATTAATCTTACTTATTATCACGTTGCAAAGGATGTTCCTGAAAATAGTCCTGACATTGCAGTGGTCATTGATGTTTTAAGAGCTACAACCACAATTTCTTGGGCTTTAAAAAATGGAGCTGATTCAATACAAGTTTTTGCAGATTTAGATCTATTAAAAGAATCTGCAATTAAGTGGCAGGCTGAAAAAAGACTAATGCTTGGAGAGAGAGGCGGAAAGACGATTGAGGGTTTTGATCTGGGAAATTCTCCTTTATCAGTTACAAAAAAAGTTGTTAATGGTAAAAGACTATTTATGAGTACGACTAATGGGACTAAATCATTGCAAAAAGTTCAAAATGCTAAGCATTTATTTGCTATGGGTCTCCCAAACAGGAAATCAGTTGCTGAAAAAATCATTTCATTAAAAAGTGAAAATGTTTTAATACTTGGTAGTGGTTGGGAAGGTTCTTATTCACTTGAGGATTCTTTAGCTGCTGGTGCTTTGGCTTCATACCTAAAACAGAACTGTGATTTCGAAATTAATATTATGAATGACGAATTACAATCTGCTTTGGCACTTTGGGATGTCTGGAAAAATGATATTTTGAAATGTTTAAAAACAGCAACCCATGGCAAAAGATTGACAAGTCTTGGAGATTATGAGGATGATTTTAAATGTTGCTCTGAACTTGATTGCTTAGATATTGTTCCAGCTCAAGTTGAAAGAGGTGTGATTCGTGCCTCATAATTCACGAATTGGTTCATTAGGAGTAAAGTCTTGACTGATTTTTTGGTAGCTGCATTGCAAATTACGAGTACTTCAAATGTTGAAGAAAATTTTACTAAAGCAGAAGAACAGATTGAATTAGCTGCTAGAAGAGGTGCTGAGTTAATAGGATTGCCTGAGAATTTTGCTTTTTTAGGAGGAGATGATGAAAAACTTAGATTAGCTTCTGAATTGTCAGAGAAGTGTGCAAATTTCCTAAAAACCATGTCACAAAGATATCAAGTATTTCTTTTGGGAGGAGGGTATCCTGTCCCTGCTGGTGATGATAGTCATACTTTTAATAGGTCAGCCTTATTTGGGAAAGACGGACAGATTTTGGCAAAATACGACAAGATTCATTTGTTTGATGTTGATTTGCCAGATGGAAATCTATACAAGGAATCATCCACTATTTTGTCTGGAGCAGAGTATCCACCTGTTGTAGATGTCCCAGGTTTATGCAAAATAGGATTATCGATTTGTTACGACGTTAGATTTCCTGAACTCTATAGATATTTGTCCTCCAATGGTGCTGAGCTAATTATGATTCCCGCAGCTTTTACAGCATTCACTGGAAAAGATCATTGGCAAATCCTATTACAAGCAAGAGCAATTGAGAATACAGCATATGTAGTCGCCCCAGCTCAAACTGGTATTCATTATGGAAGAAGGCAAAGTCATGGCCATGCAATGGTAATTGATCCTTGGGGTACAGTTTTGTCTGATGCCGGAAAAACTCAGGGAGCTGCAATAGCTCCTGCTGATAAAGAAAGAGTGAAGAAAATTAGGGAGCAGATGCCAAGCCTTAAACATAGAAAAAACAGATTGTTTTCAAACTAATGATAAAGTTTTTAGATAATAAACTTTTTCGTTATTTATCTGTTTTTTTATTTTTAAATTCTTCAATCCTTCCAGTTAAATCTTCAAGTGCTCTTGCGGCATGGGCTATAAATACTAATGGGGTTTTAGAATTAAGAACTAAATCAAATACATATTTAAAAGCATACTTTCAGAAGGCTAACCAAATATCGGGAGATAGATTCTGGGTAGATTTTCCGGGAGAATTACAAAATCCCAGAACAATAAAGGGTAATGGCCCAATAAAAGAAATTAGATTAGGTAAACCAGATAAGGGTAAAACAAGACTAGTAATTGAATTTAAGGAAGAGACTTATTTGAAACCTTTGACTTGGCAAATGGTTGGCATAGATCAAAATAAATGGAGAATTAAACTATTTAACTCAAAATATTCATTTAAAAAGATTGGTGAAGGTTTAGTTGAAAAGAAAAGAGGAAATATCAAAGCAAATCAAAATGTAATTCATAAGAAGAGAAACAATTATGCTTACTTGAAACTACCAGAGGTAAAACGAAATAAGTTTGAGGTTGTAATCGATCCAGGGCATGGAGGACCTGATCCAGGAGCGATAGGTATAGGTGGTATTAGAGAAGCAGATGTTGTCCTAGAGGTTTCAAAAATAGTCAAAAATTTACTTTCTGAAAAAGGTGTCAAAGTAAGGTTGACTAGAACAAATGAAGTCGATTTGGATTTGCCTCCAAGAGTTTCCATTGCTAATAATACGGATGCAGATATTTTTGTAAGTATTCATGCAAATGCCTCAAGAGGTAAAAGAAGAGACATAAATGGATTGGAAACATTTTATTACAGAGGTTGGAGAGGAAGATTACTCGCGAAAAGAATTCAAAAACAAATTTTAAGAGTTTCCCCTAGCAGTCCTGATCGAGGAGTTAAACAAGGTCGATTTTATGTGATTAAAAATACTAAGATGCCCGCAGTCCTTGTAGAAATTGGATTTTTAACTGGAAGATTAGATGCAAGAAGATTAGAGAAAAAAAACCATCGAAAAAGATTAGCCTATGCAATTGCAAAAGGCATCCTCGAATATCTAGATAAAGTAGGGTGAAACTTAAAATAGGTATATTTGATAGCGGAATAGGTGGTTTTACTATCCTTAACTCTTTACTAAAAACTCGTAAAGATGTAGAAGTTTTTTATTTGGCGGATACAAAAAGAATACCTTTTGGGAACAAAAATTCTAAAGAGATTAGATTAATTGCAAAGGAGATTTGTACTTTTTTTGTTGATAAGAATTTAGATGCACTTTTAGTTGCTTGTAACACTACAAATGCGTGTGCGCTTGATATTCTAGAAGATAAGCTAAAGGTCCCTTGTTTTGATCTTATAAACTCAGTATCGGAAATAGTTGATAAACAAATAATTGGTATCTTGGCAACACAAACAACTGTTCGATCATCGTATTACGAGAAAGCTATAAATGCTAAAAAAGAGAATACGATAATATTTCAGCAAGAATGTCCAGAATTTGTATCAGAAATTGAAAAAGAAAAATTAAATCTGGATAAGTTAAATTCTTTATCAGACTTATACTTAAGACCACTAATAAACAAAAATATTGAAGAATTAATACTTGGATGTAGTCATTATCCTTTAATTTATGACTTTTTAAGAAAAAAATTAGATTCGAATATAAAAATTATTGATCCATCGGTAGCATTAATAAAAAAATTTAATCAATCTTTTTATATTCAAGAAACTGACCGCTATGAGAGTATTTTTTGCGAAAATGTAAAATTTTTTGTTACTTCAGAAAGAGATGAGTTTTCCAATAAAGTAAAATTTTGGCTTGGAATTAATAAAGAAATTAGGTTGGTTAACCTCCGAAGTAATGTTTGATTCTTTAAGATATATGAGAGGTCAATCATGAATACAGTAACAGAGCTACTACAACCAGTTGAAAATGATCTTGATGATCTTATTTTAGAACTGAAAAGTCTAATAGGAGCTGGTCATCCAATTCTTCAAGCCGCAGCAGAACACCTTTTTAGTGCTGGGGGGAAAAGGTTGAGACCTGGAATAGTTTTATTGATTTCAAAAGCCATATCTCCTGAATTTTGCTTGACAACCAAACATAAAAGGCTTGCAGAAATAACTGAGATGATTCATACAGCCTCATTAGTCCATGATGATGTTGTTGATGAGGCGTCTACAAGAAGAGGAGTTGATACAGTTCATAGTAGATTTAATACCAGAGTAGCTGTTTTGGCGGGAGACTTTTTATTCGCTCAAGCAAGTTGGCACTTGGCAAATCTTGACAATGTAAATGTAGTTAAATTACTTAGTAGAGTAATAATGGATCTAGCAGAGGGTGAAATTAAACAAAATTTAAATAGATTTGATTCAGCTCAATCTTTTTCCAAATACATCAATAAAAGCTATTGTAAAACAGCATCACTAATAGCCAATAGTTGCAAAGCGGCTGGAGTTTTGAGTGGGATTAATGACGAAAACTTAACCTCATTGTACGATTTCGGCAAAAATATTGGTTTGGCATTCCAAGTTGTAGATGACATTCTTGACTTTACTGGAAATGATAAACAACTTGGAAAACCAGCTGTAAGTGATCTTGCTAGCGGTTATCTTACCGCCCCAGTTTTATATGCCTTACAAGAAAATAAACAATTGTCAGTTCTTATAAACAGAGAACTTGCTGAAAAAGATGATTTAGATGATGCACTTAATATCATCATGAACTCTAAAGCTATTGAAAGTTCAAGGAAACTAGCTGAGGATTTTGCAATGCTTTCTAAAGAAGCTATAGTCTGGCTTCCTGATTCAGAATATAAAAGAGCTTTAATGGCTCTTCCCGAATTTGTCCTAAGCCGTATTTTTTAATCTACTAGCAATAAATATTTGAGCTAAATTAATATTAAAATTTTTGAAAACCCTAATTTTTTAGACTAAATTTATTAAGCATAGATTTATTTAATGTCATTAGATAAAAAAAATTCAATCAATAACATACTTGAAGAAAAGAGAATTTTCCCTCCATCAAAAAATTTTGCAGAAAACTCAAATATTAGTTCTCAAGAAGAATTACTAAGTCTAAAAAAACAAGCATCTGATAATCCTATTCAATTTTGGGAATCTTTTGCAAAATCTGAATTAGATTGGTTTGAGCCATTTCAAACTGTATTAGATAACGAAAATGCGCCCTTTTTCGAATGGTTCAAAGAAGGGCAACTAAATATTACATATAACTGCTTAGATAGACACATTAAGAGAGGGCTTGGAGGAAAGACAGCACTTATATGGGAAGGCGAACCCGGAGATAGCAAAAAATATACTTACGAAGAACTTCTAAAAGAGATATGTAAAGCAGCTAATGCCTTAAAAGCAATTGGTGTAAAAAAAGGAGATTTGGTATGTATTTATATGCCGATGATTCCAGAAGCGATGTTTGCGATGTTAGCTTGTGCAAGAATTGGCGCGCCTCATTCAGTTGTCTTTGGAGGATTTTCTTCAGAAGCTTTAAAAGATAGGTTAATTGATGGAAACGCCAGATTTGTTGTTACTGCTGATGGTGGCTTTAGAAAAGATAAGGTAATTGAACTTAAGAAAGCAGTTGATGCGGCCATTGAAAGTGGGGCAGATAAAGTTGTAGAAAAAGTAGTTGTTGTTCAACGAACCAAAAAAAATATTTCGATGGTTGATGATAGAGATTTATGGTGGCATGAATTATTAAAAGATCAAAAAAATCAGTGTGAACCAGAAGTCATGAATAGCGAGGATAGACTTTTTATTCTCTATACTTCAGGCTCTACTGGAAAGCCCAAAGGTGTAGTGCATACAACAGGTGGTTATAATCTTTGGTCCCATTTAACATTTAAATGGATTTTTGATTTGAAAGATGACGACATTTACTGGTGTACTGCTGATGTTGGTTGGATTACAGGCCATAGTTATATAGTTTATGGGCCTTTATCTAATGGTGCTACAACCTTGATGTATGAGGGAGTGCCAAGACCCTCAAATTTAGGGGCTTTTTGGGAAATTGTTCAAAAATATAAGGTATCTATTTTTTATACTGCACCAACTGCAATAAGAGCATTTATGAAGTCTGGACGTGAAATCCCTGATAAATATAATCTTGAGAGTCTTAGACTCTTGGGCACAGTTGGAGAACCAATTAATCCTGAAGCATGGATGTGGTACAAAGATGTTATTGGTAAAAATAGATGTCCTATTGTTGATACTTGGTGGCAAACTGAGACTGGTGGTGTGATGATAAGTCCCTTGCCCGGTGTCGTGGCTACAAAACCAGGTTCAGCTACTTTCCCTCTGCCAGGAATTGAAGTTGAAATCGTCGATAAAAATGGAAATAAGGTTAAAGAGAATGAGGGTGGCTATTTAATTATTAAGAAACCATGGCCAGGAATGATGAGAACAATTCACGGAAACTCAGAGAGATATTTGGAGAGTTATTGGGAATATATTTCCTTTAAAGGAGAAAAAAATGTTTATTTTGCTGGAGATGGAGCACGTATTGATGAAGATGGATATATATGGATTATGGGAAGAGTTGATGATGTCATAAGTGTTTCAGGACATCGGTTAGGAACAATGGAAATAGAATCTGCTTTGGTAAGTCATGAATCAGTTGCAGAATCTGCAGTAGTTGGCAAAAAAGATGATTTAAAAGGTGAAGTTATAGTTGCTTTTGTATCTCTCGAGAAAGACGTGAAAGGTTCTTCAGAATTAGTAGAGAATCTAAAGAAACATGTTGTTAATGAAATTGGAATTATCGCAAAACCTGAAAAAATTATAATTTCTGATTCTCTTCCGAAAACACGTAGTGGAAAAATTATGAGGAGAATTTTGAGATCTTTGGCTGCTGGAGAAAAAATTAGTGGGGATATAAGCACTCTCGAAGATAGTTCTGTTTTGGAAAAATTGAAAGAATTATCCTAATTAAGATTCATCAATTAAATTAGAAATTTTTTTTATAGTGTTTCTTTTGAATTCATCATCGGCCCAGTCTCCCAAAAAATTTTCTCTTAGTCCTGCGCTTGCAATTATGGTATGTGTACCTTTTAGCATTATTCCCTTAGAATTGTCTTCTTTTCTTGCTTTTAGACAAGAAAATAATTTATCTGTTTGATCTAATTCGTCAGAGTTGAATTTTATTAGGAAGTTATTTTTTTGACTATATGTTTTTTCAATTAATCGCAAAGTTCTTTCGGGACTTGGGCTAAATTCACTGTTGAATTCTAATTTTTGAGAAATTTGTTTCAATAATGGAATTGATTTGTTAGCACTAAAATTATTAAAACTAATAGATATGAATTTTTCGCAATTTCTTCCGCCATCAGGAGAAATTAAATGCAGTTTACAGCCTAGGCTATGACCAATTCTGATTGAAGGAATTGATGCCCCTATTCTCTTGGATAAAGATGTTCGGCAATTCTTGAAATCTTTCCATGCTTTGATAGCAAGTTGTTGGTGATCAAATTGTGGTGTGTATTTATATGCATGTACTGCATAATTTTTATTAATTAAACTCTCTATGAATCTTCTATAAGTTAAATCCGGCTTAGAAGCTAAATAACTTCCACCAATAAATTCAACAATTTTTTTTGGATTTGAAGGCCAATAACAGAAATTGTTAAATTGAAATTTTGTAAAAGTCATCTTTCATAAACTGAAAATGTTTCAAAAAATATTTTCTAGCCTATTTTTTAATTTATATTAATTTAAAAGAAATATTTATTAAATGCGTCAAGATAAATGAAAGTACTTTGAGTTAATTGGAACTATTTAACAAAAAAGAATTAAATCAATTGGATTTTCTTCATAATCAAATTAACACCAAACCCTCTGAAGAGAGAGTAACGAATAAAAATAAAAAAATTGAAAAAATTTTAATTCTTGATACTGAAACAACAGGTTTAGACGAAAATAAAGATGAAGTGATAGAAATAGGTTGTATGTTATTTGATGTATCTTTTAAATGTGTACTTTCACAAGTTTCTTTTTTATTTCCAGTTAATAATAATGAAGCCGAACATGTAAATGGTATATCTGCAGAAGTAACTAATATCTCTCAACCATGGGAAGATGGATTGAATTTCTTTCTAAAACTTGTTGATTCTTCAGATTTCATCGTTGCTCATAATGTAGAGTTTGATAAGAAATGGTTTGGGAAAGGAAGATTGCCTAAGCTTAATAAGAAATGGATATGTAGTTTAGAGGATATTAATTGGTCTTTTCAAAAATCACTAAAAACAAGACCTTCAGTGACTGATCTAGCCTTATCTTTTTCAATACCAGTTTGGAATTTACATAGAGCTTTATCTGATTGCATCTATATATCTGAGGTTTTCAAAAAATGCGATAACTTAGAGGAACTTTTACTTAAAGCTACGGAACCGAGGTTTTTATATAAGGCTTTGGTTAGTTATGAAGATAGGTTGTTAGCTAAAAATGCTGGGTTCAGATGGAATAGTCCTGTGCAAGGAGCTTGGTCAAGAAAATTAACTACTGATGAGGCAAAAAATCTTGATTTTAGAGTTGAGATTTTGAATTAATATTTATTTAATTTTTGACTAAGAAAATATTTAGTGCATCTTACAAGGCATCCATTTATTACCCATTTTATGTGCTCCAATACATCCGTATTTTGAAGCAGCCTTTTCAGCCTCTTGTTTTGTGTTAAATAGATCTGACATCATATTTTCCTTATTTAAATTTGAAATTTGTTTGGAATGATTATGATGATTTGTATGAGAATTAGGTGAATACTCCCATATCCCCATGGTAGTAACACCGGCAGAGATAATTCCCATCCCGACTACTGATAAATTGACTATTCCCATTGCGACTGCACCAAAAGAAAATACACCCATTGGAACTACCCCTATACTTATTACTCCCATTGGCACTATTCCTATTGAAACTATACCAAGAGGTGCTATGCCAAAAGCAATTTTTTTTGGTTTTGTACCGCAATGTTGATTCTCTTTACTTTTATTAATTCCCAATAGTTTTTCTAAATGTTAAATTAAAATTGTCTCACAAAATAACCAATCAAAGATTAATTTCTAGATGAATTAAAAATTTTGAATTATTTTTTAGAACTTTGAATAACTTAAAAAACCTAAGAGGAACAGTAGACCTATTTCCTGATCAATTAATAAAGTGGCAAAACGTTGAGAAAATTTTATTAGAACAGCTTTCTAGAGCTTCCATCAAAGAAATAAGAACACCAATATTGGAAATGACCGAATTATTTATAAGAGGAATTGGTGAAGGAACAGATGTTGTCAGTAAGGAAATGTATACATTTCTTGATAGGGGGGAGAGATCTTGCACTCTAAGACCTGAAGGAACAGCCTCAGTCGCACGAGCGTTAATACAAAATGGAATATCGTCTAATCCTCTTCAAAAACTCTGGTACATGGGTCCTATGTTTCGATACGAAAGACCTCAAGCTGGCAGGCAAAGACAGTTTCATCAATTAGGTGTCGAGTTTATAGGACATGATTCAGTTAGAAGTGATGTTGAAATTATTGCTTTAGCTTGGGATATCTTAGGTAAATTAGGAATAAAAGAACTCAATCTTGAAATAAATACGTTAGGTGATACTAATGACAGATCAAATTTTCAAAAATCTTTTTTAAAATGGTTAGAAACAAATAAAAATTCTCTAGATTTAGATTCTCAGAACAGGATTACTAAAAATCCCTTAAGGATTTTGGACTCAAAGAATATTCAAACTAAAAAAGTTCTTGAAAATGCACCAAGATTATTTAATTTTTTATCTGAAAAAAGTCACAACAGATATTTAGACTTAAAAAGACAATTAGAGGTTTTAAAAATACCTTATGTAGAAAATTTTAATCTTGTAAGAGGTTTAGATTACTACACTCATACAGCTTTTGAAATTACTAGTGGAGCTCTGGGCTCCCAAGCTACAGTTTGCGGAGGAGGGAGATACGACGATTTAATAAAACAAATGGGAGGGCCAAACACTCCTGCAATTGGTTTCGCTATTGGTTTAGAAAGATTAATTTTACTCGCAGGAAAAGAGCTTGAAATTCCAAGAAATACTGATATCTATATCATTAATCAAGGATTAATTGCTGAATCATTAGCAATGGATTTATCAAGAAAATTAAGAAATTACGATTTGTTAGTTGAGTTAGATTTAAGCGGAGCCTCATTTTCTAAGCAATTTAAAAAGGCAAATAAACTTAAATCTAAAAGTATCATTGTTATTGGTGATGATGAGGCAGTTAAAGGGGAATTTATTATAAAGCTCTTTGATCAATCAGTTAATGGGGATGAAGAGGAGATTATATCTTTTGAGAATGATATTAAATTAGAAAATTGGATATACAATAACTTATTTGAAAAGTGATGTTATTGAAGATAGTGATAATTTTTCTTTTTATATTTATTTTTTTTAATTTAAGGAATTTTCTTAAATTAAATAGAAAACAAAAATTTTTTAATTCTAAAAAAATAACAACTTTCAATAAAAAGAATCTTAATAATTGGATGAATTTAACTAAAAAAGAAAGATATAACTTAACAAAACAAGATTCTCTTAACTACATGGATAAAAGAAAACTTTTATTAGACGAAATTAGAAATGAATATAAGAAAATATCTAGAAAAAATTCTGAGGGAAACATCAAGAAAAAATAATTATGGAAAATTACTGGACTTCTAATAAAACCATAAAAGGATTAAGACATTTTGTTTTAGTAAATGAGACTAAAGAAAAAGGAAATATTGGTTTAGTAATGGTTTCTGTCCTTGATTCAGAAATTAACTTAAAAACTACTTATGAAGAATTAATAAATAGTGGAAATTGGCACAAGGGTTGGATCAATCTTTCAAAGCATCAATCGATTACGGATGAATATGTTAACTATAAATCCATCAATAAAGGAAAGGGTATCGATGAGGTATTCATTAATGAAGATTCTTTATTTAATATTTCTTAATTTGATATAAATCTTTCAAATCTCTTTTCTTTGTAAATACTAGGTTTTTGGTGACTTAATAATTATTTAAAAGTTTTACCCCTTTCAAAAAAATAAAATTAACGTTATCAAGGATTAATAATATTTACTTAATTCAATGTTAGGGGATATATGGAGCTCATCTGAGTTGACCTCGGAAAAACTTGGAATAACTGAAATTAAACTTTCTTTTTTACGTGAAAATGGAATACTCAAGCCTGGGATTCATTGGAAAAGCTCTCCTCTCGGGCAGAAAAAACCTTGGAAACCTAAAGCTCTATACAATATAAATATGTGCAGAGAAATAATTAATAAATTTTATTCTGAAGAAAACTATAAAATTGCAGCGTAAAAAATGACATATTTTCCTGATTAATTTGGGAAAATATATAAATATTTATTCGATTAGATTCTCATCCTTACACTCAATAAGAGTGTTTTGCAAAGTTGGATATAAGTTAATCATATTTATATATTGTTTCGATTTTCTGTAAGATTTTGCAGCCTTTTTGTAATGAACTTCAGATTTCATTTCAAGTGAGAATTTTCTAGAAGACTCTTGAGAAGTAGTCATAATATTAGATGTCTTATCCCATATTTAATAATTGTTTGAGAATGAGGCAATAAATAGGATGGTTTAATGAAACAAAACATCGCTTAATGTCAGCAAAAAGAAATTTAATAAAAATAAATTAAACCTTAAACTCTTTTTATTTGATATGTAATCTATTCTCTAGCAATAACTTTGCTGTTAAAATCTGAATTCTTTTATTATTAATCGTTATGGTAAATTGATTGATTTTTTTTCTTAGGATTACTAATTTTTACAATTTTGTTGTGAATTCAACTGTTTGATGAAAATTAAAGTATTCTCAAAACGTTTAAGCTAATCATTTCCTAAATGCAAACCTACGGTAATCCAGATACCACTTACGGGTGGTGGGCTGGAAATTCAGGTGTAGCTAATCGCTCAGGAAAATTTATCGCTGCTCATGTAGCTCATGCAGGATTAATTGTTTTCTGGGCTGGTGCTTTCACCCTTTTTGAACTTTCACGATTTGATCCTAGTGTTCCTATGGGTCATCAACCTTTAATTGTTCTTCCACACTTAGCAACTCTAGGAATAGGGTTTGACGCTAATGGCGTTGCTATGGGAGATACTAAACCTGTACTTGCGATAGCAATTGTACACTTAGTTTCTTCTATGGTTTTAGCAGCAGGAGGACTTTTACACTCTCTACTTCTTCCAGGAAATTTAGAAGATTCAGATATTGCTAGAGCAAGAAAATTCAATATTGAATGGGATAATCCTGACAAATTGACATTTATTCTTGGACATCATCTCCTCTTCTTAGGATTTGCGGTTATTGCTTTCGTTGAATGGGCCAGAGTCCATGGGATTTATGATCCAGCTATTGGTGCTGTAAGACAAGTTGAATACGAATTAAACTTAGCAAAAATTTGGAATCATCAAACAGACTTTTTGACTATCGATAGTCTGGAAGAGGTTATGGGTGGTCATGCATTCTTAGCTTTTGTCGAGATAACAGGTGGTGCATGGCATATTGCTACTAAGCAAGTAGGAGAATTTACCAAGTTTAAAGGTAAAGGTCTTCTATCAGCCGAAGCTGTTCTATCTTGGTCATTAGCAGGTATAGGCTGGATGGCTATTATTGCAGCTTTCTGGAGTGCAGCGAATACAACCGTATATCCTGTTGAATATTTTGGTGAACCACTAGAGTTGAAGTTTAGTATTTCTCCATATTGGATTGATACTGTTGATCTTCCTGATGGTGAGTTTACATCAAGGGCATGGTTAGCAAATGTTCACTACTACTTTGGCTTCTTCTTTATTCAAGGTCACCTTTGGCATGCTCTAAGAGCATTAGGCTTTGATTTCAAGAGAGTTACCAATGCTATTAGTAATATTGATAGTGCCACAATTACTCTCAAGGATTAAATTCTCAAGTTAATCTTTAAATCAAAGGCCCTCTAAAGGGCCTTTTTTATTTGAAAAATTTTGTTTATTAATTTAGATTGATAATTATATGTTTTTGAAATCATTGAATATTTTTTCTTTACAGAATGAAGATATTTTTTCAAATTCTCTCTTAATAAGTTTTTTTGGATTGTTAATTATATTTTTTTTGTTGATTTTTGGAAGGAAATTTAAACTTGCTGTTCAACTCGAGAGATTTGGATTGCCGATAGCAGTCATATCGGGAATTTTAGGTATATCTATAGGCCCATTTGGTGCGATACACTTTTTACCAAAAGAAACAATAAATGTTTGGAGTAATTTTCCTACTCCTCTTTTATCATTAGTCTTCGCAACTTTAATGATGGGAAGACCTATACCTAATATAAATGGTTTAGTTAAACCGATTTTTAATCAATTTCTATTAGCTCTTTCACTAGGTTTCGGACAATTTTTTGTCGGTGGCCTTGTTGTTAAATATTTTTTGCCTCCATATATGGAAGCAAATCCTCTAATGGGTTGTTTGATAGAGGTAGGTTTTGAGGGCGGTCATGGAGCTGCATCAATAATCGGTGAAAGTTTTAATAAACTAGGTTTCCCAAATGGTTTAGATCTTGGTTTGGCTATGGCAACAATGGGTCTTTTATCCTCTTCAATATTGGGTAGCATATTCATCTTCCTTGGTAGAACTTTAGGTCTTTCAGATACTGAGGAAATTCTTGAACAAAAAGACACTCTAAAGGGGAAAAATAAGACAGGAATTTTTGCAGATTTAAGAATTTTTATAATAAATCTTGGATTCTCTGGTTTGGCAATTTCTTTTGGTATTTTGCTACTTAAATTTTTAAGGTATATTTCAAGTTCTTTTGGAGATTTTTCCAAGGAAGTTATTTTTTCACTACCAGTATTCCCTTTTATCCTTATAGGTTCGCTCCTTATAAGATATATTTTAGAGAAAACCAAAAATACAGAATTTATTTCAAATATTCTGCAAAGGGAGATTGGTATTTTATCTACAGATTTGTTGATTTTTACAGCTATGGCGAGTTTAGATATCGCAGTTGTTTTTGATAATTGGATACTTATTTTAGTATTTACTATTTTCGGCTTATTTTGGAATTTAATCTGCATTACTTATTTCGCATACTTTATTTTTGATGATTATTGGTTTGAAAAAAGCTTGATAGAGTTTGGGAATTCTACAGGTGTAGTAGCTTCTGGGTTACTTCTTTTAAGGCTTGCAGATCCTAAAAATATTTCTAAGACTTTACCAATTTTTACGTCAAAACAGCTTTTCGCTCAGTTAATTCTTTCTGGGGGACTATTCACAGTTCTTGCACCATTAATGATTTCTAAAATTGGGTTAGATTATTGGACAGAAATTTGTGCCCTAATTACATTCGCAATTCTTTTTATTGCATTGATTTTTAATAAAGTAGGGATGAAAAAGTTTCAATAAAAACCCTAGAATAGTATTAGTCTAAATTTTATTTTAATGTCATTTACTCCCTACGATATTCCACCTCAAGAAAATAAAGGGAAGTGGTTTAGGAGTCATTTACTCGGAAGGGAAATCGAACTAGGAGAATTGTATAGTCTTGGATCAAATGATTTAGATTTGCTAATGGCGGAGACTGCAGAAATTAGAAGCGATCTTGATTTTAAGGAAAAAAATATTGGAAAATTTAGGACTGCAGGATATTTTTTGGAGTTAGCAAGAATAATTGAAAAAAGGAAGTTGTTAGAAAGTTAATTAACAAGGAAAATAATTCTTTCTATAATTTGGTTCCCATAATTCGTATTTATACATTAAGGATTTAAATTCTTTATTTTTCTCAAATGAATCTAACCAGTTTTTTATCGAGGGTTCAAAATAATTTATCCTTTTTTGACTTTCACAAGCGATTCTAAATTGTCTTACAAAAGGCCAAACAGACCAATCAGCGATTGTGGGGCTATCTCCAAAAAAATATTTGTTTTCTGCAAGCAGTTCGTTCCATCTCTTTATAAATTTAATAGCATTTGTGAAATGAAATTCTTCATCACTATCTTTATATCTTGTAGCATATTTAAATCGATCTAAATGATATTTGAATTCGTTATCGTTTTCATTAATTATTTCAAGAATATCTTCCTTTTTGTTCTCAGGAAAATAAATTAATTTAATGTTTTCTTTTTTCGATTCTGAGAGAGCCCACAGGATGATTTCAAGACTTTCTTCAATAACTTCACTATTTTTCTTTATAAGTATTGGAACCGTTTTCGTCTTTGAATTATTTAAAAAATCTAAAGGTTTATTTTTTAAATCAATTTCTCTTATTTCTACTTTTATTTCGCAAATTAACAGGGCCCATCTTGCACGAATTGCATATGGACATCTTCGAAATGAATATAAAATATCGTTTTTCATATTGTAAAAACTTTTTATTTCCCTAATTCTTTTAGTATTATCTAATTAGGAACAGTATTAATTTTACAACGCAAATGTCGGGATATGTTTACCTTATTAGAGTAGGAGATCTTTATAGGATTGGGAAAACGGATAATCTTGAAAAGAAAATTAAAAAATTAAAGCCAGATGAATTATTAACATCAATTATGACCAAGGAGCCAGAAACTCTTGAAGCAAGATTATTAAGAAAATATAAGTCGCAAAGAATTCCTGAAACTGGTTATTTAAAGCTTTCTAAAAGACAAATTAGAGAATGTAAAAAGCAATTTGAGTTAAAGGGTAGCTTACCTCACACTTTAGATGCTGAAGTTTCTATAACTCTATTTGCATCTTTTTTATTATTTTCATTAGGTTTTTTTATTTTTAATTATTTAAATTTTGGATTTGTAAGATCAATATCTTATTCTTTCGGAATTTCATCTCTTCCAATGGTTATTTTATTTATTACAGGTAGTTTTGGCGGATACTTTTCTGAAGATTTATCTCTTTTTTCATTGTTAACTAATCGAATAAAAGGTTTATTTATTGCAATTGCAATGCTGTCAATGGCTTACTTAATTTTTAATTTAGGTTAAATTTCATAGTTACAATTTAAGGCGATTTCAAATGGAACTGATTGTGTAGGTAACTTAAGAATCGTTGAGCATATTTCAGCAATATCTTCAGGTTGTGTCATGCTTGATTTGTCTAAAGAAGAGATATTTTGGGCCATTTTTGTATTAACCCAGCTTGGGCAAATTGCAGAAATCCTTATATTTTTATCCCAACCTTTATTTTTCATAGTTTGGCATAATCCCATCAAAGCAAACTTTGAAGAAGAATAAGCGGCTAAATCACCTTTGGATCTTTTCCCACTCATTGAAACTAAAACAATAATTCTTCCTCTTCCAGAGGTACATAAATGATCCCAAGAAAGCCTACATAAATGCCAAATTGCTAAAAAATTGATATTTAATGTATTTAAAATATCTTCTTCATCACCATCTTTGTATAAGAAAGGAACTTTCGATAATACTCCAGAACAATTTATTACTGAATCAAATCCTCCAAATTTATCTACGGTATTCTTTATCCAATTTTCGGCTGTAATTTTTTTTAAAGCATCATAGTGGTTGATTATAATTTTCCCTTCTGGCCATTTTTCTGGATCAATAGCGCTTCCTTTTAATGATTCTAAATCTCTTATGCCAACACTAATTCTATTGCCTTCTTTTAATTCTTTATGTGCAATATTTAGTCCAATACCTCTACTGGCTCCACTTATTAATATGGTTCTCATTTTTTAACTATATGTTTGGAAATATTATCCTAAGTAACATTTTAAATTCTCTCCCATGCATAATCATAAGACCTTTCTTTACACTCCATGGAGCCTTTATAAACATTACGCACATAGCATATACAATCTCTCTTAAAGAAAGAGTATCAGTTAGAAAACCATACCATTGATTTTTAGGTAGTTGGAAAAAACTGCCAAAAAATTCTCTCAATAGTTTCTCATCAAACCTCATGAGTTTTTCTAATCCAAATTGGTAAAGTGATTTCTTCCTAATTAATTCTTTTGACCATAAAGTTTCCCAACCTTTTCTGGCAATATGATAGGTACTTAGATTTTTGTTTTTAATTGCTTCTGAGACTGCTTTGGCGACAAGTGGAGCTCTTCTTAAAACATTACCAATTAAATATCCAGATGCAGGATGTACCATTGAAGCAGCACCACCATATCCAAGTATTTGTTGTTTGAAATCTGGGATTGGCATATTCATAGGAAGAAATAAGCCAAGCTCTTCGTGCTGCATGCTTGTGATTGATATATTTCGATAAGAAAGCCTCTTTTCTAGTCTCTCTTTTAAATTTTCCATTGTTAGAGGATTTACTAAACCAAGAGATGTCTCTTCAAGAAAATATTTCCCATCCCCCATATCCATGGCATACAGAAAAGTTGGCGGTTCTTTTTTTTGCTCATCGTTAAGATGATCATTTCTGTAGTCCATTAATACGAACTGCCCTTTCTCAAGTGGAGGTTTACTAAAATTACCTACTATCCCATAACAAGTTTGGACTGCTAAGGGACCAAAGGATTTTAATTTAAGAAAAACAGGATCATACCCTGTTGCATCTACCACTAATCTTGCAGAGTAAGTTTTGCCATCTTTTGTAGTTACTGTACTTTTGTATTTTTCAAAATGTATTTTGTTTGCAAAGCCTTGATGCCATTTAATAAAAGACTTATTGCATTCGTTAAACCAATAATTGTGGAGTTTCTTCTTATCAAATAGTCCATAATCTAGTGAATGTTCCGTGGCTTTATTCTCGTCGTCCTGCTCTTCTAAAGCGCCATGCCCAAAAAAACTTACAGTATTCTTCCACCTATATTCAAGTAAATCCTGAAGCCCGAGTTGATCAACTTCTTTCCCCCAAATGCCATATGTATTTGGCCAAGGTTCATCTGGCCCATTTGGAGAAAGCACTTCAACATCTAATTTTTCTTTCCCTAAAGCTGAGGCAATAGCCATACCTGCAGGCCCTGCACCCAAAACAAGAACATCTGGCATATTTTCTTTTGACATTAAATATAAATCTTATAATTAAAGAAATTTAGGGAACTAAATA
>CACGER010000013.1 GCA_902572075.1 uncultured Prochlorococcus sp.
TGGTTCTATTAGAGATAAACCAATAGTTAAATGCGTTTATCAGACTGATGTAAATGAAAATAAATTTATAATTAAAGGTGATGGACAAGCCGAAGACGGCGGTGTAGGAATTAATAAAGAAGCAATTCAGTTTTGATCAAAATTACATATGCCTCAAAGGGCTTTCTAAACTAGCAAATTGTGGCAAAATGTTTTTCTTGAATACTTCGGATGCTCTTGATGTATATCTTGAGGGATTAGTGATTAATTTAAGTTCTCTTTTAACCTCTAAATCAGCAATAAATGCTTTGTGGATTGTTCCAGCCATTAATTCTCTTTCAATAGAAACCACAGGCAAAAAGGAAGCTCCTAAACCTGATTGAACTGCATTTTTGATTGCTTCAAGAGAGTTAAGTTCCATCTCAATTTTTAATCTTTGAATATCAAGCCCAGAATCTTTGAGAAGTTTGTCAACAACTTTTCTCGTTGTAGATTGCGAGTCTAATGTTACAAAATTTAATTTGTACAAGTCTTCTTTTAGAAGCTCTTTTTTGGTCGAAAGTGGATGTTTAGAGGGTAAAACTAATGCCAATTCATCAGTGGCATATGGAATTACTTGTAGCAAATTTTCTAATTCTCCAGGTAATTGTCCGCCAATAATGGCTAAGTCAATTTGTCCATTGGCGACACTCCAACCAGTTCTTCGAGTGCTGTGAACTTGCAGTTGAACAGATACATCAGGATATTTTTGTCTGAACAGTCCTATCATTCTCGGCATTAAATAGGTACCTGTTGTTTGGCTTGCTCCAATGATAAGAGTTCCGCCTTTTAAGCTATTTAAATCTTCAATAGCTTTGCAAGCTTCGTCGCATTGATTCAAAATTCGTTCGCAATATTCAAGTAATAGTCTTCCTTCTTCAGTTAATAGAGCCTTCCTACCACCTCTGTCGAAAATTGTGATTTCAAGTTGTTTTTCTAAATTTTGTATTTGTAAACTCACGGCAGGTTGGGTTACATATAAGAGATCTGCAGCTTTTTTAAAACTTCCTTGAGCTGCTATAGCTTTTAATATTCTTAATTGGTCGAGTGTAAATGGTAATTCTGGCATCTATTATGCCTACAATTTCTTATAATTCTAATGCTTAAGAGTATTCTTGTTAAGAACAAAAATCATTTGAACAATCTAAATATATGGAGACTCATAAAACTTCACTAATAATATTATGTTTGATTTTTATTTTTGCGGTAATTCATAGTGGTGGAGCTGCTTTAAGAATTAAAGCAGAATCTATTATGGGGCCTAGATTATGGCGGTTATGTTTTGTTTTTTTAAGTTTGCCATCTGCAATTATCTTGATTAGTTATTTTCTGGCTCATAGATACGACGGAATCAGATTATGGAATTTACAGGGCAATAATTTTGTTTTTATGATCGTTTGGTTCTTAACTGCCATAAGTTTTTTATTTTTATATCCAGCTACTTACAATTTGCTAGAAATTCCTTCGGTTTTAAAACCTAAAGTACGAATCTATGGAACTGGGATAATGCGAATTACGAGACATCCACAAGCTTTTGGCCAGATAATTTGGTGTTTTGCTCATACTTTATGGATTGGTACTTCATTTACATTAGTAACTTCTATTGGCTTAGTTTTGCATCATCTTTTTGCAATTTGGCATGGCGATAAGAGATTAGCAAATAGATTTGGAGAAGAATTTGAAAATTTTAAAAAAAATACTTCCATAATCCCATTCATAGCTATACTTCAGGGGAGGCAAGAATTTAAGATTAAAGAATTTTTTAGGTTATCTCAACTCGGTATATTAATTGCAATAGGCGTACTTTGGTGGTCTCATCAATACATTAATATTGCTGTTAAAACATTCAATTCATCATTTTTGTCTGAATTTTTCAATTGACAGTTTAAAATCAAATTACAAGTTTTCTAAAAAATGCCTCAAGCTTCAGAAATTGCCTGGTTAATTCCTGTTTTTCCACTTATTGGAGCAGTGCTTTCTGGCTTAGGATTAATAAGCATCAATAAAAAAATTAATAATTCAAGAGAAATTATTTCTATAGGTCTAATTTCTTTTGTTGGGATTTCTGCGGTAATTAGTTATAAAGCTCTATTTGAACAAGTTAATGGTTATCAATCAGTAGAGAAGTTATTTGTATGGGCCAATGCTGGGAATTTCACAATTCCAATGGGATTTGTCCTTGATCCTTTGGGGAGTGTAATGCTTGCGTTAGTAACTTCAATAACTTTGCTGGTAATGATCTATTCCCATGGGTACATGGCGCATGACAAAGGTTATGTCCGATTTTTTACTTATTTAGCATTATTTAGTAGTTCAATGATGGGTTTAATAATTAGTCCGAATTTATTAGAAATTTATGTTTTTTGGGAATTAGTTGGTATGTGTTCTTACTTATTGGTTGGTTTTTGGTATGACAGGGATGGCGCTGCACATGCTGCACAAAAAGCATTTGTTGTTAATAGAGTGGGAGACTTTGGCTTATTACTAGGAATTCTTGGACTATTTTGGGCAACAAATAGTTTTGATTTTAATGAAATAGCTACTGGAATTTCTCAATCTTTATCTGACAATTCGATACCAGGTTGGGCTGCTTTACTACTTTGTTTTTTAGTATTTTTAGGCCCCATGGCAAAATCTGCTCAGTTTCCTCTTCATGTGTGGTTGCCTGATGCGATGGAAGGACCGACGCCAATATCCGCACTGATCCATGCTGCAACTATGGTTGCAGCAGGAATATTTCTAGTAGCAAGACTTCAACCTTTATATTCGATATTCCCCTCTATCCAGTTCATTATTGCTTTGGTCGGTACTATTACTTGTTTTTTAGGGGCCTCTATAGCCTTGACCCAAATGGATTTAAAAAAAGGTTTAGCTTATAGCACAGTTTCTCAGCTTGGTTATATGATGCTTGCAATGGGTTGTGGAGCACCAGTAGCAGGAATTTTTCATTTAGTGACTCATGCTTGCTTTAAAGCAATGCTTTTTTTGGGATCTGGTTCAGTAATACACGCTATGGAAGAAGTAGTTGGTCATCAGCCTGTTTTAGCTCAAGATATGAGATTGATGGGCGGTTTAAGAAAAAAAATGCCATATACATCAACAACATTTTTAATAGGTTGTGTCGCAATTAGTGGAATTCCCCCGTTAGCAGGTTTTTGGAGTAAAGACGAGATACTCGGAAATGCTTTTATATCATTTCCAGCTTTTTGGTTTGTAGGACTTCTAACAGCTGGTATGACTGCTTTTTATATGTTTAGACTTTATTTCTTGACATTTGAAGGAGATTTCAGAGGGGAAAATAAAAAATTGCAAAAAGAGCTTCTAATAGCCTCTAAAACAAACCTAGATGAAGAAAATCAAGAAGAGCATGAAGAACATGGCTCTATTCATGAGTCACCCTGGACAATGACATTTCCCTTGGTATTTCTAGCTGTACCCTCTGTAATTATTGGTTTTATGGGACTTCCATGGGATAGCAAAATTGCATATTTACTAGATCCCGAAGAAGCAGAGACTGCTGCAAAAGCATTCGAATTAAAAGAATTTCTGCCTTTAGCAATTGCCTCAGTACTTATTGCATTAGCTGGAATCATTATTGCTTATCAGGCATATTTTGTGAAAAAAATTAATTTATCAGTTTTATTTGCTGAAAAGTTTCCTACCATCAACCGATTTTTATCCAATAAATGGTATCTAGATGATATTAATGAAAAACTTTTTGTTAATGGTAGTAGAAAACTTGCTAAAGAAGTCTTAGAGGTTGATTCTAAGGTTGTTGATGGCGTTGTAAATCTTACTGGACTTGTAACTTT
This sequence comes from uncultured Prochlorococcus sp., assembly GCA_902572075.1. GTDB lineage: Bacteria > Cyanobacteriota > Cyanobacteriia > PCC-6307 > Cyanobiaceae > Prochlorococcus_A. The sequence continues at coordinate 3,831 of CACGER010000013.1, forward strand.
AGGTAGTGGAGAAGGTTTAAAATATTTCGAGACTGGTAGGGCTCAATTTTATGCGCTTATTGTTTTTGGAGGGGTTATTCTCCTAGTTGCTATATTTGGTTTTCAATCTCCTCAAGTATCTTAATTACAATTGTGTGTCTTCACTGTCCATTAGGGTGAAAAAATACAGAAAATTTCTAGACTTTATTTAAGATAAATTTCTTATTAAATTGAGTACTTTTTTTTATACACATTTTGAGACAGAGATGTTGGGAACTTTGGGAGCTGGATTGTCTAATTTTCCTTGGTTATCTGCTTCAATTTTATTCCCAATTGGTAGCGCATTTGTGATACCTTTTTTCCCGGATAAAGGGGATGGTAAAGAAGTGAGATGGTTTGCATTGTCTATTGCATTGATAACTTTTTTAATAACTGTAGGTTCATATATAAATGGCTTTGATATTAGTAATGAAAATGTTCAGTTAAAAGAAAATATTAGTTGGCTTCCTGATTTAGGTCTTACTTGGTCTGTTGGCGCTGATGGCATGTCTATGCCGCTAATATTATTGACTAGTTTTATAACTTCTTTAGCAGTTCTTGCTGCTTGGCCAGTCAAGTTCAAACCAAAGTTATTTTTCTTTTTGATATTGGTTATGGATGGCGGGCAAATCGCTGTGTTTGCGGTACAAGATATGCTTTTATTCTTTCTAACTTGGGAACTTGAGCTAATTCCAGTTTATTTATTGCTTGCTATATGGGGTGGCAAAAATCGACAATATGCAGCAACAAAATTCATTATTTATACAGCTGGCAGTTCTATCTTCATTCTTCTGGCAGCGTTAGCAATGGGTTTTTATGGTACAGAAGTTCCTAATTTTGAGTTTTCTCACTTGGCAGCTCAAGACTTTAGTCAAAAATTCCAAATATTATGTTATGTAGGGCTTTTAATTGCATTTGGTGTCAAACTACCAATAGTACCTCTTCATACTTGGCTTCCAGATGCTCACGGAGAGGCTACAGCTCCTGTTCATATGCTCCTAGCAGGAATTTTATTAAAGATGGGAGGATATGCTCTTTTAAGATTTAATGCACAATTGTTACCCGTTGCTCATGCTCAATTTGCCCCATTATTAATAGTTTTAGGAGTAGTAAATATTATTTATGCTGCATTAACTTCGTTTGCTCAAAGAAATCTTAAAAGAAAAATTGCATACAGTTCAATAAGTCATATGGGTTTTGTTCTTATTGGGATAGGGAGTTTTAGTAGCCTTGGAACAAGCGGAGCAATGCTGCAAATGGTCAGTCATGGATTAATAGGTGCAAGTTTATTTTTTCTTGTTGGTGCCACCTATGATAGAACAAAGACTCTTAAACTTGATGAAATGAGTGGTGTAGGACAAAAAATGAGAATTATGTTTGCACTATGGACTGCTTGTTCTCTCGCTTCTTTGGCTTTGCCGGGTATGAGTGGATTTGTTTCCGAATTGATGGTATTTACAGGATTTGTTACTGATGAAGTTTATACACTTCCGTTTAGGGTAGTGATGGCATCTTTAGCTGCTATTGGTGTAATACTTACTCCTATTTATCTACTTTCAATGTTGCGAGAAATATTCTTTGGTAAAGAAAATCCTAAATTAATCGAAGAACGAAAACTTATAGATGCAGAGCCAAGGGAAGTTTATATTATTGCCTGTTTACTTTTACCGATTATTGGAATAGGTTTGTACCCAAGATTAGTTACTGAAAGTTACATCGCTTCTATTAACAATTTGGTTGATCGAGATTTAACTGCAGTTAAAAGTGCTGTGAAAACAAATATTTTTTCAGTAAATAAATCAAATGATATCCTAAAAGCTCCAACATTATAATTATTTAAATTAATGCAATATTGTTTGGCATTAAATAAATTAAAAGATATCTTGTGAGTAGATTTTATTATCTCAAAAATATCTTATTCCAATCCTATTGATAGGCAACAATTAGGCCCTAGATTGTTGATTAAATTTCTTCAAGATGCCGCAGGGAGAGGTGAGCTCGATCCATGGGATATTGATGTTATAGGTGTAATTGATAGCTTTTTAGAGCAATACTCACATACTTTTAATCATACTCCAAATAGTCAAATTTCATATCATAAGGATTTAGCTGAGACCAGCGAAGCGTTTTTCGCAGCTTCCGTGCTAGTTAATCTTAAGGCTCAAGTTTTGGAAACTGATGTTTTCAAAGAAAATTCTTCCGATTTTGAAGATGAATTTGATTTGGATGATCAAGATTGGATTGATAAAGAATTTGATATTCCAAAATATCCTGAAAAATATCTAAGGAGAAGATCAATTGCACAACCAATTCTTAAACGTACAACAACATTGGGAGAACTTGTAAGTCAGTTAGAGTCCATAGCAGAAGTTATAGAAACCCAAGATCTTCTTCTCATGAAGAGAAAAAGAAATAAAAAATATTCTGATAGGGCTTTAATTTCTCAAGTAAAATCTTTAGCGCATCGCGAGAAACTTCCAGAAACCACTAAAGCATTAGGGAAATTTATCGAAGGATGGGAAAAAGCATTACAATGGACAGATTTTGAATATTTAGTTAAGAAATGGCAAACAATAGTAAAAAATGATTTAGATAAAGATCGTTTGGGAGTTTTTTGGGCCTTGTTATTTTTATCATCTGAAAACAAAATTGAAATTAAACAAATTGATTCCTTATACGGCCCAATTCAAATTAAGAGAATAATACCTGATGGTGGCTTAGCTCAATTGCCCATAGAAAATCTTGAGGTAAGTAATGCTCCTTCCTCGGCTGCTTAGAAGCTTAATAGTGATAACGTATAATTTTAAAAAATAGGTTTGAATTTATGAAGGCAATGATACTTGCGGCAGGTAAAGGCACACGTGTACAGCCTATTACGCATATTATTCCGAAACCGATGATTCCGATTTTGCAAAAACCTGTTATGGAGTTTCTCTTGGAACTTTTAAGAGAACATAACTTTAAAGAAATAATGGTAAATGTTTCTCATCTGGCTGAAGAAATTGAAAATTATTTTAGGGACGGGCAAAGATTTGGAGTAGAAATTGCTTATAGTTTCGAGGGAAGAATTGAAGATGGAGAATTAATAGGTGATGCTTTAGGATCCGCAGGAGGATTAAAAAAAATTCAGGATTTTCAAAATTTCTTTGATGAAACTTTTGTTGTTTTATGTGGTGATGCTTTAGTTGATTTAGATTTAACTCAAGCTGTTAAAAAACATAAGCAGAAAGGAGCTATTGCGAGCTTGATAACAAAGAAGGTAACAAAAGATCAAGTATCAAGTTACGGTGTCGTGGTTTCTGATGAAAATGGCCGAATAAAGGCTTTTCAGGAAAAGCCAACAGTTGATCAAGCTTTAAGTGACTCTATAAATACAGGAATTTATCTTTTCGAACCAGAAATTTTTAATTTCATACCTTCAGCAGAAAAATTTGATATTGGGGCGGATCTTTTCCCTAAACTTGTTGCAATGGATTTACCATTTTTTGCATTACCAATGGATTTTGAATGGGTAGATATTGGAAAAGTTCCTGATTATTGGAGTGCTATTAGAAATGTATTGCAAGGTAAGGTAAGACAAGTGCAAATACCTGGTAAGGAAATAAAACCAGGAGTTTTTACCGGTTTGAATGTCGCCGCCAACTGGGAAAAGGTAAATATAACCGGGCCGGTTTATATAGGAGGCATGACTAGGATAGAGGATGGGGCAACTATTATTGGCCCTTCCATGATTGGACCAAGTTGTTGTATTTGCGAGGGTGCAACTATAGATAACTCAATTATTTTTGATTATTCTAAAATTGGTAAAGGTGTGAGACTAATGGATAAGTTAGTGTTTGGTAAATATTGTGTTGGGAAAAATGGAGATCATTTTGATTTGCAAGATGCATCTTTAGACTGGTTAATAGCAGATTCAAGAAGATCTGATTTAACTGAGCCATCACCTCAGCAGAAAGCTATGGCAGAATTATTAGGTACTGATTTGATTAATATTCCAGATTAAGATTAGCTTTTTCAATAATTTCAGGAATTAAATGCTCTGCTTTTACGGCCATTAGATGAACACCATCTGCGATATTCATAAATTCATGAGCTTGTTCAGCTGCAATTTTAATACCTTCTTGTAATGGGTCTTTAGCATTTTTTAGATGATTTAAGATATTTTCAGGGATGTTTGCACCCGGAACGTATTTGTTTATAAAAAGAGCGTTTTTGTAAGACTTTAATAGGAATACACCTGCAATTACTGGAATTTCAAGAGGCTTGCTAATTTTTTCACAAAACTCTATCAAATTTTCTTTATCCATAACCATTTGAGTTTGTATAAATCCAGCTCCAGCCTCTTTTTTCTTTCTCATTCTATTTTCTAGACTTCTTATATTTCTGCAATTTGGATCAGCTGCAGCACCTGCAAAAATAAATGTTTTTTTATCCGAAAGTTCTCCTAGAGTAGGGTCAATTCCTTTATTGAAAGCCTGAATTTGTTGAAGCAATCTGACTGACTCAAACTCATTTACGGCTTTTGCATCTTGTTGATCCCCAGCTTTTACTGAATCACCGGTAATGCATAAGATGTTTCTAATTCCTAAAGCATTTGCTCCAAGAATGTCTGATTGTAAAGCAATTTTATTACGATCTCTGCAAGAAATTTGCATTACTGGTTCTATCCCATTTTCCAGTAATAGTTTGGACATTGCCAAGCTGCACATTCTCATTACAGCTCTGCTTCCATCTGTAATGTTAACAGCATGTACCTTATCTTTCAAAAGTTGTGCTATCTTAAGAGATCTTATGGGGCTTCCACCTCTTGGCGGCATTACCTCTGCCGTGATTACCTTAGATCTTTTTTCTAAAGTCTGCTGAAGTTTTGATTTCAATTGCTTTTGTTTCCTAGTTGGTTAACAAGTGTACTGAGATTGCTAAACTTAATTAATATAAAAAAGGAACTGTTTAAATGCAAATGGTTGAAGAAGAAGTGAACAACATTGATATGATGGGTCTCTCAGCAAGAGAGATGGAAATCATTGATCTTGTAGCTGATGGGCTTACAAATCAAGAAATTGCGGTAAAACTAACTATTAGTAAAAGAACTGTTGATAATCATGTAAGTAATATGTTTACAAAAACTGGTTCTAAAAACAGAGTAGCACTTTTGAATTGGGCAATGGACAACGGCAAGATTTGTAGAGATGGATTTAATTGTTGTACACTTCCAGACTCTGATCAAGATTAGTATGACCCTTTATTTTTTTTGTATCATTAGCCAAATCCATTAGACAATAATTGGTAGAACCTAATTCGAAAAGTTCAGCATATGCAATACATGCATCCTTGTCTGAATCAACAAATCTCAATATTCCTTCTTTATCGTAAAGACCATACATCTGAAGAAAATAAAAAATAATTTGCTTAAATATAAAGAAAATATAAAGGATGAGTGGTTCCTTTGACTAGTTACTTTTGAAAGTTGTTAAATAGTCTTCTTTCCACTCTGAAAAAGGTTTGTTGGCGAGACTGAAATTTGAGTAATGGGTCAGCCCAGTAATTTCTTTTGAGATAAAAGATGGAATAAATAAATCCTCCTCTTCATTAGGAAGTTCAATTTCTGCAATTTCAAGTGGATAATTATTTTCTTGAAAGCAATCTATAACCCAAGATTTTTTTTCAATTTCCAGAAAGAATCTATCTTTTTTAATCGTATTTGCAAGATTTGACATTATTTTTTCAGCATCGCTTCGTGGAATGGAGTATTCAAATTCAAAGTTGGTAAAGCCTTTGATATGTTTTTTAAGTGCAATTTTAGAGTTTTTGCCTATAAGCCTTACCCTAATAATCCAACCATCTAAACTTTTGGATAAATATCCTTGTTCAATATAAACTTTTTTATTTATGAATTTTTTCCAATTATCATTTTTTATAAGAAATCTTCTTTCTATCTCAAAGGCCATTTAATTTTTGAAATTTTTTGGAGACAAATCGCCTTTCCAATCTAGTTTTTTTATTAAGGTATTGTAGTAACTTGTGCTTTTTTTAAACTTTATTATTTTGCAGGGCGATTTCCCTTTCTTAATCTCACAATAGAAATTTTCCTTAATGGTCATACATTTTGAACCGTCAGTCCATAATTTAATTTCCCCTTTACTTTTTTTTACTGGCTTAATGATTACCTTACTTGTATTAGGTATGACGATTGGTCTACTAGCCAAGCTCATTGGGCATATAGGGTTAATAATCATACCATCTATACTAGGATGTACTATTGGACCTCCTGCAGCCATTGAGTAGGCTGTTGAACCCGTGGTTGTAGATACAATCAATCCATCACCTTTATATTCATTTACCTTCTCATTATCTATTTCAATTTGTATTTGGTTTGTGGGAGAAATATCTTCTTCAACGGATTTAAAATAAAAATCATTTAAGGCGTTATAGCTTTTTATGATTTTTTTCTCTGAACTTGTTCCCTCAATACAAACATCACAATTTAATCTATTACGCAAGTCAATTAAATATTCTTCGTTTTCCAGAATTTCAATAAAAGATTTGTCAAATAAAGATTCTTTCTCTTGAGTAAGAAACCCCAAATTACCTCCAATATTAATACTCAATAAAGGAATATCATAATCAGCTAATGCATTTGCACATTTCAGGAAGGTTCCATCTCCACCAAGAACTATCCCAATATTTGGTTGTGATTCTGAATTAGAAAAATATTTTTCAATTTCATCCTTATGAAAATTACTTTTAATCCTGTTTGATTTAATCTTTTTTGCCTTAAGAACTTCTTCACAGAATTTTGAAGCCTCTTGAGCTGTAGAACTATCTGAACGATATACAATAAGCACTAATGAAAGTTTCATTTAATGCTTTTACCATTTTAATAAATTAAAACTTTCCATATCGACAGTCACCCTATTCCTATAAAGAGATAACAATATAGCTAATCCAACGGCTGCTTCTGCGGCAGCAACAGTAATGACAAAAATTGTAAAAACTTGTCCTTGAATTAAATTATTATCAATATAGGAAGAAAACGCCATCAAGTTTATATTTACCGCATTGAGCATTAATTCAATGCTCATAAGAACTCTGACTGCATTTCTGCTATTTAATAATCCCCAAATACCAATGCAAAATAGTGCTGACGAAACTATTAAAAAAGCTTGAAGAGGAATTGACTCTAAATTCATAATAAGAAATACAAAAGGTTAATTTTTATTTGTAAGTAATGGTTCTGATGATTTTTCAATTAACTCTTGATCAACAGGTAGTCCTGTGGAAATATCTTTGCTCATTACATCTCTTCTAGCTAAAACAATAGCCCCAATCATTGCCATTAAAAGTAAGACTGAAGCTACTTCAAATGGGAGTAAATAATCACTAAAAAGATGTTCACCAATCCTAATAGTTGATTCTTCTCCAATAGAGTTTTGAGGACTTGATAAGCTCCATACATTGGTCAAGTCAACTCTTATTAAGAGGCTTAGAAGGGTTAAACATATCGATGTTGATATAACTCTTCTCGATTTAATGTCATTAATAGGCTTTAAATCTTCTTTTTTATTAACTAGCATTATTGCAAAAATTATTAATACATTCACTGCACCCACATAAACTAAAACTTGAGCTGCAGCAACAAAACTTGCATTTAATAGAAGATATAATCCTGCAACACTCATGAAAACTCCACCAAGCAGAAATGCTGAATAAACAATACTTTCGAGCAACACAACACCAAGTGCTCCAATAATGACAACTAAAGATAAAACTGTAAAACAAATAAATTGTGTTGTTATGGCAATGGACATAAATTAATGTGAATTAATTGTTGGGATTAGAAACTTTATCTTTATTTTCATTGGATTCAGGCCTCATCCAATCATAAACTTCTTCCGGTAATTTACCAACTCTTGCATCTGAAGCTGGGATTTCATGAGGATCAATGACACCTTTTGGAAGATAGGCAAGTTCTCTTAGAGGTTTAACTGAAGGATCTGTTGTAACATTTGTGGGTAGTCTGCCAAGTGCGAGATTATCGAAATTTAAATTGTGTCTGTCAAAAGTAGCTAATTCATATTCTTCGGTCATTGACAGACAATTAGTTGGGCAATATTCAACACAATTTCCGCAAAAAATACAAACCCCAAAATCTATTGAATAATTTCTAAGTTCCTTTTTTTTGGTTTCTTTGTTCATTACCCAATCAACTACTGGGAGATTTATAGGACATACTCTCACACAAACTTCACAAGCAATACATTTATCAAATTCATAATGTATCCTTCCTCTATATCTTTCAGAAGGTATTAATTTTTCATATGGATATTGAACAGTAACTGGTCTTCTTCGAAGATGATCAAAAGTTACCGATATACCATTGTATAAATATTTGCCAGCATTAAATGCTTCTTTGATATAGCTATTTATTTGTTGAAGGAAATTGTTCATTTCGAAAAATTTACTTAGTTATTTTATTTTAGTGGAATAATTTTGAATTTAAGTATTTTTACTTAAATTTAACCACCAAAGAATTGCGGAAAAGCAAGTTTTAATCCTGCTGTTATCAAAAGATTAGCAAGAGAAATTGGCAGAAGAAACTTCCATCCTAGATCTAAGAGTTGATCAATTCTTACTCTAGGAGTTGTCCAACGTAATAATATTGCAATAAAAACTAAAAGATATGCTTTCAGTACAGTCATTACAATTCCTATTGATGCAGTGAAAACCTGAATAGAGGGTGCATTAATAGGTAAATTAAGAAACTTAGCTATTAATTCAACTGGAATAGGAAAACCCCATCCTCCCAAATAAAGTATTGATACTAATAAAGCGGAAAGAATTAAATTAATGTAACTACCTAGGTAGAACAATGCGAATTTCATCCCTGCATATTCAGTTTGATATCCCGCAACTAATTCTTCTTCAGCTTCGGGTAAGTCAAACGGAAGTCTCTCACATTCCGCAAGAGCACAAATCCAAAAGACTATAAAACCAACTGGTTGTCTCCATATATTCCAACTTAGGATTCCAGCACCACTTTGTTGGTTGACAATGTCAACAGTACTTAAAGAATTTGTCATTAGTACGATAGCCAGTACAGATAAAGCTAAAGGAATTTCATAACTTATTGATTGAGCCGCTGCTCTTAAACCTCCTAATAAAGAATACTTATTATTTGATGCGTATCCGCTCATAAGAAGGCCAATTGGCTGAATACTGCTTAAAGCAATCCATAGGAAAATTCCAATGCCAACGTTACTTATTAAAAGGTTTTGTCCAAAAGGAACAATTAGCCAGGACAGAATCACTGGGACAAGAACTAATATAGGTCCTGCAGTGAAGAGAATCCCATCTGCTTTGGCAGGAATAATATCTTCTTTGACAAGTAACTTAAGACCATCTGCAATTGGTTGGAGGACGCCGAGCGCTCCAGCGTATTCTGGACCTATTCTTTGTTGAGCAGCAGCAGATATTTTTCTTTCAAGCCAAACTGTTACTAAAACGCCAACAACTGCCGCTACCAACACCAAAAGCATAGGTAGAGGGAGCCATATTATATGAGCGATTTCGCTGGAAAGGCCAAAACCTTTTAAGAATTCATTAAAACTATATTCCAGATCTAATCCGTATTCCAAAATTTTTATGTTATTTACTTAATAGGTTAACTCTTCACAAACAATATGTGTGTTTTTTATGAAAAGCTGCAAATATTATTCTCTACTTTCTAAGCTGATCCAATCTCTTGGTGCTGAACCTGTATAGATTTGCGATGGTCTGAAAATTCTATTTGCTCCAAGTTGCTCTCTCCAATGAGCTAACCAACCAGCCACTCTAGATATGGCAAAAATTGGAGTAAATAAATCACGAGGAATACCAAGTTTTCTATAAACAAGGCCAGAATAAAAATCCACGTTAGGGAATATACCCTTAGGTCCAAGTCTTGGTATTGCCTCTGCCTCAAGTGATTTAGCAACTTCATACATTTCATCTGCTCCAAATCTAATAAAAAGTTCTTCTGCAAGTTTTTGAAGAATTATTGCTCTCGGATCTTTGACTTTATATTCTCTGTGGCCAAAGCCCATTATCTTACTTTTATTTTTTATTGCATTATCTAAAAAAGACCCAGCATTTTCTGGTGTTTTAATCTCTTCTAACATCGCAATCACATCCTCGTTTGCTCCTCCATGCAATGGTCCAGCTAAGGTTCCTACTGCAGAGGCGATGACAGCATATGGATCTGTAAGAGTACTTGCAGTTACTCTAGCGCTAAATGTACTTGCGTTTAAACTATGTTCGGCATGTAGAATTAAGCACCTATCAAAAACTTTTGCGGCTATAGGATCTTGTTCTTTTTCAGTCAACATGTAAAGAAAATTTGATGAGTAAGTTAGATCATCTCTAGGTTGAATTGGGTCCTGTCCTTTTCTAATAAGTTGGAACGCTGCAATCATTGTGGGTATTTTTGCTATTAGTCTTATGACTGCGTTGTAGATGTAATTAGGATCATCTATTGCTCTACGCGAATAGAAGAGCCCCAAAGAAGCTGCACTAGATTGAAGAGCATCCATAGGATGACCAGTTGCAGGGAAACATTTCATCATATCTCTAACTCTAAAACTTAACCTACGATGCATCTGAACTTCTTGTTCGAAATCTCTTAGTTGAATAGCTGTGGGCAATTCACCCCAAATCAATAGGTAAGCGGTTTCTAAAAAACTACTTTTTTGGGATAGTTCCTCAATGGAATAGCCTCTATACAATAATTTACCTTTGTTGCCGTCAATATCACAGATAGATGAATTAGTAACTGGGACACCCTCTAATCCTGGTTTTAAAATTAGTTTGTTACTATCCAATTGCTTAATTCAATATCAAATACTTATAGATTAAAGATAGTCAAATAATTTTTAATTAACCACAAGATATTAACTTCGCAAAAAATTAAAATGATTGTTTTAAAGCTTGTTTGAATAAATTTAATTTAAAGAATGTTTAATATTGTTTCTCTGTAAATAATTGGATTTTTTTCAGGAATAGACTTACTTATGATTTCTAGCGATTCTTCATTTGATATTTTTAAAATATTTTTAATGAGAAAATTAAGGTCCTGCAAATTAGAAAAATATTCAATTTTATTAGAATTACCATCTTTGATATCAACTTTTGAGTAAAGAAAAGTAGATTTATCTTTATTACTTTTTAGGTTAAAAAATTTTTTTGAGATTGTTTCTAGTTTTTTATCATCAATTAAATAATTACTTATGATTTGTAAACCTCCTGATTCTATTGAATAGATATTTTCATAAGTTAATTTTTTTATCACATTGTCTTTTTCTTCAAGAATATCTTTTGAATATATCGAGTAAATATTTTCATTTTGTTTCAAAGTATATTTGTTGAAATCTTTTAGTTTTTTAAAAGCACTTATATTAAATTCATCTTCAGTATTTTTTTCAAATGTAATAAGCCAATCTTTTTTTGAATTGAGAATTAATATGTCTTGATTTACATTTTTATTAAACTCTTCAAAAAAACTGAGTTGAAAATCATTTATTAAAGGATTAAGAAGTTTGTCAAAATTTTTCGTATCACAAAAAATTAAATTTTCAGGATTATCTTTATTACTATTCTCTTTATTCATTAACTTTTCGTAAGTAAGAATATCAATATTTTTTTTATTATTTAGTAAATATGATTTTAAAATTAGTTGCTTATTTTTAAAGTCAAAAACTGTAGCAATTTTATCCCCATTATTCTCAGGAAAAATTTCTTTATTAAAAAATTTACTTTCCAAAAATTTATTTGTGAATAATATATTTTTTTCATTTTTCAGTCCAACAAGTTCTCCCTCATATTGAAATTGTTTTTTCTTAAAATTTTCACTAGATATAATACTATTTTTGATTAATTTTTTATCTGATGAAGCAATTATATAATTATCGTCGGTTCGGTATATATAGTTAAGAAAATTTATTTTGTTTTCTCTATTAATTGTAATTATCTCATCAATCTGATCTATTTTATTAGGCAAATTTAATAAATCATCTATTGTCTTTTCTGGCTTAATTTTAAAAACAATCAAAATATCATCTTCAAGCTCTTTATTATTTTCAAAAGTTGAGATTATAAGTTCATTATTATAGATATCTTGTAATTTATTGTTGCCTAGATCTATTCCTAAGTAATCTAATATAGAGTTTTTTATTAAAAAAAAGTTATCTTTATTTGTTGGATTTTTATCCTTTTCATTATTATTAACGATATTAAAACTATCTAAATTTGAAATAAATAATAATTTATTGTTTTTAGGTGCATATTTTAAGATATTTAGTTGCTCAATATTTGTACTTTGTTCCTTATGTTTATTACTAGAAACTTTTTTAAAAACAACAAAAAGTAATAAAGATAATAATAGGATTATTGCTACTACTCTAAGTTTCATTATCAATGTTTATTTTTAACAATAAACTTCCTACTGCAACTTAATTTATTATATTGTAAATAACACATAATTTATCCTATAAATTGGGAAGTTATCCAAAATCTATAAATGCTTCTAGTCTAAATGATTGGTTTAATTCTGAGAAAGAAGATCCAGTCTTGATTGATGTAAGAGAGCAGTCAGAGCTTGAACTGGCTCGTTTCTCAAAAGAATTTTTACATATACCAATTAGTAAAGTTACATCTGAATATGTTGAAGAAATATTTGCTGGTTTATTAAATAGTGAAATTGTAGTTACCTGCCATGCAGGAATAAGAAGTTATAACTTTTCTCAATGGTGCTTGGATAATAATATTGTGAGCGAAATATGGAATTTGGAAGAGGGTATTGATGGATGGAGTAGATATATTGACCCATCAATTCCAAGGTATTGATTAAATATCTAATGAAGAAGCAACAGTATTAACATCTTTGTCGCCTCTTCCAGAGCAATTGATAACTATATGAGTATCTTTTTCAAGAGTAGGGCATAATTTATCTAACCAAGCAAAGGCGTGGGAAGTTTCAAGTGCAGGAATAATTCCTTCTAGTTCACTAACAAGTTTTAAAGCCTCTAAAGCTTCTTGATCTGTGACAGATCCATATTCTGCTCTACCTATTTCTTTTAAATGGCTATGTTCGGGTCCTACTCCAGGGTAATCTAAACCTGCACTTATTGAGTGAGCTTCTTGTACTTGACCATTATCATCTTGCAAGAGAAGACTCATTGATCCATGCAAAATTCCAACTGACCCTTTAGTGATAGTGGCAGCATGTTTGTCAGTATCAACTCCGCTTCCTGCGGCTTCAACTCCAATAAGACGTACAGAAGTTTCTTTAACAAAAGGATGGAAAAGCCCCATTGCATTTGATCCCCCACCTACACAAGCAAGCAAAATGTCGGGAAAAGATCCAAATGATTCTAAACATTGTTTTTTAGTTTCTTCACCTATAACTGCATGAAAATCTCGCACAATCTTTGGGAAAGGGTGTGGGCCAGCAACAGATCCTAAAATGTAGTGTGTGGTTTCGACATTAGAAACCCAATCTCTAATGGCTTCACTAGTGGCATCCTTAAGTGTTGCAGTTCCAGAATTTACAACTTTAACTTCAGCTCCTAGAAGTTTCATTCTGAAAACGTTAAGGGATTGCCTTTTTATATCTTCAGCACCCATGTAGATAATACATTTCAAGCCGAATCTCGCACAAACAGTAGCAGTAGCAACTCCGTGCTGACCTGCTCCAGTTTCTGCAATTATTCTTTTTTTGCCCATTCTTATTGCAAGTAAAGCTTGTCCGAGGGCATTATTAATTTTGTGAGCCCCAGTATGATTTAAATCTTCTCTTTTAAGCCATATTCTAGGAGTTGCTTGTTTAGTTTTGTAATGTTTAGTAAGTCTTTTTGCTTCATAAAGTGGTGTTTCTCTTCCTACATAAGTCTTAAGGAGATGATTTAATTCTTCTACAAAAAGTTTATCTTTCCAAGCATTAGATGCAGCTTTTTCAAGCTCAAAAAGAGCAGGCATTAGCGTTTCAGGAACATATTGACCACCATATTTTCCAAATCTCCCATCTTTGGAGGGTTGATTTAAATCCTCATTTTTATAGTTCTGATCTTTGCGAGAAAATGTACTTACCACTTTTTCTATAGAATAAGTATTAACTAACTATAGATTATATTTAAAATAATGGGAAAAAAGAATTGGATCGAATTTGATAATCAAGAAAAAAAATCAAATGAAACAGTTAAAGTAGATACTGTTAGTAAACAATCAAAAATAAATATTTCAAAACAAAAAAAAGGTAAAAAGGGAAAGACTGTAACTTTAATTAGAGGTTTAGGTGCTGAGGATGAAATCTTATTAAAAGAATTACTAAAAACAATTAAAGTTTTTTGTGGGACTGGAGGAACATTGATTGATGGAAATATCCAGTTGCAAGGTGATATGGTATCGAAATCAATTGAGTTTCTTCGTAAAGAAGGATTTCATAATTTATGAAGCAAGGGTTAGGATAGTTTTTAATTTTGATGATGCAAAAAATGAAAGAACAAGATCAAACAAAGTCAACCAATATAAAGTGGCACAACTTAACTATTGATAGAGAAAAGTTAGAGAAAATGAGAGGTCACAAAGGTATGGTTATCTGGTTTACCGGTTTATCTGGTTCTGGTAAAAGTACTTTGGCCAACGCTTTAAATGAAGTTTTACACTTAGATGGTTTTTCGACTTATGTTTTGGATGGAGATAATATAAGACACGGTTTATGTAAAGATCTTGGTTTTTCGGATGAAGATAGAGAAGAAAATATAAGAAGAATTGGTGAAGTTGCGAATTTATTTATGAATGCTGGGATAATAACTATTACGGCATTTGTTTCGCCATTTATTAGCGATAGAGATAAGGTGAGAAAAATTATTGGATCTAAGGATTTTATTGAAGTTTATTGTTCTGCTGATATCACAGTTTGTGAAAATAGGGATATTAAAGGTCTTTATAAGAAAGCTCGTTTGGGTGAAATTAAGGAATTTACAGGGATTTCTAGTCCATATGAAGCTCCTCATAATCCTGAAATTGTTGTTGATACAGGTTCGTTAGATTTAAATGATTCCGTTGAAAAAGTTATTAACTACCTCAAAAAAGAAAACTTTCTTAACAAGGCCTAATAGAAAAATATTAGTTCATTTATTTTGAAGATAATTGTCAGGTCCAATAGTTGATAACTTATTATTTTTATTTCTTACCTGTGTATGTAGATTTTCTCGGAACTCTTTTAAATTTTTCTTTATGGATTCATCAAATAAACTGACCATCCCTATTGCCAATAATCCAGCGTTCTGTCCTCCATTAATTGCAACTGTTGCAACTGGAATTCCAGAGGGCATTTGAACGATTGATAAAAGAGAGTCAATTCCCTTGAGTGTCTTACTCTCTACTGGTACTCCAATTACAGGAATGCAAGTTATGGATGCCAGCATTCCTGGAAGATGAGCAGCACCCCCAGCACCGGCAATTATTACTTTTATGTTTTCTGATTCTGCATTTTTTGCATATTCCATCATTTCAATAGGTGTTCGATGAGCAGAAAGTATACAAACTTCAGTTTTAATTCTAAATTCTCTTAAAATATCAATGGCTGGTTTCAATGTATTTAGATCTGAATCACTACCCATTACGACAGCAATTTTATAAATTTCTTTAGAATTTAATTCTGACAAAATAACAAATCAATTCTTTCCTATAATGGCGTGCAATTAATTTGGTGCCAGTTAGTTAGTATGAAAAGAATAAATTTTCATAGAATTTTATGACGTCAAATAAGATTATCGAAAAAAGTGAAGTCAGGGAGTATTTTAATGGTACTGGCTTTGAGAGATGGAATAAAATTTATAGCAAATCTGATGAAATTAATACAGTTCAGAAAAATATTAGGAAAGGACATCAAAAAACTGTAGATGATGTAGTCTCATATATCAAAAACTATCCTGAACTAACAAAAAAAAGTTATTGTGATGCAGGCTGTGGTGTAGGAAGTCTTTCCATACCTTTACTAAGACTCGGTATAAAAGAACTACAGATGAGCGATATTTCTTCTGAAATGATTAAAGAAACAAAAAAACGCATTAATGAATTAGGTTTGAATCAAGGTAAAATTAAATATGAAGTCTGTGATCTGGAAAAATTAAAAGGTTTATTTGATGTTGTAGTTTGTTTGGATGTATTTATTCATTATCCTCAACCGGTCGCAGAAGAAATGGTCCAACATCTATGCGATTTAAGCAAAGAAAAACTAATCGTTAGCTTTGCTCCTTATACCCCAGTTCTTGCTGTTCTAAAAAATATTGGAAAATTATTTCCTGGGCCAAGTAAAACTACAAGAGCATATACATTGAAAGAAAAGGGTATTATTAATGCTGCCAAAGAAAGAGGATTTAAAGTTGTTAAAAAGAAATTAAATCAAGCTCCTTTTTATTTTTCAAAACTAATTGAATTCGAAAAAATTAAATAATTTATTTTACTAAATGATTTTCAAGTGCATAACGAACTAATTCTGTTCGGCTTGATGTACCTGTTTTGATAAAAAGTCTACTTACATATTTCTCAACATTTCTAATAGATGTTTCAAGCTGTCTTGCAATTTCTTTGTTCATCAGTCCCTCTGCTACTAGTTGAAGCACACTTGCTTCTCTAGGAGTGAAACTAGGAAGAATTATTTTATTTTCTGGATTAGTCTGGTTTTGGTCTGTGAGCATAGATTTTATTTCAGTAATTTGTTTTGCCATTTTGCTTACGTCAATATCTGCGAATCTTGCCGCTTCTTTTAATAATCGTTCTTGTCTGTTGATTACATTTTTGACTCTTGCAGCTAATTCATCGGGATCGAAAGGTTTGGAAATATAATCATCAACTCCTGCAAGATAACCTTCTGTTCTGTCTAGGGTCATTCCTTTTGCAGTTAGAAAAATTACTGGAGTTCCTCCTAATTTTTCATCCTCTCTAATTTTTTCTAATAAAGCATAACCGTTGGCTCGAGGCATCATAACATCGCTAATTATCAAATCGGGGAAGACTGTTTGAGCTTTTTCCCAACCATCCTCTCCATCAACTGCAATAAATATTTCAAAGCCTTCATCTTCTAAAAATGTTTTAACAGCTGTTCTTAAACCAGGCTCATCATCAACTAATAAAATTCTTGATTTTCTTACCTGTTCATTATTTATTTGATTAATTTCATTCATTTTTTTAATTCTTTAATTTGATTTTCTAGTAATAAACAGAATTTTATATACTAAACATAATGCTATCAACTCCCATACTACTAGACTATCAATCTTCGACTCCTTGCTCTAAAGATGTCGTTGATTCTATGAAACCTTTTTGGAGTGAGATATTTTCTAACCCTGCAAATAAATCTAATTTGGCGGGGATTAACGCAAGCGCTATATTGGAAGCCTCAAGAGAAAAAATAGAACAAAATTTATTTCTTAAGAATAAAAAAGTTATTTTTACAAGTGGGGCAACTGAATCTAATAACTTAGCCTTATTAGGTTTTGCTAGAAATTTCTATAAAAAAACAGGAAATTATGGACATATTATTACCTTAAAAACGGAGCATAAAGCTGTTTTGGAGCCCTTAAACCAACTAAAAAAAGAGGGATTTATGGTTACAGAAATTAATCCTGAGAAAGATGGCTTAATTTCAGAAGAACAATTCAAAAAAAAAATAAGAGAAGATACATTTCTGGTTAGTGTCATGTTGGCAAATAACGAAATAGGAGTTATTCAGCCCATAGAAAATATTTCAAAGATATGTAAATCGAGAGGAATAACATTTCACTCTGATTTTGCACAATGTTTAGGTTATATGGCTTTAGACAATCTTTTATCAGATGTAAACATGATAACGATGAGTTCTCACAAAATATATGGCCCTAAAGGGATAGGACTTCTTTTGATTGATGAAGAAATTAATCTTGAGCCTTTAATTGTTGGAGGAGGTCAGGAATATGGTCTTAGGTCTGGCACATTACCTCTCCCTTTAGTAGTTGGCTTTGCTAAAGCAATAGAGATAGCAGTTCTTAATCAAAAAAATAATGCTGAGAAATTACTTTTTTATAGAAATAACCTTTTAGAGGGGTTGTTAAAAAATAATTCTGGTTTATTAATTAATGGCTCCATAGAAAAAAGATTACCTCACAATTTAAATTTGACTGTATTGGATTTAAACGGAGCAAAGTTTCATAAACTTTTAAAATCTAAAATAATTTGTTCTACTGGATCTGCATGTAGTAGTGGTGAACCATCTCATGTTTTACTAGCCTTAGGTAGATCTCTTAAAGAAGCAGAATCTTCAATAAGGTTAAGTATTGGATTAAGTACTAATTCAAAAGATATAAAACAAGCAATTCATATTCTTACAAATACAATCAGATCATTACGATAGAAATTATTGGCTTTTAATTTAAAATTATTGGCTTTTAATTTAAAATTATTGGCTTTTAATTTAATTGAGCAATTCTTAATTTTCCACTTCTAGCTCTTTTATTAAGTTCGACTTCTTGTTCGGAAGGTGTTATTGGCTTTTTTGTCAGGTTTTTTAGTCTTTGATCATTCTTAAAACAACTTTTAACTAACCTATCCTCAAGAGAATGAAAACTGATAACAGAAATAATACCCCCTGGCAAAAGCCATTCAGGTACAACTTGCAAAAATTTTTCTAATACTTCAATTTCTTTATTAACAGCAATTCTTAGTGCTTGAAATGTTCTTGTTGCTGGATGTATTTTTTTATATCTTTGTTTTGTTGGGAAGCAGCCTGCAATAGAGTATGCTAACTCTTTTGTCCCAGAATATTTTCCATTTTCCTTCAAATCTAATTTTATTTTCCTAGCAATCTTTCTTGATAATCTCTCATCTCCATATTTATAGATTAGGTTAGCTAAATCTTTTTCATTTAAAACTTCAATTAATTTCTCTGCATTAACATCAAGCAAAGGATTCATGCGCATATCAAGCGGACCATCTTTTTGGAAACTAAATCCTCTTTTGGGGTCATCAAGTTGGTTACTATTTACTCCAAGATCTGCAATCACAAAAGAAACTTTTTCTTTTGGTACAAAATCCGCAAAATTTGAAGCCCTTATATCAATCCTACTTTTAAACTCATCAAGTTTTTTTAATGCTGATTTTCTTGCGAATGGATCTTGATCAAGTCCAATTATATTTAAATCCGAATATTTTCTCAATAAATGATAAGAGTGCCCGCCTCCGCCTAAAGTTGCGTCTATTCCCTTAAGTTGATTGTTATGTATAAGTGGGTAATGCTCTAATGAGGCCATAATCTCATCTGTCATAACTGATTGATGATTGAAAAAAGATGAATCAGATAGGTCAGTTTGCATAACTTTCGACTAAGATTTGTTTAGAAGTTAAATTTCGAATGGCTCAGCTAGAGACTAGAACAGAACCAATGGTGGTCAATTTTGGCCCTCACCATCCCTCAATGCATGGGGTTTTAAGGTTAGTTGTAACTCTTGATGGTGAGAATGTCATTGATTGTGAGCCAGTAATTGGATATTTACATAGAGGAATGGAAAAGATAGCTGAAAATAGAACAAATGTAATGTATGTCCCTTATGTAAGCAGAATGGATTATGCAGCAGGAATGTTTTATGAAGCTATTGTAGTAAATGCTCCTGAAAGATTAGCTAATATTCCAGTTCCCAAAAGAGCTAGTTACATCAGAGTTCTTATGCTCGAACTTAATCGTATTGCTAATCATCTTTTATGGCTTGGTCCCTTTTTAGCAGACGTAGGAGCTCAAACTCCATTTTTCTATATTTTTAGAGAAAGAGAGATGATCTATGATCTCTGGGAAGCTGCTACTGGACAAAGGCTAATAAATAATAATTTCTTTAGGATAGGCGGTGTCGCATGTGATCTTCCATACGGATGGTTAGAAAAATGTATAGACTTTTGCGATTGGTTTGGTCCTAAGATAGATGAATACGAAAAATTAATTACAAATAATCCAATTTTTAGAAAAAGAATTGAAGGTCTAGGAACAATACAAAGAGACCAGGCAATTAATTGGTCTTTGTCTGGTCCGATGCTTAGAGCTTCTGGAGTTTCCTGGGATTTAAGGAAAGTCGATAGTTATGAATGTTATGACGATTTTGATTGGCAGATTGCTTCGGAAAAAGAAGGAGATTGTTATGCGAGATATCGAGTAAGAGTTGAAGAGATGAGACAATCACTAAGCATCATTCGCCAAGCCTGCAAAATGATTCCAGGAGGTCCAACAGAAAATTTAGAAGCTCAAAGAATGGCGACTGAAGATAAGAAAAGTGAAATATTTGGTATCGACTATCAATATGTAGCTAAGAAGGTTGCTCCAACTTTTAAAATTCCTAATGGAGAATTATATACAAGATTAGAGTCCGGCAAAGGAGAAATAGGTGTATTTATTCAAGGAAATAATGAAGTTACCCCATGGAGATTTAAAATCAGAGCAGCTGATTTAAATAATCTGCAAATATTGCCTCATATTCTTAAAGGTGCCAAAATCGCTGATATTATGGCAATCCTTGGTTCAATAGATGTCATTATGGGATCTGTTGATAGATAATTTCTTTAAATGAAACCCTCTGACTGGTTAATATTGCAGAAGAAGGTAAGGTTTGGTGATTGTGATTCTGCAGGTGTAATTCATTTTCATAACTTATTAAAATGGTCGCATGAAGCTTGGGAAGAAAGTATTGAAATCTATGGGATCCCTTGTCATGATATTTTCCCAGATTTTTCTATACGTAAAAGTCAAATTATTTTTCCAATAGTAAATTGTGAAGCAAACTTTCATGCGCCTATAAAAATTGGAGATTTATTAAAAGTAAAAATTGCCCCTCATAAAATTAATACTCATTTATTCCAAGTAAATAGCTTTTTTATAAAAAATGGAAATAAAGTAGCCGAAGGAAAAATTATACACTGTTCATTAGATGTTGATTCAAGAAATAAAATAGAAATTCCCGATCAGCTAGAAAGATGGATAGAAGCTTCTAATGTGAGTACAAATTTAAAAGAATGCTGATTATTATTTTTTAAATTTATAGTTTATTTTTTCTATAATGCTATTTTTGTTTTTAACAATCCACTTTTCAGGCTTTTCATGTTTAGGCCAACTTTGAGAAAAATTTTTTAATAGATCTAAAGAAATTTCAATATTTTTATCATTTGTAAGTTCTCTAAATTCAACTATTACTTTAATTTTATTTCCCCATAATTTGTTAGATACTTTCGAAATATTGAATTTATTAATTGGGATATTTTCTTTGATAATGAAATCATTTAATCTAGATTCAATTACTTCAGGAAAAACAACTTCTCCTCCTGAATTAAAGGCATTATCACTTCTTCCAACAAATTTTAAATAGTAAGAATTATTGATTTGCTTAATTTCTCCTAAATCACTTGTTTGCCACCACCCATTTTTATTTTTGAAATTTTCAGTTTTTAAAGAATCTATTATTTCGATTCCAATTCTGGCTGATTTTATTTCGATTAATCCTTGTGCGTTAATTCTTATTTTTGTATCAGGTAGTATTTCTCCAACATTTTTAAAACCCATTAAGAATTCTTTTGGTTTTAAACTCGTAACCATTGCTGCTGTTTCAGTTGAGCCGTAACAAGGTGCTAATTTTATTTTTTCTTTTATACATTGTTCTGCAGTTTCGTCTGAAATTGAAGCTCCACCTACCCAAATTAGATCAAAAATTTTTAGCCAACTAATTCCATCTTTTTGAGCTAAAAGTCTTTGTAATTGGGTAGGTACTAATGACGTAATCAAGTGTTTTTTGTTTTTTTTAAATTTAATTGTGAAAAGTAAAAGTTCTCGAGTTTTTTTTATCAAATTCGGAGTAATATTAATACAATCACATCCCCAAGTTTGACTTCTAAAAATTGGCATTAATCCACTTATATGGTTCAGGGGTAAAGTATTTAAAATTAAGCAGTTTTGTAATTCAAATCCTTGCTTTATTAGCCATTGACCTGATGTAGTTGCAGATAATTTAAGATTATTTAAATGGTGAAAACATTGTCTCGGTTTTCCAGAACTCCCACTACTGTTTAAGATAATTGCTGGCCCATTTTCAGAAATTGAATCTAATACATCTTTGTCTTGATAAAATTTGTTTTTTACATAAATAATTTTATTCTCTCTAATTTTTTCAATAATTTTCTCTACAGATTGAGTTTCGTTATTTTCAACTTCAATAGTATGAATTTTATTTTTCATAGTTGATCCCATATGTTTTTTGCTTCATTTAAAAATAGAAACGAATTAGGGAATTTATTCATTGCTAAACCAGGAACTTTTGGGGTTGGTCCTTGTAATTGTAGATAAGATAAATGATGGAGCCATCTCTTTCCTATTCCAGTTTCAAATGAGGTACTTATAGATATTAAAGCTTTTTTATTTTCTAATTCTCTTAAAAGCTTAACTGGATTATTTTCTTGAGAAGGCCTTCTAATTTGCCAACCCTTCCACTCATCAATCAAAGTTGGAAATTTTAAAAGTGATTCGTCTAAAGCTATTGGAATTTTTTTGTTTAGTTCAGTCAGTCCATCAATATCATCAACACAGAGAGGTTGTTCTAACCAATCTATATTTTCATTATCTTTCAAAATATCAGCCCATCTATTAGCTATGTCTCTTCCCCAAGAACCATTAGCATCTATTCTTAACTTAATATTATTACCTATTTTGCTTAAAATTTCTTCTAATTTTGTTTCTTCCTCGTGGTTATTTTTTAGTGCTACTTTCCATTTTAAGGTTAATGATTTTCCATTATCACAATGTCTTTTTTTAATATCATTTAGATCTGAAACTACATTTTCATGATTTAATAATATGGCTGTTTTACCAATTTCATCAAAGTAGTAGTTTTCTTTAAAAATTATTTTTCCATTGATCTCAGCTAATGCAGAATTTATTGCAGATTGAATGCATGGGTGAAAAATATTTATTTGCTCAGATAAATTAAATTCCTCTATATACTCAGGGATCATATCTAGTTGTTTCGCACACTTTTTTAAATCTTTTTTATGTAGCGGTGAAACTTCTCCAAACCCTATTTTTTTATCATTACTTATTATTTTAATTATCCAACCCGATTTTGTATGGTAACTAGTTTTAGAATTTTCTACTTTGGCCGATAACTTAAAGCTATAAGATTTTTTTTGAAATATTAAGTTCATTTATTTAGCAAGTAATTAAATATTAATCCTGTGATTAAACCAATTCCATTAAGAGTTTGAAATTTTATTGCGACGAATTTGCAATTTTTTATTGCAGAAGGTTTTGCATACGAAGATTTTAATAAATTTATAAGTCTTATTGCTTGAGGTAAACTAAGCAAATAAAGGATGCAAAACACTGGAATAAATCCATTAACTATTGTGAAAAGTTGAAAAATATATATTGTAAAAATTATCCAAGGCACAAATTGAGAACCTTTTTTTGCCCCTAAGCGAACTAAAGGTGAATTTTTTCCATGCTTTTTATCTTCAGAAATTTGATGAAAATGAGAACAAAATAATACAAGAGTTGTTGCCAAGGAAGGTCCTGAACCAAGTAATAAAGAAACTTTCCATGGAATATCTTCGAAGTAAATATTAGACGGATTTAACGCAATTAAGACTGCAGAGTACGCAAAAGGTCCAAATGCAAGCCAGCATAATGGTTCTCCTAAACCTTGATAGCCCAATCTAAAAGGAGGACCTTGATATAAATATCCTAAGAAGCAGCAAGCTGCCACCAAAATAAAAATGTTTATACTTGTTGATACTGAAATAATTAAAATTATTAATAAACCAATAAGTAAAGATGTATATGCAATAAATGAAATTATTTTTTTACTTTTTACAAGATTTACAATTGAATGGAATTTAAATTCATCGATTCCTGTTTCTGCGTCGTATAAATCATTAGTTAGATTTTCCCAAAGTAATATCAAAATTGCAGCTAAAGTAAATGAAATCAAATTATAAATTTTTACCTCTTCATATTGATTGAGAAAGTAAGCCCCTGTTATTAAAACTGGAAGTATGGCAACAGAATAAAGAGGCCATTTTATTGCTTTTTTCCATAATTTTTTTTTATCTTCGTCCATTTTTAATTAACACGCAAAATTAGATAATTATTGAATGTAGTTTATAAATTGAGTTACATTTTTTACTTTATTGCATGATTTTTAGTTATTTTCAATAAGTAATGAAAAATGATTTAAACTTAACAGATTTTTTAAAAGATGTATTTTCCTCTTTCGATAAGAAAGTTGAAAATTCTGGATTAGTAAGTATTTGTGTTGAGATTCCTTGTATTGATTTATTTCAAGTTTATGAATTGTTCATAAATCAATATCCGTTTTCTTCATTTTGGGAGGAATCTGATGGTATTTCCTATATAGCCTTCGAGAAGTGTAAATATGTTACTCTGGATGGTCCAAAAAGATTTGAGGTGGCAAAAGAGTTTAATTCTGAGAATTTTAAAAATTTAATTAACTTAACTAATGAATCGCATAAATCTGCACTTTCAAAAATAATTTATTTATTTTCTTTCTCTGAAAATTTGAATAATAAAAATTTACCTTCAGATATACCTAGTTTGGAAGCCATCTTGCCAAAAATATTAATTACAAAAAGTGATAAGAATTGTTGGTTAAGAATCAATGGTCATGTTGAGGGTAAATCATCATTAAGAACATTAATTGAAGAAATATGGACAATTAGAAATCAAGTTATTAATTCTGGCTCAGAATTAATAAAATCATCTGGCTTAAAAACTAGTTTTTATTCCCCTTTTATTGATGATTTCTCACGCTCCTTAGAAACTTCTAAAACAGATATGAAAAAAGTAATAAATAGAGGAATTCAATTAGTAGAGAAAGGTATCCTCGAAAAGATAGTTTTAGCGAATAGGATTAAAATAAAACTTAAAAATAAATTAGATCTATTAGAAATTTTAAAAAGATTTAAAAAGAAGCAACCAAATACATGTAGATACGTTTGGAAAAGGAATAGTAAGGATATTTTGTTTGGAGCATCTCCAGAAAAATTATTTTCTTTTTCTAAACCTAATTTAACTCTAGAGGCTCTTGCTGGAACTATCTCTACTAATTCGAATTTTAAGAAACTCCTAAAAAGTACTAAAGACTTAAAGGAACATAATTATGTAATACAATATTTGATTAAATCTTTAGAAGTTTCAAAAATAACAAACTTTAAAAAAAGTGATATCAAGGTAAATTCATTTGGAGATATTTCTCATTTGCAAACACTACTTTTCTCTAAAGTTGAAAATATTTGTCCTTTTGAATTGCTTAAAAACCTACATCCATCTCCGGCTGTTTGTGGGTACCCAAAGAATGCAGCATTGGATTGGATAAACACTCTTGAGTCTTTTCCTAGAGGAAATTATGCTTCTCCAATGGGTTGGGTTGATTCATCAGGCAATGCTTCATTTCTTCTAGCAATAAGAGGCGCAAGATGTATTGAAGAAAATATTGAATTTACTGCAGGTTCAGGTATAGTTTCAGGCTCCGTTTTAGAGAAAGAAATAGATGAGATTAAATTAAAATTTGAATCTATAGTAAAACAGATATTTTGCGCTAAAAATCCTAGATAATTTCTACTAATTTTTCAATAACTTCCGCTGAAACATTCTTATTGGATAAATTTTCTATTTCTCTTAAACCTGTTGGACTGGTTACATTAATCTCGCTAAGCATTCCATTTATTACATCAATACCCACAAAAAATAAACCTTCATCTTTGAAGTGTCTAGATAATTCTGAGCAGATACTTTTTTCTTTTTCTGTTAATAATGTGGGTTCAGCCTTCCCTCCCATCGCTAAATTACTCCTAAAATCGCCTCCTTGAGGAATCCTATTTATAGATCCAATTGCGTCTCCATTTACGATAATTATTCTTTTATCACCCTCTATGACTTCAGGAATAAATTTTTGCATCATAACGGGTAATTCTTCTTGAGAAGTGATTAATTCAATGATTGATTTAATTCCTGGAGAATTTTTATTTATCCTTATAACACCTTGACCACCTTTTCCTCCAAGAGGTTTTATGACTACTTCATTATTTATATTTGCAAAATTAATAAGATCTTTTACCTTACTCGCAACTATTGTAGGTGCCATTAAGTGGCTGTATCTTAAAGCACCTAGCTTTTCATTCCACGCTCTTAACGATGAGGGTTTGTTAATTACTTTTATTCCTTTTCTTTCGGCAACTTCTAAAAGATGGGTTGCATATAAATAAGCCTCATTTACAGGAGGATCTTTTCTCATCCAAATGCAATTAAATTCGGCGAGAGGTATGCAATCATTCTCTTTGAAAGAAATCCACGGAATTACTTCAACTTTTACGGAAG
>CACGER010000014.1 GCA_902572075.1 uncultured Prochlorococcus sp.
ATCTGGAAATAATCTGGGGGGAAGGCCCAAAATAAGTCCTTTAAAGGAATCTCTAGTAATCAGATTACGTAATGAGGGATATTCATATCGATCAATCAGATCACAAACAGGAATTGCATTATCAACAATAAGAAGAGTTATTTTGGAAGGAGAATTAACATAAAATGAAGAAGAAAGAAATTGAAAATTTAATTAAAGAAAATTTTAAAGATACAGCATTGCGTATTTATGAATTAGATAACGAAGATAGAAAAAGTTTATTAGCAGAATATAGAGAATGGATTATTAATGATTTAGATTTTGAAGAGGTAATGATGTTACCTTATGAAGCTTATACTGATAAATTAGACTCTAATTACTTTGACGATTTACTTTAGTCCTTAATAGTATATCTCTTATTAAATTCATATACTTCTTTGGCTATTAATGGTAAAAAGGAAGTATCTTTAGAATATTTTTCTCCATTACAAAAAACAACTAATAAAGTATGTAAAGATTGACTATTAGTCCACCAAGCTGAATCATGTCTAACTTCAGACATTAAGCCTGCTTTACTCCAAAGATTAATGCTTTCTGGTAATCCTTCACCCAAAAAACCATCTATTTGATTAAGAGAATCGTTTTGAAGAACAACTTTATTTAAATTTCTTTTTAAAAAACTTCGTAAATTTAAGTCATTTTTTTGATAATCAATATGAATCATAATTTCCTCCAAAACCCTTGCAGCTGAATCAGAAGTCATAACGTTTCTATTTTTATTATCATGCCCATAAAATTCTTTTTCACGACCATATGGTCCATCATCCCAGGTCTTCTGACAGCAATTTATACCACTCAATTCCTCCCAATGTAAATCATGTAGCCAATCATTTATTATACTTCTTTGATATTTCCAATTTTCCCATAATTCCCCTTCAATACAAGGTCCACTTGTAGTTCCTGTAAGCAAATCGATTAAAAAGCTTGTTGCATTATTACTTGAGAAAGACAACATTTTCCTTACAGCATCATTAAGTTCATCTGATAATAATAAACTTCCTTTTTTAATCCAATAAAATGCAGCAAGGCCATAAACCAACTTGACTATGCTAGCAGGGTAAACCATTTTTTTATTATTAATACCAGTTCCAAAACCTTTAAATACACTGTTATTTTCACTTTTATAATTAATCCAAGTAATAGCAAAATCTTTTCTTGAAAAATCTTTATTATGAGTACATACTCTCCCTAAAATATCATTTAGGGATAGACCCATCTCTTTACTTAAATAGTAAAAGGACATTGTATGGAAAGTTATAAAAATCCTATCTCACTATTTAAACAAACTAATTTTTCAAAAACTATTTGGTGGAAAATAAAAGTTAATATTTCTGGATATCAAAATGAAACAGAAAATAAATTAGTTACTGAAATTTTTAAAAATAGAATTTTTAGGCTTATTTATCCAAATATTTATCAAAACAACCACAAATTTTCAAGAATTCTTGTTCAGCTATTCGAAGATGGCTATGTCTGTTGGATAAATTTAGATGGATTGATTATTGAGAAATATGAATTAAATAAAACTGAGAATTTAAAAAATGAACACTTTCTTATAGAAGATAAAATTACCTCAATTTTAAAATGGATCAAAGATCAAGCTGAGTTAACTAATGAATATCTTTGGGGAGGCACATTAGGACCCAATTTTGATTGTTCCGGTTTAATTCAGACTGCTTTTTTAAAGCATCATATTCATATACCGCGAGACTCTTTTCAAATAAAAAGTTTTTGTAAACACCTTTTTTTTTACAAAGAATCGTATGCAGCTCTTCAACCGGGAGATCTTTTATTTTTTGGAAATATGGAAAAATGTGATCATATTGGAATTTACAAAGGAGACGGTTTGTATTACCACAGCTCTGGAAAGGATTTTGGCAGAAATGGAATAGGATTAGATTCCCTAAAACAGTCTAATGATAAAATCTCCTTGCATTATAAATCCAAGCTTATTTCAGCAGGAAGAGTCATTAGAAATTATAGATGGGACAGAACAATACGTTAGTAAGTAGAGACCACCTTTTAATTTAAAATTAAATTTTAAATATTACTTATCCTTTATATTTAGGATTACCCAGCTGTCCAAATATTTTTAATAATTGGCATTATGGTATCTAAGTGTAATGTCCCAACAAGTAGCCAAGCAAAAACAGCTCCTCCACAGCCTCCTAACCAAAATCCACTTGTAAAATCAGCCCAACCAGCTCTGGTAAATAAGTCCTTTGGCGGATTATTAACAGTCGCATCCGGAGGCTGAACATTAGGTGCTTTACCTGGTGCATTGTAAAGAACTAAAAGTGCTGTCAAAATATGAACAGCTCCAATCGCCGCAAGAAGTCCAGCAGTTAGAGCAAATTCAGAATTTCTTAGTGGGCCAGTCATAGTGAAAGGACCGTATAGGAGATATCCAAAAGCTGCTCCAGTTTCTAAGCCTCTAAAATTAGGAGAAATACCTTCTCTATAAAAAGGCAAATTATTTATAAAAGCTTTTGTAAAATAGCCACTATTAACTGGGGTAGCTAAATTACCAACACATGGATCTGCAACAGTTTTTACTGCCCATTGTTCTGCTACACCAATATCATTAGGTTGTACAGAAGTATCTATGTATTTCTCATCAAACTTAATTGAACTTGTTGATTCTGAGAATGATTTTTGAAAGTCGCTCATGTTTTTAATAGTTTAGTGTTTAATGATTTATTCAGTTGCTGTAATAAATCTTCCAATTAATACGATGAAAACAGCAGGCATTGCTATACCAATTAATGGAACAAAAATTGAGGGTAAGAGACTTGGTAAATCAGATGGCATAGGTCTTTAAACATCTTTAAACACTTTAGTATTTATCTGCGAAATAGTGTTAATTTTATTACTGGATGATATAAAAATTATTAACTTTTTACATGTTTAATTTTTTCGCAATTGTGCTTATTATTTTTATAGGAATATTACTTCTAGTTTTAAAAAAAAGAAGCTTTAGAAAGTTAATAAATAAAGGCAAATTACATTCTGTAAAATTAAAGAAAAATAGAAAAAATAATAATAATTTTCTATCTTACAAAAAAAGTTTTTTATACAATCACGAAGCAAAAAAGTACTCATTATTTGATAAAAATACTCAAAGAAATAAAATGTTTAGTCTTTTTCAGGGAAATACAGAAGACAAATTAAAAGCATTAAAAATTGCGGAAGAATTGTCTGATAAATCAACATTATCGATTTTACGGCAAGGCTTAAGAGATACGTCCCCTGAAGTGGTTGAAATTTCTGCTTTATTAATAAATAAATTCAAGTAGAAAATTCAATTTTGATTTGTACTAATTATTGACCTAATTCTATAAATTGGACGATTTTGACTTTCATGATAAGTCCTTATTAAAAGTTCGCTCAATAATCCAAAACTAAATAATTGAACCCCAGTAAGTCCTAATATTAATGCAAACATTAGCAAGGGACGATTCCCAATATCCTCACCCATTATTTTTAAAACTATCATATAAGAACTCATTGCAAGGCTAATGAAAATACTTATAATTCCAACAAAACCAAATCCATACATTGGTCTAGTTAAAAATTTAGTCATAAACCAAACAGTTAGTAAATCCATTAAAACTCTAAAGGTTCTATCGATTCCATATTTACTAGATCCATATTGCCTGCTTCTATGATTGACTTTAATTTCTTTGATTCTTGCACCTTCAATATTTGCTAAAACGGGCAGAAACCTGTGAAGTTCACCATACAGCTTAATATCATCTATTATTTCTTTTTTAAAAGCTTTTAATGAGCATCCATAGTCATGCAACTTCAGACCTGTAACGTAGGCTATTAATTTATTCGCTATTTTTGATGGTATCTTTCTATTAATTAATTTATCTTTTCTATCAAACCTCCACCCACAAATCAAGTCGTAGCCATTATTAATTTCAGAAATTAATTTAGGAATATCATTTGGATCATTCTGTAAATCACCATCCAAAGTAATGATAATATCGCCTTTAGAATTATCAAAGCCAGCTGACATTGCTGCAGTTTGCCCATAATTTTTGCGAAGGGAAATTACTGACAATTCTTTAATTTTGAGAGTAAGTTGTTTTAAAACTTGATGAGTATTATCTTTAGAACCATCATTTACAACAATCAATTCAAAATTAAATTTATGAAATGACATTACATTTATAACTTCATCCAATAAAAAACCAATACTTTCACTTTCATTGAAAACAGGAATAATTATAGAAATTAAATGTTTTATATCTGACATTTATATTTAATAGTATTTATATAATTTTAACTTAATTTAGAACATTAAAATTAAACAAAAAAAATCACCACAAATGTGGTGATTTAGATTATTTAAGAAAAATCTAACCAAACTTACCTGAAGTTGATGCAATAACAAATGCACCGAATGTAAGTATGTTTCCAATCGTGAAATGAGCTAGTCCAACTAATCTAGCTTGAACAATTGAAAGTGCAACTGGCTTATCTCTCCAGCCAACAAGGTTAGCAATTGGAGTACGCTGATGTGCCCAAACTAATGTTTCAATTAATTCTTGCCAGTAACCACGCCATGATATTAGGAACATGAAACCAGTAGCCCAAACTAAGTGACCGAATAGGAACATCCAAGCCCAAGGAGATAGGGAATTTACTCCAAATGGGTTATATCCATTAATAAGTTGAGCAGAGTTTAACCAGAGATAATCTCTGAACCAACCCATTAAATAAGTTCCTGATTCGTTAAATTGTGCAACGTTACCCTGCCAAATTGCTAGGTGTTTCCAATGCCAGTAGAAAGTTACCCATGCTAGTAAATTTAATGCCCAGAACATAGCTAAGTACATAGCATCCCAAGATGAACTATCACAAGTACCTCCACGTCCAGGACCATCGCAAGGGAATGCATAACCTAAATCTTTCTTATCAGGAATTAATTTTGTTCCCCTAGCATCAAGTGCTCCTTTGATAAGTATTAAAGCGGTTGTATGAAGACCTAAAGCGATAGCATGATGAACTAAGAAATCTGCAGGACCGATAGGTAAGAAAGCACTTAATGCATCTTGTCTATTGATCAAATCCATCCAGTAGTGATTACCTGGCAATGAATTAGCAGCGAGACTGGCTGAACTTGTTGGATCAGATAATAAAGCATTAAAGCCGTACATCATCTTACCTTGAGCAGCTTGAACAAATTGAGCAAATACTGGCTCAATTAGAATTTGCTTTTCAGGATTACCAAAAGCTACAACAACGTCGTTATGAACATAAATTCCTAGAGTATGGAATCCAAGCAGCATTGTTACCCAACTAAGATGGCTTATCAAAGCTTCCTTTGTTCCAAGAACTCTTGCCAATACATTATCTTTATTTAATTCTGGATCATAATCTCTTACAAAGAAAATAGCTCCGTGTGCAAATGCACCAACCATCAAGAACATTGCTATGTACTGATGATGACTATATAAAGCAGATTGTGTAGTGTAGTCCCTGGCAATAAAAGCGTAAGAAGGAAGTGCACCCATGTGTTGAGCTACAAGAGAAGTTGCAACACCAAGGGATGCTAATGCTAATCCAAGTTGGAAATGTAATGAATTATTTACAGTTTCATATATTCCATCGTGGTTAATTCCAAAACTACCTTTATGAGGATCATTAGGGTGTCTTGTATTATGGGCTTCTGTAATTTCTTTGAGGCTATGACCAATACCAAAAGTATTTCTATACATATGACCAGCAATTACAAAAACTGTTCCAATCGCAATATGGTGATGAGCAATATCGGTAAGCCATAATGCTTCACTTTGAGGATGAAGACCACCTAAGAAAGTAAAGATTGCTGTTCCAGCTCCTTCAGCTGTTCCAAATACTTGATCTAAAGAATCAGGATTTTGGGCATAAGCTCCCCAGTTTAAAGTAAAGAAAGGAGCTAATCCTGCAGGGTGAGGAAGTACTGTTAACCAGTTATCCCAACCTACATGCTGACCTCTTGATTCAGGTATAGCAACATGAACCAAATGGCCTGTCCAAGCAATACTACTAAAACCAAATAAGACAGCTAAATGATGATTTAATCTTGACTCTGCATTTTTAAACCAAGCTAAAGAAGGTCTGAATTTTGGCTGTAAGTGTAACCAACCAGCAAATAGAGTCCAACAAGCCAAAATACTCATGAATATTGAAGCTTGGAAGAGTTGCTCGTTAGTTCTCATTCCAATTGTGTACCACCAATGGTAGAGACCTGAATAAGCGATGTTTACTGGACCGCTTGCTCCAGCTTGTGTCATTGCTTCTGTTATGCCAGATCCAAAATGAGGGTCCCAAATAGCATGAGCTATAGGGCGGACATGAGTTGGATCTAGTACAAATTGCTCAAAATTACCTTGCCAAGCAATATGAAATAAGTTGCCGGCTACCCAGAGAGCAATTATTGCTAGATGTCCAAAATGAGTAGAGAATAGCTTCTGATAAAGTTTTTCTTCGGTCATACCGTCATGACTTTCAAAGTCATGAGCTGTAGCTATTCCGTACCATATTCGTCGGGTTGTGGGGTCCTGAGCTAGACCCTGGTTAAATGATGGAAATTTTGTTGCCATTGAATTAAAAAGGTGAAGTTCAGGTTATTAGCCCAGCCCGAAAAGGCGAGCATGGAAGAAGGCCCAGGTGGTAGCTATACCACCTACAAGGAAGTGTGTAACACCTACTGCACGTCCCTGAGTAATAGATAGAGCTCGAGGTTGGATGGTTGGTGCAACCTTAAGTTTATTGTGTGCCCAAACAATTGATTCGAATAATTCTTGCCAATATCCTCTTCCGCTGAAGAGGAACATTAAACTGAACGCCCATATAAAATGAGCTCCCAAGAACATCAAACCGTACATGCTTATTGATTGACCATAGCTTGTTAATACTTGAGAAGCTTGAGCCCAGAGGAAATCTCTTAACCAACCATTGATAGTAATTGAACTTTGTGCAAAATTACCACCAGTAAGTCCCCAAACATCACTCTGCATTTTCCAAGAGAAGTGGAAAATAACTATTGATAAACAGTTATACATCCAGAAGAGAGCTAAGAAAACGTGATCCCATGAAGAAACTTGACATGTACCACCTCTTCCAGGACCATCACAAGGGAATCTAAATCCTAAAGAAGCTTTGTCAGGAATCAACCTTGAACTTCTTGCATAAAGAACTCCTTTAAGAAGTATCAAAACAGTTACATGGATTTGGAAAGCATGAATATGATGAATCATTAAATCAGCTGTCCCTAGTGGGATTGGCGCTATAGCTACCTTTCCACCAACTTCTACTAAACTTCCATTAAAGACTTCACTTAAAGCTTTGTGAGGTAAAGCTTCTGCAGTACCTGCTAAAAGGGAAGTTCCAACAGCAGATGCTTGAATACTCTGTACCCATTGAGCAAAGATTGGCTGAAGTTGGATAGCAGAATCACTAAACATATCTTGGGGTCTACCCAAAGCTCTCATAGTATCGTTGTGAATATAGAGTCCAAAACTATGGAATCCTAACCACATACAAACCCAGTTCAAGTGACTGATTAAAGCATCTCTTGCCTTAAGAATTCTGTCTAATACATTATCAATATGTTTTGCTGGATCGTAATCTCGAACCATTGCAATTCCAGCATGCGCACCTGCTCCAACTATGAATAATCCACCTATCCACATGTGATGGGTAAATAATCCAAGAACTGTCATGTAGTCAGTAGCTATATAAGGATATGGAGGCATCGCATACATGTGATGAGATACAAGTATGCTTATTGATCCAAGCATCGCTAGGTTTACTGATAGCTGAGCATGTCTACTTTCTGCCATGAACTCAAAAAGACCTTGATGACCTTTAGGGGCAGGGAATAATATTGGGTCTCCTTGTTGTGAATCTAATATTTCTTTCATACTATGACCAATACCGTAGTTGGTTCTGTACATATGACCACCTATTATTGCTATTACACCAAAAGCTAAATGATGATGTGAAACATCAGTCATCCACAAGCTTCCTGTCACAGGGTTAAGTCCACCTTTGAAAGTAAGGAAGTCTGAAAAAGCTAACCAATTTAAACTAAAGAAATTACCTGTACCACTTGCTAATCCTGGAAATATCTGACCGATAATTTGTGGATCGCAGAGTTGATGCGGCATAGGCATATCTGCAATAGTTGCTATTTCTTTTCCATTAATAACTAAAGGTGAGCCTGCATCAATTGCATCTAATAGAGCTGCAGTAGGAGCTCCGATATGAATACAATGGCCAGCCCATGCTAAAGATCCTAAACCTACTAAACCAGCTATGTGGTGGTTAAGCATAGACTCAATATCTTGGAACCACTCCATTTTTGGAGCTGCTTTGTGGTAATGAAAAATTCCAGCATGAAGCATAAGCGCCGCCATTACTACAGCACCTATTGCTAAAGCCATAAGTTCACTCTCATTAGTGATTCCCCATGCTCGCCACATGTGGAATATTCCTGAACTAATTTGAATACCGTTGTAGTTAGCACCAAGGTCAGCGTTAAGCATTTCTTGACCAACGATTGCCCATACTTGCTGAGCTCCTGGTTTGACATGAGTTGGATCAGCTAACCAACCTGAGTAATTTGAAAATCTTGCTCCATGGAAAAATGCAGCGCTCATCCATATAAAAATGACTGCAAGATGTCCAAAATGTGCTGAAAAGATTTTTCTTGTTGCTTCTTCAGCATCGCCTGTATGCACATCAAAATCATGTGCATCAGCATGCAAATTCCAGATCCAAGTTGTAGTTTTCGGACCTTTAGATAATTTACTTGACCAGAATCCTGGCTTATCTAATTTGGCAAAATCAATAGGTCTTGGATCGGCCTTGACAGGATCTTCCAAAACTTTTTTGTTTTTTTCTCCACTTTCTGGTGGGCTGATGGTCATCTAGCACCTCGAAAATAATTGACATTAAAGCCGATTGATCGGATCTTGAACCTATTTTTAATGATAATGTTCAAGAAAACGAATCCTTCGGAACTTTAGATATTCGTTTCAAAAATAATAAGGCAAAGATTCTTTCGTTATGCATTAACGTAACAAATGTTCTAATGATTGTTACTATATGAATATTTTGTTAAATTCTAGTCTATGACTAAATTATGAGTATTTTTACTCAAAATTTATATAAATTTCTTAAATTTTTTTTTATATTTCAAAGAAAATTTTTTAAATCCAGCGACAGGATATAATTTCATAGTTACTATCAATAGTTTCTAATTTGAAAGGCATTGCGATAGGTCTATCTAATAATTCAAAAGAAATTTTAAAAAGGCTTAAAAAAACCGAATTTGTCAAAGACATATATATTGCGGGTTCTTCAAAAGAGGATGGAAAGGAAAATGAACTTATTCAAGTACAAAAACCTAGAGAAATATTACTAAAAAAATGGCCGAAGGTAGATTTAATAATTTTTATAGGCTCAATTGCTGCATCAATTCGCATAATAAATCCATTTTTAACCTCTAAAGAACAAGATCCAGGAGTAATAGTTATAGATAACAAATGTTCCAAGATAGTTCCATTAATTGGCTTACATCAGTCAAATACGCAAAATATTTCATATCAAATTGCTAATTTACTTGGTGGCGAAATTATAGAAACTAATAATTCCAATGATCAAAGCCTCTTAAATCTTGATGCATTTGGAAATCAATGGGGGTGGAAAAGATCTGGCAAAGTAAACGATTGGTCAAAACTAGTAATTAAACAAGCTAAAAATGAAGAAATATTTTGCAAACAATTATCTGGTAATACCTTATGGAAAACTTCAGAATCAGCTGAGATTATTAATCAAATTGATAAAAAAGAAACTGAAAAACCAGATTCAACATTTCATGTGAGTATATTCGAAAATCATGGAACAACTTGGCACCCGCCTGTATTATGGATTGGCATTGGATGTGAAAGAAATACAAGCAAAGAATTAATAGCAAATTCTTTAAATAATCTTTTGGACTCAGGAAATTTATCGCAGCAATCAATTGCGGGATTTGCAACTATAGATTTAAAAAAAGATGAGAAAGGAATTTTAGAACTTTCTGAAGAAAAAAACTTGCCTATAAAGTTTTTTAGTAAAAAAGATCTTTCAACAATAATTGTTCCAAATCCATCAAATGTCGTGCAAAAGGAAATTGGTACACCTTCCGTAGCAGAAGCCTCTTGCTTACTCGCAGCGGGAGAAGAATCAAAATTATTAAAAGAAAAAAGAATTGTCAAAAATGAATCTGGGGCAGTAACTATCGCTGTAGCAGAATCAAAAAATCAATATAATCCAACCCATGGTGAGATCCATATTATTGGAAGTGGGCCCGGTGATATCTCCTTCCTAACCAATAATGCAAGAAAAGCACTTTCAAGATGTACTGTTTGGATTGGATACAAAATGTATTTAGATTTAATAAAACCCTTAAAAAGGAATGATCAGGTATTAATTGAAAGTAAACTTACTGAGGAAAAAGAGAGATGCAGTAAAGCAATTAAACTAGCTGAAGAAGGAATAAAAGTGGCTTTAATTTCTTCAGGTGAATCTGGATTTTATGGAATGGCAGGTTTACTTTTAGAATTACTACAAAAAATCAAAAAAAAATATAGACCTATCTTTGAAGTACATCCAGGTATAAGTAGTGTTCAATTAGCTGCTGCAATTAGTGGAGCACCACTAATGAATGACTTTTGTTCAGTAAGCTTAAGCGATAAATTAACTCCGTGGTCTTTAATAAAAAAAAGAATTAAAGGAGCTCTTGTGGGCGACTTTGTAATAGCTTTATTTAATCCTCAATCCATTGAGAGAAATTGGCAGCTTAAAAGTGTTATAGATATATGTTTACAATCTAGGCATGGTGATACTCCAGTTTTATTAGCTAGACAAGTAGGGAGAGAAAATCAAACCAAAAAATTTTTTACTTTAAATACAATTCCTTTTAAAGAGATTGATATGTTATCCATCATTATTATTGGCAATTCTCAAACAACCTTAGTTGACGAAATATTTCTCACTCCCAGAGGATATTTACAAAATTAAGTTTCGCTAATCCATAATTTTTATAAATGGAATGTTTTTCTTTGCTTTTTCTTTATAAGAATACTAATCTTTTATAATAGTGATGTAAGAAAATTAATTGAAAAATATTGGTTTAATTTTGTTTGACATTGATGGGGTAATCCGCAGCGTAGAGAATAGTTACAGACTTTCATTAAAAAAAACTGTCTACAAATTTACCGGATGGGAGCCAAGTTATAAAGATATTGATAATGCCAAAAATGAAGGAATCTGGAATAATGACTGGGATTTAAGTTTAGAACTTATAAAAAGATGTATAAAAAAAGAAAACTTAAACCTTAAAATTCCTCCAAGAGAGGAGATAGTAAAATGTTTTGAAAAGTTTTACTTTGGTGGAGATCCAAATAAAGATAGTAAACACTGGTCGGGTTACATAACAAATGAGGAGTTATTAGTTGATAAAAAGTTTTTTGATTTAATTCAAGATAATGGAATAATCTGGGGTTTTGTTAGTGGTGCAGAGTCTGCTTCTGCAAAATTTGTTTTAGAAAAAAGACTTGGACTAAAATCACCACCATTAATATCTATGGGAGATGCCCCTGATAAGCCTGATCCTAAAGGTTTTATTAACTTATCAAAAAAGCTTATTGGAGATAAAATTGGTGAATCAAATATTCCCATTGCATATGTAGGAGATACTATTGCAGATATAAATACAGTTATAAACGCTAGAAAGGAAATACCATCTCAGAAATTCATAAGTATCGGAATAGCTCCCCCTCATTTACATTTAGATTCTCGATTAAAAGAACGCAATTCTTACGAAACAAATCTTAGAAATGCAGGCGCTGACTTGATTTTAAATTCTATTTATGAGCTAGAAGATATTGATCTTGACTTGTTTTAAAACAAATATTTATTAAAAATTTTCTAAATAAATCACGGAGAGGGAGGGATTCGAACCCTCGACAAAAGTTACCTCCTGTAACTCCTTAGCAGGGAGCCGCTTTCAACCACTCAGCCACCTCTCCAGTTCTTATACATTATCAATTTTTATGCAAACATTCAAAATTTTTTATTTAATCGAAATGTCTAATCTACTTGAACTTTAGGTAATCTATTTTTAAAAGAACAAAGAATTTCCCAAGGAATAGTATTAGATTTTCTTGCCCATTCAAGAGGAGAAATTGTTTTATCTCCATCAGACCCTAGTAATAACATGGTACTACCAACTTTAATTTCATTAGAATCTGTTATGTCTACCATCATTTGGTCCATAGTTATAGATCCAACTTGAGGATAAAATTTATTATTGTAGATTACGTTAATCTTGCCTGAAAGATTTCTTGGTACACCATCTGCATAACCAATACTTAATACAGCTAACTTAGTTTTTCTATGACTTACAAATTTGCCTCCATAACTTACACTTACACCTTTTTCAATATTTCTTATAAAAGAAACTTTGACCTTCAAAGATAAAGCTGGTTTAAGTAATAAATTGTTATCTATTTTTTCTAATGGACTGTATCCGTACATAGAAAGTCCAACACGTACCATGTGAAAATGAAAATCTTTGCTAAGAAGCATTCCCGCAGAATTAGACAAATGTATCTTAATTTCATTATTTCTATCAAGATTAATTTGCTTTAATAATTCATTAAACTTCAGTCTTTGTAATTGTGTAATACTTTGAGAATCTATTGCTTTAGCTTCATCAGCAGAGGATAAATGACTATATATTCCTTTTATTAAAATGTTCTCAAAAGATTTTATTTTTTCAAATTGTTGAACAAATTTATCGCATTCAAATCCTAATCTTGACATTCCGGTATCAACTTTAAGGTGTAAAAGAAATTTCGATCCAAAGTGCTTACCAATGTTATTGCAAATTAAACATTCTCTTATACTACTGATAGTTGGCATAAGATCATTTTTAAAACATATAATAAGATCCCTTTTCGTATAAAGATTTCCGAGGATAAGTATTGGTTTTTTAACTCCAGAAGATCGGAGCTTAATGCCTTCATTTAATGTGGCAACACCTAATTGAGATGCTCCACCTTTGATAGCATACTGTGATACTAATTCCGCATCATGTCCATATCCATCAGCTTTAACGACTGCCATAAATTGACAATTTTTACTTAATTTTGATCTTAACTGTCTAACATTTGTTTCTATTGCTTTAACTTTAACTTCAATCCATGCTCTTTGTTTAAAATCTAAATCTTTTTCAAAATTTGGAGATTTGTCAAATTTAAATACCTGATTTGTTTGCCTATTTTGCATTAACTTTGCACAAATATATGCGCTTATTGAAATATACAGTTAGCATGACATGTAAATTCTATTTTGGCATGGGCCAGACTCTAGTTTTAAATGCATCTTATGAACCTTT
Source organism: uncultured Prochlorococcus sp. (assembly GCA_902572075.1). Classification (GTDB taxonomy): domain Bacteria; phylum Cyanobacteriota; class Cyanobacteriia; order PCC-6307; family Cyanobiaceae; genus Prochlorococcus_A. Next base: position 13,484 of record CACGER010000014.1, read on the forward strand.
AAACATCACTTCCTGGCGAAGAGCAGTAATTTTGATGATTAAAGGTAAAGCAGAAAGCTTAGAGGAAGATAAAACATATTCAATTCATAGTGGGAAAAAGTTGCCGACAGTTATAAGACTTCGTTACTACGTCAAAGTTCCTTTTAGAGAGGTTTCTTTAACAAGAAAAAATATTCTTCTGAGAGATAATAATTCTTGCCAATACTGTAACTATAGGGGTAGTGACCTATCAATAGATCATGTTTTACCAAGAAGCAGAGGTGGAACAGATAACTGGGAAAATGTTACTACAGCATGTCTAAGATGTAATGTACAAAAAGGTAATCGAACCCCCGAAGAGGCGAATATGCCCTTAAAACGTAGGCCTTATCGTCCATTAAGTAATCTAAATTTTGAAGCTACAAGACAAATTGACTCTGGCAAGCATAAAGAATGGAGTAAATACGTAATAGGGGTTGCAATCTAATAAAAAAATCTTAATTTACTTCTTTATTAAAATCTTCCATCATTGTTTTTTGTTCTTTAGCTATGCATGCATTAATCACTTCTTCTAATTGACCAGCAAGAATTGGTTCTAATGAAAAATTGGAACCTAATCTATGATCAGTTGTCCTGTTATCTTTAAAATTATAAGTTCTAATTTTTTCACTTCTATCGCCTGTTCCAACCTGGGAAAGCCTTTGTGATCTCTCTTTTGCATTGGCTTCTTTTAATTGAATTTCATACAATTTAGCTCTTAAAATTTCCATTGCTCGTTCGCGATTTTGCAATTGTGATCTCTCTTGAGTACAAAAAACTCTTATTCCTGTGGGCTTGTGGAGAAGATCAATAGCTGTTTCTACCTTATTAACATTTTGTCCCCCTGCACCTCCTGATCTTGCTGTTCCAACCTCTAGATCTGTTGGATCAATTTTAACTTCAACAGGATCAGCCTCAGGCATAACGGCAACTGTGGCAGTAGAGGTGTGAACTCTACCTTGAGATTCAGTAGCTGGAACTCTTTGGACTCTATGTACACCAGCCTCAAATTTAAGTTGACTATATACAGAATCTCCTTTAACGGAGATAACTAACTCCTTAAATCCACCCATATCTGACTCGGAAGCACTGATAGGTTTTACAGACCATCCAATTTTTTGTCCATATCTTTCATACATTCTTGCTAAATCGCCCGCCCAGATACAAGCCTCATTACCTCCAGCACCGGCTCTGATTTCTAACATTACACTTCTTTCATCTCTTGGGTCTTTTGGCAATAAGGCGATTGTGGTTTTTTGAATCAGTTCATTCTTAGATTCCTCTAGAGTTATTAACTCCTCATTTATCAAAGATTCCATTTCTTTATCATTTCTATTCTCTTTTAATAGATTTTTTGAATCTTCGATTTCTTTATCAGTATCAAGCAACTTATTAAAATCAATCACCAAAGGTTCTAATTTTGACCTTTCTCTTGCTATTGATTCTAATTTTTTTGGATCATTAGCTATATCAGGATCTGCAAGTTGCACTTCCAAATTTTCAAAACTTTCTGAAGCAGTTTTCAACCTTGCAATTAATGTTGAGTATTCCAATTGAAATTGTGCTTAATTTTGAAAATTCTATTTTTTAGAATCTTTTTCTTCTTTTTGATCTTTTGATGTGGCTGAATTAGCTGAACCCATTCCATATTTTTTCATAAACCTATCAACCCTACCTTCTGTATCAAGAATCTTTTGAGTTCCGGTGAAGAAGGGATGATTTCCACTCCAAACATCAACATGTAATTCAGGCTGGGTGGAGCCAGTAGTCATTACAACTTCTCCATTACAAATAACTTTTGCATCGGGATACCATTTTGGATGAATTTCTGATTTTGGCATAATTTAAATTCCTTTAACGTTTAGAGAATTGAGGAGCTTTTCTTGCTTTTTTAAGACCATATTTTCTTCTTTCCTTAGCTCTAGGATCTCTACTCAGATGGCCTTCCGTTTTTAGCGGTTTCCTATTGTCAGGAGATAATTCACAAAGGGCCCTTGCTGCACCTTGCTTTATAGCATCTGCTTGGCCAGTCAATCCACCACCAAAAACATTTACCAAAATATCATAAGAATTTTCAAGGCCTAATGTTTGCAAAGGTGCTTTTATTGAATTTAAGTGCAGGGGATTAAAGTTTAAATAATCATCTCCAGAACGACCATTAATTTTTATAAGTCCATTTCCTGGAATCAAGCGAACCCTAGCTACTGAAGTTTTTCTTCTTCCAGTTCCCCAATAAACAGCTTTGTTTTTTATTTGACTATTCATTTTGATAAATTAACTATTTAATAATACAGGATTCTGAGCAGCATGAGGATGATCAGCACCTTTATAAACTTTTAGTTTTTTAAACTGCTGTCTTCCTAAAGAATTATGAGGCAGCATGCCCTTAACAGCTTGCTCGATGATTCTTTCAGGAATTCTTTCTTGTAAAGACTCAAATTTTTCAATTTTCATTCCTCCCGGTCTTCCAGAATGTCTTCTGTACAATTTTTGTGATGCTTTTTTACCTGTTACCTCAACTTTCTCGGCATTTACTACAATGACAAAATCTCCAGTATCTAGATGAGGTGTAAATGTTGGTTTATTCTTACCTCTCAATACAGTTGCGATTTCTGTAGCAAGTCTACCAAGCGTCTTATCTTTTGCGTCAACTAAAAACCAATTTCTTTCAATTGTTTCTAAAGATGGAGTAATTGTTTTATTCATTTACCAAATTTCTGCAAATAAATTTAAATTAGTATTAAATTCTACCCTATTGAAGGAATATTAAACAACAGTTTTGAATGATTTACACAAAAAATTCTCTTAATTAAAACTTACTTAAGAAAAACCCTTAATTAAAAATACAGGAAAAAAATCATTGTTATTAATCTTTTTAAAAACATTTTCTTCATAAACAGCATTTATAAAACATAACCCCTTAGCTGGAGCAGATTCTTTAACATCATTTTTCTTTTTGTTTACCCATCTATCTGTAAAAATTTCTGGCGATATTTTGTTTTCTCCAACTAAAACTAGTTGACCAATAATTAAACGGACCATTCCATATAGAAAACCAGTAGCTTTGATATCAACAAAAATCAAATCTTCAACTCTTTTAATATCTATATTTTTTATTTTTGTAATTGAGGTTGTTCTATTACTACCACTTTTCTGAAAAGCAAAAAAATCATGTTCTCCTATCATTTTCTTGGATGCATTTAACATTAAAACTTCATCTAATACTTTTTGATATCTATGCCATGACCAATTATTGATGAACAAGTTTGGGAATTTACTGTTATTAATGACGTATCGATAATGTCTATACATTGCTGAATAACATGCATGCCAACTATCTTTTACCTCAACTGATTCCAAGATCCTAATTGATGAGGGTAAGAGGCTATTTAAGACATCAGAATAACTATTTCCTGGAACAACACAATCCACATCAAAGTGTACTACTTGACCTGATGCATGAACACCAGCATCAGTCCTACCTGCTGCAAAAGTCTTTACTGTATTATTCGTAATCTTTAAGAGAGCTCTTTCTAAAATTTCTTGAATAGTATTTGCATTTTTTTGTTTTTGCCAACCTGAATAATGAGTTCCGTCATATTGAACTAATAAAGCTACCCTTTTCAAAAGTTATTTTTTAGTAAAAGCCTCTTTAATTAACTAACTTAAACAAGCTCGATTATGGCCATCTGAGCGTTATCCCCTTTTCTAGATACAGTTCTTACTATGCGTGTATAACCACCATCTCTGTCTCCATATCTTTCCTTTGCTTTTTCAAATAATGAATGAACTAATTTCTTATCATAAATATATCCAATAGCCCTTCTCCTAGAAGCCAAACTTCCATCTTTAGCGAGTGAAATCATTCTTTCAGTTTCATTTCTTAAAGCTTTAGCACGAGCTTTTGTTGTAGTTACTCTACCTTCCCTAATTAATTGAGTAGTTAAACCTCTTAGAAGTGCTTTCCTCTGGTCAGCAGGTTTACTTAATAATGGAATTCTAAGTTGATGTCTCATAATCTTTAAAATTGTTAAACAGATGTTCTGCTTTGTGGAATAGAAATGCCGATGCGCTCAAGAGCCTCAATAACCTCATCTGCAGATTTAGAGCCAAAGTTCTTAATCTCAAGAAGATCTTCATAACTGAAGCCCATTAAATCTGAAACTGAGTTAACTTGTGCCCTTTTCAAACAATTATATGCTCTAACGGACAAGTTTAGTTCCTCTAGAGGAATTTGAGCTTCAGGAGATGGTTCAGGTTCTTCAGGAATTTCTTCAACCATTGTGACAGTAGCAAGGGGTTGAAAAAGTTCTATTAACTGATTTGCAGCTTCAGCAATAGCATCATCAGGACTTGTTGAACCATCTGTTACTACTTCCATTTTTAATCTTTCTCTTCCTGTTGCGCCTTCTGCAACAGCAGTTTCATCAATCGTAAAATTCACTCTCTTCACAGGCATAAATACAGCATCTATTTGAAGTAAATCAATAGCAGTTGTCTCTTCACTCTTGCGGTCGACGGGTCTATATCCGACTCCTCTTTCAACATGGATTTCCAACTCTAAGTTATGACCCTCCTGAATAGTCGCAATAGGTTTTTCACCATCTACAATTTCAACTTGAGAGGAGAATTGAATGTCATTTGCCTTCACTTCCATTGGACCGCTCGCAACTAACCGGCCGATTTCGAGTTCTGGATTAGAACTATTTATTGATAGTTGCTTGCAATTGAGAAGAATATCTAAAACGTCTTCTCTAACTCCAGGAATAGTGGCATATTCATGATTAATTCCCGCTATTCTTACTGCAGTTACTGCACTCCCTTCAAGTCCTCCCATAAGGACTCTTCTAAGAGAATTACCCAAAGTTGTAGCTTGTCCCCTTTCTAGAGGGCCAATTAAAAAAGTTCCTGTTTGGGAGCGATCATCTGCTATTTGATGGTCGATTCTGTCAATCTGGTATTGCAACACGGAAAATAATGAGGTTAAGAGTTTTTTTTTGGGGGGGGTTGAGGATGGTTAAAACCTAGACGCGTCTCCGTTTAGGTCTTCTACATCCATTATGAGGTAATGGAGTGACATCTCTTATTAGAGTTATTTCTAATCCGGCCACTTGTAAAGCTCTTATGGCCGTTTCCCTACCTGCGCCAGGCCCTCTAACTAGTACTTCTATTTGTCTCATACCTTGGTCGAGTGCTCTTCTAGCTGCAGCTTCAGCAGCTGTTTGAGCGGCAAATGGCGTACCTTTCCTAGCGCCTTTAAATCCACTTGCCCCTGCAGAAGACCAAGAAATTACTTGGCCAGAAGTGTCCGTAATTGAGACAATAGTATTATTAAATGTACTTTGGATATGGACCACACCATTAGGTACATTACGCTTAGATTTTTTTGAACCTGTTTTTTTTACTGTAGCTGCCATGATGTTTTAATTTAATGCTTCAATTTGTAAATAGATTTAATTAATTATTTTTTTCTTCCAGCAACTGTTTTCCTCGAACCCCTTCTTGTTCTTGCATTGGTTCTAGTTCTTTGACCTCTTACTGGAAGACTCATTCTATGTCTTCTTCCCCTTACACATCCTATATCTTGTAGACGTTTTAAAGACATTCCCTCTTTTCTTCTCAAATCCCCTTCTAAAGTGAATTCTTCTGAGGCACCTCTAAGTTTTTGCACATCAGAATCTGAAAGATCTTTGACGCGAGTATCTGGGTTTACACCAGTGTTAGCAAGAATTAGCTTTGATCTAGTTAAACCAATTCCATAGACGTATGTAAGTGCAATTTCAACTCGCTTTTCGCGAGGTATGTCAATTCCTGCAATCCTGGCCACGTGTTTTGAATAAGTAAAAGTTTAAATTAAAGGGTTTAAATTTAACCCTGACGCTGTTTATTGCGAGGTCTTTTCTTGTTTATAACATAGATTTTACCTCTTCTCCTCACGATCTGATCGTCAGGACTAATTTTTTTGACTGAAGATCTGACCTTCATAGGTGTTAAATAAATAAAGCGTTAATATTACATTCTACATCATCATCAAGCCATTTTTTGTTTGATATCAGAGGAAATGGTTATTAAATCTCTATCAGCATCAATATATTCTAACAATGAGAGATCTTTAAAATATTGAATCAATGGTTCTGTAGTTTTCTTATAAATAGCAACTCGTGTTCTAATTGTATCTTCAGTATCATCTTTCCTCCCTCTTAAAAGCAAACGCTTAATTAGTACTTCTTCTGGAATATCTAAATAAAAAACCACTTCCAAAGGTTGATTTATTTCAGTTAAAACATGATTCAATGAATCTGCTTGAGATAAATTTCTTGGGAACCCATCTAGAATCCAACCTTTATTATCCTTGACTAAATTTTGTCTTACTATCTTTAATACAATTTCATCACTAACAAGTTCCCCTCGATTCATAATATCTTTTACCTGAATACCAAGGCTAGTATTCATTTCGATTTCTTTTCTTAATAATTCACCAGTAGAAAGGTGTAAGTAAGAATTACTTTTACTTAGCAATTCCGCTTGGGTCCCTTTCCCTGCTCCAGGAGCTCCTAAAAATAGTAAATGTTTCTTCATTAATTATTAATTATTCCCTCATATCTTTGTGAAATAACATAGGTTTGAATTTGCTTAGCAGTATCTATAGCAACACCCACAAGAATAAGTAATGAAGTAGCACCTAAACCTTGAAAGGTCTGAACATTTGTGGCTCTTTCTACTGCAGCGGGGATTATAGCTACTGAACCCAGAAATAATCCTCCCAATAATGTTAACCTATTTTGTATTCCTGATAGGTAGTTTACTGTATTACTTCCTGGTCTAACTCCTGGTATCGCTACTCCTCCTTTCTTTAAATTTGAGGCTACATCAACTGGATTGATAGTAAGAGATGCATAAAAATAGGAGAACCCTAATATCAGGGAGAAGAATGTCAGAGCATATGGCCATGGATTAGAAGATCCGGGATTTAAACTACTGGCTAACTTTATTAAGACTGGATTGCCCGTGACATTTGCAATAGTTATAGGTAAAAAGATTAAAGCAGATGCAAATATGATAGGCATGACTCCTCCTGCATTTAATTTCAAAGGTAAATAACTTTGCCTTGTAGGAAGTAGTGTTGAAGTTCCTATCTGCCTTTTTGCACTAACGATAGGAATGCGTCTTGCTCCCTCTTGGACAAAAATTATCCCAACAATTGTCAGTAAAAATACTCCCAGTAAAACTGCTATTCCTAAAACATCTCCTCTATCGCCGGTTTGAGCTTTTTCAATGGTTGAACTTAGAGCCTTAGGTAAAGTCGAAACAATATTCAAAAAAATTACAAGTGAAGCGCCTTGACCTATCCCTTTCTCCGTAATAATTTCACTAAACCACATTACTAACATTGAACCAGTAACTAAGGCAATAGAAGTTTGTAAGACAAATGTAGTTTCACTTATCCCCTCAATCGCATATTGTCTGAGAATTAAGGAAAAAATTATACTTTGCAAAAAACCCCATCCTAATGAAACATATCTAGTTATTTGAGCAATTTTTCTTCTTCCCGCTTCTCCTTCATTTTTTTGTAAATCTTCAAGCACAGGCAATGAGGCTGTAAGAAGCTGAATAATGATTGATGCGTTGATAAAAGGAAGTATACCTAATGCGAATATTCCTAAAGTTGAAATTCCTCCTCCAGTGAAAATATCTAAAAAACCTATTAATTGCCCACCTTGATCTATAAAACTTTTAAAAGCAACCCTATCAATACCAGGCATGGGGATATATATACCAAGTCTTACTAAAAGGAGCAGACCTAAAGTAGTTAAAACTCTACTCCTTAGCTCTTTATTTAAAAATAATTGGGAAAGTATTTCAGAAGCGCTAGGATTTCTACTTTTGTTGACAAACATTTTGAAGCTTACCTAAATTTTTAGTAAATTTATTTATTGTTAATAAGCTCGCAGGATCCACCAGCGTCTTCAATTTTTTGTTTTGCGACTTTTGTAAATGCATGAGCTTGGACTTTTAGTTTTACATTGATTTTTCCGTTACCAAGGATTTTTAAGGGAAATTTTGGTTTGAAGATCAATCCTTTCTTAACTAGTGAGTCAAGATTAACTGTCTCGTTGTCTTTGAAATCATTTAATTTATCTAAATTAATTATGGAAAAGTTCTTTTGATTAATTATTTCGAAGTGCTTTAATTTTGGAACTCTTCTATATAGAGGCATTTGGCCACCTTCAAAACCTGGACGTGTGGGCCTCCCTGAACGAGACTTTTGTCCTCTCATTCCAAAACCACATGATGCACCCTGACCGGCAGCAATACCTCTACCCTTTCTTAATTTTTTCTTTCTCGAGCCAGAGTTTGATTTAAGTGTATTTAATGTTGAAGTCATAATTTTCAAGAATAGAGCTGTTCAAGTGAGATGCCTCTCTCTCTTGAGGCAGATTTGTGTGTTCTTAATTGAGAAAGAGCTACCATAGCAGCTCTTGCATTATTCAAAGGTGTTTTACTACCCAATCTTTTTGCTAAGACATTTTTTATCCCGGCTAATTCTAAAACTGTTCTTATTGAACCACCAGCAATTACACCTGTACCTGGGGCAGCTGGTCTAATTAGTACATTAGCAGCACCATCTCTACCTTTAGATAAAGTCGGTATTGAATTGTTTGGGGTTAAGGGAACCCTTACAAGATTCTTTTTACCATCTGAAACTCCCTTTCTTACCGCACCAATGACATCACCTGCTTTACCAACTCCAACTCCAACTTGACCTTTCTCATTACCTACAACAACAATTGCTCTGAAACTCATTTTTTTTCCACCCTTAACAGTCTTAGAAACGCGTCGAATTTGAACAACTCTTTCTTGCCAATCAGAATCTCTCTCCAGATTTTTTGAATCACCTCTTCTATTTCTTTTTCGATCATTACGATTATTCTTTTTTTGTTCTACGGGCGTAGCTGCAGGAACATTATCGTTATTGGATTGAATTTCTTGTTTTGTTGGAGTGTCAGTCATAGTAAAAAATTAAAAGTTAGAATTCTAGGCCGGCTTCACGAGCAGCATCTGCAAGTGCCTTTACTCTACCGTGATATAAATTACCTCCACGGTCAAAAATTACTTGCTTAATACCTTTTTTTATCGCTCTTTTTGCTAATAATTTTCCAACAATAGAAGAAGAATTACAATCAGAAGGTAATTTCTCAGATTTTTCTCTTAGTTCTTTATCAACAGTTGAAGCTGAGCAAATAGTTGTTTGAGCGCTATCATCTATAACTTGAGCATAAATATGGTTATTAGAGCGAAAAACAGACAATCTTGGACGAGTTGCATCTCCAATTAAGAATCTCCTTAATCTTCTATGTCTTTTTTGGGTTTGTAATTTCCTTGAAAGTTTGGTCATTTTTTTAATTGGATTTATTTTTTGCCAGATTTACCAGCTTTTCTGAGAATTCTCTCATCATGATATTTAATTCCTTTACCTTTATATGGCTCTGGAGGTCTAATTGATCTGATTTTTGCTGCTTCATTGCCAACAATTTCCTTATCAATTCCAGATACGGTAACGTTTGTATTACTCTCAACTTTGTATGTTATACCATCAGGGGGGATCATTTCTACAGGATGACTATATCCTGCACTTACAACTAGATTTTTACCTTTTACTTGTGCTCTTGATCCAACGCCTACAATTTCTAGTTTCTTTGAAAAACCTTGAGTAACCCCTTCAACCATATTTGCAATTAAAGCTCTACATAAACCATGTCTCTGCCTTGAATGTATTTTGGTTGTGGTAGGACTTACGACAACAGTATTATCTTTCTTATCAAAACTAACTCCCTCAGGCATGAGACGTTTTAACTCACCCTTTGGACCCTTAACTGTAACTGTTAATCCATCAAAATCAACTGTAACTTTCTCTGGAATAAGTACTGGTGTTTTTCCGATTCTTGACATGATTAATTCTCCTTAATAAACATAGCAGAGGACTTCGCCGCCAATGCCTTGCTTTCTAGCATCGCGATCACTCATAACGCCTTTAGAAGTTGATATTATGGCAACTCCAAGACCTCCAAGAACTTTTGGTAAACCTCTAGTATTTTTATATATTCTCAAACCAGGTTTACTAACTCTTTGCATAGATCGAATAGTAGGAAATTTGTTTTTTCCACTATATTTGAGGCCGAGTATTATTTGTGATTTATAACCTTCACCTTCCTCATTAATATCAGAAATGAACCCCTCTTTTTGAAGTACTTTGGCAATACTTAAGGACATTTTTGAACCAGGGATTGTTGTGGTTGTATGCTTTTTTTGACTCGCATTTCTAATTCGAGTTAGCATATCTGAAATAGGATCGTGATTTGACATAGTTTTAATTTAATTCTTACTAAAAGGCATTCCTAACTCCTGCAAAAGAGCTTTACCTTCTTGATCTGATTTTGCACTAGTGACAATAGTTATATCCATACCTCTTATTGAATCTATTTTATCAAAAGAGATTTCAGGAAAAATCAATTGCTCTTTCACGCCAACGGTGTAATTACCTCTCCCATCAAAACTTTTTGGATTAACTCCTCTAAAGTCTCTTATTCTTGGTAAAGCTAGATTTATAAATCTCTCCAAAAAAGAATACATCCTGTCTCCTCTCAAAGTTACAGTACAACCAATAGGCATGCCCTCACGAATTTTAAAACCCGCGATAGCTTTTTTGGCCCTAGTTACTAAAGCCTTTTGTCCTGTAATTGTTGCCATTTCATTTAAAGAGGCTTCAAGAGCTTTTGAATTCGAAGCTGCTTCACCAAGACCTCTGTTAACGTTGACTTTGACAACTTTAGGTACTTGATGAATATTTTTAAGACCAAGGTCCTTTAAAAGTTTTGGTCTTATTGATTCTTTGTAGCGATTTTTTAGAGTCATAATTTTTTGTTAATTCTGGTCTTTGTCAGAATTGATAAATTAGAAAAAGTTGAAATCTGGTTTCTGATGAAAAATTAATCAATTACTTCACCAGTTTTCTTCAATCTTCTTTTCTTAACCCCCTCTTTATCAATAAAGTATTCAATCTTACTTGTAAGATTTTTATCCTTTGAAAAAAACATTACATTTGATGCATGTAAAGATGCTTCTTCTGTAAGAATTCTTCCAGTTTCTCCTTCCTGAGTTGGTTTTATATGTTTAGTCCTAAGGTTAATTCCCTTTACAACTACTCTATTTTCAAGAGGGATAGTTTTTAAAACCTCACCAGTTTTACCCTTGTCCTTACCATTAATTACTTTTACCAAATCTCCAGTTTTGATTCTCATTTTTATTCTCTGGAAATTTTTCTTTTGCTTTAATGAATCCAACATTTAAATTACCTCCGGAGCAAGAGAAACAATCTTTGTATAATTTTTATCCCGCAGTTCTCTTGCTACAGGACCAAATACTCTCGTACCTTTTGGATTCTTATCTTCATTAATCAATACTGCCGCATTGTCATCAAATCTGATTGAATTACCAGTATTTCTTCTTAATGTTGCCTTAGTTCTGACGATAACAGCTTTAACAACTTCAGATTTCTTAACTCCCATGTTAGGAAGTGCATCTTTTACAGTTGCAACGATTACATCTCCAACATGCGCATATCTTCTATTAGAACCTAAAACCCTAATACATTGGAGTCTTTTTGCTCCGCTATTATCGGCAACTGTTAAATAGGTTTCTTGTTGAATCATTTTTTAACCTCCTTAGCCTGACTTGTTTTATTGAGAATCTCTTCTATTGCCCATCTTTTATGAGCACTGAGCGGTCTAGTTTCTTTAATTTTAACTCGATCACCTAAAACACATGTATTTTCTGGATCATGCGCCTTATATCGTGTAGTTCTACTTACAATTTTTTTATAAGTAGGATGTGGATATCTGTTGATAACAGCAACAACAACTGTTTTATCCATTTTGTCGCTGACAACAGTCCCAATTCTTTCTTTAAGTGCCATAACTAATAATTAATCAGAAGTTGTTTGAGAAGCAGATTGACTCTTACTGATAGTGAGTAATTGCGCAACTTGTTTCTTGATAATTTTAAATTTATGAGTTTCATTAAGCTGTCTTGTAGCTTGCTTGAATCTCAAATCAAAAAGATCTTTTCGTAATTGGTCAATCTTTTCAGTAATTTGTTCAGAATTTAATTTTTTAAATTCCTTGAGTGACTCTGAGTTTTTCATTGTTTAACCTCCTCTTCGGATTTTTTACTATTTTTTGTATTTTCTTGGGAGGAATTTTCTAGTTTATTAATGGAGATAAATTTAGTTTTTACAGGAAGTTTGTATTGAGCCAGACGCATAGCTTCCTTTGCAGTTTCCTCAGTAATATCCTCACCACCCATTTCAAAAAGTATTCTTCCAGGTTTTACAACTGCGACCCAAAACTCTGGATTACCTTTACCGGAACCCATTCTGGTTTCGGCAGGTCTCATGGTTACGGGTTTATCAGGAAATATTCTTATCCAGATTTGACCACCACGTTTGATATATCTGGTCATAGCTCTTCTGCTTGCTTCAATCTGACGTGCAGTTACCCACCCACAGTCTTGAGCTTGGAGAGCAAATTGACCGAATGCAATAGTGTTACCTTTTGAGGCTACACCCCTCATTCTGCCTCTATGTTGTTTACGGAATTTAGTACGTTTTGGACTAAGCATTTTTATACCTCCTATGAATTCTCATTTGAACGATCCTCAAATTGCTGAGGTCTTCTACTACCTTTCCTCTTAGGGCTAGCACCCACAGGGATAGTTTGTTCTTCTTTAGGGAGAACTTCACCTTTGAAAACCCAAACTTTAATGCCTAGAACACCGTAAGTTGTATTAGCTTCACGTGTTGCATAGTCAATTTCAGCTCTCAATGTATGCAATGGAACTCTACCTTCTCTAGTCCATTCAGTTCTTGCTATTTCAGCCCCATTTAACCTTCCCCCTACTTGAATTTTAAGACCTAAGACTCCAGCCCTTTGAGCCCTTTGTAAGGCCATCCTTATAGTTCTTCTAAAGGCGACTCTTTTTTCAAGTTGTTGCGCAATATATTCAGCTAGTAAAAAAGCATCAGCATCTACGCGTTCAACTTCTACCACATTTATTCTAACTTGCCTTGTTCTATCCCCTATAGTTTTTTGAATGCCAGATCTTAGTTCTTCAATCCCACTTCCTTGTCTTCCAACTATAACTCCTGGTCTTGCTGTTTTTAATTCAAGTTCCAGTTGGTCAGCTTTTCTAGCTATCAAAACATCGCTAATTCCTGCTGATCCATATTTTTTTTGTATGAAGGTACGAATTTTAAAATCTTCTTGGAGAAGAATTGGATATGTTTTAGAAGTAGCAAACCACTTAGAGCGATGCTCTTGTGTGATTCCTAATCTTAGTCCAGAAGGATGTATTTTATGTCCCATTAGTTTTGTACCTCCGCATTAGTTTGAGTAGAAGCAGATTCCACAGAAATACTGATGTGGCAAGTCTGTTTTTTAATTGAAAAAGCTCGACCTTGAGCTCTTGGCCTATACCTTTTCATTACTGGACCACTATTGGCCCATGCAGAGGAAATAACTAAGGTAGATGGATCCATTCCAAGATTGTGTTCTGCATTGGCTACCGCAGATCTTAAAACTTTAGTGATGGGGTCTGTAGATCTGTAAGGCATAAATTCCAACATAATCAATGCATCTCTATAAGACCTACCCCTTATCTGATCCAAGACTCTTCTCACTTTAGAGGCTGATCCGCGAATGTAGTTCCCATGAGCAATTGCTGTTTTTGTTGTTTCAGGTGTTTTTGTCATGATTTTGCTCCTTTCTTATCTCTTATATGACCTCGGTAAGTGCGTGTAGGAGCAAATTCACCAAGTTTATGACCAATCATTTGTTCAGTAATAAATACTGGGATGTGAGTCTTGCCATTATGTACTGCGATTGTGTGACCAATCATTAAAGGCAAAATCGTAGAGGATCTCGACCAAGTTTTGATAACAGACTTGTCATTATCAGTATTTTGTTTTTCTACCTTCTTGAGCAGGCTATCTGCTATAAAAGGTCCTTTTTTTAGTGAACGTCCCATGATTATGTAATAGAAATTGAAATAATAAATGAAGTAATCAAGAGTCTCTTCCTCCTCTACTCCTCTTAGAAATGCGACGGCGTCTTCGAACAACTAATTTATTACTTGGTTTGTTCTTTTTACGTGTCTTTAATCCAAGAGCTGGTTTACCCCATGGAGTAACTGGTCCTGCTCTACCAATTGGTGCTTTTCCTTCTCCTCCTCCATGTGGATGATCACATGGGTTCATTACACTACCTCTTACTTGAGGCCTTCTTCCAAGCCATCTTCTTCTTCCTGCTTTACCTAAGCTTGTATTTCTTATTTCAGAGTTACCAACTTCACCAAGAGTTGCGTAGCATTCTTTTCTTACAAGTCTTACCTCAGTAGATGGGAGTTTTAAAGCAACATAATCTCCCTCTTTTGCCATAACTTGAGCACTAGCTCCTGCGGATCTAACCATCTGAGCACCCCTACCTGCGTATAACTCAACACAATGAACACTAGATCCTAATGGCATAACAGAAAGCGGCATGGCATTTCCATCTTCAATTGGAACACTTTCTCCAGAAATGACATTTTGTCCGACTTTTACTCCTGCTGGAGCGATAATATATCTTTTCTCTCCATCTTCGTAAAATAAAAGTGCCAACCTTGCATTTCTATGAGGATCGTAGTGTATAGCTGCAACTTTAGCGTTGATATTTCTTTTATCTCTTCTAAAGTCGACCAATCTATATTGCCTTTTGTGACCACCTCCACGATGACGACAAGTGATAACTCCACGATTATTCCTGCCTTTAACTCTATGTTTTGAAACTATTAGTGATCTTTCAGGTTTTGCACTTGTGATTTCACTAAAGTCAGTAACTACTCTCTGCCTAGTGCCAGGTGTATAAGGTTTAAATTTACGTATTGCCATGATTAAAACTCCTTAAGATTCTGGAAATAGTTGGATTTTGTCTCCTTCAGCAAGACGTACAATTGCCTTCTTGACCTGAGAACGTTTACCGGAAAATTTCCCGACTCTTCTTGTTCTCCTAGGAGGATTCATAGTGTTAACTCCTATGACTTTAACACTGAACAAGGCTTCAACAGCTGCCTTTATTTGTGGTTTAGCCGCTCTATGA
>CACGER010000015.1 GCA_902572075.1 uncultured Prochlorococcus sp.
AGATGAAATTCTCGCATTATGGGAAGCAGCCGGTCCACATGCAATGGATCCTGATAGCCTTGACACTATTGGTTTAACAACTTTAAAAGGGGTTCTCAAGCCTAACGAAGCATTCAGTGCCCATCCCAAAACAGACCTAAATTCGAATGCATCTTCAGAACTTTTAGTCACTTTTGGAGTACAAACCGGTCCAAAAAGTACCATTAGATTAATGGAATTTGATAATACTGGTACAAATTCTGGAGAGCTCATTTTTGATAGAAAAGATACCTTTAATGGCTTTGCATTCCTTCATGATTTCGCAATTACAACTAATTGGGCAATATTTTTACAGAATGCTATTGATTTCAATCCTCTTCCATTTGTAATGGGTCAAAGAGGAGCAGCACAATGTCTAAAGTCAAACCCAAATAAAAAGGCAAAGTTTTTTATCATCCCCAGAGAAAGTGGATTATTTAGAGGACAGCCTCCCTTAACAATAGATGCTCCAAAAGGATTCGTTTTTCATCATGTAAACGCATTTGAAAAAGATTCCAAAATCGTATTAGATAGTATTTTTTATGATGATTTCCCATCAGTTGGTCCAGACGAGAATTTTAGAGATATTGACTTTGATAAATACCCAGAAGGAAAACTAAAAAGATCAATTATCGATCTAAAGACAAAAACTTGTGAACTTGAAACTTTCAGTGAACAATGTTGTGAATTTGCTGTTGTTAATCCTAAAAACTTAGGATTAAAAGCAAGTTTTAGTTGGATGGCAAGCACATCTCAAAAGCTAGGGAACGCTCCACTTCAAGCAATAAAAAAAATAAATTTAACTTCTAAGGAAGAGATTTCTTGGTCAGCAGGTCCAAGTGGATTTGTTAGTGAACCAATTATGGTTCCATCAGAAAATTCTTCACAAGAAGATGAGGGATTTTTATTTATACTTCTATGGAATGGAGAAAGAAGAGGAAGCGATTTAGTGATATTAGACGCAAAAGACTTAGAAGAATTAACTGTTTATGAATTACCCATTTCAATTCCTCATGGCCTTCATGGATCTTGGGTTAATTGAATTTAAGAAAAAATTTCAATTAAATCTGGAATAATTTTTTTTAATGCTTTACCTCTATGACTACAAGAGTCTTTAATATCGTTGTTCATTTCTGCGAAAGTTAATCTGGTAGAACTCTCCTCAAAAATTGGGTCATACCCAAAACCACTTTTTCCTCTCGGGTTTAAAATAATATTGCCATAACATTTGGCCTCAGATTCAATAATCACTTCACCATTTGGGGAACAAACACAAATATTAGCAATAAAGAAAGCACTTCTATTTTGAACTCCATCAAGTTCTCTTAAAACTCGTTCAATTCTCTTCTGATCATTTTCTGCATATCTAGATGAGTAAATGCCAGGCTTACCACCTAGTGCTTCAATACAAATTCCTGAATCATCTGCTATTGAAAAATTATTCGTTTTTATCGAAACTTCACTCGCTTTTTTAATTGCATTATCTCTAAATGTCAGTCCATCCTCTTCAACTTCTAATGATTCTGGTTGGAGTAACAATTTACAATTAACTCCTGCAAGCAATTTTTTATATTCTTCAATTTTACCTTTATTCTTACTGGCTAAATATAAATTTTTCATTCTTATTTTCCTGCCAAATTTATAAATTCTTGACCCCACTCTAATACCTCAATTAGATAAGATTCTTTGGGTGCTTCGCAATATAATCTTAAAAGAGGTTCCGTTCCTGAAAACCTAAAAAGAAGCCAAAAATTTTTATCAATTCTCAACTTTATTCCATCAATCTTTGAGATACTTTTTAACTTGTGATTATTAATATTCTCAGGAATGTTATTTATGATAAATTCTTTTACATTATTTTTTTCTGACTGATTTGGAAATTTAATATCAATTCTTTTATAAAAACTTGGCCCAAAATCTTCTTGAATTTCATCTAAGGTTTCATATAAATATTGAGATTTTTCAGCAATTCCATTTAATAAAACCATCGCTGCATATATAGCATCTCTTTCAGGCATAAAGTCACCAAAACCAACTCCCCCAGATTCCTCTCCTCCAATAAATATTTTTTCTTTAATCATTTTTTCAGCAATATATTTAAAGCCAACTGGAAGTTCAAAAACATCTCTATTTTGACTCTCTGATATATTTTTAATAATATCTGAACCACTAACAGTCTTTAAAACTGGATAAGAATTATTTTTAATTTCGCCCAAATAGCTAATAAAGTATGGGAGTAAATCTTGAGTACTAGAGTATCTTCCTTTTTCATCAATTACCGCAATTCTATCACCATCACCATCAAATATAATTCCTAAAGTTTTCAAGTCATTTGTTGAATTTTTTATTAGTTTTTGTTTTAGATCATCAGCATAATTCAAAAGAGGTTCAGGAGGTTTTCCTCCAAAAAAAGGATCAGCATCTTTCCTGATTTCTGAAATAACTTCTAAATCATTAGAAGCAAAAATCTCAGCCATACAATTTGCAGCTGAACCATGCATAGAATCTACAAAAATTCTCAATTTCATTTTTTTTAATCTCTTGGAAATATAGTCAATATCAAAAAGGGATTTAATTCTATCTAAATGAAATTTTTTAATATCTACCAATTGATTAATACCATCTATTTTTTCAATTGAATTTCCAAGCATTAATCTTTTTTCAACTTCACTTGTAAAGGATTCGTCAACAGAACATCCATTAAAGCTCTTTATTTTCAGACCTAGCCAATTATATGGATTATGACTAGCTGTAATTACTAACGCTCCAAGACAACCAACTTCTTTGGCATAGAAACTACAAGAGGGTGTTGTAACAACGCTATCGGATAAGAACGGTTCGAAACCACATCCTCTTACAAAAGGCACTATTTGCTTGGCGAATTCACAAGCCATGAATCTGCGATCATATCCAATAATAATTTTCTTTGAATTAACTTCTTTATAATATTGATAATGCAACTCCTGACATGAAGCGACAACAACTCTTGAAAGATTAGACAGGTTAAAGTCAAAACCAATAATTCCTCTCCAACCATCAGTTCCAAATTTTATCTTGTCTAATTTATCAGCTGTCAAATTTAAAATTTCCTTGAATTCTTTTAATTATCTATACTAATTTATATGAGTAAATTTTAAAACCGCCCTAAAAAATAATTTGAATTCTCTTCATTTAAAAAGTTTTACAAGATGCAAAAGAAAAGCATGGCTCGATTTTAAGGGTAAAAAATCTTATGAAGTTTGGTCTCCCCATAAAGCTATAGATAAAATTAATCAGTTTAAAATTTTCTCTGAATTTTGTAATGGTGAAATATATACAGGATTAAAAGCCTGTGAAAATGGCTATCAAGGGGTAATAGGATTAAAAATAAAAGGGAATCTTTTCCAAAATATAAACGCAGAAATACGTCCACAATTACTTGTAAAGACTAAAGGTAAAAGTAAATGGGGAGAATATAAATATTTACCTGCTGTTTATAAGTTAGGCCACAAAACAACAAAAGAACATTTATTCGACTTAGCTTTTAGTTCTATGCTGTTGGAATCTTTTCAAGAATCTAAAATTGATAAAGGGTTAGTAATTTCAAATTTTTATAAAAAAGTTAAAGTTGAAGAAGTTTATTTAAATAAAAAATTAAGAAAAAAAGTTTTAAATGTTTTCTTAAATTTGAATGAATGCTTGGGGGGATCCATACCAGAAATAACTCAAGATAGAAAAAAATGTACTATTTGTTCCTGGCAAAAATTTTGTGATAAAGAAGCAAAAGAAAATGGATATCTAACAGATATAGATGGAATAGGGTCTAAAACGGCCTCATTACTCAAAGCAAAAGGAATAATTAATACCCAAACATTAGCTTCTTATAACGAAAAACAACTTGGCGAGAAATTATCTCAATTCAACGATCAAAAGAATGAAAAAGCGTCCAAATTTGTAAAGCAAGCACAAGCATATATCTACGGAGAACCATATTTCATTTCTAATAAAAATAATACTAACGATCTACTAGAAAAAACATGCTCGGGATTTTATATATTTGATATTGAGTCAAACCCAGATGAAAAACATGATTTTTTATATGGATTTTTAAAAGTAAATAATTTGTCTATAAAAAAAGAAGATCTTATTTATGAACCAATCTTAAATCTTAAAAACAATAAAGGAGAATCTTACAGGCAAATTATTGAAATACTTTTTTCACACAAGGAATGGCCAGTTTTGCATTACGGAGAAACAGAAAAAATATCAATAATTAATATTGCTAAAAACCTAAATTTTAGTGATCAAGAAATTGATTCACTTGCCTCAAGATTTATTGACTTACATACCTTAATAAGAAAGTCTTGGATATTACCACTAAAAAACTATGGCTTAAAAACTGTTTCTAATTGGCTTGGTTTCGAATGGGTGCAGAAAAATGTAAGTGGCTCGAAAGCACTTTATTGGTGGATTCAATATCAAATTACAGAAAACCAAATATTTTTAGAAAAAATTATCCAATATAACAAAGATGATTGTTTGGCTACTCTAAAAATTGCAGAATATTTAATCAAAGATCAATTAAAGAAAAATTGATCCAACAGATTTATTGATAATAATTTTTCCAAAAATTTCTGAAAAAAAATAATTTCCTTCCTCTAAATATTTTCTTTTTATCATTGCTAAACCTTTTATTTGAGAATCTGATATAAAAAAACTAGTGATTTTGCCTACAGAAATATCCTTAGCAGAATTTATATATAAATTTTTGTCTTCAACGTCTAAATTCAAATTAGATTCAAATGATTTCCAAGTTCTTATTTCCTGTTTTAAAGAAGAAACATTTTTTATTTTTGACATTGTTTCTTGCCCTAAATAACAACCTTTATTAAAATCTATAAGATCTTGTAATCCAAGCTCAAGAGGATTATTTCTTCCGTTTATTTCCATTCCTAATGAGGGTATTGCCTGATTAATCTTCCAAAGTTTTAAATCATTGGGATTAAGTAAATTTAGTTTATATTTATATAGTTCAAATTCTTTATCTTCTTTTTTGAAGAAAATAGGCTGGTAAGTTCTCCATGAACTTGATTCATCAATTTCCTGAATTCTATTTATTATGAAAGGCTCACTTAGAAATACATCATCTACTGGAAAAATAATTTGATTAAAGTAATTAATTATTTCATTAGTGTTACCCACCAAAATAATTACTTCTAATTTTCTTTCTAAAAAAATAATTTCAATTAATGACCTTAGAATTCCATTTGGAGTTAACCAACAAGTTTTGATAACTTTATTTTCTGAATTAAGAATATTACCAGTTGTTATTCCATTCAAAAATTTTCTGGCATCTTTTCCAGTAATTGAAAAACAATCAAATTTTTCAAGCCAAAACTTTTTTTTTATATCTTGCATTTTGAAATAATTATAAAAAGTCTTTTATTGTAAAAAGACTCTTTAATTTAACGTTTTCATCTTCAAGGGCTTCTAATCCTCCTTCTTGCCTATCAACTATAGATAAAACTTCCTCAACAACATAATTATTTTCTCGTAATTTTTTTATAGCTTTTATTACTGAACCAGCAGTTGTAACTACATCCTCTAAGACAGTTACCAAAGTTCCTTCTTCTAATATAGGGCCCTCTATTCCAGCTTTGGTACCGTATTTTTTGATTTCTTTCCTAATTATTAAACCATCAAGATCTAGTCCATTCAAAGCTGCTTTAACAATTAATCCACTTACTAAAGGATCTGCACCTAATGTCAATCCTGCTACAGCTTTTGACCTTGAGTCCTTTAAATCTAAAAATAATTCACTTATTAAGTTTAAGCCTTCACCATTTAATGACACTGGTTTACAGTTCAAGTAATGACTGCTTTTTTTCCCTGAAGATAAAGTGAAGTTTCCTTTCTTATAAGATTTTTCAATTAACTGTTTTAACAATTTTGCTTTATTTAAATCATACTTATCCGAAAATTTTCCCATAAGTAAAAGTTTAATTTATATTTAAAGATTAGAAGAAAAAAAAGAAATCTCACAAAAACTTCCTAATGAGGTGTTTTTTGAAATATTATTTTTATATTGTATATTGAAATTCAATGTAATTAAAATTACATAAATTCCCTTGGGGGTGTAGCAATCTGGTGAATGCACCAAACTCATAATTTGGCTAAGGCGAGTTCGATCCTCGCCACCCCCATTATTCATTTGTCATTGAATGAAAATAACTCTACTTTTATTTCTTTTATTTTTCCCAGCTTTTTTCGCAGCTAGTGAACTCTCTTTTTTATTAATAAGGCCAAGTAAAGTTTTAAGGTTAATAGAAGAAAAAAAGAAAGGGGCATTTTCAATTTTAAAAATTCAAAAACGCTTTAGATCTTCATTAATTGCTTCTCAATTTGGAGTAACAATTTCATTAATTGCAATTGGATGGCTATCTGGTAACCTGGCCAATGATTATTGGAAAAGCAATATTTTGTCAAATAGATTTTATGATCTTTTATTATTTTTATTTGTTGTTTTAGTTGTTACTCTCGTTTCTGGACTAATTCCTAAAGCACTAGTTATTAACAATCCAGAATCTGCTGCATTAAGGCTTACAACAATATTCGATGCCGTAAGAAAAGCAATGAATCCTATAGTCAGGATAATAGAATTCTTTGCTAGCGCCTGTTTGGGCTTGTTCAATTTAAATAACAAATGGGATTCTTTAAACTCGGGTTTATCTGCAGGAGAATTAGAAACTCTTATAGAGACTGATAATGTAACAGGTTTAAAACCAGATGAGAAGAATATTCTTGAAGGAGTTTTTGCTTTAAAAGATACACAAGTTAAAGAAGTAATGATTCCAAGATCTGAAATGGTAACTTTGCCAAAAAATATAACCTTTTCAGAACTCATGAAACAAGTAGATAAGACTCGACATGCTCGCTTCTTTGTGATTGGTGAGTCTTTAGATGATGTATTAGGTGTATTAGATTTGCGTTATCTAGCTAATCCAATATCAAAAGGTGAAATGGAGGCCGATACATTATTAGAGCCATTCCTTTTACCAGTAACAAAAATAATAGAAACATGTTCACTAGCGGAAATATTTCCAATAGTAAGAGACTACAATCCTTTCTTACTAGTAGTTGATGAACACGGTGGAACAGAGGGGCTAATAACAGCAGCTGATCTAAATGGCGAAATAGTTGGAGAGGAAATGCTTAATAATAGAATTTATTCAGACATGAGAATGTTAGATAATTTCTCTAGAAAATGGTCAATAGCTGGAAAATCAGAAATTATTGAAATCAATAAGAAGTTAGGATGTTCTATTCCAGAAGGTACTGATTATCATACCCTTGCTGGATTTATGCTAGAAAAATTTCAAATGGTTCCAAAAATTGGCGACGTTTTAGATTTTAATAACATTAAGTTTGAAGTAATTTCGATGTCAGGTCCAAAAATTGATCGTGTTAAAATAAATCTACCTAAAAGCTAAATGTGGCTCCCCATAGAGGATAATGAAATTTAATATCAGGATTTGAAATTATGCAACCAACCTCATCACCCGTAAAGGTTGGTGTCATAGGTATAGGGAATATGGGCTGGCATCATGCCCGTGTACTAAGTTTACTCAAAGATGCAAATCTCGTTGGTGTAGCCGATCCAAATGAAGAGAGAGGCAAATTAGCTATTGAGCAATTTCAATGTGAATGGTTCAAAAATTATAAGGACCTAATTCCAAAAGTTGATGCTATCTGCATCGCTGTGCCTACACTACTTCATCAAAAAGTAGGACTAGATTGTCTTGAGGGAAATACTAACGTACTCATTGAAAAACCAATTGCAGCTAACGAATTTGAAGCAAAATCATTAATAGAGGCCGCTAATGCAAGCAACTGTCTATTACAGGTCGGGCATATTGAAAGATTTAATCCTGCTTTTAGGGAATTAAATAAAATAGTACATAATGAAGAAATTGTTGTTTTAGAAGCAAGGAGGCACAGCCCTCATGCAGATAGAGCAAATGATGTATCTGTGGTCATGGATTTAATGATTCATGACATTGATCTTGTTTTAGAGCTTGTAAACTCAAAAATACAAAAATTAGCTGCAGTTGGAGGTAGAAATAGCGAAGGATTAATAGACTATGTTAATGCAACTTTAGTTTTTAAAAATAATGTTATTGCAAGCTTAACTGCCAGTAAAATGAGTCACAAAAAAATTAGAAGTTTAAGTGCTCACTGTCAAAATGGGTTAGTAGAAACTGATTTCTTAAATCACTCTTTGCAGATCCATCGAAAGTCTCATGAATCATATACAGCAGAGCATGGAGAATTAGTTTATAGAAATGATGGATATGTCGAAGAAGTTAGTACGACCTCCATTGAGCCTCTTTATGCAGAACTGGAGCATTTTCTTAAGTGCGTTCAAGGCAAAGAAACACCTGAGGTAGATGGTGAGCAAGCCTCAAGAGCTTTAAAAATTGCTGATTTTATAGAGCGTGCTGTAGAAAATTCTGGAGATGCAATTTTACTTGAAAATCCCTTCTAATGCAAAAAATCTAAACTGAAAGAATTTTATTTAAATCCAACTGCAGCTTGCCAAACAAAAACTAATAAAAAGAAAAATAAAGGAATAAGTGGAAGAACATCAACAGTTGGAGCAAAGGCCTTGTAAGCCTCGGGCAATTCAGCGAATGTATTAAATAGAATGAGCACCTTTTTTGATAATTTAATTAATTATGATACGACGTTACCACGTATGGTGAGCAATAGAGGATGTTTTCCAAGGAGCGAAATCATTTGTAAAACAATTATCTCTAATTGCATTAGAAATTGCATTGGTAAATCTTATTAAGTGAGCAATATTATGCAAACTTATGAGGGTGAGACCTAATATTTCGTCATTTCTAATTAGATGATGTAAATATGCTCGAGAATAGGATTTACAGGTCTCGCATTTACAAGTTTTATCAATCGGAGAAAAGTCATTTTTAAACCTAGCATTTCGCAAATTCAATCTTTCATCATTAAAAAATGCAGTCCCATGTCTTCCTAGTCTTGTAGGCAAAACACAATCAAATATATCGAATCCATTAGCAATAGCTAAAGAAATTTCTCTTAAAGAGCCAATTCCCATTAAATATCTTGGTTTATTTATTGGTAAGAATTTCGGAACGTAATTAATTACACTATGTATCTCTTCGGCTGCCTCACCAACACTTACACCTCCCACTGCTATTCCAGGCAGATCAAAAGAACTTGTATATTTTGCACTATATTCTCTCAATCTCGGATACTTACCACCTTGAACTATACCAAATAATGCTTGGTTTGATTTCTGATGAGTCTCAACACATTTTTGCAACCATGAATGAGTTCTTTGTAAAGAATCCTCAATATCATTTTCGTTAGCGGTATGCGGAGGACAATGATCAAAAGCCATCGCAACATCCGATCCGAGATCCATTTGAATCTGCATTACTTTTTCAGGTGATAAAAAAACATGACTACCATCTCTAGGATTTTTAAATTCCACACCTTTATCAGAAATATTATTTAATTTGGCCAAACTAAAAACTTGATATCCTCCTGAATCAGTAAGAATAGGCTTAGGCCAATTCATGAACTTATGTATACCGCCAGATTCTTTTACTAATTGTTCTCCAGGTTGTAAATGAAGATGAAAGGTATTTGAGAGAATCATTTCTGATCCTGTAGAGGTTAACTGCTTAGATGAAATTCCTTTAACCGTTGCCAAAGTACCCACAGGCATAAATTTTGGAGTGTTTACCTGACCATTTGGTGTATGAAATATACCAGTTCTTGCCGCTGTATTACTGCAATTCGATGTAATTTCAAATTCAAACACGATAATTTATAAAATTTTTTGATCCTTTTTCATTAATCTACCCTATTATTTAATATTGAATCTATTTTTATCTCATCAAAAAATATTTAATAAAAAATTTGGCAGGATCTTGGATTTTCTATACAACATTTCCAAAGATACCTTTAATTAATCCCGAATTTAAAAATATTGCACAATTTGCCCCGCCCTTAGGATTTTTTATTGGAACAATACAGAGTTATATTTTTCTTTTTTTAACAACAAACTCTTGGTCAATTTATGCATCTGCATTAATTTGTTTGGCTTCGGGATATTTAATTACTGGTGGTCTACACATTGATGGTTTAATGGATACTTTCGATGGTATTTTTGCGGGTAAGAAGAAACGTTTAAAAGCCATGAAAGACAGTAAAGTTGGGTCCTTTGGCGTTCAAGCTTTAGTTTTTATAACTTTAATTCAAATTGCTTGCATACTGAAAATTCAAAACCTAATAATTTTTGTTTTACCTATATGCTTATTTTGGGGAAGATTTTCAAATTTATTTTTTATAGAGAAGTTTAAATATATGAGTTATAAGAAAAAGTCTATTAGTCACAAAAAGTTTTGGAATGGATTTAAAAAAGAATCTTTGATCTCCATTATTTTTCTTTTAATTTTCATTGCATACCAATTTGTTTCAATTACATCCCAAGCAATATTAATTAAATTTTTAATCCTTATTTTGATTGGTATTTTTCTAAGCTATTCTATCCCATACATACTGGGGAATAAAATTGGAGGATTCAATGGAGATGCTTGCGGTGCAAGTGTTGTACTAGTTGAAACTGCAATGTTGTTTATGCATGCAATTCTTTTATAGGTAGTTCTAAATAGAACATATTTTTCTTCTTAAGATTTTTTAATTTCTCAGAATTATCAATCGAGTTATTTTCCAGCAATCTCAAATCTCCTCCAATTTGTTTTGCTAATTTTCTCGCTAAAAAAAGTCCCACACCAGTGCCATCTTTCTTTTTAGCGGCAGATCCTCTAAAACCTTTTTCAAAAATTTTCTCGTTTTCATTTTTGGTTATTTTTTTACCATCATCAAATATACAAAGTCCATTACGAGAAATGGCGAGTCCAATTTCAGCATCTTTTTGGGCATATTTAAACGCATTTTCTAATAAATTGGCCACGATTTCGGCAATCACAGCATATTTTGCCTTTAATGGCGAAATAGTCCAATCTGGCCAAAGAGAAGGTTCAGTCCAATCTCTATTCTCTAAGTCCGCATTAGCTTTACCCCTTTCTAATATTGGCCTCAATAAACTCTGAATAGTTATTACCTTTTTATTATCTAAATTTGGAGGTAATAATAATCTTTCCTCTCCAATTTCCAGCGGAAGTTGAATAGGTGAATTTAATTGCGCAAAAGAATCCATATATTGATTAATTTGTTTTTGCTCTATTATCATGCGTTCGACTATTTCAATAGAATCATCATCTGAACCAAGTCTTTTTATTAGTAATTTTGCATATGTCCTAATAGCCGCCAATGGATTCCTTAATTGATGGATTATGACATTGACCTGATTTTTTAAAAAATTGATTTCTTCATTTTTATTTTGACGTTCTAATTCTAAAGAGACGCATTTAGCTAAAGATATTGAAAGTGCTTTTAATCTAGAATCAAGAGATACTGGCCAATTCCCCCCTCTCAAATCAGTTTCTACCCTAAGGACGCCAAGTAGAATATCGTTTTCTTGAAGCGGGTACCATCTTCTATTAGGTGATGAAACTTTTAGTGCAGGGTCATCTTCTATTGATTTAAGTAGCATATCAATTTTTGGCCATTGACCAATCATTTCAAAAGATGCTTTAGTTCCTTGCTTAGCTGAAGCGAGATACAAAACTAAATTAGTCACGCCCATTGAGCATCCAAAACTCTCTAGCTGTTTTATGATTAGTTCTTCAAATTTTTTTGAAAGATTCATAATTAATGAAATGTTGAGGAATTTTTTTTAAAAAAAACTTAAAAAAGGGCTTGTAAAATATGAAAAAAGTATTAAGATATATAAATAGGTCTGACTTTAGCCAGCCTTAAATATGAATATTCAATCATATTTTAAGCTACATCAGGGGTTGATGGGTCCTCTATGTAATTTGAAGTGAATTTAAAATCACATATATAAGATTAGTAAAAATAAATAAGACTAATCTCATTAATAATTTCAGGAGTACCAATCAATGTCAAAAAAAAGAAAAAGAATCAGCAGAAGAAGATTGGCTGGCCAAAGAGTAATGGCACATGTACCCATTTACCATATCGAAACTGGCAAACATAAACCAGTTACAGCAGCAAGAAGATTTATAGCTGAAAATGGTCTCTCTGCACCTTCAGTTTTCAATGTCAGAAGAAATGAACATACCACTGATAGGTTTTTTTGGGGAGAAAAAGGGCTATTTAGCGCCCAATATGCTGAAGAAAATCATTTTCTATTTCCATCACTAAAAGTTGTAGTTGAAGGAATTGGTGAAGAAAAAATATTTGAGGGTCTAGAACTTACTGCAGATGATTGGGAAGAGATTGAAGAATACGAATATGCTTTTGTTTAAAGAATGTTACTTATATTCGAACTTATAAATTTAATCAAATTTGAATCAATTTGATGCAATCCATCGAATTCTAATAATTCGCAAAATTCAGAAGACTTACTCTTTACCCTTTCATAAATAGCCCTAGAAGCATCTATAGGCACGACGTCATCAAATAAACCATGACTAATAATCAATGGCGAGTATTTTTCTCCTGGGTCCCAGTTGGGGTGAGGATAACCACTACAAGCAACAATTAATCCAAAATTTAATTTAAATCCTGCATCAATTGCCATTGCTGCCCCCTGAGAGAACCCCAACAAAATTGTTTTTCTTAATGGAATCTCAGCAGTATCAAATTTTTTTAATGTAACTAAAAGCTTATTCACTTCAACCTCAGCTTCTTTCCAATCATGTGGGTATAATCCATACCACTGTCTTCCCTGACCACTTGGATGTAATCCAGGAGCCCTCAAAGAAATAACCTCAAAATCAAGATTTATTTCTTCAGTCAGCTCCTTTCCAAATGCTAGAAGGTCATCTGAATCAGCTCCCCACCCATGCATCAAAATAATTCTGTGAGTTGCAGTTTGAGAGCTAATCGAGACAAATTCGTGATTGATAGCATTTTTCATGTTTATATTCTTAAGTAAGTAAACTTTCCCATAATGTCACCATTAGCTTTAGTAAGTGTTTCCGATAAAAAAAATATAATCCCTTTTTGTAAAGAATTGGTAGAGCAATTTAATTATAAAATTCTATCAAGTGGAGGAACTGCCAAACATCTTATAGAAGCAAAAATTCCAGTTATTAAAGTTGCAGATTTTACTAATTCTCCAGAAATTCTTGGAGGAAGAGTTAAAACTTTACATCCAAAAATACACGGGGGAATATTAGCTAAAAGAGCTAATGAAGAACATAAAGAAGATATAGAAGCCAACAATCTTGAGTTAATTGACTTAGTAGTTGTCAATCTATATCCTTTTAAAAAAACTGTAGATGGGGGAGCTAAATGGGAAGATGCTATTGAAAATATCGATATCGGAGGGCCATCAATGATTCGTTCTGCAGCTAAAAACCATAAAGACGTTTCCGTTTTAGTAGATCCTAGTCAATATCAAAATTTTCTTGAAGAAAATAAAAAAGGTGAATTAAAAGACTCATATAAAGCAAAATTAGCCCTTGAAGCTTTTCAACACACAGCAGACTATGACATTGCAATATCTAATTGGATAAGAAAAGAAAGAGATTTACAATCTTCAAAATATATTGAATCTTATCCACTAATCAAAACCTTAAGATATGGGGAGAATCCACATCAAAAAGCTTTTTGGTACGGTTTAAGTAATATTGGATGGAACTCAGCAGAACAATTACAAGGTAAAGACTTAAGTTATAACAATCTATTGGATCTAGAGTCGGCACTTTCAACAGTTTTAGAATTTGGCTATACAGAAAAAGATGAACTTACAACCGATACATTTGCTTCTGTTATCTTAAAACATAATAATCCTTGTGGTGCCTCTGTAAGCAATTCAGCTTCTCAAGCATTTTTGAATGCTTTGGAATGTGACTCAGTTAGTGCATTTGGTGGCATAGTTGCTTTTAATTCAAATGTTGATAGTGAGACCGCAATTCACCTCAAAGATATTTTCTTAGAATGTGTTGTAGCCCCATCTTTTGATGAGGAAGCTTTAGAAATTTTAAAAGTTAAAAAGAATTTAAGAATTTTAAAGTTTTCAAAAGATCAACTTCCAACAAAGAATCAAACTTCTACTAAATCAATTATGGGCGGATTACTAGTTCAAGATACTGATGATAGTGAAGAAAAAACTGAAAATTGGATTTCAGTAACTAATAAAAAGCCAAGTAATCAAATTAACTTGGATCTAAATTTTGCATGGAAGATTTGTAAACACGTGAAATCTAATGCCATTGTTATTGCAAAAAACCAAAAAACTATTGGGATTGGAGCTGGACAAATGAATAGAGTTGGAGCAGCAAAAATTGCATTACAGGCAGCTAGAAGGTTCTGTTCTGATGCTGTCTTGGCCAGCGATGGGTTTTTCCCATTTGCAGATACTGTAGAACTAGCAAATAACTATGGAATAAAAGCTATTATTCAACCAGGAGGAAGTCTTAGAGACCAAGAAAGTATTGATGTCTGTAATTCAAAAGGAATCTCAATGGTATTTACACAAAAAAGACACTTTTTACATTAAATTATGTTGACTTTGGGTAATATGTAATCTTGTTAGTTTTTCTGAATAAAGATAGCCTGCCTGGACCTGCACATAGAAAGTAGAGGGAAATAGCCCCATATATAAAAGACAATTCGAAAGCATAATTATGACCTTCAACCACTGCCAGAGGAAAACCTTCTAGTCCAGTATCAAGGAGATGAAAATAAACTGCAAATGCCATGGTAGAGAATAGACCAAGAGAAGAAAGCCTCGCAAAAATCCCTAAAGCCAATCCTAATGGGCATATTAGTTGAGTAATTGCTGCTCCAAAAGTCCAAATAACAGGATCACCAGGCAAAAATGGGAAATACTTACCAACTACAAACTCAGCAAAACCCTGCGGATCTTGGAGTTTTTCAAGGCCATGATGGATCATCAAAGCACAAAAACCTATTCTTAATACAAAAATCGATAGTTCCCCAAGGATATTTATTTCTGAACCTGAAGATGAATTGGCAACCACAACTTCAACTTTTTGGGGAGCTTTAGTTCTATTAATACTTGCAGTTTGAACCTGATTAGTTTGTGCTTTGTCTTCCATACTTCATAAATTTTTCATCATTCTAGTTAATAAAGTAGATCTTTTGGAATTATCTGGACAATAAATTAAAAAAACTAAGCAAATTTATAAATGAATAACAAATTCATGAAGCAATATCAATTAACTTTTCTATAACATCTGCAACAACCTTATCGGGAGTGGATGCACCTGAGGTAATTCCAACATTAATTTTTCCACTAGGTAAAAAATTATTCTTAAGTTCTAATTCTGATCCTAGTGGTTTATGAAATATTGAGTTTTCTGTAACTGATATCCTCTCTGGAGTATCGATGTGAAAAGAAGAAATATTTTTGGTAATCGCTATTTCTTGTAGGTGAGTAGTATTGGAAGAATTGAAACCCCCAATAACTACTAAAATATCAAGGTCTTCATCAACCAAAGAGAACATTGCATCTTGTCTTTCTTCAGTAGCATCACAAATAGTATTAAAAGCTAAAAAATGACTATTTAAGTTTTCTGGCCCAAATTTTTTTAACATCGTCTTTTCAAAAACCTTTCCAATTTCCTCAGTCTCGCTTTTAAGCATAGTTGTCTGATTTGCAACTCCCACTCTGTCTAAATCTTTATCAGGATCAAATCCATTAGAACAAGCTTTAGCAAATTTGTTCATAAACTCATTTCTATTACCTCTCCCCAGAATATATTCAGATACGTAGTTTGCTTCTTCAAGATCAAGTACAACTAAATATTTACCTGCGAATGAACTAGTGGCCAGAGTCTCTTCATGCTTAAATTTTCCATGAATAATAGATGTGAAAACATGTTTTTTATGTTTTTCAACTGTATGCCAAACCTTAGAAACCCATGGACAAGTTGTATCAATGATATGACAACCTTTCTCATGCAAGAGTTTCATTTCTTGAACAGTAGCCCCAAAAGCAGGGAGTATAACAACATCCCCATTAGAAACTAAAGAGAAATCTTTGATTCCATTTTTAGCTGAAATGAATTTCACATTCATTTTTCTTAAATGATCATTAACCGAGGGATTATGAATTATTTCGTTTGTTATCCAAATATTTTCATTAGGGTAATGTCTTCTAGTTTCATAAGCCATTGCTACAGCTCTTTCAACTCCCCAACAGAAACCAAAGGCTTGGGCCAACTTAATATTTAGTCTGCCTTTAGTGTAAGTAAAACCATTATCTCTAATAGAACTTATCAAATCACTTTGATAAGCTTCTTCTAACGCTTGAGCTCTTTTTGTTGGAGAATCAAAACCCCTTCTATTGTATCTATCAGAATGATGAAGGGATCTTCTAAAAGCTTGAGTATCCATCTTTCTATATTACAACGTTTTAAATAATTTTTCGTAAAAAAAAAGAAACCTGACATAAGTCAGGTTTCTAAAATTAATTTTTAGTTAGATTATTTAGCAGATGCGAAGTCTGGATATGCTTCCATTCCATGCTCTCCTATATCTAAGCCTTGAGTCTCTTCCTCTTCAGATACTCGGATTCCGCCGAATAATCCTCCAATTACAGACCAAGCAATCCAGCAAGTAACTAGTGTCCAAATAGCATAAGCTGCGGCACCAAGAGCTTGAACTAGAAGAAGGGTAATACCTCCGCCATTGAACAATCCCATACCTGCTCCATCACCTTGAACTGCTGTACCCCAAAGACCGATAACAACAGTACCCCATACACCACAAACTCCGTGAACAGAGAATGCGCCTACAGGATCATCGATCTCAGCGGCATCAAGTGCTGCAACAGAAAATACAACGATTATTCCTCCCACTAGTCCTGCGAACCAGGCTCCAGCAAGAGTCATATCACCACAACCAGCAGTGATACTAACCAAACCAGCAAGGATTCCGTTAATTATCATCGTAAGATCAGGCTTACCAGAAGTTAATGTTGAAACAATAGTTGCACCTATAGCACCAGCTGCTGCTGCCAAAGTAGTTGTTACAGCAACATATGGAACCCATTGATCCATAGCAAGTTGAGAACCGGGGTTAAAACCATACCAACCTATCCATAGAACTAATGCACCTAGAGTAGCTATAGCCATGTTGTGTCCTGGCATAGCCTGTGGTTTCCCATCAGAGTATTTGCCAATTCTTGGTCCAAGAAGCATAGCTCCTACAAGACCCGCCCATGCTCCAACTGAGTGAACAATTGAAGAACCAGCAAAGTCTACAAAACCTAAAGAATCAAGCCAACCACCATTCCATTTCCAGCTACCAGCAATTGGATATATAAATGCAGTTAATACGACAGCAAAAACAACAAATTCTCCAAATTTAACTCTTTCAGCAACAAGACCGGATACGATAGTTGCCGCAGTTCCTGCGAATGCAGACTGGAACAAGAAATCAACTGTTGGGACTAATCCAGCATCAGTTACCATATCTGCAGTAACTGTTGGATCAAAAAATAAGCCTCCAAAATAAAGCCATCCGTCAGCAACACTACCTCCGTACATTAATGAATAGCCAATAAACCAATAAGAGGTTACAGCTAGAGCAAATACGAATAGGTTTTTAGCAAGGATGTTAACTGCGTTCTTAGAACGACACATACCTGCCTCAACCATAGCGAAGCCGGCGTTCATAAAGATCACTAAAATAGTAGCGATCAAAAGCCATAAATTGTTAGCAAGAAAAGCTGCATTCAACTCAGGTAAATCAGCTGCGTGAGCTGAAAGATTAAAAATACCTAAACCAAACAAAGCTAAAGGAACAGTCGCAAGCCACAACATAGAGCGGTTTGAACTAAATCCTCGAATACTCCTCAAAAGGAGCATAGGTCCATTAACAAGACTTGCATCTTGTAATCTGGACCTAGAGCGCCTTTGAGGCGTTTGCAAAGCAGTGGTCATAAAAAAAAATTAGATCTGCAAAAAAACAGTTTGGGCTGTTTCCTTTCATATTCAATTTTGCTCAAAAAACTTATTAGTGTCTAGTAGTCGTTGTTACCAATTTTATAGTTGCACCTTAAAAATAAATCTGTTAAATTTAAAAATTTTTTTTTTAAGAGTTTCAAATTATCAAGAGTTTACTTATTTCATTGGTTTAATTCCTTTCCATGATACGTGGTCTTTATGAAATTCAAAGGAACATGGGATAGTTATCATTCCTGCACTTAGAGATTCTCTAAAAAGACTGCCGTATAAGGGATCTGCATCATCTCCAGGGGCAAAAAAACAAGCGTCTCTTCTTGCCATACAAAGTACTAAAACACTTTTACTTTCAGGAATTAATTCCTTTAATTCCATGAGATGTTTTTGGCCCCTTTTCGTGACTGTATCTGGGAATAGAGCTACATTTTCTTTAATCCAAGTCGTATTTTTAACCTCTATGTAAATGTTACGTTTATCAGGATTTGAAGATTTTGGGGTTAAAAAAAAGTCAATTCTGCTTTTTTTATCTTTTCCATAAGGAACTTCAGATTTCATTGTCTCTATTTCACCTATTATTTCAATTAGCAGATTTTTCTCAATAACCTTTTTGATTAGCTTGTTTGCAAATAGTGTATTAATACCTACCCAAACCTCCTCATTTTTTTCATTAAAAACACATATCTGTTCCCAAGTAAAAGGTAATTTTCTTTTTGGAGAAGTGGAAACACTTATTCTTACTTTTGCTCCCTCACTCAAAAGTCCCTTCATTGGGCCAGTGTTAGCACAATGAGCTGTTACTACCTTTCCACTCTCTAGTTCAATATCTGCAAGAAACCTTTTATACCTTTTAATTAAAACCCCTTCAATTAATGGATCAAAATCAATTAATCGATCATTCATAAATATGTCGTTAGTTAGAAATCAAATATAATTGAAACTTAAACTTATTGAAAAATTTAGACGCTTCCAAATGCATTCATTTTTAAAAAATAATGTTTTTTCAATTTCGTTTGGTACTAGTCTAAGTAAATTAGCTGGATGTATAAGACAAATATTTATAGCTGCTGCTTTTGGGGTTGGTGTAACGTACGACGCGTTTAATTATGCATATATAATTCCTGGTTTTTTGCTAATAATCATTGGGGGTATTAATGGTCCCTTGCATAACGCAGTCGTTGCAGTTTTAACTCCGCTTAACAAAAAAAATGGAGGGATTGTTTTAACTCAAGTAAGCATAAAACTCTCAATATTATTAATAATTTTAGCCATATTGATTTACTCGAATTCCAGTTTATTAATTGATTTATTAGCCCCGAATTTAAGTTACGAAGCAAAATCTATTGCCACTAACCAATTACAAATACTTACACCTTGCATCCCTTTATCCGGCTTTATAGGTTTAAGTTTTGGCGCCTTAAACTCCCAAAGAAAATTCTTTTTATCAAGTATAAGTCCTGCAATAACAAGCGTAACTATTATTTTTTTTATTTTATTTAGTTGGATTTTCAACCAAGAAAATACATCTTCCAATTTCTTTACTTATACAGGATTACTGGCATTTGCAACTTTGACAGGAACTTTAATTCAGTTTGTTGTTCAAATTTGGGAAATAAATAAAATTGGTCTCTTGAGATTAGAGTCAACCTTCAATTTATTTAAGGATGAAGAGAGGAGAATTTACGAACTAATTATCCCAGCATCTATCTCATCAGGTTTAAGTCAAATTAATGTTTTTATCGATATGTTTTTCGCTTCAAGTTTTCAAGGTGCAGCATCTGGACTAGCTTACGGAAACTTTCTTATACAAGCCCCCTTAGGCATATTATCTAACTCCTTGATTCTGCCATTACTTCCAAAATTTTCTAAATTAAGAAGTGAAAAAGACAAAAGAGGTCTCCAAAAAAAATTGATATCTGCGGTAGAGTACTGTTTCTTGACGGCTATTTTTTTAACCGGATTTTTCATAACATTCAATAATCAAATCGTACAATTTGTTTTTCAAAGAGGATCTTTTGATTATTCAGCAACTTTAAAAGTAAAAAATATATTAATTGCTTATGCAGTTGGCATACCATTTTATCTTTATAGAGATTTATTAGTAAGAACTTACTATTCAATAGAAAAAACAGACTTCCCTTTTAAGTCTTCATTTGCAGGGATAATATTAAATATTTTTTTTGATTGGATTTTAATTGGTGCCCCAATTAATAATTTTGGAAATCTTTCTCCATATAATTTCGGAATTGTGGGAATAATTTTATCTTCAGTAATAGTCAACCTTATAGTCTGTATTTTGCTTTCTTTTAATCTGCGAAATGAAGATATCCATTTACCTAACTTGGATTTATTTAGGAAAATTAGCCTCATGTCATTAGCAGCATTTATAGACAGCACACTTTGTTTTACTATTCTCCAAAATACGAATAACTTCAATTCAAATCTTGCAGAATTTTTATTGTTAATATTTGGAACTCTAACTTTCTTTGTGATTTATTTTTTACTTACAAAATTCTTGAAAGTAAATAAATTTAAAGTTTCAAAAAAAGAGATTTAGTTTTTAAAAAAAACTTTCCAAAATCTCTTCTAATTCTAGAATTTGTGAGTTAGTGATTAAATTAATCAGTGGAATACTATTAACACCATCCCCTACTTTTACATTTATTGCTTTCAGACTTGATTTTGCAGCCTCCAATGGGCCTTGATCTTTATTGCTGATACATTCAATAGCAAGATGCCTAGCTAGGCCAGCATCTCCAAGATACAAATTCCACTTTTCTATTTTTATAAAAACCTTTTCGGAAATAATACTTTCTAGATCACTTATACTTATCTGAGAGTCCATAAATAGAAATTAATTTAAGTTGATTGTTTTGAAGTATCTTTAGGTTTTTTTATAATTACGAAAAGTAAATGGGAAGCCAAAAGAACTGACCAGACAATCGCAAAGTTATTAAAAAAGCTAATTTCATATTTAATCTCTTTTAAAAGCCACGTGCCACTTACAATCGCAGTAAATATCATGCAGTGAATAACAAAATTTACTATTCGAGAAAAATGTTTATAAATAGGATCTTCTGAGTCACCATTTCCGTACCACTTTATAGGCATATTAATAATTAGATTGTTAATAATAGATATTTTACCCGAAATCTAGTTGACTAAGAGACCCTGAAACAGAGATATTACATAACTATGCGCCTGTAGCTCAGTGGATTAGAGCACCTGACTACGGATCAGGGTGTCGGGAGTTCGAATCTCTCCAGGCGCGTTTAAAATTCTGAAATATTCTTTTTATATTTTTCTAAAAAATATCGTCTATATTATATATATTACTTATCAAATTCAATGAATATCCTTCAAAATCTTAAAGAAAGTGATCCAGTAATATCAAATTTTATTAACTCTGAAAAAAATAGGCAGGAAACTCATCTTGAGTTAATCGCAAGCGAAAATTTCGCATCAATTGCCGTTATGCAGGCTCAAGGTTCCGTACTTACAAATAAATACGCCGAGGGATTACCCCAAAAAAGGTATTACGGGGGATGTGAATTTGTTGATGAAATCGAAGAATTAGCTATTCAGAGAGCGAAAAAATTATTTAATGCAAATTGGGCTAATGTTCAACCCCATAGTGGAGCGCAGGCAAATGCTGCTGTTTTCCTAAGTCTACTTAAACCTGGAGACACAATCATGGGGATGGATTTATCTCATGGTGGACACCTAACTCATGGGTCTCCAGTAAATATGAGTGGTAAATGGTTTAATGCAGTTCACTATGGTGTAAATAAAGAAACTAGTGAATTAAATTTTGATGAAATAAGAGAGATAGCACTTGAAACAAAACCAAAATTAATCATATGTGGATATTCTGCTTATCCAAGAACAATCGATTTTGAGTCATTTAGAAATATTGCAGATGAAGTTGGTGCATTTTTAATGGCTGATATTGCACACATCGCCGGTCTTGTAGCAAGTAAACTTCACCCAAATCCAATACCATATTGTGATGTAGTAACCACAACTACTCATAAAACATTAAGAGGGCCTAGAGGGGGGCTAATCTTGTGTAAAGATGCTGAATTTGGAAAGAAATTTGATAAATCTGTTTTCCCTGGAACTCAGGGTGGGCCCCTCGAACATATAATTGCAGCTAAAGCAGTTGCATTTGGAGAAGCCTTGCAGCCAGATTTCGTTAATTATTCCCAACAAGTAATAAAAAATGCAAAAGTTCTAGCTTCAACTTTAATAAATAAAGGTATTAATATCGTTAGTGGAGGTACTGATAACCATATTGTTTTACTCGATTTAAGAAGTATCAATATGACTGGTAAGATTGCTGACTTACTTGTTAGTGAAGTGAATATAACTGCAAATAAAAATACTGTTCCATTTGACCCTGAATCACCTTTTGTAACCAGCGGACTAAGATTGGGAACTGCTGCTTTAACTACTAGAGGCTTTAATGAGGATGCTTTTGCTGAAGTTGGCGAAATTATTGCTGATAGATTACTTAACCCAGACGATTCACTGATTGAAAGTCAATGTAAAGAAAGAGTATTAACCTTATGTAATCGTTTTCCACTTTATGAAGGCAAACTTGAAGCATCAATTAAATGAGTCCTAACTCCAAGGGAGTTGAAATTCTTTCTATTGGAACAGAGCTACTCTTAGGAAATATTATCAATACAAATGCTCAATGGATTTCTGAACAGTTATCTCAATTAGGCTTAAATCACTTTAGGCAATCAACTGTCGGTGATAATTGTGATCGAATTATAAAAATAATTAAAGAAATATCGAAAAGAAGTAATCTTCTAATTACAACTGGTGGCTTGGGACCCACCCCAGATGACTTAACTACTGAAGCAATAGCCAAATCTTTTAATGTATCTCTTTTTGAAAGACCGCTTTTATGGGATGAAATTAAACAAAAACTTTCAAACTCAAAGCTCAAGGACGATTCCTCCAGCTTAAGGAAACAATGTTTCTTCCCAGAAAATGCTCAAATTATTAATAACCCTAGGGGCACTGCTCCAGGAATGATTTGGGAACCAGTAAAAGATTTTACTATCCTTACTTTCCCAGGAGTACCCAGCGAAATGAAAACTATGTGGGAAGAGACGGCCTATGATTTCATTAAAACCAAATTCTCAGATAATTATTCCTTTTTTTCAAATACTCTTAAATTTGCGGGTATTGGAGAATCAAGCGTTACTGAAAAAATTAATGATCTATTAAATCTTACAAACCCTACCGTTGCTCCATATGCAAACTTAGGAGAGGTTAAACTCAGAATCACCGCGCGAGCTAAGAACGAACTAGAAGCAAAAAATATAATTAAACCTATTAAAGAAAAATTAAAAAAAGATTTTTCAAAATTTATTTTTGGAGAGGATAACGATACTCTTTCTAGCGTTTTAATAAAAGAATTAACCAAAAGGAACGAAACTATTGTTTTTGCTGAATCCTGCACCGGAGGACTTCTATCTTCATCACTAACCTCAATATCAGGCTCATCTCAAGTTTTTCAAGGTAGTATTGTTTCCTATTGTAATGAACTAAAAAATTCATTATTAAATATTTCTAAAGAAAAGCTTACAAAATATGGAGCTGTTTCTGAAGAAGTTTGTGAGGCCATGGCAATTAATGTAAAAGAGAAATTAGGAGCAGATTGGTCAATAGCAATTAGTGGAATAGCTGGGCCTAACGGAGGCAGTCAAAATAAACCGGTTGGACTTGTCTATATTTCAATTTCAGGACCGAATAATCATATAACTAATATAAAAAAACTATTTAACTCAAAACGAAATCGAATAGAAATTCAAAGACTAAGTGTAAATGTGTGTTTGAACAGCCTCCGATTAATCCTATTATCGAATAGTAAGTAACTATTTTTACAAATTGAGTCAAGATACCCTATTTGATAAAGTTTGGGATTTACACAAGGTTTCAAGTCTTCCTGGAGGATCTGATCAAATATTTATTGGTCTTCACCTTATCCATGAAGTGACGAGTCCTCAAGCATTTGGTGCCTTAAAGGAAAAAAAATTAAAAGTAAAATTTCCTGATAGAACTGTTGCTACTGTTGATCATATTGTGCCAACAGATAATCAGAGCAGGCCTTTCAAAGATAATCTCGCTGAACAGATGATTGAAACACTTGAGAAGAATTGCTTAGAACATAAAATAAGATTTTTTAATATTGGTAGTGGTAATCAAGGAATAGTTCATGTAGTAGCACCGGAATTAGGCCTAACTCAGCCAGGAATGACAATCGCTTGCGGAGATTCTCATACTTCAACTCATGGAGCTTTTGGGTCAATTGCTTTTGGTATAGGTACAAGTCAAGTAAGAGATGTTCTTGCTACCCAAACCTTAGCCATGAACAAATTGAAAGTGAGGCAGATTTGGTGTGACAATAAATTATCTAAGGGTGTTTATGCTAAGGATTTAGTCCTTCATATAATTAATAAACTTGGTGTAAAGGCAGGAGTAGGTTTTGCATATGAATTCGCAGGACCTGCGATACATGAATTATCAATGGAAGAAAGGATGACGATATGCAATATGTCTATTGAAGGAGGAGCAAGATGCGGCTACATCAACCCTGATGAAAAGACCTTTAGTTACATTAAAAATAAATTATATGCTCCAAAAAATGAGCATTGGGATAGAGCGCTTAGATGGTGGGAATCATTAAAAAGCGATGAAAATTCAATTTATGATGACGTAATTAAATTAGATGCTTCTAGGGTAGAACCAACTGTAACCTGGGGGATTACTCCCGGCCAAAGTATAAGCATTAATCAACAAATCCCTCTTTTAGATGAATTATCCCCAAATGATAAATTAGTTGCAGAAGAGGCTTATGAATATATGAGTTTCAAGCCTGGGCAATTAATAAAAGATACTCCTATAGACGTTTGTTTCATAGGTAGTTGCACAAATGGAAGAATCAGTGACTTAAGAGTTGCAGCTAAAGTATTAAAAGGCAAAAAAGTATCCAAGAATGTCAAGGCATTTGCAGTTCCAGGTTCAGAAAAAGTAGCCACTGAAGCAAAAGAAGAAGGTCTTGATCAGATATTTAAGGATTCTGGATTTCAATGGAGAGAGCCTGGCTGCTCAATGTGTTTAGCAATGAATTCAGATAAGCTAATAGGTAATCAAGTTAGTGCTAGTTCTAGTAATAGAAATTTCAAGGGTCGGCAAGGATCTCCCAGTGGAAGAACACTGCTCATGAGTCCAGCAATGGTTGCTGCTGCTGCAATTAATGGCAAAGTCAGTGACGTTAGAGAATTTATCAACTGATGAAATCAGAGTTTACCCCACCAATCGGAAAAATTTCAAATATGAACGGGAAATGTATCTCCTTAATTGGTAACGACATTGATACAGATCGGATAATTCCAGCGCGTTTTTTGAAATGTGTTAACTTTGATTCATTGGGTGAATCTGTTTTTGAGGATGATAGAAAAACCTTAAAAGGAAAGCATCCTTTTGATCTAGAGGAAAACAAATATGCCTCAATACTAGTTGTTAATAGCAATTTTGGATGCGGTTCCAGCAGAGAACATGCTCCCCAAGCGCTTATGAGATGGGGTATAAAAGCAATCATAGGCGAGAGTTTTGCCGACATTTTTTACAGTAACTGTATTGCTATAGGAATTCCATGTTTTACGCTACCTAAAAAATCCATAGAAGAAATACAAAACTATTGCGATAATCAATCTTTATTCTTAGAAATTGATCTTAAAAATTCATCAGCACAATCAAAAGATTTAAATTTCAATCTTGAGATTAAGGAAAGCTCAAGAAAAATGTTTTTATCAGGAGAATGGGATGCTACATCAACACTACTTGATAATAAAAATTTAATAGAAAATAAATTTAATCAATTACCCTATATAAAATTCAATACTAATATTTGATAGCTATTTAAATCCATAGAGACTAAAAGAAATACCTCCTGCTTGATTATGAGGCTGATAAAAAATACCAAATTCATAGGATCTTTTTTTCCAATTTAAAGAAATTTTAGAATCTATAAATTCACCATAATTATTTGCATCATTTGTTAGGTTCAAAATCCCAAAACTCTTGAGAATGATAGGTCCATATAATTGCTGATCGAAAGAAATATCTAAGGTGAAGTTCTCATAATTTTGATCAAACTTAAATACACTTTCGCCACCATTAAATTTATAGAAGGGTAAAAGACTTATCCGAGTGTAGTCAAAAGTTTTATTTTTAAAATTTCCCATTATATATTCTGGGCCAGCACCTAAACCTAAATATTCTTGATGATCCCCATTTTCATAGAGAGAATAAGATAATTCGAATTTTGTATTAATACTTAGTCCTTTTGTTATTGGTTCAGGAATGTAACTATATGAGATATCAACAGATTTCTTTTTAGGTTCTAAAATACTGATTGGAAATTTTTGATCAAGAGAATAAAACAAATTACTTTTTAGGTTAGTTACTAAATTTTTAGTATTCAAACCCTCTGCTGTTATCTTGGCCAAACCAAAAGATAAAAATTCTGA
The DNA here is from genome assembly GCA_902572075.1 of uncultured Prochlorococcus sp. Classification (GTDB taxonomy): domain Bacteria; phylum Cyanobacteriota; class Cyanobacteriia; order PCC-6307; family Cyanobiaceae; genus Prochlorococcus_A. The sequence continues at coordinate 26,618 of CACGER010000015.1, forward strand.
CTTTTTAATACCATCAACAATCCAAGTATTTTCTTTTTTTAATTTTGAACCAAAACCTGAGTAAATTTCTGCTTCACCCAATGAACCATTCCAAACCCTCTCTCTATAAATTCCATAAAAACTTTTTTCCCATTTTGAATCTAGTAGGTGAATTTCTTTACTCAATTCAGTTTTAAATCTAATTGCATCTGAAAATTTATCAAAATCAAGAGAATTTAAATTGTTATCTATTGCCAAATCCCAATTTTTTATTGTGCCTTTTATCTGAGATTTGAGAGCGAAATAGTCTCCAAAACTTGTATTTCTTTTAACCCTCGTTGAAGTGATTGATTCGTCCTTCTTTACAAAACTATTTGTATACCCTTTAAATGTCCTCTGAATTAGAAATTGCGGCTCTATATCAAGTACAAAATCATCAGCAATATCTATAGAGTTGAATTTCCTACCAATAAAATATCCATCCTTATCTAAGTTTTCATATCCTAAATTCCACCTATTAGCAAAGTCAAAGAATTCTCCGGACTTTGTTAAAGTTCTATCTCCAAGCCAAAATGGTATTGAAACTTTTTCTTCAAGTATTAAGTAGTTTATTGATGACTT
>CACGER010000016.1 GCA_902572075.1 uncultured Prochlorococcus sp.
TGTCATATTCCTTAAATTCAACATTATTGCTGACAATTCTCTTGGCCATAGGATTATTTTTTTTTCTTAGGGCTTCCAGTAAAGATAGAACAACTATCGTTGAGATTTCATCTTCTCAGCAGCCAATTAAGGTTTTAAATGGTTTATGTGAATGGCTTAATTTGAGGGGATGGAAGCAAACAGGAGGAGATTTTGAACAAAGAATTTTAATATTCAAGGGTCAAGTTGTTTCTAGTAAATTTTTAGCAATTTTTTTAGGTATCCTTGGAGGTTTTGGTTCTTGTGCTTTGGGATTAGTAATTATTCAAATATATCCTGAATTAGGTTGGTGGCCTATTCTTTTGGGATTAATTGGTGGTCCTTTGTCTGGAATTATTTATTTTAAAAAATCAGCAAGAGAGGAGAAATTTGAATTAAGGTTGATCAACGAAAATGAAAATGATTCAACTTTTATGAGACTTAGAGCCCATAGGGATGAATTAATCTCTTTAGAAAATGAACTCGGAGAAAAACTTCAATTAAAAAGTGACGGTTCTCTCTTTAAAACACCTATTTAAGATACTTGAAAATCTTATTCGATAATTTTTAATCAAAAATATTATTCTCTACACAGAATTTTTCTAACTCTTTATCATTTAACCAATCTTGGGGTTTTGTAAAAATTGATGTGAGAAATTCCTCTCGAGAACCATTTTTAGCTTTATATCCATATTCCCATCTAGCTAGAGGCGGTAAGGACATTAATATAGATTCAGTTCTGCCATTTGTTTGTAGCCCAAAAATCGTCCCTCTATCCCAAACTAAATTGAATTCGACATATCTACCTCTTCGATATAGCTGGAATTCTCTTTCCTTCGGTGAATATGTTTGAGAAGCTCTTTTTTCAATAATGGGTAAATATGAAGGGAGGAATGCCTGCCCACAGTTTTCTGCTAAAGAAAATAAATTATCCCAATTTAAATTAGATCTGCCAATATTTTGTGAAGCTTTTGATGCTTCTCCATTTTGATTATTTCCCCTATAAATATTGCCTGAACCATCTTGATAATCATAAAAAATACCTCCTATGCCTCTAGATTCATTTCTATGTTTCAAGAAGAAATATTCATCACACCATGGTTTGAAAACTTTATGCAAATCTTGATCAACTTTCTCACAAGCTTTTTTATGCTCGTTATGAAAATTCCTTACATCAGAAAGATAAGGATAAAAAGGGGTTAAGTCTGCACCTCCCCCAAACCACCAAACAGGACCAGCTTCAAAATATCGATAATTCAGATGAACTGTAGGAATATAGGGATTCTTAGGATGCAAAACCATAGAAGTTCCCGTAGCAAACCATTCATGACCTTTTGCTTCGGGTCTTTGGGAGATTATAGATTGAGGTAATTCTTTTCCCTGTACTTCTGAGAAATTTACTCCTGCCTGCTCAAAAATAGAACCATTTTTTAATACTCTTGATCTTCCACCGCCACCTTCGTCTCTTAGCCAGGATTCCTCTGTAAATTTCCCTTTACCATCTATATTTTCAAGTCCTGAACAAATTTTGTCTTGTAGTCTTAATAAGAGATTTTTAGTTTTTTCTCTGGAGTTTTTAGGAGGTTCTTTCAACATGTATTTAGTAAATCTTGAAGAAAAATTTTTTTTGGTTAATTATAAGTTTCTCTTTATAATTTCTCTTAGGGGGTCCTTATTGCCTATTATTTGATAGTTCGACATAGTTCTTAATCTTTTAAACAGTCGACTACCTTGTCAAAATATTTAAAAATTTAATGACCACAATAGAAGATGCAAATTTTGCTTTACAAAAAGTTCTAGATGCTGGATCACAAAAAAATGTAATTGAATTAGCTTGGATTAAAAATGTAAGAGTAACTATACCGAGAGTAATCGTAACATTATCACTACCATCTTTTGCAAATTCTCAGAGAGATAGAATTGTACAAGAGGTTAGAGCGGTACTACTGGATTTTGAAGATATTGATGATGTTCAAATAGAGATAGATAATAATCCTTCCAAAACAGAATCTCAAAATCAAAGTAATGCTCTTGAGTTGCAGAAGATTGATGGGATTCACCATATAATTGCTGTAAGCAGTGGTAAAGGTGGAGTTGGGAAAAGTACCATTGCAGTTAATCTCGCTTGTTCTCTAGCTAAATTAGGTTTAAAAACTGGTTTGCTGGATGCGGATATATATGGACCTAATACTCCCTCAATGATGGGAGTTGCCGAACAGAATCCAAAGGTTACAGAAGGTAGTGGCAGTGATCAAAGGTTAATACCAATAAATAAATATGGAATTTCTTTGGTATCTATGGGTTTCCTTATTGAAGAAGGCCAGCCGGTTATATGGAGAGGACCAATGCTTAATAGTATTATCAGACAATTTTTATACCAAGTTGAATGGAATAATCTTGATTTTTTGGTTATTGATTTGCCTCCAGGGACAGGAGACGCTCAAATATCCCTTTCTCAATCTGTGCCAATTTCTGGTGCTATAGTTGTCACTACTCCTCAACAAGTATCTTTACAAGATGCAAGGAGGGGATTAGCAATGTTTAAACAACTCGGAGTACCTTTACTGGGAATTGTAGAAAATATGTCAGTATTTATTCCGCCAGATATGCCAGGTAAAAAATATGAAATTTTTGGTAAAGGTGGTGGACAAACATTAGCTAACGAAAATAACTTACCATTATTAGCTAAAATTCCTATTGAAATCCCTCTCGTTGATGATAGTAATAAAGGGGTGCCAATCTCAATAAGCCAGCCCAATAAAGAAAGTTCTGTTGTATTTAGTAAGTTAGCTCAATTAATTAAGAATCAATTTGTTAATGCTTAATTAATGTTTAAGAGAATTTCTTTATTAAATAACAGAGGATTTTTACAAAAAAAAGACAATTTTAATAGAGGTTTTTTATTTTCACCGCTACTTATAATTCCCCTGTTTTTAGTTATTATTTCGGGTTTATTGATAAAAAGTATTCAGAGTGAATTTTTAGTATCGAACTATTTAGGTCATATACTAACTGGTTTTTTAGGTTATTTCTTAGCATTTTTTATTTCTTATATACCTTTAGAGAGAATTAGAAAGTATGTGGTTCCATTTTATTTTTGTACTTTAATATCCTTATTACTAATTTATTTTTTTGGGATTTCAGTTTCTGGAGCTCAAAGATGGCTAAACTTAGGCATCTTTTCTTTTCAGCCTTCAGAGGTAGCTAAACTTAGTAGTGTATTAACTCTTGCTTTAGTACTTGACAAAAAAATAATTCTAAAAATAAGAGATTTAGTATTGCCCTTATTAGTAGTAGTTATTCCTTGGTTTTTAATTTTCTTTCAACCGGACTTAGGTACCTCTTTAGTTTTAATTGTTTTGACAAGTGTAATGCTCTATTGGTCGCAAATGCCTATAGAGTGGATTTTGATATTAGTGTTTTGCGTTTTCACAGCTATATTATATCTAACCTTACCAACTCTTCTTATTTTCTGGATTCCAGTTATAGGATATCTTGCCTATAGATCTTCAAAAAAGAAAATTATTTTTTCTGCTCTCGCTATTTCGTTGCATTTATTAGTGGCAAAATTTACACCAATTTTGTGGCAATATGGCTTAAAAGAATATCAAAAAGATAGATTAGTTTTATTTTTAGATCCAAATAGAGATCCATTAGGTGGCGGATATCATTTGATACAGAGTCAAATTGCTATTGGTTCTGGAGGATTATTTGGGACTGGTTTGCTACGAGGTAAGCTGACTAATTTGCAATTTATACCTGAACAACATACTGATTTTATATTCAGTGCTTTAGGGGAAGAATTAGGTTTTGTGGGGTGCACTTTAGTTTTATTTTTATTCTTTTTTTTGATTAAAAAACTTATTATTATTGCAAAAATTGCAAGGACTAACTTTGAATCTCTAATTGTTATTGGAATAGCCTCAACTTTTTTATTTCAAATAATTATTAACTTATTTATGACTATTGGATTAGGACCTGTTACTGGAATTCCCCTTCCTTTTATGAGCTACGGTCGAACGTCATTGGTGACTAATTTTATATCTATTGGATTTGTTTTATCTGTATTGAAACGTTCTAGATCACTAAGAAGTTGATGAAATCACAAATAACTATAAAAAAAATTCAAGAGCTTTTGATTAAAGGAGTTCAAACCATAACTGTCGATGATGATACATCTAGAAGAATGTGGTGGGCTTCTTTAGAAGTTATTCAAAAAGATTTCCTTTCTCAGAATTATAAACAGGGGGGGATGTGGGTCGCCTCGCCTTTGCCAGCTTTTAATGATAAAAAATTTTTAAATCAACTTCATGGATGGCTTTGGTCTCCTGAGGGTTTCCCATACTTTCAAAATGAGAATGCAGGTTTTTTACCAGTAAATAATACAGAAAAGATAAAAAAAGATTTCGATTTAGTTAGTAATTATAAAGTCTTAAATCTTTGTCAAGAAGATGGTTATGAACCTTTCTTGATGATAATAACTCCAAATTTCCAATGCATATTATCAATTATAGGAGAAAAAGATAAGAAAATTCTATTAATGAAATGTGATGAAGAGAGCCTAAAACTTTCAATTGAATTAATGCATACAAAATTAGATCAAGAAAATTCTGAGGAAGGAGTAAAATTTCGTAATGCAATCAATAATTTAGGTAACCTTAATATTAATAATCAATTTGAAAAATTATTTTGGCCAATATTATCTGCAAAATTGGCGAATATTACGCCAATTCATAACATACAGAATTCTGTGAAAAATGATGAAAGAAATGTTCAAATAACTGAAGCAAAATTACTACGCGCAATTTCTCATGAAGTAAGAACCCCTTTGGCAACAATAAGAACCCTAATAAGTTCTACTTTAAAAAAATATAAAATGGATGATCCAATAAGAAATCGTTTAATTCAAATAGATAATGAATGTAATGAACAAATCGATAGGTTTGGTTTAATCTTTAATGCAGCAGAATTAGTTGGTAATGAAGCGCCATCATTGAATAACTTGGCGAAAATTAATTTAGCCGAGATTTTTAAAAAGCTTGCTCCTTTATGGAAAAAACAATTAAACCGACGTGGTATTTCTTTGAAGATTGATATCCCCAATCAACTTCCACAAATTTTGAGTGATTCTGAAAAGTTAGAATTAATGTTAAGAGGATTAATTGATAAAAATACTAGAGGATTAAAAGAAGGTAGTACATTAATTTTAGAATTAAGACCAGCTGGTCAAAAACTCAAACTTCAACTCAAAGTACAAAAATTAGATAACAATCAAAAGGAAATTATAAAAAAAGATATCGGTTCTGATATTGGACCTGTTTTAAATTGGAACCCTCAAACGGGAAGTTTACAACTTAGTCAAAATGCCACTCAAAAATTGTTAGCTAGTTTAGGAGGACATGTAACACAAAGACGAGATACAGGTTTAACAGTATTTTTTCCGATTTCAGATTCAAAATGAAAACAGAAAGAAGTTGTAAATATATTAAATAATGTAGAAAATTTCTTACCAATTTGAATTTTGCAAAATATGAATGCTAATTTCTTATAAGAAATAACTCAAAATCTAGGATGACTGAAACTTTAGTTGGTCAATTTCCAAAGCATATAGGAAGTACTGGGGGTTTATTAAACTCAGCAGAGACCGAAGAAAAATATGCAATTGTATGGAAAAGTTCAAAGGAACAAGCATTTGAATTGCCTACCGGTGGTGCCGCTGTTATGCATGAAGGTGATAATTTGATGTACTTTGCAAGGAAAGAACAATGTCTTGCATTAGGGACGCAATTAAGAGCTTTTAAACCAAGAATTGAGGACTTCAAAATCTACCGAATTTTCCCAGGTGGCGATATTGAATTTTTACACCCAAAAGATGGCGTTTTTTCTGAAAAAGTAAATGAAGGCAGAGAGAAAGTAGGTCATAATCCAAGAAGAATAGGTGAAAATCCTAATCCAGCTGGTTTGAAATTTACAACTAAGAATACTTTTGATTAACTGCCTAAAAGTTGATATAAAAGCAGAAAATAATTATAATTTGGGTTGACGTTATAAGTATGATCAGCTCACAGAAAAATAGTTTTTTAAAGGCTTTCAAAGAAGGTAAAAATTTTATACCTATCATTCAAACTTGGCCAGCAGATTTAGAGACTCCATTATCGACTTGGTTAAAATTATCCTCAAAAGATTCCCATGGTGTTTTTCTTGAATCTGTTGAAGGTGGGGAGAATTTGGGAAGGTGGAGTATTGTTGCTACTAAACCTCTTTGGGAAGCAGTTTGTAATGGAGAAGAAATAGTTAAAACTTGGAATAATGGTAAAACTGAAACATATAAAGGTGATCCTTTTGATATTTTAAAAAGTTGGACAAAGGAATATAAGTCAACCATGCTTGATGACTTACCATCCATTGGACAGTTATATGGCTCATGGGGTTATGAATTAATAAATAGAATAGAACCAAGCGTTGCAATAAATGAAATACCTGAAAACAATATCCCTTATGGCTCTTGGATGTTTTTTGATCAGTTAGTTGTTTTCGATCAAATAAAAAGATGTATTACTGCAGTGGTTTATGCAGATATAACTTCTTCAAAAGACTCCTCGATTGAAGAATTGTATCAAAACTCAATTTCTAAAATTCAGAAAACTAGAAATTTAATGAGAGTTCCTCTAAAAGAAAATGAGTTTTTAGATTGGAATGAAAATGAGAATTTTAATTTAGATGTAGAAAGTAATTGGAAGAAAAAAGATTTTGAGGATGCAGTTCTCTCTGCAAAAGAATACATAAGAAAAGGAGATATCTTTCAAATAGTTATAAGTCAGAGATTCCAAACTCAAGTCAAAAATGATCCCTTTAATTTATATAGAAGTTTGAGGATGGTTAATCCATCTCCATACATGTCGTTTTTTGATTTTGGCTCATGGTATCTGATAGGTTCAAGTCCTGAAGTAATGGTTAAAGCTGAAAAAAATAAAAATAGTCAGATTGTTGCAAGCTTAAGACCAATAGCTGGCACAAGACCTAGAGGTATTGATAATGAACAAGATTTGGAATTAGAAAAGGATTTATTAAAAGATCCAAAAGAGATAGCTGAGCATGTAATGCTTATTGATCTTGGTAGAAATGATCTTGGAAGAGTTTGTGAAATTGGTACTGTGAAGGTCAAAGATTTAATGGTTATTGAGAAATATTCACATGTTATGCATATAGTTAGTGAAGTTGAGGGAGTCTTAAAAAACAATGCTGATGTATGGGATTTGCTAAAAGCATCTTTTCCCGCAGGGACAGTAACTGGTGCGCCAAAAATAAGAGCTATGCAATTGATTAAGCACTTTGAAAAAGATGCCAGAGGACCTTATGCTGGTGTTTACGGATCTATTGATATTAATGGTGCCTTAAATACGGCAATTACGATAAGAACTATGATAGTTAAACCTTCAAGAGATGGAAAATATGATATTTCAGTGCAAGCAGGTGCTGGAATAGTTGCTGATTCTTTGCCAGAGAATGAATATCAAGAGACGATAAATAAAGCAAAGGGGATACTAAAAGCAATATCATGTTTTGATAAATAAATGAGTCAAAATAATCTCTATAAGGGTTTTGAGGTGGAACTTTTCACAGGTTCTTTAAATTCTCATATTGGTGTTTCAGCTGAAATTGAGAAAAAATTTCCTGATTTTGTTAAAGAGCCAGATAACAGAAACGTTGAATACATTACAACACCTGAAAAAGACTACAATTATTTATACAAGAAATTAATAACTCCAAGAAAAAAGTTAAGGCGATGGCTAAACAAAAAAGAGTTAACAATCATTCCTTCGTCCACTCTTTGTTTTAAACACGATAATCAATTTCAAAGATCTGATATTGAAAATGTTTATCATCAATTTATACAAGATAATTATGGAACCTCTGTTGCAACATCAAGTGTACATATAAATGTAGGGATAGATGATTTAGATAAGCTTTTTGCGGCTATTAGACTAATAAGATCTGAGGCTGCTTTGTATCTATCTCTAAGTGCTAGTTCACCTTTTTTAAATAATAAAATTACGAAGAATCACTCTCAGAGATGGATCCAGTTTCCAAAAACTCCAAGTAATGTTCCATTTTTTGTAAATCATAATTCTTATATCGATTGGATCGATGAAAATATATCTAATAAAAAAATGCAAAATATTAGGCATTTTTGGTCTTCAATCAGACCAAATGGTCCTCAAAGACCTTTGATGCTTGATCGTTTGGAATTAAGAATTTGTGATTTTGTTTATGATGTTAACTTGCTTTTAGGGATAACGGCCATGATAGAACTAAGGATTTTAAATCTTTTTGAAAATATAAATACTTTAGATCCTTTGAATGCCAGTTTTTTTCCTATTGATAAATTATCAAAAATATGTGATCAAAATGAAACTAATGCTGCTAAAAATAGTCTTAATTCAGAATTAATTCATTGGCAAGATGGCAAAAAAGTTATTTGTAGAGATTGGGTTCAAAACTTATTAACAGATTTAACATGCACAGCAGAAAATTATGGTATGAAACATCTTTTGATTCCTATCTATAAAGTCCTTGAAGAAGGTAATCAATCTATGAAATGGATCAATCAGTATGAAAAAGGTTTGTCTATTGAACAAATAATGAAAATTTCTATCGAAGATATGATAAGAAGTGAAGGCGAGAATATTTGATTATTTAAATAAATATTTGATCTGAACATTTTTACTTATGACATAATGATTATATGGAATCTTTTCGACAGATAAAAAATAATAACGTGGACCTGATAAGTAACAATGATCCACTCGATAAAAATCGTCTTTTAATAGAAGATCTGTGGGAATCTGTACTTAGAGAAGAATGCCCAGATGATCAAGCAGAGAGATTGATACAGCTTAAAGAATTAAGTTATTCAAAACAAATTGATGGAGATAGTTCAAAAACTTTTAAAAATGAAATAGTTGATATCGTAAATTCTATGGATTTAGCAGAATCTATTGCAGCAGCAAGGGCGTTTTCATTGTATTTTCAACTAGTGAATATTTTGGAACAAAGAGTTGAAGAAGATAGATATATACAAAGCTTTACCAATAAGGATGTTCAAAAATCGCCCGACAATCTTGATCCTTTTGCTCCGGCATTGGCTAGGCAAAATGCTCCAGTAACTTTTAGAGAATTATTTTACAGGCTGAGGAAATTAAATGTACCACCAGGTAAATTAGAAGAGTTATTGCAAGAAATGGATATCCGTTTAGTTTTTACTGCACATCCGACTGAGATAGTAAGACATACGATTAGACATAAGCAAACAAGGGTAGCAAATTTGTTAAAAAAAATACAGATCGAGCAATTTCTGACAAAAGAAGAAAAAAACTCTCTAAAAGATCAATTAAAAGAGGAAGTAAGACTTTGGTGGCGAACAGATGAATTACATCAATTTAAACCATCAGTTTTAGATGAAGTTGATTATGCCTTGCATTATTTTCAACAAGTTTTATTTAATGCTATGCCTCAATTGAGGGGCAGGATCGCTGAAGCACTCACCGAAAATTATCCAGATGTTCAGTTGCCTTCTGAATCTTTTTGTAACTTCGGTTCTTGGGTAGGCTCCGACAGAGACGGCAATCCATCGGTCACTCCTGAGATAACATGGAGAACTGCTTGCTACCAAAGGCAATTGATGTTGGAAAGATATATTATTGCGACATCTAATCTTAGAGATCAATTAAGTGTCTCGATGCAATGGAGTCAAGTAAGTTCTTCTCTATTAGAGTCACTCGAAACAGATAGAGTTAAGTTTCCAGAAATTTATGAAGCAAGGGCTACAAGATATAGATCAGAACCTTACAGACTTAAATTAAGTTATATTTTGGAGAAATTAAGGTTAACACAAGAAAGAAATAATTTATTAGCTGAAAATGGGTGGAAATTTGACTTAGAAGGGGAGATTGACAACAAAAATCTAGATAAAGTTGAAAACTTATATTACAAGTCAGTAAACGAATTTACTTATGATCTCGAACTTATTAAAAATAGCTTGATTAGTACAGATTTAACTTGCGAGTCAGTAAACAACTTACTTACTCAGGTTCATATTTTTGGATTTTCTTTAGCAAGTTTAGATATTCGTCAAGAGAGTACAAGACATAGTGATGCGATACAAGAACTTACAAATTATCTTGATTCATCTTTTCAATATGACCAAATGTCTGAGGAAGAGAAAATTAAATGGCTTATAGACGAATTAAATACTAAGAGGCCTTTAATTCCTTCTGAAGCTAACTGGACAAAAGCTACGGAAGAAACCTTTTCAGTTTTTAAAATGGTTAAAAGACTACAGCAAGAATTTGGAAGTCGTATATGTCATTCTTATGTAATTTCAATGAGTCATAGTGCATCTGATTTGCTTGAAGTTCTTTTATTGGCAAAAGAAATGGGACTTCTTGATCAAAATTCACAAAAGTCAAAATTATTAGTTGTTCCTCTTTTTGAAACTGTTGAAGACCTTAAAAGGGCACCAGAAGTAATGGAAAAGTTGTTTAAATTAGACTTCTACAGATCATTATTGCCAAAAGTTGGAGAATCTTTTAAACCTCTGCAAGAATTAATGCTTGGATATTCTGATAGCAATAAAGATTCGGGTTTTGTTTCTAGTAACTGGGAAATTCATAGAGCCCAAATAGCTCTTCAAAATCTTTCAAGCAGGAATAACATATTGCTTAGACTTTTTCATGGAAGAGGTGGTTCTGTAGGTAGAGGAGGAGGACCAGCCTATCAGGCAATATTGGCTCAACCTAGCGGCACTTTAAAAGGTCGAATAAAAATAACCGAACAAGGTGAAGTTCTAGCTTCTAAATATAGTCTTCCAGAATTGGCTTTGTATAATCTTGAGACTGTAACTACAGCTGTAATACAAAATAGCTTGGTAAATAATAGGCTTGATGCTACTCCGGAATGGAATCAATTAATGTCTAGGTTGGCAGAAACCTCAAGGTCTCACTACCGAAAATTAGTGCATGAGAATCCTGATTTGTTAAATTTCTTTCAAGAGGTCACTCCAATAGAAGAAATAAGTAAATTGCAGATATCTAGTAGGCCTGCTAGAAGAAAAAAAGGTGCAAAAGATTTATCCAGTTTGCGAGCTATTCCATGGGTATTTGGATGGACACAAAGTAGATTTCTTTTACCAAGTTGGTTTGGAGTAGGTACTGCATTGTCATCTGAATTAAATTTACATCCACAACAAATTGAATTATTAAGAGTCCTGCATCAAAGATGGCCATTTTTTAGGATGCTTATATCTAAGGTAGAAATGACGTTATCTAAAGTGGATTTAGAAGTTGCTAGATATTATGTTGATACTCTTGGGAGTAAAGAAAATAAAGATTCTTTTGATAATATTTTTAAAGTAATTTCTGAAGAATATAATCTCACGAAATCTTTAATACTTGAAATTACAGGTAAAAATAAGCTTCTTGAATCTGATAGAGACTTGAAATTATCAGTAAGCTTGAGAAATAAGACAATCATTCCATTGGGTTTTTTGCAGGTTTCACTTTTAAGAAGACTAAGAGACCAGACAAGACAACCCCCAATAAGCGAGTTTGTCATGGACAAAGATGAATCTAGAAGAGCTTACAGCAGAAGTGAACTATTAAGGGGGGCACTTTTAACTATTAATGGTATAGCAGCTGGTATGAGAAATACAGGTTAATAATTGCAATATTTTTCTAAAAAAAAACTTGTTCTCCCAGAAGGTTATTTTATTAACTCTTCTCAAATCCCATTAGCTAAAGAAGTTAACAAACTATTAGCGAATTGTGGTTGTGATACATTTCCAATCAAACCTCTTTCCGAGGCTATTGAGAAAAGTAATTTCTTTTTTACTATACAGAGCGAATTAAAAAATAAACTATTTGGCTTTGTGAGGGTTACGTCTGATAGAGGATTGAATGCAAACTTGTGGAATTTAAGTGCATTGCCAGGTAATAATCAGAACCTTTATTATTCCATATTGCTTCAAGTAACTCTTGAGAAAATAAATAGAGAAATGCCTGGATGCAGTATTTCTGTACAGGCGCCGATATCTTCTTTTCTAAGTTTAGAGGAAAATGGATTTATACTAGATCCAAATGGAATAAGAGTAATGGGATATAAACTTTAAAAATGATGTTACGAGCATGGAGGGATTCGAACCCCCGACTCTCAGAACCGGAATCTGATGCTCTATCCAACTGAGCTACATGCCCTTGAATTTTTCAATTTCTTTAAAGAAAATCTAAATATTTTAAACTTAGCTAATTTAATTAATGAATGCACAAAAAAAATTTTTTTAAATAAATTAAAAATTAAAAATTTTCGGAACCATAAAAGTTTTGAAATTGATTTAAAAGAGCAAAGAACAATTGTTCTTGGCTGTAACGGTGTTGGCAAGTCAAATTTACTTGAATCAGTTGAATTTTTAAGTCAATTGAAATCTAATAGGGCATTAAGCGATAAAGATTTAATAGAGAATGACAGTGATATGGCTGTAGTCATAGGGCAGATAAATTTTAAAGACGATTTAAAGTTAAATTTATTCCGAAAAGGCCCAAAAAAAATTTACGTCAATGAATCAATCTTGAAAAAACAGAGTGAAATTAAGAATTATATTCGGAGTGTATGTTTCTGTTCTAATGATATAGATATTGTTAGGAGTGAACCAAGCTATCGAAGAATATGGATTGATAAAGTCGTATCTCAGCTTGAACCAGTTTATTTAGATCTTATGAGTAGATTTAATAGGCTTTTAAAGCAAAGAAGTCATTTTTGGCGTTCGGAAAGTTTCTTAAAAACCCAATCTTCAGATATTATTGAAAGCTTTGATATTCAAATGTCAATAATAAGTACAAGAATTTTTAGGCGTAGACGAAGAGCATTATTAAAAATAACACCATATGTTCAATATTGGCACAATCATTTAAGTAAATCTAAAGAGCAAATAGATATAAATTATCTTTCTGGGATACAAAATATAAGTCCTGAAGAAGAAGAAGAAGAAGTTATAAGTAAAAAAATAGTAGAACAACTTTTAAATCAGCGTTCAATAGAAGCATTGACTGGTAAATGTAATTTTGGACCTCATCGTGATGATGTTGAGTTTCTAATCAATAATGTTTCAGTAAGAAAGTATGGTTCGTCAGGACAGCAAAGGACTTTTATCTTGGCTTTAAAGATGGCTGAACTCGATTTATTAACTAAAACATTAAATGTTCCTCCAATACTTATATTGGATGATGTCTTAGCAGAATTAGATTTAACCAGACAAAATTTGTTATTAAATTCTGTTGGAAAAGATAGTCAATGTTTTATAAGTGCGACACATTTAGATAAATTTAATCAGTCTTTCTTAGGCTCTTCACAAATGATTCACTTATAACTTCAAAAAGGGATGATTTTTAGCTAATCTTAATTTCATATAAATTTCTTAAATGGAAATCTACAAAAAAAGTCAAATTTTAAGTTCGTTAAGTGATGAAGAAAAATTAAGTCATCAAAGTAAACACCTTTTGTTGGAACTTTATAGATGCGATCGCGAAAAATTAAATGATGAATCTTTTTTGCGCTGTATTTTAAATAGAGCTGCTAAATTGGCAAATGCAAAAGTTCTTAATTTGATAAGTAATAAATTTGAACCTCAAGGGGTTACGGCAATTGCACTACTGGCTGAATCTCATATTTCAATACATACTTGGCCTGAATCTAATTATTCTGCAGTCGATATTTTTACATGTGGTCAAAATATGATGCCAGAAGTCGCTAGCCAATATTTAATTGAATCTTTGATGGCAAAAGAACATTCTTTGCGTGTCATTGAGCGAAATCCACCTCAAGCAGTTCCTAAACAGATCAGGACGGTTGTTTAAATTCAATATTACCTATTTAATTTTCCGCTTATTAATCCTTCAAGATCTAAGCTTGTGCAATTAAATCCTAAATTAGAAAAATATTGAACTAACTCACTACAATTATATTTGCTAAAAAAATTCTTCAATTCATGTTGAGGGATTTCTATTCTTGCGGTTGAGCCTTGGCATCGAACTCTAACCTCAGATAATCCACCTTCTTTAAGGTATTCTTCTGCTTTCTCAACCATTTTTAGCCTTTCACTAGTTATTTCATGACCATAAGGAAATCTTGATGATAAGCAAGGTTGAGCAGGTTTATCCCACCAAGGGAAACCTAATGCTTTTGAAATATCCCTAATGTCTTGCTTTGAGAATTTAAATTTTGCGAGGGGAGAGATAACCCCTGCTTGTTTTGAGGCTTGTATACCTGGTCTGTAATCTTTAAGATCATCTAGATTGACTCCATCTAAAACGATCTGGTAATTAAGTTTTTTTGAGAGGTAGGTTGTATGTTTGTGAAGCTCTTTTTTGCATGCAAAGCACCTATCCATAGGATTTTTACTGTAACTTGATTGTTCTAATTCTGATGTTTTAATTTCTAAATGCTTCACTCCAATCCATTTTGCTTGACTTCTTGCTTCTTCACGAAGAGTATTGGCTAATGCAGGAGAAATGCCTGTTATTGCAATTGCTTTACTACCTAATTGTTCGAATGCTAATGATGCAACTAATGTACTGTCAACTCCTCCGGAATAAGCAATACAAGCACTATCAAGATTCTTAAAGTAACTTCTTATTGTGTAAAGCTTTTCACTTTGTTCATCAGAGAGAATTTCTAGTTGATTGAACATGGTAATTACTTTAGAATTCAGATTACCTATGGATAGGTTGAATTTATTATTAAATATTTAATAATATCCTTATCCATATTTTAGATTAAATTTATTAATTTTGTTCAATTGACGAATACGAGTAGAAATAAAGGAATTGGTATTGTCACAGCAAGTGATAGTCAAGAAAGATCAAAAGGCCAATTACATATCTACGATGGAGAGGGTAAAGGTAAAAGTCAGGCTGCTTTAGGAGTAGTTCTCAGGACAATAGGATTAGGAATATGCGAAAAAAGACAGTCACGAGTTTTACTTCTAAGATTTTTAAAAGGTCCCGAGAGGCCATATGACGAGGATTCAGCAATAGAGGCTTTGCAAAGAGGTTTTCCACATTTAATTGACCATGTGAGGACAGGAAGATCCGACTTCTTTACAGCTGACCAAGTGACAAAGTTTGATATTGGTGAGGCTGAGAGAGGCTGGAATATCGCTAAAGGAGCAATTGCTAGTTCTCTTTATTCTGTTGTTGTACTAGATGAGTTGAACCCAGTTCTTGATTTAGGAATGCTTGATATTAAAGAAGTAGTTAACTCTCTTCAAAATCGTCCAGATGGATTAGAAATAATTATTACAGGAAGAGCAGCACCTCCCTCCTTGGTAAGAATATCTCAACTCCATTCAGAAATGAGACCACGTTTCACAGGAGACTTATTAAAACAAACTAGACAAAGTAGTTCTAGTGGCGGAATTGAGATTTACACAGGTGAAGGAAAGGGTAAATCAACAAGTGCGCTCGGTAAGGCTCTTCAAGCTATCGGTAAAGGCATATCTCAAGATAAAAGTCATAGAGTTTTAATATTACAGTGGTTAAAAGGTGGGAATGGATATACTGAAGATGCTGCTATTGAAGCTTTAAGAGAGAGTTACCCTCATTTAGTAGATCATTTGCGTTCAGGTAGAGATGCCATCGTATGGAGAGGTCAACAACAACCAATTGATTATGTTGAGGCTGAAAGAGCATGGGAAATTGCTAAAGCTGCTATTTTGTCTGGTCTGTATAAAACAATTATTTTAGATGAATTAAATCCAACTGTTGATTTAGAATTGTTACCTGTGGAATCAATACATCAAACGTTATTAAAAAAACCAGCAGATACAGAAGTTGTAATTACTGGCAGGTGTAAAAATGAACCTTCATACTTTGAACTAGCTGATGTTTACTCTGAAATGGTTTGTCATAAGCACTATGCAAATGTGGGAGTTGATTTGAAAAGAGGTGTAGATTACTAACTATTCTTGAAAATTAATTGCACAATATTTTTTTACCTTTTCAATGCCGCCTTCAATAGATCTTGATTGAATTTTGAATTTAGACAAGATTCTTGAAGCTTTTTCAGAACGTTTTCCTGATTTACATATAGTGAAAACCTCTTTACTTAAACTTTCTTTTTGAATAAATTTTAAGTCAGATTTTTGGATCAAATGACTTAAGGGAATTGATATAGATCCCTCTATTGAAGAAGTAGAAAATTCTTCATTTTCTCTAACATCAATTAAAAGAATTTTGTTGGGTTTTGCTTTGTATAACCTATTGAAGTCATTAGCGTTAATGCTTTTAATTAAATCGTTTTTCTCACAATATTTATCACTATTATAAAAGCTCTCAAACTGAGATAGATTTGTTATTCGTTTATTTAACTGATCACTTTTTAGATGTAATTTTTTCATATTCATATTCATTAGATCAAAAATTAAAATCTTACCATCTAAAATTTCACCTTTTTTCAAAATGATTTTGATAATTTCATTAACTTGAAGAATTCCTATTAAACCTGTTGAAACACCCACAACCCCGTATTCTGCACAACTAGGGGCAGCATTTTTTGAGGGTGATTCTGGAAGTAAGTCTCTTAAATTAGGACTATTTTTATATAAATTGAAAACACTCACTTGTCCTTCAAAGCCTTGTACACTTCCAAAGACGAGGGGTTTATTTAATATCAAGCATGAATCATTTATTAGATATCTTGTGCCAAAGTTATCCGAGCAATCACAAATAACATCAAACTCTTTTATTAATTCAAGAGCATTTTTAGGATTAATTCTCTCTGAAAAGGTTAATATTTCGCAATTAGGATTGAATTTTTTAATTCTTTCCCTAGCAGAATCAATTTTAAGATTGCCAATAGTATTTGTTTCATGAATTATCTGTCTCTGGAGATTAGACTTTTCAACTTGATCGTTATCAACTATTCCAATTCTTCCAATTCCCGCTGCAGCTAGATAAAGCAAAACGGAAGAACCAAGCCCACCTGCTCCAATGCATAATACTGAGCTGTTTTTAAGATTTAGTTGGCCCTCATAACCTATCTCTTTGAGGGTCAAATGTTTTTGATATCTTTCTTCTTCATCAGAGCTTAAGAAATTAAATTTTATATCTTTGGACATTGAAATCCTTTAATTTTTGCGAGATAAACTATGAAAATATAATAATTAAAATAAAAATTTTAGACTTTTAAATTTTTCTTATTACTCTAATTATTTAATGTTTTTGTTAGAACTAGACCATAATGTGAAGTTTTTATAAATCAATTTTAAGTTTAAATATCTTCATAAAGCATATATACCAACGCCTCTAAAAAAATACAAAATGTTTCGGTTCGGAATTTTGCACAACAAAAAGGTAGTCAATAGACGTTTTTTCCGATACTGTCTGGTTCATATATTAAGTTTACTGAATTCATGAGTGATAACACTCCAGAGTCAAATCAAAACTCCGGCTCCGATACAAGCTCAGAAACCAAAAGTTTTTCAGAGAAGTACTCTGATGTTATGGGAAAAGTCAACGAAACCCTTGGTAATGTTGATTGGACTCAAATGGGCAAGTACGGCAAGGCGGCAGGCATAATTGCTGTTGTCGTAATAGCTCAGATAATAATTAAAGTTGTCATTGACACGATAAACTTTTTCCCAATTCTTCCTGGTTTACTAGAACTGCTAGGGGTAATTGTTGTAGGTCAATGGAGCTGGCAAAATCTTCGTACCAGTGAAAATCGTGAAGCTGTTTTAGATAAGGTACAAAATCTTAAGAAGACATATTTAGGTTAGTTAAAGATTACATATTAAGAATTACTTTTACGTAATCTTCAACTTGGTTTAAGTATCCTCCTCCAAACATATTGGCGTGATTCAATATGTGATAAAAATTATAAATAATAATTCTTTTTTCAAATCCTTTTTTTATAGGAAAAATTCTATGGTATTCTTCATAGAATTCTTTTCTAAAACCTCCAAATAGTTTTGTCATAGCTATGTCTACTTCATTATCTGCCCACCAAGATGCAGGGTCAAATATAACCCCCTTTCCATTTTTGTCCATTCCTGCATTTCCTGACCATAAATCACCATGAACTAGAGCATTTATTGGTTTGTGATTCAGCAATTCTGATTTAATTTTTTCTTTAACTTTATTTGTAATTTCTTTATCTAAAATTCTCGATTTAAGACTTAATAATTGAGGTATTATCCTTAAGTTTAAAAAACAATCTATCCAATTATCTTCCAAGCCTTTTTTCTGATCTGTAGTTCCTATAAAACCCTCAACTGGAAACCCATACATTTTGGGGTTAGATTCAGCTGATTTCAAGTGCAATTCACCTAAACCTTTTCCGAGCTTTTTTTGGTCAAAGTTATGCATATCTATCCATTCAATTAAAAGAATCTCTATATTTTTTATATTTTTATATGCAATAACTTCAGGAATAACTAAGTTTTCTTGATTAATGTATTTTCTCAAATTTTGGAGACAATATTTTTCAAATTCAAGAAATTTTTTGTTTCTAATGTTTCTTTTGAGAAATAACTTTTTGTTTGAGAATTCTATTCGCCATGAATTATGAATATCGCCACCATGAACTTGTTCAATACTTTTTGGATAGTTTTCACCTAATTCTTCACAAATTTCGTTAATTTCAATAGGAGATAATTTTTGCATTTTAATGAAAAAGTCTGAAGTTATTGTTGTAGGCGCCGGTATAGCAGGATTAACTTCTGCAGCGATTTTATCAAAACAAGGCTTATCAGTGACTTTAATCGAATCTCATACTCAAGCCGGAGGATGTGCCGGTACTTTTAAAAGAAAGAATTATACTTTCGATGTTGGCGCAACTCAGGTTGCTGGTTTAGAGAAGGGAGGAATACATTCTAGAATTTTTGATTTTTTAGATATTCCATCCCCAGAAGCCACAATTTTAGACCCTGCTTGCATTGTTGATTTAAATGATGGTGGTAATCCTATACCTATTTGGTATGAAAAAAGTAAATGGATTGCTGAACGAGAAATGCAGTTTCCCGGGAGTAAACGATTTTGGAAGCTTTGTACCCTAATACATGAAAGTAATTGGATATTTGCTAATAATAATCCTGTATTACCAATAAGTAATTTTTGGGATTTTTCTCAACTTCTCAAAGCACTAGTACCTTCAAACCTTGTCACAGGTATCTTACTTAAATCTACTATTTTTGATCTATTGCGGATATGTGGATTATCCAAGAATGAGCGCTTGATTAAATTCTTAAATCTTCAACTAAAACTTTATTCTCAAGAGGACGTTTATAGTACTGCAGCATTATATGGATCTACTGTTCTTCAGATGTGTCAACAGCCGCATGGTCTTTGGCATCTTAAAAAATCTATGCAGTCTTTAAGTGAATCATTAGAAAGTTCATTAATTAAAACTGGAGTTAATTTAATTTTTGGACAAGAAGTTAATTCTATAACTTTTGACGACGTAAATATGTGTTGGCAACTATCTGCTAATTCGAAAAAAAAATCATTTATTTATCAAGCAAAAGATGTGATTTATACCGCACCTCCACAATCTTTGCTCAAGCATTTGAAAGATCCTTTAGAAAGCAAAAAAAATTATAAAAATCGACTTAATAATTTGCCTGATCCAAGTGGAGCTGTAGTTTTTTATTCAGCATTAAAAAAGGAACATATTAAAAAAGCATTCTCCAATCATTACCAATTTGTTTCAAAAGAATTTTGTTCGTTATTTGTATCAATTAGTGATGATGGTGATGGAAGAGCGCCAAAAGGTGAGGTTACTTTAATTGCCAGTATCTTTACCAAAACTAAAGATTGGTTTGATCTGGATAAACAAACTTACTTAAAGAAAAAAAATGGTTTCATGAAAAAAATATCCCTTGAATTGGAAAGTCAATTTGATATTGATCCTGAAAAATGGCTACATAGAGAATTAGCAACTCCATTGGGCTTTGAAAAATGGACAAAAAGACCTAATGGAATAGTAGGTGGGCTTGGTCAAAATCCAGATATTTTTGGTTTATTTGGATTATCAAGTAGGACACCTTTTGAAGGTTTATGGTTATGTGGAGATTCGATTTATCCAGGAGAGGGGACTGCAGGTGTTAGCCAGTCTGCATTAATGGTTTCAAGGCAAATTTTAGCTTCCAAAGGTATAGAAAATTTTAGTTTATAAAATTTTGTCTGTTTTTTTTTGCTTCAGCAAGTTTTTTAGAAAGTAAATCCCAATTTTTTTCTTTAATAAGAGATTCAAGTATATTCAGCTTATTTTTAAAATTATTTATGGAATTTAAAATATTAATCTGATTATTAATAGCTAAATCTAGGCCTAGTTGTTCATTGCCTCCACCAACTCTCGAAGTGTCAGCAAATCCTGTAGCAGCTAATTTTCGCGAGAGATCTAATAATGATTGATTATTTTTTGTTTGCGCAGTTTCTATGAGGGCAGAAGCTAAAAATATAGGCAAATGAGAAATTAGAGATACTGCTTCATCATGCTCTTTTGGCGAAGCTTGGCAAATTTCACAATCCATTGATTTTATTAGCTTGGAAATAGTTTTGACTGAATTTAAATCACTATTTTGTGTTGGGGTAATAATCCATTTTGCATTTTTAAAAAGACCTTCAAAACCTGAATCAACTCCTTTTTTTTCTGTGCCTGCCATTGGATGAGATCCAATAAATAAAGGATGTGAATTTTCCCATGTATTTACGATTGGTTCTTTTACAGACCCTACATCAGTTAGTATTGTTTTGTTAGGTATTGATGCTACTAATTGTTGCGACGGACTGATCAAATCTTTGATAGGCAATGCCAAAATTATTAGCTCACATTTTTTTAATAACCTCAGATCACAGCTAACAAAATTTGCAAGTTTTTTATCCTTAGCTTTTTTTTCATTAAATTCATTATTTGCTATTCCATAAATTGTATGATTTAGACTTTGGAGTTTTAATCCCAAAGAACCACCAATTAATCCTAATCCTACTATTCCAATTTTCATAAATTAATTAATTCAAGACCCTCTTTTATTGATACCAATTTTTTGTATATTAGGTTCATAAATTTTGCATGTTTTTGAAATTAAATTAATTATAAATGCTTGAAATTTTAAGTCATCAATATTTGAAAAATTTTTTGAGAGATCAAAGTATTAATTGGGAGCACATATATTCATTTGGGAGGATAGTTTCCAAATGTATTGAAAATGATTCTACCTATCTAATTAATTCAGAAATTTTCTCTAGCTATGATTGGTTACCTCCAATTTTGATTTCTTTATTTTTAAAGGAAGAGGATTCAACTTTTATTTTATCTAAAGAAAAAATCCAATTTATAAGCCAATTTCAGATTGATTCATTGAAAAATCTAGGTTTTAATTTTATTTTGAAAAATGATCAATTTATTTTTGCAAATCATCATGTTCACTTGATAACTATCCAAAATTTTCTTAATGATCCCAATTCTCGTAATCTTAGAAATCATCGAATAGTTTATTCAGGAATTGAGGATATAAAACAGGATTTAAAAAATCATTTTAGGATTTCTTTACTTAAAAAGGATTGGACAAA
>CACGER010000017.1 GCA_902572075.1 uncultured Prochlorococcus sp.
GCTGGAAGTGGAATAACTGATGGATTATTATTTGACGGAGTTAAATTTGAAAAGGATTGTGTTAGAACAAGTAGTCTTGTTATTAGTACGTTAGATAGTACTGCAAGGTTCACAAATACTGTCCATATAAAAGATGGTGCTAAGAGTATCAGCCTTTAAAAATTCACTTTTGATTTTATGCATATTGTTGTCGTCGGACTGAGTCATCGCACGGCACCTGTCGAAGTGCGTGAGAAGTTAAGTATTCCTGACCAATTCGTAACAGAGTCATTGAAAGCATTAAAAGCTTTCTCTGATGTATTAGAGGTGTCAATTTTAAGTACTTGTAATAGGCTGGAAATATATGCGCTAGTAAAGGATAAAAATACTGGAATTTCATCTATTAAAGAATTCATATCAGAATATTCTGGAATTACTTTTGAAGATTTAAATCCACATCTTTTTTGCTTTAGACAGGAAGAAGCAGTTTTGCATTTGATGAAAGTCTCGGCAGGACTCGATAGCCTCGTTTTAGGGGAAGGACAAATCCTATCGCAGGTAAAAAAAATGATGAGATTGGGTCAAGAGAATCAATCTACTGGACCAATTCTTAATAGATTATTAACTCAATCAGTTAGTACAGGTAAAAAAGTAAGATCCGAAACAAATCTAGGAACTGGAGCTGTGTCAATCAGTTCAGCAGCGGTAGAACTAGCTCAATTAAAAATTGGACAAGAAAAGGGTTTTGATACTCTTGTGAGTTTGGAATCAGAGAATGTTCTTGTTGTAGGCGCCGGACGAATGAGTAGGCTTTTAATAACTCATTTAAAATCAAAAGGATGTCAAAAACTTATCCTTTTAAATAGAAATATTGATAGAGCATTTAATCTTGCTCAAGACTTCCCTGATTTAGAGATTGTTTGTAAAGGGTTAAACGATTTAGAAGAAAACATATCATTATCTTCGCTTGTTTTCACCAGTACTGCTTCTGAAGAGCCAATTATTGATCTCGCAAAAATTGAAAAAATAAATTTGAGTAGTAGACTTAAATTTATTGATATTGGTGTGCCGAGAAATATATCTAATGATGTCAAACAACATGAATTTGTTAAATCATTTGATGTTGATGACTTACAAGAGGTCGTTTCAAGAAATCAAGAATTTAGACAGAAAATAGCAAAGGAAGCGGAATCTTTAGTAGAAGAAGAAAGGATCATTTTTCTAGAATGGTGGGCAAGTTTAGAGGCAGTTCCAGTAATTAATAAACTTAGATCAGATTTGGAGTTAATTAGAAAAGAGGAATTGCAAAAAGCACTTAGCAGAATGGGACCAGATTTTTCGGCTAGAGAAAGAAAAGTTGTGGAAGCTCTTACTAAAGGAATAATTAACAAAATACTTCATACGCCGGTCACCAAGTTGAGAAGTCCTCAATCAAGAGAAGAAAGACAAGTTTCTTTGAAAATCGTTGAAAAATTGTTTTCTTTGGTAGAAGAGGATAAAAAATAACCAACTTTTTTCGATTTATATTAAGTTTTTCCAGTGATTTATCGAAATACCTTTGTAAACTGACCATTTGTATTTCTAAATATGCCCATAATCAGTTACTTTAAATAGTTGTATATCTACCTCCATTAGATTGAATGAAGCGTGTGTTGGCCATAATCCTCGGGGGAGGAAAAGGTTCTAGACTTTACCCTCTAACAAAAATGAGGGCTAAACCTGCTGTGCCATTGGCAGGTAAGTATCGTTTGATAGATATTCCGATTAGTAATTGTATAAATTCAGGCATTGAAAAAATGTACGTATTGACCCAGTTCAATAGTGCATCTCTAAATAGACATATAGGAAGAACCTATAATTTAAATGGCCCTTTTGGCCAAGGATTTGTGGAGGTTTTAGCTGCACAACAAACTCCTGATAGTCCGAAGTGGTTTGAAGGTACTGCTGATGCTGTAAGAAAATACCAATGGTTATTTCAAGAATGGGATGTTGATGAATATTTAATATTGTCAGGTGATCAACTGTACAGAATGGACTACAGTTTATTTGTTCAACATCATAGAGATAATGGTGCTGATTTAACTGTTGCAGCTTTACCTGTTGATGAAGCTCAAGCAGAAGGTTTTGGCCTAATGAGAACCGATGATGTAGGAAATATTAAAGAATTTAGTGAAAAGCCTACTGGAGAGAAGTTGAAGGCTATGGCAGTAGATACTTCAAAATTTGGATTAAGTGAGGAGTCAGCTGCCGAAAAACCATATCTAGCCTCTATGGGGATTTACGTTTTTAGCAGAAATACTCTCTTCGATCTTCTAAATAAATTTCCTAATTATACGGATTTTGGTAAGGACATAATTCCAGAAGCCCTCAATAGAGGCGATACTCTTAAAAGTTATGTATTTGATGATTATTGGGAAGATATCGGCACAATTGGGGCATTCTTTGAGTCAAACCTTGCATTGACTGAGCAACCAAAACCTCCATTTAGTTTTTATGATGAGAAATTTCCAATTTATACTAGACCTAGATTCTTACCCCCTTCTAAACTTGTAGATGCTCAAATTACTGATTCAATTGTTTGTGAAGGCACAATCTTGAAGTCATGCAGTATCTTGCATTGTGTTTTAGGTGTAAGAAGCAGGATTGAAAGTGACTCGGTTCTTGAGGATACTCTTGTTATGGGAGCCGATTTCTTTGAATCCCCTGAAGAGAGGATTGAATTAAGAAAAGGGGGCGGAACGCCTCTTGGAGTAGGTGAAGGGACTACTGTAAAAAGAGCAATTCTTGATAAGAATACAAGAATTGGCGATAATGTCGTGATCATTAATAAAGATCGAGTAGAAGAAGCAGATAAGCCAGAATTAGGCTTTTATATCAGAAATGGAATTGTTGTAGTAGTTAAAAATGCAACTATTGCAAACGGAACTGTTATTTAAATCTTTTCCATCATTTTTCGCTGACATAAGTATTTTTTTTGAGCAATTTTGTTGAGTTGCAGGCACACTGTATTTATTGAGTTTTTTAATTTTTTTATGTCCAAGGCACATTTTGGTTTAATAGGTCTTGGTGTTATGGGCGAAAATTTAGTTCTTAACGCAGAGAGAAATGGATTTTCTAGTGTAGTTTTTAATAGGACTTACTCAAAAACCGAAGAATTTTTGCAAGGTCGTGGCCTTGGGAAGAATATAGAAGGAGCTGAAACTCTTCAAGAATTTGTTAATAAGCTAGAGAGACCTAGAAGAATTCTAATGATGGTAAAAGCTGGGCCCGCAACAGATGCTGTCATTGATAATATTTCTGGATATCTCGAGGAAGGAGATTTATTAATAGATGGCGGCAACTCTCAATTTAAAGATACAGAAAGAAGGGTGAATACTCTTGAAAGTAAAAGTTTTGGATACATTGGGATGGGAGTCTCTGGAGGGGCCAAAGGAGCTTTAGAGGGTCCAAGTATGATGCCAGGTGGTACAAAGGCTTCATATGATGCAATAGAAAGCTTATTAACAAAAATGGCTGCCAAAGTTGAAGACGGACCATGTGTTGCATATGTTGGACCAGGAGGCTCAGGTCATTTTGTGAAAACTGTTCATAACGGAATTGAATATGGAATTGAACAAATACTTGCGGAAGCTTATGACCTTATGAAGAGAGTCAAAGGTATGAACGGTCAGCAAATGTCAGAGGTATTTGGTATTTGGAATAATACTGATGAATTAGCTTCTTATCTTGTTGAGATAACAGAGATTTGTCTAAATACAAAAGATGAGATAACTGGAGATGATGTCGTGGAAAAAATATTAGATAAAGCTGGCCAGAAAGGTACAGGGTTATGGACTGTTGTAAGTGCTCTAGAACTGGGGGTATCAGTCCCAACTATTTATGCATCTTTAAATGCAAGAGTAATGAGTTCTTTAAAAGAGCAACGTGGTGAGATTGAAAAAACTATACCATCTAAAGAGATAGAGGATTTTGATTTGGGAAATATATCAGACGGAATGAAACCTTTATTTGATGCTGTAGTCCTTGCCACAATTGCTAGCTATGCCCAGGGGATGGACATTTTAAGAGAAGCATCTGCAGTATATAACTATGGTTTGAATATGCCGTCAATTGCTCAAATATGGAAAGGTGGTTGCATAATTAGATCAAAATTATTAAGTAAAATTCAAGATGCTTATAACAAAGATCCTAATCTAAAAAATTTAATTTTTGATGATTGGTTCAATAATGAAATTGCGACAAGATTAGATAACTTAGCTAAAGTTGTTTCTTTATCCACAAAAGCTGGTATACCAGTCCCATGTCTATCCAGTACCTTAGATTATTTGAATAGTTATAGAACCAATAGACTTCCCCAGAATCTTGTTCAGGCAATGAGAGACTGTTTTGGCTCTCATACATATGAAAGAATTGATAAGGAAGGTAGTTTTCATACTGAATGGATGAAATGATTGAAAAGGTTAAAAATGGATATACAGTTAAAATTTACAAAGACAAGTTAGAGCTATCTACAGCGGTTTTTAAGTTTATTGAAAGTCACATTATTCATACTTTAAAAAAGAAAGACAGGTTCAAATTTTGTGTAAGTGGAGGTTCAACTCCTAAATCTGTCTATAAGCTCTTATCAAAAAGTGATCTTAGATGGGATATGGTTGATGTCTTTTTAGGGGACGAAAGATGTGTTGATCCAAATTCAGAATTGAGTAACTCGTTAATGTTGAAAAATTCATTGTTAACTAATTTTGGATCTAAATCTTTTTTTTATGAAATTTTCAATGATTTAAATGCTGATGATGAAGCTACAAAAAATACATTTATTTCGAAATTATTTGAAAAATGCGGATCAAACCCTCCAACTTTTGATTTAACATTATTAGGTCTTGGAGACGATGGTCATACAGCCTCACTATTCCCTTATCAAAAAAATAATAATGTAGATGATTTTGTTATTTTTAATGAAGGTAAAGGTTTAAAAAGAATTTCATTAACTCCAAAGGTTCTTTCAGCTTCTTCAAAGATAGTATTTTTAGTTAGTGGAGCTTCTAAAAGAATTGCCCTTGAGAGGTTATTAGATGAAAAAGAGTCACTAGATAGAACACCATCAAAATTAATAAAATCTATTAATCAAATTTCAATATTTTGTGATAAGGAATCAGCAAAAGAATTAGAAATTTAGTTAAAGTCTATTAATATTTTAATTTTTTAATGAGTAAGAAAAAATTTTTATTCCAGAAAAAGGAGTTCGATGGTTGGAAAACATTAAATGATACTGTTATGGGCGGATCAAGTTCAGCTTTTTGTGAAATTTCAAATTCGGGTTTGATATTAAAGGGTAATATTGTCGAGAAAGCAGGAGGATTTGTTAGTTGTAGATCGTCTATTTATAAACCTTCTTTAAATGTATCTGAGTATTCATCCTTTGAATTAAATATTGATGGACAAGGAAGAACTTTTAAATTTGCTGTAGCTTGTGAAGATGATCTACTAGGACTAACCGAATTTATTCCGGGTGGACTTAGATGGATTAAATCATTTCCAACAAAAAAATTCGGGACAACAAATGTTCAAATTCCTTTTAGTGAGTTAAAACCTTCAGTAAGAGCTAATAAAGTACGTTTTCCATTTAAATTTAAGCCATCTAAAATCAAAAGATTGCAACTACTACATTCTAAGTTCGGTGATGATGGATTACTTAATAATGAGTTTAAACAGGGTTCAATAAAAGTTTTAATTAAATCAATAAGTGTTATTTGAAAATCCAACTAAAAATATAGAGAGCTTAATCGCTAAGTCAGCAGATTTAACAAATAAACCTTTTGTTCATTCTGTAGTAAAAATAAATGGTGAATACGAATTCGAAGATGAAGATATTGATTTAACAGTAAATATCTTATGTCGGGATAAAGAAGGTAAAAGATTAGAAATTTATGATCTTGAATTAGAACTTTTTAAATCAAATAAAGAGTTGGTTTTAGTAATCTCTAAGCTTAACTTCCCTGATGAACCAATATTATGGTGTGGAGTTAAAATATTATGGATGGATAGCAATAATGGAAAAAAATGCAACTCACCAAAATACAGCGCCAGACTGGAAAATTTAGCAAATAGGATAAAAAGTTTTATTGATTAAGAAAATAAAATTGGAGCTGAATTATAAATCAGTAACAGCCCCTAAACTTGATGTGCTTACGATTCTCGAATATTTTGAAAGAATTCCTCTTTTGTATTTTTGAATAGGTTTTACCCAATCTTTTTTTCTTTTTTCTAATTCTTCGTCAGATAAATCAACTTCAATTAGTTGTTTTACAGCATCTACTGTAATTAAATCACCTTCTTTTATTAGAGCAATATTTCCTCCTACAGCAGCCTCTGGAGCTATGTGACCCACAACAAGACCATAGGTACCCCCGCTAAATCTGCCATCGGTAATTAAAGCCACCTTCTCTCCTAGCCCTTGACCAACAATCGCAGATGTTGGAGCCAACATTTCTCTCATTCCTGGACCTCCTACAGGACCTTCGTTTCTAATAACAACAACATCACCAGCTTTGATATCGTTATTTAATATCGATTTTAAACAATCCTCTTCACTTTCAAAAATCCTTGCGGGACCTGTTAATACAGGGTTTTTTACTCCGCTAATTTTGGCTACAGAACCTTCGCTTGCTAAGTTACCTTTTAATATCGCTAGATGTCCTTTTTTATAAAGAGGGTCATCTATGTCTCTTATGACATTTTGATTTGTTGGAGGCTTATCTGGAATATTTTGTAAGTATTCTGAGATGGTTTTGCCTTCAATGTTTTTGCAATCGCCATGAATTAATCCAGCATTCAAAAGTATTTTCATTACTTGTGGAATCCCACCTGCCTTATGAAGATCCACCGTAACATATTGACCACTCGGTTTAAGGTCACAAATAACGGGTACTTTTTGTCTGACTCTCTCAAAATCATTAATATTGATATCTATTCCTGCCGTATTCGCGATAGCTAAGATGTGCAATACCGCATTTGTTGATCCGCCAATTGCCATAATTACTGATATTGCATTTTCAAATGCTTTCTTTGTCATTAGGTCTAGTGGTCTTATATCTTTTTCTATTGCAGAGACTAATATCTCAGCACTTTTATCTGCACTTAGTTCTTTTTCAAGATCTTCAGCAGCCATAGTGGAACTGTGAGGAAGACTTAACCCTAATACTTCAATAACTGCAGACATTGTATTAGCTGTAAACATTCCTCCACAGCTACCAGCACCAGGAATACAATTTTTCTCAACTTGGATTAGCCTTTCTTCATTAATTTTGCCTGATGTTAATTGTCCAACAGCTTCAAATGCACTAACAACAGTAAGATCTTCTCCATGCAATTTCCCAGGCTTTATTGTCCCTCCATAAATGAAAATTGAGGGAATATTCATTCTTGCAATCGCAATCATGGCACCCGGCATATTTTTATCACATCCACCTATAGCAAGTACTCCATCCATACTCTGAGCATTGCATGCTGTTTCAATTGAATCAGCAATAACTTCTCTTGAAACTAGGGAATATTTCATGCCCTCTGTTCCCATAGAAATCCCATCACTTACTGTTATAGTGCCAAACATCTGAGGCATCCCACCTGATCTTTTTATAGACTCTTCAGCTTTTAGAGCTAACTTATTTAAACCCATATTGCACGGTGTTATGGTGCTGTATCCATTTGCAACTCCAATAATAGGTTTATTAAAATCTTCATCATTAAATCCAACAGCTCTTAACATCGATCTGTTAGGCGATCTTTGCACACCTTGGGTTATTGCAGATGATCTGAGTTTATTCATATTATTTGAGAACCTTTTTTATTCTATTGCCCCAACTCTTCAAGTTGCTTCCTCACATCAGCAATTGCAGAATTAAGTTGCTCAACTTTCTTCTCCAGATTCTCTCCTTCAACTTCATTTATATTTTCATTAGAATCAATCGCTTCTGAGCCGTCTTGAATTCTCGAGGAATACATCATTGCTTTTTGTTTTTTTTCCTCTTTTCTTTTGTCTGCTTCGGATATTAGCCACCAAGCTAGACCTGCTGCTCCAATAAAAGCACCGCTTATTAATGATAAAAGATTATTTGAAGACGAATCTCTGTATTCAGACATTGGTAAAATATTTACTCATATATTCTATATTAGTTCTTATCTTGAAATATAGTACTTAAACGCGATAGAGGATTCCCAATACCCGGTACTAATAATTGGGTTTTTTCGTCTTCCTCATCTATGCAAGAAGTGTAAATTACCTGATTAGGGAGTAATTTCGCAATTTCATTTAATCCTTTATTTGAGCAAATAGCAGTTATTAAAAGAATCCTATTTGAATCAACACCTAATTCCTTTAATTTAATTAAAGTTTCTAATGTTGCTGATTTTGTTGTTATTTGTTCTGAATAAAATATAACTCCTTCATTTGATTTAATAGTTTTAGGAAGTTCTCCTAATGAGAGGGTTGAATTAGGAATTACCTCTTTAGATCCAAACCAAAGAGATAACCCTTCGGGCAACATTGCGAGCACTTTGAT
The DNA here is from genome assembly GCA_902572075.1 of uncultured Prochlorococcus sp. Classification (GTDB taxonomy): domain Bacteria; phylum Cyanobacteriota; class Cyanobacteriia; order PCC-6307; family Cyanobiaceae; genus Prochlorococcus_A. The sequence goes on from CACGER010000017.1 coordinate 8,538, forward strand.
TGGATAATCAGTATTAATAAAGAATCCATCTGTGTCCCCATTATTAGTATTTACTATTTCTTTTTTATATGGCAGCCAATTACGTAATGCTTCATATGTAAGCCATTTCCCTAATTGCTCATATCCTGTTGAGTACAAAATATTTGGAGTATTTTTTTCTCGCAATATTGAAAGCCAATGTTTTATTAATGGATGAGGAGGAACAATAACCTTTAGTGACATTGCCATATATTTTCCTTTAAGATACTCTTACAAACTTTAAATACTTAAGTTCTAAAATACAGTCTTATTATGATTAAATCAATTGTTTTCCCCTCACTAAAGAATGCATTAATTACTTTGTTGTTCGTTGGGATTTTATTTTTTAATTCTGTAAATTCTGCATGGGCTAAACGACCTCCTGAGATTAGAAACCAGCAAGACCTTAATTTAGAGCCAGATATGCATGGTCAAGATTTAAGCGGTAACGAATACGTTAAGTTTGATTTGAATGGGTTTAATTTTAGTGAAAGTAATTTAGAAGGCGCGGTGTTCAATAATAGTAAATTGCAAAATTCAAAGTTTAAAGGAGCCAATTTAAGAGATGCACTAGCTTATGCAACAGATTTTACAGATGCAGATCTTTCGGATGTTAATTTTACAAATGCTTTATTAATGGAGAGTAATTTTGAAGGAGCAAAAATAGATGGTGCCGATTTTACTGATGCTGTTCTTAGTCGTACACAACAAAAACAATTATGTGCGATTGCTAATGGCACAAATAGTTCTACAGGAGAGAGTACAAAATATAGCTTAGGTTGTTAATCATTAGAGATGAAAAAAAAAATACCAGTTATAGTTGTTTCAGGATTTCTTGGTTCAGGTAAAACAACTTTTCTAAGATATCTATTAAAAGAGAGTAATAAAAAATTTGGTTTAATAATTAATGAATTTGGTGATGTTGGAATTGACAGTGATTTGATTAAAAGTTGTGATAAATGTGATGAATCTGAAGACGACTGCGTTATCGAATTAAACAATGGATGCTTATGTTGTACTGTTCAAGATGACTTTGTTCCATCAATAAAAGCTCTCCTAGAATTTAATCCTCCTATCGAATCAATAATTATCGAAACAAGTGGGTTGGCACTACCAATTCCCTTGATTCAAGCACTTAACTGGCCTGAGATCAGGTCTTCCATCTACCTTGATGTTGTTGTTGGTATCGTTAATGGAGAATCAATGCTAAATGGTTCACCAATTAATGATTTAAATAAAATAACAAACCAATATAATGAAATAGATAAAATTGATCATAACGCCACTATAGATGAACTTTTTGAGGAGCAACTAGAAGTTTCTGATATCGTTTTAGTCTCTAGATCAGATATCTTAAATGATGATCAGTTTGACGTTGTAAAAAATAAAATTCAAGGAAGTCTAAATTCATCTACACCAGTCCTTAAATCCAAGAATGGCAAAATTGATTTAAATTATCTATTTGATTTTAATTTTAAAAAAGAGACTTATAAAGAATTTTTAACTGAAGAACATGACCATAATCATATTGAACTTGTATCAGATTCAATTAAATTAAATTATTTTCTTGAAAAAAATGACTTTGAAAAGGAGATGTCAAAAATCTTGGATGAATTAAACATTCTTCGAATAAAAGGACGTATTTGGATACCAAACAAATCATTGCCTTTACAAATACAAATTGTTGGAAAGAAAATTAATACTTGGTTTGAAGAAGCTCCAGACAATTGTTGGAGACCAAATGAAAATGCTGGGCTTGAATTAGTAATAATTTCCTTTGATGAAAAATCTATACAAACTTTCAATAAAAAAATTAAAGAGAAATTTAAGATTTTAAGTGACCCAAAAATAGCAATTTGACTTTATAGTATCGTGTCGGGATACTTACTATAGTTGACAATCCAAGATGGAAAATTCAAAAATTGCTTTAAAAAAAATAATCTCTAACGAAGTTTCTTCAATTGATAAAATAAAATGTTCAAAATGTGGAGGCTCAGGAAATTTTAAAACACCTGAAAATTCAAGAAAAACTTGCTTAGTTTGTTTTGGTAGAGGCTACATAGACATTTAATAACTCAGAAAACCTTAAGGTAAAAAAATATTTGTTTATTAATCAATAGTACTTTTTATTAAAATTTAAACTAATCTTCTAGTAGAAATTAATTTTTAATTGGACCAATTTGCTGTAAAAGTTTTTGTAAGACTAAGACCCTCAGTTTTAGATCCAGCAGGGGAAGCTACTAAATCTGCTTCTATAAAACTTGGAGCCGAGGGAATAAAATCATTACGTATAGGAAAAATGATTGAGGTGAAAATAGAAGGTAATGGTGAAAACGAAGTAAGAGAAAAAATAGATTTATTGTGTGATAGGTTATTCGCAAATACTGTTATTGAAGATTACGAGTATTCACTAGAAAAATTATAAGATGGATAATTTTACTGTAGGAGTTGTTGTCTTCCCTGGTTCTAATTGTGATCGTGATGTTTCATGGGCATTGGAAGGTTGTCTAGACATAAGAACAAAATACTTGTGGCATGAGTCTTCAGATTTAAGTGATGTAGATGCAATAGTTTTACCTGGAGGATTTAGCTATGGTGATTATTTGAGATGCGGAGCAATTGCGAGATTCTCTCCATTAATAAATGCCTTGGATGAGTTTGTTAAAAGCGGGAAAAGAGTTTTAGGAATTTGTAATGGGTTTCAAATCTTGACTGAATCAGGGTTTTTGCCTGGTGCTCTTGTTGCAAATAAAAATCTTAATTTTATCTGTGATGACGTTGAACTTGATATCATTTCTTCAAAAGGAGGTTGGTTTAATAATGGAGATGAAAAACAAACTATTAAGTTGCCAATAGCGCATGGGGAAGGAAGATATCATTGTGATTCGGATACTTTAAAAAAACTTGTAGATAATGAATTGATTGCTTTGAGATATAAAAATAATCCTAATGGGTCCTCATTCGATATCGCAGGCATAACTAATGAAAAGGGAAATGTTCTAGGTCTAATGCCTCATCCAGAGCGAGCATGTGACGAGACAATTGGTGGGACTGATGGCCTCTTTACATTAAAATCATTAATATTGAAATAAAAAAAGACCCCAATTTTGGAGGTCTTTTTTTTATTTAATTTGGGAAGAAATTAAACAGTAGCTTTTACTTTTGGATCTAAATCACCTTTTGCGTAAAGATCAGCAAAATAATTTGTACTGTTTTGTTTGATCTTACTTGCTTGCCCTTCGCACCAGAACTGTTTGTATCTATCAAGACAAACTTGCTTCATGTATTTTCTAGCAGGTTTGTTAAAATGTCTTGGGTCAAAGTTTGCCTTATCAGCAAATGCTGCCTCTCTAACCGCGGCAGTGAAAGCAAGTCTGTTATCGGTATCAATGTTGACTTTTCTAACTCCATTTCTTATTCCCTCTTGAATCTCTTCAACAGGAACACCATATGTTTGAGGGATTTCACCACCATATTTGTTAATGATATCCAACCATTCCTGAGGAACTGAACTAGATCCATGCATTACAAGATGGGTATTTGGAAGTGCTTTATGAATTTCAGCAATTCTGCTTATTGCAAGAACTTCTCCTGTAGGTTTTCTTGTGAATTTATAAGCACCATGACTTGTACCTATAGCAATAGCTAATGCATCAACTTTTGTTTTAGCAACAAAATCTGCAGCTTCTTCAGGATCAGTCAAAAGCATATCTGTAGAAAGTTCACCTTCAAAACCATGACCATCTTCAGCTTCTCCTTTCCCTGTTTCTAATGAACCTAAGCAACCTAATTCTCCTTCAACACTAACCCCAACTGAATGAGCAAAATCTACAACCTTTTTAGTAACTGCAACATTATATTCGTAACTTGCGGGTGTTTTTGCATCTGCCTCTAGAGAACCATCCATCATTACTGATGTGAAACCATTTATTGCTGCTGAATAGCATGTTGATGGCTCATTACCATGGTCTTGGTGCATTACAACTGGAATATTTGGATATGTTTCTGTAGCGGCAAGGATTAGATGACGTAAGAAAATTTCTCCTGCATAATTTCTTGCCCCTCTTGAAGCTTGGAGGATAACTGGACTATCAGTTTCATATGCTGCTTCCATGATTGCTTGAACTTGCTCAAGATTATTAACATTGAAAGCTGGAATACCGTAACCATTCTCAGCAGCGTGATCTAAAAGTAGTCTTAGTGGAACGAGGGCCATAATTAAAATAAGTTAGATGCTATACAAAGCACTTGTTTCCGCGAGTTTAGTACAAAGAGGGATCAAATGTCACGTAATTAGATATACAAAATCTATATTTTTATATTTAACCCGCTCTTCGACGATTCTCTTATAGCTTCGCAAACTTTATGACTTGCAAGTCCCTCGCATAAGCCTGGAATGATAGGTGTTTTATTAAAAATACTCTCAGCCCATAAATTTTGAATTCTCAAAACTGGAGCTATTCGCCCATCAGTCCATGTTTTTTCAAAATTAAAACTTGAATCTGCAGTTATATTTTGTATTTTATTTTCGTTGTTTGAATATTTTAAATTAAAACCATGTACATAATCTTTTTGGTTTTCGCTTTTAAGAATTAGTGAACCTTCGCTTCCATATATTTCTAAACTAAATCCTCTACCATTTTTAGAAATTGATGATAAAGATACCTGACATGGAATAAGATTCGAGCTGTAGTTTGATATTTCTATATTGGCTAAACATACATCTTCACTGGTAACATCATTTAAATCAGATGAATTAGGTAAAGGTCTTTTTTTTATTGATGTTGCTAACTTGCTAGACACGTTTATTGCTTCTCCAAAAAACCAATTCAACATATCGAATGCATGAGTACCTAAAGCGCCAATAACTCCTCCACCTTTTTCTTCCAATGAATACCAATTCCAGGATCTTTTGGGGTCGGATCTACTGCCCATTAACCAATCTAATTTGACTAAATATATATCTCCTAAGATATTTTCATCAATAAGTTTTTTTGTCTGAAGGAAAAGAGGTACTGCTCTATATTCAAAATCAACACATACGCTTAAATTATTAATCAAAGATATTCTCTGAAGCTCCTCAATTTCTGAGGAGGATATTGAAACGGGTTTTTCTAGGAGCAAATTTTTATTATTCTCAAGAGCTTGTTTTGCTAACTTAAATCTTGATTCAGGAGGAGTGGCAATAATAATTCCATCAATTTTTGGAGATTTAACTAAGTCTTCCCAATTATGAAAAAAATCTAAACCAGTTTCTTTTTCTAATATCGATTTTTGCTTTTTCTCGTAATGATAAATTGCTACAGGAGTTAAGTAATCAGATTCTTTTAATGCCTCTAAATGAACTTTTTTCCCAAACCCTAGTCCAGCGATTGCTATTTTTAATTTTTTATTTTTAGTATTCATTCTAATTAATTAAAAAACTCTGAACAGCTATTTTCAATAACAACATCTATAAGTTCATCACTATTAGAAGTTTGCCATTTTGAATTGAATTGAGGAATTCCATTTATTGATGTATCTTTGAACTTTTTTTCATTGCAATTAATTCTCATTACATAAAGTGATAACTCTCCATCATCATCAGAATTAGTTGGATTTTTAAAGAACTTTGTTAATACACTTATTTCACCATTTGGAAGCGACTTAATACTCCCTTTATCAAGCCATTCTTTCCCATCATCATTCTCTTTAAGGAGAACCCAATCAACATTTCCTATCGCATATGAATACGAGGCAAAGTTTAAAATAAAGAGTAGAAGGCTTAAAGAAAAATAAAATAAATTAGAAATTATTCTCATTTTACATATTTGCTTGTAAAAGTTCTTTTACACCATGAATTTTTAAAATTTTAGTAAGAGTATCCTTGAGATCATTCCTTTTCACTATTACATCAACAAAACCATGCTCAAGCAGATATTCAGCTGTTTGAAAATTATCGGGTAATTTTTCTCTTAATGTTTGTTCTATAACCCTTCTTCCAGCAAATCCAATAAGTGCTTTAGGTTCCGCCAAAATTAAATCACCTAACATCGCAAAACTGGCTGTTACCCCTCCAGTAGTTGGATGAGTTAACAAGGGCATATATAGGAGATTTTTCTCTTTATGTTTTTTTAGTGCTCCAGATATTTTTGCCATTTGCATGAGACTTAACATACCTTCTTGCATCCTTGCTCCTCCTGATGCGCAAACAATAAGAATTGGAAAATTTTCCAAAGTTGCTCTCTCAATTATCCTTGTAATTTTTTCACCAACAACTGAACCCATGGATCCTCCCATAAATCTAAAATCCATAACAGCTAATGCTAAAGGCATTGAATTCACAGAACAGATACCTGTTACGACTCCATCTCTTAAACCTGTACCTGCTTGACTTTCTTTAATTCGATCAGCATACGCTCTTCTATCTTTAAAACCCAAAGGATCTGTAGGACTTAGTGAACTATCAAATTCTTTGAATGAATTTTTATCAGCAATTATATTTATCCTTTCATCGCTATTAATCCTATTGTGGTGTCCACAATTACTACAAACATTGAAATTTGAAATTAGGTCTTTTCGATAGGCTACTTGCGAACACTCTGAACATTTAACCCACAAACCATCTCCTTCGTCAGTATCTTGGGAAACTTTCCCAACAAATTGATCTTTACGCCTTGCGGCAAACCAGTCGATTAATGACACAACTTTTCCTGTTTTTTCTATTTAAATCTAAGTAAGGTACTTTTATCAAGAAAGATATATAAAAATTTGAGATCCTCTAGATTAAAAACTTCTCAAAATTAAAAAATAATGATTTAAGTTGATAGTCGAAAATTAATTATTATTTATTTTTCTCCTCAATCATTTTATGAATTATTGGAGTGAGAATTAGTTCCATTGCGAATCCCATTTTTCCTCCATTTACAACGATACTTGTTGGACTTGACATAAATGAATCATTAATCATTCCAAGCAAGTATTGAAAATCAATCCCCCATTTCTCTCTTGCCCCTTTTCTGAAATGTATGATCACAAAGCTTTCATCAGGAGTTGGGATATTCCTGCATATGAAAGGATTAGAAGTGTCAATTGTGGGAATTCTTTGGAAATTAATATCGGTTTTGCTGAATTGTGGGCATATATGATTTATATAATCAGGCATTCTTCTCAATATAGTATCTACAATGGTTTCCGCTGAGTAACCTCTTTCTGCGTTATCTCTATGGATTTTTTGAATCCACTCTAAATTTGTTATCGGAACAACTCCAACAAGTAGATCAGCATAAGAGGCAACATTGTATCCATCACCTTCTACCCCGCCATGCAAACCTTCATAAAAAAGTACATCTGTTCCCTCAGGAATATCTTCCCATGGAGTAAATTGTCCAGGTTCTAGGGATGTCCCGAGTCTTGTATTATGTTCTTCTGCTTCTTCAAGACTATGTAGATAATATCTTTTCTTTCCTCCTCCAGTTTCACCATAGATTTTAAAAAGTTCTTCTAGCTTGTCAAAAAGATTAGCCTCTGGACCAAAATGTGAGAAATTTTCACCTTTTGAAAGAGCGTCTGCCATAGCTTTTTTCATAGGCATTCTTTCAAATCTGTGGTAACTATCACCTTCAACAACTGCGGGAACAATATCTTCTCTGGCAAAAATATGCTCAAAGGCTCTTTTTACTGTACTTGTTCCTGCTCCTGAAGATCCTGTTACAGCAACTACTGGATGACGTTTTGACATTTTTTAAAAACAATATCTCATGATTCTGACAGGTCATATGCCAACTTTATGTTTTACTTAAAAATATTTTTTTATTTATTAATTTTTTTTTAAATTTCATCCATTATTTTATCTCCGATTTCACTGCAAGATAAAACTTCAGTAGACCCATCAGCTAAATCTGCTGTTCTAAATCCTTTTGATAAAACTTTATCAATGGCAGTTTCTAAATTTTCTGCAGCTTCTTCTTCATTTAATCCAATTTTTAACATCATGGAAGCAGATAAAAGCATTGCAATAGGATTAGCTATGTTTTTACCAGCTATATCAGGAGCCGAACCATGAACAGGTTCAAAAACGCCTGGGCCATTATTGTTTAAAGAAGCAGATGGAAGCATACCAATAGAACCAGTTAACATTGCGGCTAAATCGCTTAAAATATCTCCAAATAAATTACTAGTTAAAATCACATCAAATTGACCAGGATCTCTAACTAATTGCATTGCTGCATTATCAACGTACATATTGCTTAGAGATATATTTTTATCTTTTGAGGTGATATTTAAAACTGTATCTCTCCACAATTGACTAACCTCAAGAACGTTTGATTTATCAACAGAACATATTTTTTTATTTCTTTGGTTAGCAATTTTTATTGCTATTTCGGTTATTCTTTCTATTTCAGTCGAATCATAAACCATTGTATTGAAAGCTTTTGGGATTTTTGTATTTGTTATGTGTCCTCTTGGTTTCCCAAAATAAATTCCTCCTATTAATTCTCTTACAACAATAAGATCTACATGCTCAACGATTTCTTTTTTTAATGTACTTGCATCTAATAGGGATTTTCTTATTTTGACAGGCCTGATATTTGCGAAAAGGTTTAGGGCAGATCTTAACTTTAGTAACCCACTTTCTGGTCTATATTCTCTTGCAAGAGAATCATATTTAATATCTCCAACACATGCTAAAAGTACTGCATCACTTTTTTTACATTGATCTAGTGTCTCATCTGGAGCAGGAGTACCATATTTTTCATACGCTATCCCTCCAAATAATTTTTCAATAATCTCAATATCGAAATTATGATTTTTTGAAAGCTTTTTTAAAACTTTTTTTGAAACTTCTGAAATCTCTGGTCCAATTCCGTCTCCTGACAATAAAACAATCTTATATTTCTTCATTTAAATTTTTGTTTAATAGAACAATAAATTATTGCTTGTCTAATTGTCTAAGTTTTTTTGCTAATTCTGGTAATTTTTTAAAAATACTTGAACTCCTTAGCCATGATTTATTTTCCATCGCGGGGAAACCACTTATTACCTTGCCATCTTCAATGTCACAATGTATTCCGCATTTTGAACTCGCAATGACATTATTACCAACTTTTACTCTATTATTGACTCCTACTTGCCCTGCCAAAATAACACCATCTCCAATATTTGCGCCTCCAGCGATACCAACTTGAGCTGCAAATGCACAATTCTTTCCAATTTTTACGCCATGACCTATTTGTATTAAATTATCCAACTTTGTTCCCTCATCAATAAAAGTAAATCCAACTGCGGGTCTATCAATACAACAATTAGTTCCAATTTCTACAAAACTCATTATTTTTACACCACCTTTTTGTGGCATCTTTACCCATTTGCCATTTTCAGGAATAAAACCAAATCCCTCTGATCCAATAACAGAATTTGAATTGATTACACAATTATTTTTTAGAGTGGTATTTTCGTAAATAACACAATTTGGATGAATTATATTATTATTTCCTATTTGAACATTGCCTAAAATTGATGATCCAGGAAGAATATGATTATTGTCTCCAATTACGGTATTTTCTCCAATATAGACATTAGGTCCAATATGGCAATCTACTCCAATTATTGCAGTTTTATCTATAACTGCTGAAGCATGAATTCCTGGTTTGAAATTGATAGTTTTATATAAATAATCCAATACTTCTGCAAATGCAATTCTTGGATTTTTAACGATTATGTTAGATATATTTAGTTTTCTCAGGGCACTAACGATTTCATCGTTGTTAGTAGTTATTATTGCTGATGCTTTAGTTTGATCTAATTTTTCTTTAAGTATATTATTTTCCTCTAAAAAAGATATTTGATGTTTAACTGCAGCATCTAATGAGGCAGCATCATCTATATTTGAATCTTCGAAAATATTGGCACTAATAAAATTTGAATTTCCTTTTTTTATTAGATCAACTAAATCACTTAAAAGCATTTTTCAGTTTTAATTTTTTCTAAGAGAGAGCAAGAACATCTCTATGAACGACAATTATCGAGGAGTTGTTATTTTCTTTATTATTTAAGATACTTCTTAATTTGTCGCTACTTATTGATACTAAACCTTTTGCAACTTCTTTATCATTTGTATTTACGATTTTAACTGCCTGATTAATCGTAAAGTTTCCTTCTACATTCTTAACACCAACCGCTAAAAGTGAGGCACCTTTTTTTTTAATTGCAAAAGAAGCGCCATCATCTAAAGTAATTTTCCCTACTGTTTGAATTGCATGTGAAAGCCAACTTTTTTTGTTTCCAATAGGTTTTTCTACTGGATAAAATAAAGTTCCAAGTTTATTGTCATTAAATATTTCAATTAAGTTTTTTTTATTAGTTCCATCAACTAGTTGGACTTCGACTCCTCCTTTTGTTGCTATTTCTGCAGAAATTAATTTTGTAGAAATTCCTCCTGTTCCCCATTCATTATTTGAGTTTTGAATATTTTTATCTTTAATTTCCTTTAGTTCACTATTATGAACTTCTTTAATAGGTTGAGCATCTTTATTATTACGTGGATCTTTTGAGTATAGATTTTCAATATCGGTTAATAAAATAAGCTTGTTAGCATTTATAGCCAAGGCAACTAAAGCAGAGAGGGTATCATTATCTCCATATTTAAGCTCTTCATTTGCTACAGTATCATTCTCATTTACTATTGGAATAACATTTAAATCGATTAATCTTTTTAAAGTTTTAGAGGCGTTATTAAAGGATTCTCGTGAATTGAAATCTGCTTTAGTTATTAAAATTTGAGCAATATTAAGACCTAATTTATTAAATACTTTATCGTATAAGGACATTAAATTAACTTGCCCTACTGCAGCAGTAGCTTGAAGGGTACTTAAATCATTTGGTCTTGTTTTAATATTTAACTTTTGGCAACCTAATCCAACGGCTCCACTAGTTACTAAAATTAACTTGTTTCCTTTTGAAAGAAAACTTGTAAAGGATTTAGAAAGGTTTTCAATAACTTCTTCTGTAGATGTTTCCTCTGTTCCTCTTAAAATACTAGTACCAATTTTTATAACCCAAGTTTTCATTTTATAAAATGAGAAATTAATTTTTCTATTGTCAAAGTTAAATTAAATTTTATAGGCAGGCCATCTCTATTTAATCTCTTAACTAATATTGTTTTTATATCACATCTATTCCCAACAATAATATCTGTAAAAATTCTGTCGCCAATAATGGCTATATTTTTTGGCTCTCTGCCAATTTCTTTGATAGCAGACAAAGTTACTTTTTTTCTAGGTTTTGATGCATTGTATTTATACCTTAAATTTAATTCTTTCGCTATTTTTTCGATTCTGTTTTTTGATGGATTATTACTTATTAGATATAAGGAGAAAAGTTTTTTAGATTCTATGATCCAATTTTTTACAGCTTTTGGGATCATATTTGATTTTCTATTTACTAGAGTCCCATCCACGTCTAGCAATAAAGAATTAATTCCTTTTTTTTGCAACTCAGATTGAGAAATATTATATATTGGTAAGTTTGAATCCCAATTGATATTTAGGATAGATCTCATTTATTTTAAGAACTACTTTTTTCAAGCTCAGTTTCAATCAAAGGTTGAATTTTATCGAACTCATCATCTTCAACTAATAAGGCACCTTTATCTTTTAATTTGCCAACAATAAAAAAAGGATCTAGTGGTATATATAAGCCATATTCTTGGTCAAAAAGATTAAAGTTAACTAGCAATTCATAACTCTCACTATCATCATCGACGTAATCTTCTTCTAATTCATCGTAAATTGGTTCTTCAAGTTCTCCTGATACTGTTAATGTAACTGCTGATCTGATAAGTCTTAAATCATGTTCTTGAAGAACTGCTTCAGCATTTTTTAGTATTTGTTCATTTTTATCTATTTTCTCTATAAGTTCAGGTTCATCTTTTTCATTTATTTTAAAAAGACTTACTGGTGTATCAACTGGCGTTAATAAAGCGTATTCTTGGCCTTCAACACTTACTAATTGTTCAAGATAACAAAATAGCTCGTTTCCATTTGAGTCATTTAATAAAAGAGTCTGTGCATCATAATTATCATTTGAATTGGCTTCTTTCATTTAAAAATTATCTATCCTTTTTAATACTAATATTTTATCTGACGTTTACCAGCTATTTCTTCTAATTCAGGACCTTCTTCGATCCATTGTTCAAGTATTATTTTTGCTGAAAAACTATCAATCAATCCGGATTTATCTTTTTTTATTCCAAATCTTTCTGAAGATTCCCAAGTTGAACTATGTTCGTTGACATAAGAAAATGGAAGCTTTAATTCATTTGAAAGTAATTGACCGTAATTTTTACAGTCAATAGCTTGAGTGGTCATTTTACCTTCCTCATCTAGCGGAATACCCACAATAAAACCAGTCAAATTAAATTCATTTATATAATTTCTAATGATTTTAAT
>CACGER010000018.1 GCA_902572075.1 uncultured Prochlorococcus sp.
TTGACCATCTTCATCCTATGTCAAAAGGGGGAATTAGCAGTACAAGTAATTGCGTTCCATGTTGTTTGTCATGTAATGGGAAGAAATCAGATTCAGAAGTTCTTAGTTGGTACAGAAAACAAAATTTTTATGATCCTCGAAGAGCTATGGCGATAAGAGCATGGTTTAATGATGATTTAAAATTAGCTTCAGTTCTTTTGAACTACTTAAATTAACAAAAAAATGATAAATTGATTGAAATTCGAAAAAATATTTTTGTACAAGCTTAAATACGATCTTTTATTTTAATAAGCAATGTTTTTATTAAATTATTCTTACTGAATTTATATTATTGCTCTTAAAAATCGCAATATTAGAATAATCATCCTTCCACATTATTGGCGAATCTATAACCTTTCTCTCTGGAGATTTTACTGAAAAAATCAATCCAAATACAAAAAGAATAGTAATCAAAATTATAGTCAATACTAATTTGTCTGAAATATTATTCATTAAGCTAATCTATTTTGAAAAATTTTTGTCAGGAGTAGTTTTTTCGTAAATTTCTAGAAAATATGATTTAAAATAATCAACTCCCTCCTTTCCAATTAATCCAAACGACCATCCACAATCATTTACTACTTGCAATGAAATTTGATTTGCCAAGTCACTTTTCTCAATCCATTTTTTCTGTGGATTGTAAGAGAAAGATATAATGTTTTCAGTTTTTACAATAGCCGATTTCATTGCTTCATCTTTAGAAAGACCATTTTGGATAGCATTGCAATATTTCTTAGAGAAATTATTGGAGATCCTATTTTGCAGCAAACTAACACTAGGAATAGGGGGTTCCTTAAGAAATTACAAATCTTTAGGTAATGATATAAGTGTTGCTTGGCAAATTTTAATTTTTGGATTACAAGGAGTAATTTTGGGAGCTTCTGTAGTTGAATATATATCAGAAAAGTATTTGTACTTAATTCTTGGAATAATTTCCATATTATTAGCTTTTTACTCATTTCTTAAACCAGATTTAGGTTTATCGTCTGGTAATAAAAAGCTTAATTTTGTTCATAAAATTAGATTTTTAATTTTTATTTTTCTTATAGGTGTATTAAATGGTTCTATTTCTTCAGGAACTGGATTACTTGTAACAATACTCTTAATAAAAACTTTTGAAATGGATTTTCTTCGAGCCATAAGTATGACATTTTTTACAGTTGGGATTTTTTGGAATTTTGTTGGAGCAGTTTTTTTGGCAAGAATAGGGTCGGTTCCATTAAATTTATTGATAGTTTTAATAATTGGTTCCTTTACAGGAGGATTTTTCGGAGCTCACCTGTCAAAATTAAATGGGAATATACTTATTAAGAAAACTTTTATATCAGTTTGTATTTTGGTTGGTATTAGCTTATTGATTAAATCCATAAAAAGCTTTTTATAAATTAATTGAAAATAGCAGTACGATTTTGGTTGAAATTTTAAAGCAGTTTTATTATTTAAAAATAAATTAACCATAATTTTTATTCATTGCCAAAGGGGTTAATGAATAAATCTTTTTTTTAATAGTGCTTTTAGAAAGACCTTATTTAAAAACTCAAAAAAAAAGGCCTCACATATGTGGGGCCGGGTGATGGGGAACTTTATTTTTAAACCAATTTCTTAAAAAATGCAACCCCCTATCCGTAGCGCAGACTCAACCCAAGCCAAACGCTACAGATAGTGCTTTAAAAATATTCTTATATGTATATTTAAAAATTCTGAAATAATTTTGTAATTTTAAAGTTTATGAGTAAAAATTTTATTTTCTGATTTCAAATTTTTTTGGTAATTTTACTTGTTAAAAATGTCCTGCACAGTATCATTCGTAGGGACTTTCAGAGTAAAAAGCTTTAATGATTGAATTAACTTTATTAACTCTTTTGAATTATGTTGGGGATAATTTCTGTGAATATAGAAATCTTGGTCATGATAACTATAAATCTTTGCTTCTTTCCTACAGTGATGCTAGTAATAGATTTGGTCCATTAGAGGTTAAAAAGGTTATTGAGAAGTCGGAAAATTTTAAAGTTACGGCTGTTGCTATTGCTGCAATTAAGTGCCCTCAGCATATTGTTAAGTGATGAAGTTTGAATTAAAAACTGAAAAAGAAAATCATATAAAATCAGTTTCACAATTTTTCGGTATATTTTTTCTTCTCACTTTAATAATAATTTTTTGTGATATTGCCCTGAAATTAGGAATTATATCTAGAAATTATAAAATTGAATATCACTGTAGGTTTTTATCTGTTGAAAAATCTAAAGCTCATTTTAAGAAATTATCTAGTCTTTCTAATCTGAAAAGTAAACAACAAATTTGGGAATTTTGCAGAGAGATTATTAAATAATAGTTAGCTAGATGCTGATGAATAGAAATTTAATGCAAATAACCAAAACTTTCTTGAAGTTATAAGAAATACTGCAGCGACAATAACTTCAAGTAATATTTCCCACAATTGAGAAAGTCCTAGAAAAACTTCAGAAGGAATTGTAGTTATAAAAGCAATAGGAATGAAAATACTAAAAAATATTCTCAAAGAAAATGAAAATGAATTTAGAGGAAATCTTCCAATATAAAGGAATGATCTTAATACTTCTATTGCATTCCAAGTCTTAACAAACCAAATAGTAGTAGTAGAGATAAAAAACCATAAGCTATATAAAATACAAATCGAACAGCCTATCGTAATCAAGGATAAGGTTAGAAAACTTAAATTTAAATTTATTTGATTTATTCTTATACAGAAGAACAACAAGAAAAATCCAAGCATTATTTCTAAAAATCCAGATGGATTTATTTTTTTTAATGAAATAAAAAATTGACTATCAATAGGTTTTAAAAGTACGAAGTCTAATGTCCCTTCTCTTATATGTTTAACTATTTCTGCAAGATTAGGATTGAACCATGTATTTGTTATTCCATTTAAAATTGTATAAATACCCTGTATTATTAGTGCCTGTTCAAATTTCCAACCTCCAATATATCCATTATTTTGAAAGAATATAGATAATAGAAAAATACTCCCAGTTAAACTAAAAATAGCAGTTATTAAATCAATTAATATATTTGTCTTATACTCCAATTCAGAAGCCAAAGAAGTATGTAAGAATTTTTTATAAACTTTTAGATATTTTCTTAAATTCATGAGCCCATAGCTGTATATTTTTTTGTTCCTTCAGACCAGATTTTCTTAAATAATGGGAATAGTAAAAAAATCCATAGAATTTGCATACTTAAGCCTCCAATAATATTAGTTTCATTACCTGATAGTAGGTTCGCAGGGAAATCAATTAGATATGGAAAAGGAGTTAAATAAATCCAAGATTTAATATATGCTGGAAATGAAACTACTGGAGCTAAAAGACCTGAGAGAAATAAAGTTGGAATAAATAACAATTTTTCTATCGATGATGCTTTTTCTGTCCAGAAACATAGACATGCAACTATTGACTGAATTAAAAATTGAATCAAGAAGGATAGGAAAGTAGATACTATCGATAAAAGTAAAATACCTAAATTTGGAATCCATATACTTTCCGGATTAAAAATAAAAAAGAAAAATGCAATTATTAGTGCGAAAGGAAATCTTGTTATTTGTTCAGCAAGATGTTGTGCAAAATATCTGAAAAATGGATTTAAAGGTTGGATTAAATACGGAGATACTTTCCCCATGAGGGAATCTTCTTCAAAACTAAATACAACCCAAACTACAGAAAACTGTCTTACAAAAAAGGCACATAAGAAATACCTAGAAAGCATAATATCACTAATGTTTATGGATTCATTTAGATTGTTATTTGTCCAAATGTTTAACATGAAAAAAGGAATAATCCCTGAAATTGCCCATAATGCAATTTCTACCCTATATTCCAACATGTTTGAATATTGGACTTTTAATAAGGTGAGTATTTTACGGTTAATCAAATTAGATATCATAATCTTTTTTAATCAATACCTTTCCAATAATTTCATCTATAGGTGGTTCATTTATGAAAAGGTCTTCAATATCAAAATTATTTAGGATAGTCTTTAGTGAAGAGGTAATAGATTTGTTTTCAATTTTTATAGTGATTTCATTCTTAATTTTATTCTTAACAGTAAAACCTGAACTTTCTAATTTATTTGCTTCTTTTTCGGAACAGCAAACTATTGATATTTCTTTAACAGGAGATAATTTTTTTAATAATAGGTTAAGTTTCCCATCATATGATATTTCCCCTTCGTGCACACATATAACTCTCTTGCATAACGATGTAATATCTTTCATGTAATGACTGGTTAGGCATATCGTTGCATTAGTTTCCTTATTATATTTTTGAAGGAATTTTCTTAAATTTCTCTGTGCATTAATATCTAATCCAAGTGTCGGCTCGTCTAAAAATAGAATATTTGGTTCATGTATCAAAGCTGCTAGTAATTCTGACTTCATGCGCTGACCTAGTGATAGTTTTCTAACAGGTATGAATAGTTCTTCATCAATTTCAAGCATTTCCGATAGTTTTTTTATTCTCTTTTTAGCTTCGAACTTATCTAAGTCATATATTGATGCATTTAAATAGAATGATTCAATTGGTGGAAGATCCCAAATAAGCTGTTGCTTTTGTCCCATTATTAAGGTGATATTCTTGAGGAAATTTTCTTTTCTCCTGAAAGGTAAGTGGCCTGAGACTAAAATCGAACCTTCGCTTGGATAAATTAAACCACAAAGCATTTTTAATATTGTTGTTTTACCAGCTCCATTAGCACCGAGAAAACCTACTATTTCTCCTTCTTTAATTTCGAAACTTATATCTTTTATAACTTTTAAACTTTTTGTTTGTCTTTTAAAAAAGTGTTTTATTGTCCCTTTTAATCCTGGTTCCTTGGAAGAGATATCAAATGACTTAGATAAATTTCTTACATTTATAATATTTTTCACCATTTAAATTGTTAGTTACTAAGATTTTATATTTAAATAAATTGTTGAATTATTTTATTTTATTAAATTTTTTTTCGAATTAAAAAATATCTTTGAACGATACAATAAGCCAGATAAAAAAGTTAATTGGATTAAGTAACTCGCTTATCTGATTTTTATTTTCATAATTTAATCCTTTAAAAAAATCAATTATAAAATTACTATTCTCTTGTTTGTCATTATTTTTTTTTATTACTTTACCATTTTCGTCGAGAAGATCAATTTCATCCTCAAAAAACCATTGCTCTTTTCCATTAGATAACTGTAAGACAACCCCAATACCTTTCCCATCAGTTATTCTAAAATCACTTATCTTTCCCAGAGAAGAAACATTTATGGCGTCAATAGTTTCTTTGGTAAGTCTATCCTTAGAAAGTTCTAGGTTGACTTGAACGGAATTTCCTATCTTAACCTTATCTAAAATTGACATTTTTAGGTTATTATACCTAGTGATTAAGGATTTATGTGATTAATTCAGAATTATTGATTTATTACAATAATTGTGATTTTTTGAAAATCGCTTCAAGGATTCTTTTTATTGATATTGTTAATACTCTCAAGAATACAAAAAACAGTCCCAACCAACCTAAAATTACAGCTAGTGATAACAAGCTTGAACCTAAATCAAGCTGTAGAAAATTCTGCATATGATTTTTCTAAATTAGTTAGGTGTAACTCTACTTTATTAAATAACTTATTAAAGATGTAAATGTTCAAAATTCAGATTTTTTAAAATTTTCTTTATTATCGTATTTAACAGATATGATTTGTGAGTTAAAATTTAGTTAGAAACAATTTAATATTTTGGACCTATCTTTGAATTCATACATTGGAATACTTTTTATCATTACTGGTCTAATAGTTAGAGTTGACTTAAAATTTTCCATTCAAAAAGATCTTAAATAATTTTTTCTAAACTCTTTTTAGTTAAGACTTTGTATTTTTATTTTTATTTCTGTAACTACAGCAAACTAAAAAGGCAGCTATGAAGCTGCCTCTAAATGGTGGCAGGGGGGAGATTTGAACTTCCGACCTTCGGGTTATGAGACCTACTTATTTTCCTTGTAAGCCATGGATGGTAATGGGTTTAACTTCTGATGTTACACGGCTTGTTACACCACCTTTAACAGTTTTTCGATGTTACGCATGTAACACCTACAGTTTAAAATTAACAGATATATCAAGTAATTTTAAGTATACCAATATTACACGTGTAACAAAATCAGGCAATTTTCTTTAACCCGAAAAAAATTCGGGTTGATAAATATTCTGTCTTTATTTGAGAATAATGTAGTAATAAATACCTGCAAAAATCAATTTGATCGTTTAAGACTAACACCTACGAGTGAACCCGTTCCAATTTGTTTACTCTGAGGTTTTACCGTTGATTCCTTATCTCAAGCAGTAGATCTCCTACTCCTGATAGATTTAAAAACGGTCTTCATTTAATCTAAACTATGAAAAAGAAAATCGTAAAGAAATATGAAGACCTTATACTCCAAGTTAATAATGCTACTGGAAGAAAAGAAGCGGTGGCTTTAATCCATAAAGCAGCAAAGTTAAAAACTAAATTCGATAGCTACGAGATGACTTAGTCTGTTATAGATTTACAGTTGATCTAAAATAATTCCTTAAGCAGAAGTTTTCATTTCAAGATCCTTAACTCAATTTTAAATACTATATCTTAGAAATAGTTTTAGATTTATTAATCAAATGAATACTTATTTTGTAACTGCAACTTTTAAAAATGTTGCTCTTATGGGTGCAGCTTACGATCTTTTTTTAAAGGTTGTTGAAGATGGAACTTTGAATGATGAGTTTGAAGGATTCAAAGTTATGGGAAGGTATCATGCCTCTTACTCAAATAATGTTTATATTATTGTCCAAGCTTCAGCAGGTATAAAAATGACAGAACATTTTGCTCCTTGGAAAGTTAAGTTTGATATAGATTTTGATATCAAGCCAGTTATGACTGACGAGGAAAAAGTTGCTGAGCATAAGCTTGTTGGATCATTAATGGCAGCAGAACAGAAAATGGGATTCTCAGGTTAATTATTTTTTAAAGATTTGGATTATGAATATATTATTTCGATGTTGAAAGAGGCTTATAAAACTTAATATTCAAAAGGATGAAACGTAGACTCTCAGCTGGGCTTTTGTTAGTTTTAATTACTTTAATTTTCGTTTCTCTAAACCCAATTTCTAGAATCTATATTGCTGATTATTTGGAAAAGATATCCTTATTTTTATTTAGAACAGTAAGTGATGAAGATTTAAATAAGTGGTATGAAAAAAGAGATAATAATGAATTACTCGAGGAATTAGGAGGAGCTGCTTATTGATTGACAGTCAATCTACAATGAGAAGCAAGTTGCTCTTTTTTCATGTCTCTTGAAACTACTGTTTTCACATTCAAAATTAGTGTCCCTTATGAAGAATGGGCTGCTGTTTATGACAGTGAAGAAAATATACAAATGATGAAAGAAACTGGAATGACTTGTTTATAGAAAGGTGTAAATAAAGACGATCCAACCAGTGTAATTGTCATTAAGCAGCCGTAGGTAAAGCTATTTGAATGCTTGCTTATGGAGAGATTTAATAAATCAAAAGTAAAAAATTTTTTTTAAAATTACCTTTTATAAATAAATTTTTGTATGTCTTCGAATAGATTAGATTTTGATTTAAAAAATCCGTTACTTTTTAAATAAGATTTTCCTTTTTCTATATTTTCAATTCTTTTTTCATAAGAATTTTCATCTAAATTTTTCTGCATAAAAACTAGTCGGAATCTTATTCTGAATAATGCTCACAAAAAAGTGGTTACCTTAAATACAAATTTTAAATTCTTTTTTGAATTGCTTCTTATTCAAACTAAAGATCTAATAAAAAAGTTTCTTTCTTAAATTTCGAAAATTATTAATGAAAAATAAATTAAAAATAAAATTCTTAGAAAAAATGTAATTTAGGTAGGAAACACTACATCAATTACCTATCAGGGATAATTAATTTAGGGATATAAATCTATTTCGAATAATTATGGAATTCGCTAAAAAATTCATGACCGAAAAAGCTGAAAAGCTTAACGGTAAAGCAGCAATGCTTGGAATGGTCGCTCTTATAGGGGCATACTATTTTACTGGTCAAGTTATTCCAGGTATTTTCTAAGGAAAAGCTTATTAAGACTTTGGGGGGTTGTAATTTTCAGCCCCTTTTTTTATTTAATGTTTAAGAATATCTTGATAACTTGTTTTTCATATCTTCAATATTCTTGATTAATTTGTCTAACCATCCTGTATTTACATCTGGTTTTAGATATTTAATTTTGGGTTGATTAATTTCAAGTGTCTCGAAATCTCCACTCATACATTCTCTTTTGTATATTTGTTTAGCTACTTCTATGTTCTAATTGATTTGACTAAAACACTGAGTATCTAATGTGTGCGGTTTGAGGAACATTTAGGTACGGAAAGAGGTATGTTTTTTTAGTCATTTAAATCTATGGCTGACCTAAATTAGAAATATGGTTGTCATGAGTCGGTTGCGTTGCTGCAACTGAATCAACCATAAACTTTAAATTGCATTTAATAAAATGACTTACTACAGTTGCTTTGATCAAAAAGGAAACATAATTGCTCGCTGTCAGACTAAAGAAGATATAGATGTTCTTAAGAAAATGGGCAGACCAATAATGGAAATAAAAGAAATGAAAAAAGAGGAATCAGTTGTTTGTTCTTTAACTGGTAGTCCATCCGATTACAACGAAGATTATTAAGAGTATGACTCAAAGATCACTTCAATTAAATCAACATGGAAGATCAGTAGTTCTTTTGTTGGTTGCATTAAATAGCATTTGTACTTTCTTTTCTACTTTTGAAAAAGCATTAACTGATCGCGAAAGAGCGAGATAAAAATATTTAGTTATTTGTGGATTAACAGTCAATCAATAAAATTTAAGACATAAAAAAAGACCCTTTTAAAGGTCTTTTTTAATTGGTGACGACAGAAAGGAGATCTATTTAATAATCAGATTAAGAATTTTCTTAGAAATTAGTTTTGTAAGTAAAAGTGATTACTCACTTCTTCATGTTTCACAAACGACTTGATTTTTAAGATAGTTCAGAATTAATCCCGAAAGTTTAATTTCTGATCACTTAACTTTCTTTCCGTGAAGGTTAGATAAGTTAATTTACCTTGGTGTTGCAGACCATGGATTAGTGAAGATCTAGTTGGTCAACCTTGGTCGAGTCGATCACCAGAACTGTCGTATATATAAAGTAATCGGTCACAGATATTTTGCATGAATCCTTAAGATTGATTTAATCATGTTTAATTAAATCTTTAATCCTCGGACCACATCATCTCTTGGTAAGCAGTTTATTTTTTTGTTTTACAAAGAATATAAAGCCAACCAAAGAAAGTAGCAAAAGCAAGTATTGAAGCAATATTCTTATTCAATGGACTTAAATAACTGTTTATTGCTAGTGGTACATG
This sequence comes from uncultured Prochlorococcus sp., assembly GCA_902572075.1. Classification (GTDB taxonomy): domain Bacteria; phylum Cyanobacteriota; class Cyanobacteriia; order PCC-6307; family Cyanobiaceae; genus Prochlorococcus_A. Next base: position 9,470 of record CACGER010000018.1, read on the forward strand.
AAGAATCACAAAATACCAATATAAAGTAGATAGTAATCCGAATAATAAAGCCAGAAGAATATAAAAAGGCAAGATATATAATCTTCTTTTTTTAATTCTTTCCTCTGTAATATTTTCGGATAAGCCAATTCTTGACCAATAACCTCCATTTAATTGAAGAAAAAACTTTAAAAATATTCCGTAGGTATTTATAAAAAATCTAGATAAAGTAAATAACGGCGTAATTATAAATCGTCTCATTAAAGCTTTAAAAATTTAATTTGTTCAGTTATGGAAATCTGACTTATATTATTAACTTTTTTTTCTCTATATTTCGTTAGGAAAAATACCATTAGTTTGATTTTTTAGTGACATATTAAATACCTTAACTTCAGTAAAGGCATACTAATACTTTTGATGGAATTATTGTGTATCTAGAGAGACTGTTAAATTTTTCTTTTGTTGTTTTTTCAATCCTTCACTTATTTGTTATTAAAAGCAAAAAAAAAGACTCTTACGAGCCTAGGTGATGGGGATTTCTATCATGACAAAATAAATGGAAACTTACAACCCCATCAATAGGTAAAATTTATTACATACAAACACCATATGTAGTGCTATTATTCTAAAAAGGGCTGGGTGATGGGGATTATCAAGCTTTTAATCGGACGTATCTTACGTCCTTTTTTTGTTGATAAAATAATCACTTACCTTATTTTTCTTTAATTATTATTAGGAGCAGTAATTAAAAAAAATATTTTATATTAATCATTTTTTTTCAGAACCCCCAATGAATATTTTTGAGGTTGACAATAAATAAAATTTTTCATGAAGAGTATTTGAGAATCGTTTTTCTTCCTAATAAAATTTTAAATCAAGTGGAGAAATATTCTCATCAAACCATTCGTCATATTTTATATAATTATTTTTTGCGAAATAAGACATTTTAAAATGCCTTATTTTTTCTACCCTTAGCAACCATTACCACTGGCACTAATAGATATGTAAAGAAAGAGATTAAGAAAATATCTATATTCATTTTAAAAAATAACTGGGATGATCCAGCTAAAAAGACTGTAGTTTACAACCAATGCGAATAAACCCATCATTGCCATTCTTCCATTGGTTCTCTCGGCATTTTGCCAATAAGTTGGTTTTGAGTTTTCCATTTTTTAATTGTTCGTTAATAAGAGTGATTAAATTTTTATAGTGCGTAAGCAATACTTGGTGCTATCGCAGTAGTAATTACTGCAATGCAAAATAGTGATATGGCAATTAGATATGTTTTCATAAGAGTCCTACTTTTCCTGCTGTAATACCCACAGTAATAAAGAAACCAAACTCTAAAAGGTCTTTAGCACTTGAAGGAACTGAGTTAAATAAAGATGAGATGAAAATCATTTTGATACATGTCCTCTAAGCCCCTTGGGGAACATAGTTATACACCGGGGAAATTAATCCGCCGCCATTATCATCGTCATCATCATCATTCCATGGCAAATCACTCAACATTAATGCACTAACAAGAAATACTGTTATGACTGGCATAAAAGGAAAAAGTATAGTGTTAATCCAAGTGTTAATTCCTGCCTCGAGCATTACACAAAGCCTGGAATAATTTGACCTGTTGTTAGATAAGCGCCAATAAGAGCAATAAAGCCCATCATTGCAAATCTGCCGTTAAGCTTCTCAGCTATAACCTTTTCCTTCTCAACTGTTTTTGTGTTTGTCATTAGAACCAACCAGGAATAATTTGACCAGTTGTTACGTATGCGCCAACACCTGCAACGAAACCGAGCATTGCTGCCCAACCGTTAAATCTTTCTGCTTCAGGAGTCATTTTTATAAAGGGTGATTTATGTAAACTAATGTAACATTAATATTAATTAATGTAAAGAAATTAGTCATATATGCTTATATTTATATTGTGATTATACATTTCTGTTACATATATGTATAAAAATAATATTTAAGAATAAGGAGTAATTATTTGCCATTTCTCATTTGTTCAAACATGTATAGATAGTACTGAGGATAAGTATTAGTCAAGCTTTCAAGTCTCTCTTCCGTCATTTCCATCCCTTCAGGTAACTTAACTAAATTAGGTATTGCTTTTTTAGTAGCTTCACGACAAGAATTTATTCTGCTAATTACTTCAGATCTAATATTATTTTTAATTGATCCATCATTTTCAAACATATTATTTATATCCAAACTGTTTCCATCTAAAAGAGCAATTAAAACTTCATCTGATTTTTTTAAGGCGTCTTCATTTTCTTTCCCTTTGTTAATTTCAAAACTATAAATACAACCTCCCATAGCTACTACTCTTGCAAGACATTGATCATCTCCAATTTCACTACATGGAAGTTTGAATGACTTTTCTATTTTATTTAAATCGTAACCCTTCTCACCTTCAGGAAAGCCCGCGTAAGCATACGCAGGTAATATTAGAATTAATATAAAAGTAAAAATCTTATTCAAAATATCTAACACTTCTTTTTAAAATAAAAGTATATTTAGTTAATATAAATCATCAAAAAGTAAACCATTAATTTTTAGAAATTAAATATATTAAAACACACTCATCACAAGTAAAATTTACTTGCTGCATCTTCTTTAGCCCATGTTTTATGTTTTTGATCTAGATCAGAAGCTAAGTTTTTTTGATACGTCAACTTCAAGTGATTATGAACTAGCTGATCTTTAGTTAGAGTCATATCATTTGAGTAGAAATTCAATGGTTCAACTTTTACCACTTTTTTATTTTCCATACATCTTCTCCAAATATTTAATTTCGATTCAATTTATAAAATGCTTTTACAACAAACCCCAGAAATTTAACTTTTTATTTGTCTTTGCTTAATTTACTAAAGTAAATTCTTACATTACTCTCAATTAAATTTTAAGTTCTTTCAATTGGAGCCATAGTTAAACCTTTACTAACTAGTTGATCGTGATAAAATTCAGCCTGTTCAAAATTACCCCTCCATACTTCTGCGGAACCTGACTTGTCTACTTTAATGGCTAGATCCCATGATCTCTTTTCACTCATTCCTGGAATTATTGACAAAAGGGATTTTGCTACATGTTGAAAAGTATTAAAGTTATCATCCAGAACTATCACTCTTGCTTCTGGATATTTTTGTTTTGCAGTCTTTGGTTCTAAGACTGTAATAGGTGAAGTGGTAGATAATTCCATCATTACTGTTGTTGCTGTTGATTAGCTACTGACTTTTTAAATTCTAGTTTTCTTGCAAGTCTATTGAGACCAGACCATGTTGCGGTTTTCCGTTGGGCTAATAAAATAACTTTCTGCTTATTCTTGGGAGTTAAATTATATTTCTTTAAAAGTTTTCCAATGGCTATGGAATTATTAGAGTTGCAAGTATTCATTACTCCTCATAATCTATTTCATAATCCTTTACGTCTTCATAAAGGGTACTAAAAGACTTTTCTATTAAATCCTTTCCTTTCCTGGTTAGTTTTAAAAGAGTTCTCCTTTTATCTTTTGGATCTGATTCTTTTGAAATTAAACCTAAGCCAGCTTTGCCTAGTCTGTGATATCTACTTAAATAGTCTGTGAGTCTTGATGCACTAGCTTTACTCATATTAAAGTGATCCTCAATATTCTTTTTACTGCAATTTTTATAGGTTGCTACAAACCAAAATACTGCCATTGCTTGTAGTGGAACATCCTGAGATTTATCCAACTTCATGAACATATGGAGTACTCGTAAAAGGTTATATGATTCAGTGTCTATCTTCAGTAATTCTTCAAGTTTTGACTGTGTCATCTCTAGTCCATTCCTGTCTCTAGGTCTATCATTTTAAAGTATTATTTGTCGATTTGTAAATATAGATCCATAAGTGGATAGTTTATGCTATATTAGTATTACTAGATCTCCCTGTAAAAGTCATACATCAGGCATGCCACTCTAGTAAAGCATTAGAAGCAAATAAATAATTATTTAATTCTTACCTTTCAGAACCTTGAAAATTAAGTAGAACGATCTTATTTGCGGCAGAATCAACTTCCAATAATGAAGAACCATTTTCTGTTTGAGCAGATTTGATCAACAACCAATAAAAGAAGTTGATAAGGGCTTTATACATTGGATTATTTTAGTTGTACCTGATTAAGGAACAGCTTATTTAAATTTTATTATCTTAACCAAAACTTTTTCTATTTGAATTTAGAAAAAGGTTTAATCGAATTAGATGGAACTTTTACTGGAACCAATGACGAACCATAGTGTGATTCGGCTGATTTTATTAGTAACCAGTAAAAGAAATTTACTAAAGCTTTCTCCACGAGGATTTAGTAACTGTCCTAAGAAACCTTATTCGATAGGTATTAGTAATATACAAAACCCCAATATCAAACAATCAAAACATTTGTATCACAACGAACTATTTAATAACTGAAGCAAACCATAAATTATTGGAGATCAATTCAAGATATAAAACACACTCATCAAAAGTAGATATCTGATTGACAGTCGATCTAAAATAAGCTCCTTTTTTTATGCTGGTAAACAAAGTATTATTTATCTGCAAAAGGCAAAAGGTACTCTATTTAAAATCTTCTTTTGTTTGATTATCATTTTCCCTTCCCCAATAGTCCTCATTTATGAGATTTCTTTTTTGATAATCTAATGCGCTCATATTCTTGTCGAGTATGGCAAAAGGAGAATTAGTAAATTTCATAGCATAGTACCTCTAAAAAATGGTTTATTAAATATCTAATAAATATGAGATTTATTTATCTCAAGTAACTAGATCCTCTATAAGTAAGCTTTATTGTTTTCTCTTCTTGGCTCTTGCAATATACGAAAGATTTGCCGTTAAAATACATGTTTACCATGATGCAGCTCCTGGGCTTGCTCAAGTCCCCGTCCTATGGCTTGAGTCGTACTGCGGTCTATCTAATGGTAGATCGGACGATTTGGTAGCATTAACTACAATTTATTTATAGAGTATTTATACTCAGTTGTCAACCCTTAAGATTAAAATTCTCAGTCGCAATAGACTAAACAATGCTGATTAGTTGGATGATCTTTACATTCCCTCTTCCAATAGTCTTCAAATAAATGGTTATCTCTATCAAGATTTCTTGTTGTTTCTTCCATTCTGTTCCCAGCATAATTAAATGCTTTTAGGTATCTTGGAAGGATAGTGAATTGATTGAATAGTTTCATTTAGACCTCCTAGAGCTATACCTATATTGTCCTCCTAACTTCTTGAAATTTATAGGGCGGTTTGAGGAACTATTAGGTACGGAAAGAGGTATATATTTTGAATCAACAAATACTAAAGTAGTCCTAGGGTTAATACATGGTTGTCATGAGGCAGTTGCAGGCATACAACTGAAGCCAACCATAAATTATTTGAGATAAAGTCGAGAGAGATATATCACTCATCAATCAGTAAATAGATGATTGACAGTCGATCTAAAATAAGGGGCAATTAGCTCCTTTTTTTTTTAATATGTTTATATAAATTCCTTGTACTTATGCGTTCACTTTTATTATTGCCTTTGCTTTTAGGTTTTTCATTTCCAGCGAATGCAAAGTCAGAGACTTACTTTATTGATGTTTCAGCAGAAAGTATAGAAAACTATATTCTTAGTGGTAAAGATAAAAATGGATCTGTAAGTGGAAATGATCCTACAGTTACTGTTAATAAAGGAGATACTATTGTTTTTAATGTTGATGCGTTTAGTCATCCGTTTTATATAAAGACTGAATTTTCTCGTGGAGGCGGTGATCAAGTAACCACAGGGACATTATCAGGTACCCCTGGAACTCAAGATGGAAATCTATCATGGAACACAACGGGTGTATCAGCTGGGAAATACTATTATGTTTGTTCTCCTCATGCACCTTTTGGGATGGGAGGCTCAATTATTGTTGAATAAATAAATGAAACGCTTACTACTCTCATTACTAGCTGCCCTCGCTTTACCAACTGCTGTTAATGCTGAAATATCTGATGAATTACATAAAAAATGTTTAGAAGCACGAGATTATGCAGGATGTGTGAAAACTAATAAAAAACTATCTCATAAAAAAGATAAGGAAATATCAGGGATTGGAATAAGGCTTTTTCTCAATAGTGGCACTGCTGAATTAACTATTCAATCTGTAATAAATGATTCACCTGCTGCTTCAGCTGACATTAAACCAAATGATGTAATCATAAAAATAGATGGCAAATCAACTAAAGGAATGGGTATAAATGAAGCTGTTTCTCTCATAAAAGGACCAAAAGATAAGCCAATTAAATTAGTTTTATCAAGAATTAATGAGGCAGGTAAAAAGGAAAAAATAAATGTTCGATTAGTAAGAGATACTTTTAAAGTCTCAACAAAAGACTATTTATATGAAGGTGATTTAAGGAGGCAATTAGAGTTTTTCTTTCCAGAAAATATAAAACAGATTTTTCCAGAAAATGATTCCTCGTCAAAGCTCAAAAAAGGAACTTCAATTTAAATTTCTGAATGAAACGCATACTCCTAGTTGAGCTTTTATTAGTTAATCGTAAAACCTTTCATATCCATTATCTCTCAAACAACCTCGATATGCCCAATTATCCCCACCAAGTCCTTGAGCTATCCCCATTTGTCTGGCAAAGTCACACTTTCTTCTGGCTTCTCTGTTTATTTCTTCTTGACTTTGACTGCACTCATTCTTGCTCTTTCAGGATCTGGCTTTAGCCTGTGCCTACGATCAATCCCATACCTAGTGTCACGTCTTACCATCGCCATAACACGATCAACGTTTATATCTTTATGGACTAGTTTTTTAACTCTAGTTTTTATAGGACGATTATCGTCTTCAATATAAACTTTTTTGTTTTCAGGTAAGTCGTCGTAAAACATGACAAGTCAGAGGGTAAGTGAGAATGAATTAACTCTTAAGGGTTATTCGATTACTAACTGACGCTCTGACAGTGAGGAGGTGGAACTTAATCCACTCTTTATCAGGTCTGGTTAAGTAAAATATATCATGATTTTAAATATCTGCACAAAAATATTTTTGAAGGTTTAGGTCAAGCAGTTTTATAGGATTTAAATTGACAGTAGTTTTAATTATATTTGTCAAGAATTTTGTTACACCAGTTGTTACACCAGGGCTGTTTTTGAGGCTTTTTGAGTGATTTCCTGTCATTTCCTGACGATTTCTAATAATATTCTTAATCACTGAAACTAATTGAAAACACTAAAAAAGCAGCTGTGAAGCTGCTTCTAAATGGTGGCGGGGGGGAGATTTGAACTTCCGACCTTCGGGTTATGAGCCCGACGAGCTACCAGACTGCTCTACCCCGCGGCATATACCTAGCATACATCTGAAAGGGTTATTTTCCCCGTTTTTTAGGATTCTTGGAATTTTAGTTTACCTTCGACTTCGAGTCGCACTCCTTGAGGAAAATTAAACACCTTTTCTTCGATGTCTTGAATTCTTAAGTCAGATATCCATTCTAACTGTTTTAGTAAGTGAAGACTAACAGCATGCTTTGCTCTTCTTGAACCGTCTTCTACTTTTAAAGCTAAACCGATACCTTCATTTACTTTACATAGACACTGTATTCCCTCGGCTCCACCTTTACCTATAACGTTCCCATGAGAAGATTTAATTATTTCTGTATCAAATTTATTGTTATCACTTATCATTATTGGGTTTATTGTCATGGCTCTACTGATTTGTTCTAATTCAGCGTTTTCGGAACTGCTCAGAATTGAATATAACCTCGACATTTCTAAAAGTTTTAAATAGAGGGTGGGTGCACCACAATCATCACGTTCCGCATTTATTTCAGATGATGGCATTTCAAGTAATTCAGAAACAATTCTGAATATTTCTATTTGAAGAGGATGATCCCCTTTTAAGTAACTATCTAATGGCCAATTCATTTTTTTGCATGTAGCTAAAAAAGCAGCATGTTTACCCGAGCAATTATGTTCTAATGGACTTGTCTTTGATTTTGGGCACTTAAGATTATTAATGTCAATGTCATATTCCCATAAAATTTTGAATGCTTCCCTTGAATGAAGTTTTGATCCACTATGTGACCCGCATGCTAAAGCAATTGATTTTGATTCATTATTGAATTTTGATGAGGCTCCACTACTAACGAAAGGTATTGCTTGAAAAGGTTTTAGTGCTGACCTTATAAAACTTTTGTATTCTGGATTTCCTGCACACATTAAAACCCTCCCTTTTTTATCAGTAATAACAGCATGAATCTTGTGGATCGACTCAATATTTGACCCTCTTATTAAGGTTGCTTGTAAGGGAGGATTGTTAGAAGTGTAGAGGTTTTTGAAATTAGAACTCATTTAAAAATTGTTATATTGAAAAATTAAAATACCTGACAAAGCTAGGACTGAAATAATAGAAAAAATTTGAATTAAATTTTTTAAAATAGGTTTTACCTCGATTGAGGCAATAAGTGATTCTTTTTCTTTCAAAACTAATGGCTTTTCCCAAACTTGACCGTCATACCAACCTGACTCCTCGTATTCGACTTTTTCAGATATTAATCTATT
>CACGER010000019.1 GCA_902572075.1 uncultured Prochlorococcus sp.
TGGGTGTAGCAACAATGGCACTAGGAGCGATAATTTTCTTGGTAAGTGGGGGCGCAAATAAGATTAATTAATTTGATTTTGACTTTGCTTAGAATATATCTAAGATTTTTTTTGTAATAGTTTAACCCCAGATATTATTGAGATTATTGAAGCTATACCTAGAAATATCGAGTAAAAAGGTTGCAAATTAATAATGTCAAAATTACCTGTATGCCATTTTATTAACCAAAAAGCATCTATTCCTAGTGGCTGAAGAATACTATAAATAGTCCCAGATACAATAGTAATTAGTAATGGGATTGCTGAAATTGCGGTTATTTTTCTGTGAATTTTTCTTTTATTTGTTTTTAATTTTTCCATCTATTTCCTCAAATAGATATGTAATTCTTTTTCGTTTTTGCATGGCATCCATTTATCTTGATTCTTATGTATTCCTTCGCAACCAAGTTCTAAAGATCTATTTTCAGCGTCCTCTTCAGAAAGAAATGTACCCCTCATATGTGCATGCGAAAAACTATTGAAATTTAGAAATAGGGAAAATAAAAAAATAAAAAATTTAAAATTTCTAAGAAAAATATGCATTATTTCAAATAAGTATTTGTATTAAGGAGAGATTTTATCAAATATTTTTTTTTTGCCATTACTACTAAATGAAACTACTTTGTAGTTCTCGTAATCATGAGAGTGTGAATCGTGAGAATGCATTTCCATGCCTGGAGAGCCAAGTGGCATGCCAGGAACTGCTATCCCATTAATATTTGGTTTTTCTCTAAAAAGTTTGTTGATTGACTCAATTGGTACATGTCCTTCAATCGTATAGTTAGCTATTTGAGCAGAGTGACATGATCTCAGATTATTGGGAATTTGATATTGGTTTTTAATTGCTGAAACATCTACAACTATATTATCAAGAACTTCTAATCCATTATCTCTTAAATGATTGATCCATTTTTTGCAACAACCACATGATGCTGATCTGTAAGAAACAACTTTTGGTATATCTATATTTTCTTGCGTTACTGCACTAATCCTATGAATGTAAATTGTATTTGCAAAAAGCATTCCAGAAGAAATTAGATAATTTAAAAATCTGATTTTAATAAATACTTTATTAATTGCCATACAAATTAAAACGATTAACTTTAATATTTAAATTAACAATAAATGAAAATTTATAAAAGTGCTATTTAATCAAAATCAAGATACTCATAATTGCCATTAAAAGATTTTCGAAAAAACTAATAATTCCCAAAGGAGTTTTTGCATATCCACAGATACGTGCACAATTTAATTTTAATTTATCCGAATAAAAGGCCTTAAATACTGAAATCATTCCAGAAATTCCTAAAACTAGAGCAAAAAAAATAATTAGAGAAGGTGGAGAAGAATTCAGAAAACTTATCCCAATTATTAATTCAAAAAAAAGGATAAATATATATCCAGCTATCAAATTGAGAGGATATTAAATCATATTTCTTAATAACTTGTTCCAAAAGCTTCAATATCCATAAGCTTAAGCATTGCTAAAAGACAAATTGATATCCCCATAAAAATTTGGAAACTTTTAAGCAATGTAATGGTGATCAGAAATCAAGTACCAAAGACTGCAATTAAGGGGGTAAATGACTTGATCTTCATTTTTAACTTTTAAGGATAGAGTCACAAATACTAGATGGATTTGCTTGTTTAACTATTTTTAGTCTTTTGATAAGTTTGTCTCGATCTATTTGATGTTTTAAATATTTAATACATAAATTTTTTTCCTGATATATATCTGCTATTGGAGCAATCTTTAAAGCAATAGCAAAAGTACCAATAACTAAAAGAATGTTTGTAGCTAGTCGAATATTTGGTCGAAAATTTGATCTCATTCGTATTCTTTATTTCTGTCAATAACTTCCCTTAAATATATATCTTTTAGCTCGTCATTGTATTGATTTTTTTTTACAAATTTCTCTAATTCCTTCAACTCTTTTTCTGTCATAAAGCAGATTTGGATATATTGTTTTTCATATCTTCAATTTGGTTGATTAATTCATCTAACCATTCTGTATTATTTTCGGATCTTTTCTGAAAATATGTAATTTTAGGTTGATTTATTTCTAGTGTCTCATAATCTCCACTCATAAATTACCTCTAAATTTATACTCTGCATAATTTATCTAGAGAGATTATGCACTTCAATAGGTTCTATTACTTATTAAACATTTACCATGAGTAATAAGCCGCTTTTTTAATAGACTAAATATCAAGGAAATTATCTTCAAAAAATATGGCAACTAATGAAGAACTTGAAAAAAGAATTGAGACTTTAGAAAAAGAAGTACAACATCTAAAAGCTGTTCTGCAATATCAATTGAGAAATAAGAAAAAGTGATTTTCATTGCATAGCAATTGCTTTTGCTCAGATAAGCATTCTCACTTGGTTGTTTTAGTTACCTAATGAAAAAGCTAAATATTAAAAATTAGTCCACAATTAATCTTTTTTTGAAAAAAATAACTTTTTTCATTGATATTTAGATCATATTTGTTTTTATATATATAAATAACCACTTGTTATGATTAACTCAATAGCTATTACATTGTTATTATTAGGCTCTTTAGTCGCTTACAAAAGACTCAAAAGAAAGAAACGACAATTTCACGCACCACCAACAAATCAGCTTCCTAGTTGAATATTAAATTCCGTCTTCGTCTTCTCCAAACGGATTGTATCTAATATCCCAGATAAGAACAACTGCTATAGATAAAAGCAATAGACCAAAAATAACTTGAGGAGGAGGAAATAACATCAATGAAATATAACAATTATCAATAAGCTTTGCTTATGAAAATTTTAAAGGGTAATCGATATTGTTTGGTTCTAAGTGTTTTACATAACATGCTGTTGTGCAATCTACTCCCTCACTATTGATGCTACAAGAAGTTATACATTCAAAAAAACTTTCCAAAGCATCTGAATCTTTAATATTTGAATAAATATCTTTTTTCATGATCAATCCTCCAATCTGAAGTTTATCTAGCAATTAATTTTTAATCATGTCAAATTTTAGGTAAAGTACCTATTCACCATTTTTTTTTTAAAAAACTGTTGAATCGATAAGTTTTTTCTACCCTTCCTCTAATAGTTTATTACATTCTTTTCTCGCTTCTTCGATAGATTCAACCCTAGAGCCTTTCATAACTGGCTTACTTGATTCCTTAAGCACACAACCATAAGAGATTAAAATTGCATTAATGATAGAAGGGTTCTTAGAACTATCATAAAAAGGTTCAAATACTTTAATCCTCGAGCTAGCTTTATTGATTAAAGTAAATTTTTCCATAAAAAAAGGGCGTTAGCTTCGCCCCAATCAAAAAGCGGGATAATCCCCATCACCCAGCCTTTTCAAAATCTTAGCACTACATATGGTGTTTGTAAGTATTTAAAATTACCTATTGATGGGGTTGTGCGTTTCTGTTTAATTTGTCATTATAGGAGTCCCCATCACCTAGGCTCGTAAGAGTCTTTTTTTTTGTTTGTTTGCCTTTTAGGCTTAAGTCCTTTTAATTTAATTAGTATTTAAAGATTTTTTATTTAATTTTTAAATTCGATAAATAATAATTAAAAAAATAATTTTATTCATGCAAACTTACATCGTTCACTGGCAATTTCCAGATCAAGAAAGTCATATGCAAGGAGCCGAAGCTTTTGCAGGTTTTGTTGAAGGAGGATGCGAAGGTGATGAATTTGATGGGTTTAAAGTTCTTAATCGAGTAGTAAATCCAGAGGGAGCTAATGGTTGGGCAATAGTTGAATCTTCAAATCATCAGAACATTTGGAAATGGAGTAGTATCTGGGTCGATAATTTTGGAGTAGAAATAGAAGTCACACCAGTTCTAACGGATAAAGAATTTCTTTCCGTCCATAAAGAAATTGCAGCAGCCTCAAATTAATAGTTAATCTATTGTGTGTTTGACTGTTGATTTAATATAAAAAGGTAGTACATATTTTTTATGGGAAAATTTTCTTCTGAAGAAATTGAAAGTCAATACAATTTAATAAAAATGCTTTTAGCTGAACCTGAAAAGTATAGAGATGCCATTAATGCAATAAAAAAAGATATTGCATATATGCCCATAGAGCTTAAAAAAAAACTTGAGGAAGAAAATATTATCTTGTGAATGAATCGCAAATCGCATTAATCACAATAGTTAATTTTTTAAAATTAGTAAATGGCGATTTTCGTAAACTAACCGAGAGAGTCTAAATCTCTCCGATGGTGAACAGTATTCGCGTAATCTTGTGGAACTTTCTGTTCTCTCATTAAATCTGCAATTGTTGGATAATCTTTTGCATTATCAAGATCTCTTGCATTTTTATCTTGAATTGCGAATGGTGATCTTTTTAAATTCATAATTAATTTCCTCAAAATTTTTGTTGGATTCTGATTACAGATCCTGGATTGTCATGTACGTAAGTGTTGAATTCTCTCGCAAGCATTAGACAATCGTATGCATCGCGCGCGTAGAAGCCAACTTCATGTGTCTTATTTGTTGAATCTTTGTAACTCAACACATATTTATTACAAGATTTTATTGGTGTTGAAGGCATTTAATTAATCTCTATTACCACTAAGTTCTAACTAGGCATGCTTATCAATCGACTAACAAAAATGTACGGTTTAAGGCACAAACATATACGGATAGAGGACCAACAACCTAATTTAAAAATTTATATAATAAATATTTGGATTTTGTAAAGAAAGAAAATAATTACTGTACTCCTATAAAATTATTTTCAATGGTAGCCTGTTTTTGAAAGAGACTTTAAGTAAATAATGTTTTTATAAACAAATCAACTATCTTGCTAAAAAAGTTTGTTCGAGATTATAAATATATTTTTCTCCATCATCATCATCATCGTCATCATCATGGAATGAAGAGATTAATACGTAAACTCCACCAAGTCCCAATAACATAGATAAATAAAGAATAGGATCTGTCATGGATCAATTTTGAAACATTCAAATTAAATTTGCGGAAGCTTTTCAATATTTATATTTTCTTTTAATTATTTGGATAAAAAACTTTCTACGATCAAAAAATTGTTTTTTATTTGAGAAAACTGAAAGTAGATCTAAAATAAGGTAAATTTACTGTTTTTTTTAAGTGAGTTTTAAAAATATTTTAAAAATAAATGTGCGGAAGATTTGAGCTGAAAACTAAATTTGAAAAGTTGCCAAAGGTTTTGAAACAAGACTATCCAATTGGACTTGATTCTAAATACGAGACTCAAAATCTAATAAGACCTAATGATCCTGTGATTGCAATTAAAAACGAAGGAAGAATTAAAACTACTTTTATGACATGGGGTTTTATTTCCCCTTGGGCGAGAGACCCATTTGATAAAAAGAGACCAAGACCATTTAATGCAAGATCAGAAACCGTAGAAGAAAAAAAATTATTTAGTGGAAGTTGGAAACATAAAAGGTGCCTAATACCTGCGAGCGGTTTTTATGAAAAAAAATATCGTGTTCGAAAGGCGAATTATGAGACTTTTTGGTTGGGAGGAATTTGGAGTAAGTGGACTTCACCAAATGGGGCAGAACTTGAGAGTTGCTGCGTTTTAACAACTGAACCAAATGATTTAATTAAACCTTTACATCACCGCATGCCTGTTATCGTTCCTAATGGATATGAGGAACAATGGACAGAGCAAGTTAAAGATGCAGATGAATTAAGAGGATTATTTGCAATCATGATGAGTTGGTCCCCTGATGGTTGGCTAGTTGAGGATTTAAAAAAAAAAGAAACTGATCAAATGAGTTTGTTTTAAATGGAACACTTACTAATACTAAGGTTAGGTTAATGACTAAATCTTATTGGTTGATCAATTCAAATATGTCAGAAGTTAAAAGATTTATGAAAAACGATAAGAGTATTGATGGAGTTTTTGAATATATGTTTATAGATACTGGAAAAATAGTGGGGGGATTAGGATACAAACCACCAGTAATGACAAATACAGTTTCTGTTGAAATAGATTTGGCTAGAGAAATTTATGAAAGATTACTTTCTAAGGGATGGAGGAAAATTGAAAAAAATTGGAATTAAAAAGAGAGTTAGATCTCTGCGTTATAAATTATTGATGAAAATAATCTGAAATTCAATAATGAGAACATTAACTAAAATTGACATCCAACCTAAAATATTAGGAGATTAGTAAATTATTTTTTAGTGCAGATAAAAATGAAACATCCAAAATGGCTACCAGAATAAATAAATATTTAAGCGAAGTCGGTTATTGTTCTAGAAGAGAAGCAGATAGATTAATCCTAGAAGGAAAGGTAACCATTAATGGCGAAATTGCAGAAATTGGAACTAAAGTAGAAGATAGTGACCAAGTTGAAGTTAAAGGTCAAAGAATAGGAAAATCAAAGAGACAAAAAAACATATATTTAGCCTTTAATAAACCTGTAGGAATTGTTTGCACAACAGATAGAAAAGTAGAACCCAACAATGTCATAGATTTCATTGAATATCCTGAAAGAATTTTCCCTATCGGAAGATTAGATAAGCTCAGTGAGGGATTGATTTTCTTAACTAATGATGGAGATATCGTAAATAAAATACTCAGAGCGAGAAATAATCATGAAAAAGAATATATTGTAAAAGTTAATCGTCCTATTAATAGCGACTTTATTCGAAGTATGAGTAATGGAGTTGAAATATTAGACAAAATAACTAAAAAATGTTTCGTAAAACAATTGGGTCCCAGAAATTTTAAAATAATACTAACGCAGGGACTTAACCGTCAGATTAGAAGAATGTGTGAGGCCTTAGGATATAGAGTACGATCATTAAAGCGTGTAAGAATTATGAATATTAAGTTAGACGTGCCAACAGGAGAATATAGAGAACTTAGTAAAGAAGAACTCTTAGAATTAAATAAATTACTCAAAAACTCTTCAAAAACATATGACTAATAAAACCAATAAAAGTAATTGGAAAGTTAAGCTGAATTGTTTAGCAAAAATGCAAGATATATACTTTTCAAATTTGGCAGAAATGACTCAAATAGTATGAAACGCTTACTACTTTCAGCGACATTAGATTGTGATTGAGAATTATTTGACCACCTATTAAGGATTAGCAGCCCTACCTCTTTTTTTATCTGATCTTCCTTTGGTTCTTCTCCAACCCTGAGCAATTAATTTTTTCCCATTCTTCAGTTAGTTGCATCTCTCTTTAATTCTTAACTGGTTTTCATGACAGGCAGTTCTTGGCCTTATTTAGACGTAAACATTTCAGAATCAATAAAAAATATATTTAAAAATCAATCTTTATTATTTGTATTTTCGATAAACTTTTTATTCTTGATCTATTTGAATTAATTAACCAGTAAGGCTTAGCAATTACTTTTTAATGATAAAAGTCTGCTTTCCAACATACCAAGCAATAAACCAACGGGTAATATCCATTACAATTCGAGAACTTGAATATTTTTGGGCGATATGGTAGAAATTAGCATCTTTGAAAATTCTCAACCAAAATAAATAGCAAATACAGTAAAAACAAACTCAGCACATTGAAGGCAATGTGTTTTGGGTTAGCCTAGACCATTTTTATAAAATTCGAATTACTCATTTAAAGGATTGGATAAGCTATCCATCCGAATAAGGTGTAGTTAATAATGACAGCCATGAAACCTATCATTGCAAGCCTTCCATTTGTTCTTTCAGCTATAAACCAATAGGTATTTGGCCATTCAAAATTTGCCCCCATATTTGATTTTTGATCTTTTGAAATTGAGTCCTCTTTGGGAGAATTGTCCTGATCAAGATAATAATTACTATCTGGGTAAAAGCTTTCGCTTGAAAAGTTATCTTTAAATTTACTCACTTTAATAGAAATTTAACTATTACTTATCTTAAAAAATAAAAATGTTAAATAGGTTAAAAAGGTATTGAATTAATCAAATTTTTTATCTTTTTCAGGCGATTTGATAGGAATAACTCCATCTAGTGCTCACGAAGTAGAGCGCAACTCAATTACCTCACAAGGTTTTTAAGCTATATCTAATTTTTGGCTTAGTTCTGATGAGATTGTCTTGTCAAAACAAGAAGTATTTGATCACGCTTAGAATATTAAAATTATTTATATCTTTTTGAAGTCGATCTATAAGAATGGGGAATTAAAACTTTTTATTTTCAGTAATTATTTTTTTTGCTAGTAATAGTAAGCCAATAAAAATTTAAAAATAAAATGCTTTATGTTCAGCATTGGTCATTTAAGGCCGGATATCATCAAAAAGGTGCAGAAAAATTTCTTGGTGGTGGGGGAGATTATCCTGGCGTTGAAATGATTGGAAGATATCATGCACCTGGTTCTTTAGAGGGTTGGATAGTTTTAAAGACTGATGATCCAAAAGCAATATATCAACATGCTGCTGAATGGGGTGAATTTCTAAATTGGGAAACCACACCTGTATTTACTGATGAAGAGGCTGGTCCAATAGTTGCCAAAGTATACTCATAGAATGACATTGACAGTCGATTTAAGATAAGGAGCAATTAGCTCCTTTTTTATGAACACTCTCAACATCTCAACTTTTAGCTGTACATTTGAAGAATTTAAAAATGATGTAACGACATTATTTCTTGAAGAAATGTGCAATGAGTTTGTAACTGATTATGAATTTGTAAAAGTGAATGAACACAAATCGCATTTATTAATGAACTGTACCAACTTAGAAAAATTAGGTGCAGAGATGGAATCTCCTTTCGCAAAGGAATGGGATAAAAAAAATAATTGTACGGATACTGTATATTCGATCAAACTTGTTGCGTAAATAAAATGCTTACTAATTTTCTAGAACTCCGGCTACTTTTCGTTCCGCTAGTCGTTTTTTTAGAATTGAATAATTTTGTGAAGCCCATTTTCGAGAAATATCAAATTCAGCATCTAACTTCTCTCTAAGTAATTTGCCAATTTTAAATACTTCTAAGAAGCCTAGATAAATTATCACCAGCACCTTAGTTATGTTTACTGCAACAGCTGCTATCTTTTCAATTTTTTGATCTTGCATTTGAATTTATTGAAGCCCACTAAAATTACCAGTTGTAAGAAATTATGCAAATAATTAGAGAAAAATTTTATGGATGTTATTCTCATTGGGCAATAGCTATGAAGTATTGAAGGTATTTTAAAAAGACCCTTGGCAGAATCATCACGACCTATACCATACAATTTATGGAATAGTTGGGGTAATAGTATTTTTGGTAATTTATAACCGATTACTAAATAAATATCATTAACAAGAAACCCTCTCAGAAATTCCAACTACTGAAAGGGTTATTAAATCGACTCGCAACTATATAGAATCAATTTATGTCTTGCAGCAAACGTAGAGTGTGCTAACGAGGTTTGGCCTCAATTAATTTATAGCAAAAGAATATCAAATAAACTTATTTAAACATCCCAATCCATGTCATAGTTGTCATCATTATCTTTTTCATAAACCCTCGCAAGTTCTCTAAGCAAAGTTTTTACTTCCATATCTGAAGCTCCAGATTCGTCTTGAAACTTGGTGCAAATTGCCTTTAGTTCGTCATAAGCTTGTTCTAGCAATATTGTCCTTTGATCTGGATTTGCCATTTAATTTTTGTCAACTACTTCTCCCCCATATTCTCTTGCTATTACATCTAGGCACCTAAGAATATCCTTATTCTTTAGTAGATCTGTTTGCTCTAAATAATTAAGAAGAGTTCTTATTTGTTCGATAGTATTTTCTTCTAATTCCTTCATAAGTTTCTTTCTATTAGTTCTATCTTATATCTAGCAGGAGCTTCTCCGAACGCTAAGACTGTTGATCTTGTTGCATTTGTTTTTTCTTCAGTCTTTCTAATTCAACTATTAAAAATACAGCACATTAGATCTTCTAAAAAATTGTCAGTTTTAATGAAATTTGCTTTTATGAGTGCAGAGTTATTTTTATTTTGAAAATCTCATTTTTTGCAAAAGTAGTTTTGTTTTTAACTCTTTATTTTATTTCTGATTTATCAATTAAAAATAATATTTTGAGGAAAGTAATGAATAGAGCTAATAGAGCTAAAAAAATTTAAACTACCTAATCAATGGATTTTTAACTAATTTTTGAAATAATCAACCCACTACAGTTATGGGAATAGGATTAGTAAAGTTTGTATTATTAAGAATTTATATATCTTTACTCCAGGTATATCAAAAAATTAGTTAATTATTTTTTTAATTTTTTCTAGATTCCATTTGTCAAATATTAATTTCATTTCTCTTTCGTAATATCTTACTTTCTTTGCAAAAGGTAGTTGTTGAACAATTATCCCAAAGGGAAATTTAAAAAAAGAAAAGACATAAACAATATAAAACTCGATAAAAGAAGGTTTTGGTGGTAGAGGTAAATTTTTTATATATGCCCAATCAATGCAAGGTTTTAGTTGCTTATCACTAGCGATAATATTTTTGTTACATCTCCACCAAGAGTATAGATAAATGCAAATAAAAATAGGTAACGGAAGAAGTCGCAACATTAATTAAAAAGGTATTTCTTCAGTGGTTATTTATTTAGGATAACCAAGCCTTAATTTACCTGCAGTGCAAGTAGTAAGCGTTTTATTTATTCCCAAGTTTTCATATCAGTAGTTCCTTGTGATCTTTGCATCCAGGCATATTTCCATGTACCGTTTTCTTTCTTAAATATGCAAGTGTAAGTTGAAAGATCTTTATTTTGAATTCCTTTAAAACTGAAGATTTCATTCAAAGTGAAAACAGCGTATGCTATCTCCCCGTAAATTTCAATTTTGTGGGTTTTGATTAGTTCTGAGGATTCTGCAACTAAGTCTTTAGTATCAAACATTCCCACTAATCCCTGCGCAGAGATTGGATTTCCACTTGGCCTTACAGCTAAAAAATCTTCAGTTGTATTCGGTATTAGAAAAGAAGAATCTTCACTGGTTGCATAACCATTAATTAAATTTTCTATGACTTGAGTACTTGACATTAAAAAAGGAGATAATTCCCCTTGATTGTAGGTCGACTTTTAAAAAAATAAATTTTGGAGAACTGAAATTTCAAGAAAATCTCAAATTTACATCAACAGAGTGATATCAATTTCCTATTAAAGAAGTGAGTCTGGGTAACTATTTAGTATGACTTGGTTTTTAAGAATCGGGGCGACAGGATTCAAACCTGCGACCTAGTGTTCCCAAAGGACTCGATCTGTCAAAGGCATTTTCCTTGAAATCCCAATAATAGTAATAAATGTTTGCGGAGGGTAGAACATGTTTGAGACTCAATCTAGGGATATCTTCGAAGATATTACAAGGTATTTATGATTCAGGATCCCCCTACAGATCTCCCTTTCCTCCAACGACCGAACCCCTGGCTTTGATGAGTACAAATAATTGAGAGTCGATCTAAAATAAGGGGAAATTAGCTCCTTTTTTATGTCTTGTTCAGTCACCTCCGTTTTTACTTTTAAAATTGAAAGCACTTTCGATGAATGGGTTGCAATATTTGATAGTGCGGAAGCAGATAAAAGGCATTTAGAATTTGATATTAAGCCACTTTTCAGAGGAGTAAGCAAGGAAGATCCTCAAAAAATAATTGTTATTCATCAAGCTCCAGAAGGTAATGTTCAAAGGTTTGTGGAAGCCAATGGTGACTGGATGGCAACTCATAGAGTTGACTTATCAACAATGGAGGAAAGCTCTTGGACTGCTTCATTAACAAAGGAAGATTGTTGTGATTAACAAATGAAAAGAATGCCATTCCCACTAATATATATACTAACCTTATCCAATTCTGTTTTCTTAAGTAGTTATGAATTGTTTGACCTGATAATTTAAACAATTTTTGTCCAATTTTTGATCACTTTTTTAGGATAAGTAGCCCTAGCTCTTTTTTTATCTATTTCTTTCAACTATTCTAAAATTCATATCTATAGCTCCTTTTCTTAAAGGAATTAATTCTTGATATGGTCCTTCATAACAATCAATTACTGCTTGTTTACTTGGAAATTTTGAAAGCACAGAAAACGGACCATCATATCCCTCTCTAACATCAGTCTCGAAGTCAACTGATAATGTCTTTGCTCCGCAACCTTTAACAACAACATCATTTACTGATTCAAAGTATTTACCTGCTTGTTCTGGATTTGTAATCCTGCCAGAAATCATTACATAACCAGCATTCTTGTCTTTTGGGACTTTATAACCAATTGCAAGCCCAGTAATGCCAGCAATTAAACCAGTTAAAATAGCTTTTTTCATTAAAGATTTTGATTTTTATAAATGGTATACGATTATCTCTAAGTTGGCTGTCATTTTTTAACTATCAGCAGTGCAAGTAGTAAGCGTTTCATAAAAAAACAGCTAATGAAAATAAATTTTATTTAGGATAAAAAAAACTGGGGAAGATTAAATGTCTATCATTACCGACAATACAGTGTTAGTACATATTTACAGCGGTTTAGAATCCAAAAATAAAATAACTTTAGGTTTATTGGTTGCCCTTACTGCAGAAAAAAACGATCATAAAGTAACACTTTTTCTAGCAGGAGACGGAGTACAAATATTAAATTGCAAAAAAGCTGGTGAAATAGTTGGTCAAGGTACTGGAGATTTATACGAACATCTTCAAAATTTAAAGAATTCAAAAATTACCATATATGTCTCAGGAATGTCTGCTAAATCTAGGGGTTACGATGAGAAACTTCTAGATGGATATACTGCAGAGTTTGTTATGCCAGATGTTTTGGTTGAAGAATCAATTAAAGCGGATAGCGTACTTTGCTATTAAAAAAGGAGCTAATTACCCCATATTTAAGATCGACAGTCAATAAATTTGACCACTATTTGACCACATTTCGAGTGGTCATATTTATTCAATAAAAAAGACAGGCTGGGAAACCTGTCTGTAACTTGGATTATAAGAGTCGGGGCGACAGGATTCGAACCTGCGACCTAGTGCTCCCAAAGCACCTTGCAAAAATAAATTTTTGGTTTATTTAGGTTAAGTTTTGAATATTTATTAACATTAATTTTTTTATTGTGTTTTAGATGATTCTCTTAATTAGAGTTTTCTTTTAATAAAAAGCCTATGGCATTTTATAATTCCCAATTTTCTTAAAGAAGTATTTAAAAATGTTATTAATAAAATTATTTAAATTAATACTTAGAGAAATTAAAGAAAATATTGATATATTTTTTTGCCAAAATTACATACCAGCATCAATTTATATTAATTACTTAAAATTACGAACCAAATTAAAAATAAAGAGAGATGTATCTCTTTGTCTTAAAGGAGAATTAATTAAAATAAATGATGTCATTGAAAATGAAAATATCTATTGGCACTTTCCCTCGAATTTAAGATACAGAGGATTAATAAGATATCATAACGGCATTAATTGGCAGGGTAGGATGATGGGAAAAACATATGAACTTCATAAAATAAATTTTGAATCAGGGGATATAATTATTGACTGTGGAGCAAATTTTGGGGACATTTTGCTTTATTTCTACAATTTAAATTTAAGAAATCTCGTTTATTATGGTTTTGAACCTGGGAAATTAGAATTTGTTGCCTTAAATAAAAACATCGAGAATCAAAATATGACAGGTTTTGCAATCAACAAAGCCTTAGGTGATAAAGATGCATTACAAAAATTTTACTATTCTCCTGAAGATGCTGATTCATCTCTTGAAAAACCATTAAATTACTCATCCACTTTTATCATTGAAACTATAACTCTGGATAACTTTATTTCTAAAGAAAATTTGTCGGATAAAAGAATCAAGTTGTTAAAGCTTGAAGCTGAGGGTTTTGAACCGGAAATTCTTCTAGGAGCAAAAAATTCATTGAAAAATATTGAATATATTTGCGCAGATCTGGGTCCTGAAAGAGGAGTAGCGCAAAATTGTACTGTGGCTGAAGTAAACGCAATTCTTGAAAAAGCAGGATTTTCTATGCAATCATTTAATAATTGTTATAGGGCAATATTTAAAAATAAGGATCTTATGAATTAAATATTAAACACTCTCAGAGGGATTTAGTTTTGATTTGGGTGCATTTTGGGTGCAAGCTTTTTTGGGTGTAATTTATTATTAGCTGAGACTTACTGCTATAACTGATCGGGGCGACAGGATTCGAACCTGCGACCTAGTGCTCCCAAAGCACCCGCGCTACCAAGCTGCGCCACGCCCCGCTCATAGGATCTTAGTTCATAACAGACATCTATAAAAGACCAAATACATAAATTTTATAAAAAATCACTTTTTAAGCTAAAAAAATTTGAGTTATTTCTCAGAAAAAAAATAATTTTTTGATCTTATAAATTTTATCCAAAAAAATATATTACTTATTAGTTGGCTTTGAAATATTTTTAATTTACGACATATTAAAAATGTAAATTAAATCCATAAGGATGTCCACCTAAATTGTTTTTGAGAATTTGAAGTATGAAAAAATTAGAAGATTTGATTCTCACTTATAAGGATTTTCCAAAAAAAGGGATTGATTTTAAGGACGTTCTCGAAATTCTTCAATATCCAGATATTTTTCAGGACCTTATTTTAAAAATGTCTTCAACTCAATTCCTAAAAAATGCTGAAGCAATAATTTCCATAGATGCCAGGGGATTTATTTTTGGTTCTGCAGTTGCTTTAGAATCATCTAAACCCATGCTTGTTGCACGTAAGCCCGGAAAACTACCAGGACAATTATTAACAAGAGAATATGATTTGGAATATGGAAAAAATTCTCTTTCAATACAATGTAATGCCCTGAAAAAATTTGATTCTTTTGTCATCGTAGATGACTTGTTAGCTACAGGAGGCACGGTGAATTGTGTATCAAAGTTGCTTCATGATCAAAGGAAGGAAACATTAGGTTTATTAACTGTTGTTGAATTGAAAGAATTAAAAGGCAGATCAAAATTAGATTTTCCAGTCCAATCAATGGTTACTATTTAGAAAAGCAATATGGGTGAAGATTGTTAAAAGAGCTAATTCATGAAATTTATTTCTAATTATGGAATATAAATAGATTATTTGAAATAGAAATTAATTGTTGAACGATTTATATGATTCCAACAGATCCTGCTGTGAAACCCACTGCAAGAAAAAAAACAAATTCTAGTAAATCTCTTGGAAGTGAATTTACAAAAAGATTAATATGAGTCATTTGACCTTGTGCTCCTCAGGTATATAAATTTTTAAAAATATAACTAATTATTTTTTTTGTTGAGGGAAATTAAAGCGTTTTTTTCTTTTTTCTAAAGATTTCACGAAACTTAAGCCCCAAAAGAAAATAATTTTCAAAATGCCAACAAAAAAGACTTTCCAAATTATCTAGACTGCTCGAATTCTAATTAAGTGCTATATTTTTTACTATTAAGTACGGTAACTACAAAATTTATGGATTATAAAAAGAAATCCTTAAATAAATTAAACCAAAAAGAGAGCTACGAGGAAATTGATACGAGGTTGGCTTCAGGATGGTACGTTGATTCAATTGATAATAGAAAAAAGAAAAAATATAAAACTGAGAAAGTTACTTTTAAAATTTCGAAAAAAATATAAATCTTAATTTTAAATTTTATCTCTTTTTATTTCATTAAAATAATGCAATTTTGGTAGATAATTTAAGTGATTCTGATTGTGCAACTAAAAAAAGTGTCACTTTTTTTAGTTTTGTAGTCGTTAATACTTGATTTTGTATACCCAAATACACTATCTTGAGGTGTACTTTAAATTTCGTGTGAGGAAATTTATGAAGCTTTTCAAAAGCTTGCTCGTAGCTCCTGCGTCTTTAGGCCTACTTGCGCCTATGGCAGCAACTGCGAACGAAGTCACAATTAATGACTTCAATGCTGCAGAAGAAATTGCAGTTACAAATAGCCGTGTTGACGGTTTAGAAACTAGACTAAACAACTTTGAAGCTGGAAGTTTTTCAGATACAACTGTTGCATCATTCAGCGTTGACGCTGTTTTAGGTTCTACAGACGGTGCGTCTAGCGAAACAACAAGTCTTGACTACCAATTTAACATTGGTTTATCAACAAGTTTCACAGGTGAAGATTCACTTGATATAGCTATCGATAGCGGAACTACATCAGCATCAGCTACTGGTGGAGCTTTTGGTTTCGACACTGGAACTTCATTAAAAGTTGATGGTGTTACTTATACATTCCCTGTTGGTGGAGCAACAATGGTAGTTGGTGATGCAACTGACGTTAGTGCTACATTTACAGGAGCTTGTGCTTACAGTTCATTCACTGATTACACACCAGACGACTGTGGTACTGGTAATTCTCTAGGTGTAGGTGGACCAAGCTCACGTGTTGCAGCATCTCTAGGTTATACCTTTGATTCTGGATTTTCACTTGCTGGTGGAGTAGCATCCTCACCAACTGAAATACTTGGCGATGCACAGGACGTCTTCGGTGTTGAAGCTGCTTATAATGCAGACGGTTACGGAGTAGCTG
>CACGER010000020.1 GCA_902572075.1 uncultured Prochlorococcus sp.
CTCCTAAAGCACCCATGATCCTAGCTTTTAATTGTGCCCTGCTAACAAGGGTTTGCTCATCATCTGGGGTAAACCAAGTTAACCCTTTAGCTTGACCTCTTGGAATGACGGTAACTTTTTGAACAGGATCATGGGCTTTGACAAGTGAACCTATGAGAGCATGGCCAACTTCATGATAAGCAATTAATCTCTTGCTTCTACCATCTGTTAATGGAGAGCCTTCCATTCCCGCGACAATCCTATCTACAGAGTCATCAATTTCGGAAATACTTATAGAGTCTTTTCTCCTCCTAGCAGTTAATATAGCAGCCTCATTTAATAGATTTGCTAAATCTGCTCCAGTAAAACCTGGCGTTCTTCTCGCAATGCTTTCAAGCGTTAAATCCTCTTGAAGTTTCTTATTCCTTGCATGAACTTCCAATATTGAAAGTCTGCCCTTGATATCAGGTGCATCTACAGTTACTTGTCTATCAAATCTGCCTGGTCTCATTAACGCTGAGTCTAGAACATCGGGCCTGTTTGTAGCTGCAATTATTATTATGCCACTATTACCTTCGAAACCATCCATTTCAGTAAGTAATTGATTGAGAGTTTGTTCTCTCTCATCATTACCTCCACCAATGCCTGCACCTCTTTGCCTTCCGACTGCATCGATTTCATCAATAAAAATTAAACAGGGACTATTATCTTTAGCTCTTTTGAAAAGGTCTCTTACTCTACTAGCTCCAACACCAACAAACATTTCAACAAATTCAGAACCTGATAATGAGAAGAATGGCACACCAGCTTCACCCGCTATTGCTTTAGCTAAAAGGGTTTTACCAGTACCAGGAGGTCCTACCAATAGAACACCTTTGGGAATTCTTGCTCCTACAGAAGTAAATTTTTCTGGTTTTTTCAGAAAAGTGACAACTTCTTGCAAATCTTGTTTAGCTTCATTAACGCCTGCAACATCATCGAATACAACTCCTGTTTCAGCTTCCATTGCAAATCTTGCTTTAGTTTTTCCAAACTGCATTGCTTGGCCAGGACCTCCGGGCATACCATTTGACCTCCTCGCTAACAAAATTAAACCTCCAATTAAGATAGCCGGGAAGAGTAAATTACCTAAAATTCCTAATGCAGGAGGAGCTGTTTTTATTGGATGAACATCAAAACTAATTCCCTCATTTTTTAAAATATTTATGAGTTCTGGTGTTAAGCCGGGAAGATCTACACGCAACCTTTGCACTTTATTATCTAAATCCGAATCTATTGTCTCTATAACAGCATTTCTGCCACCCTCAAAGATATCAACAGATGTAACCCTTCCCGAATTAATGTAATCTAAAAATCTGCCGTAACTAACTCTTGCTACCGCTGAATTTCTTGGTGCAACAGTAGTGCCATTAGATTTAAGCGAATCAACGTTGCTTGAAGATAAAAATTGGTAGGAAAGTGCTATTACTAGAAGTATAGGTAAAGCCCATAAAATTAATGTTTTAAATTTTTGATTCATTAATTTGTTGAAAGTCAATTCTAAGATTCTAGAATGAATCAGTGCATTTCGTTGATATTTTCTCTAACTTTATGCTTATACTACTCTTTAATGTATCTAATTTATAAATGAAATTTGAGATCAACGATAAGGTTAAGTTGATTGCGCCAGTCTCTTACTTGAAGACTTCAGATAATATGCCGATGTTAAGACCACCCGATCTAGTGGCAATTGATGAAATTGGGGAAATCCTTTCAATTAAATCTCCAGATACTGTTGAAGTAAAGTTTAGGAGAGGTTCGTTTTTAATAGATATTAATAAGATTGAAAAAAGCTAATCTAAAAGTTTTTTTCCCACCTATTAAAAATTTCTAAACATATATTCTTATTTCCAGAAATACTCAGAAAAGGTTTTGAAAAATAATTATTAATTAATTTCAAAATATCTAACGAAGAAATTTCCTCTATTTTTGAATTTAAATCGATCTCAGAAATTGGAGAAATACCATAACTAACTAACTGTATTTTTCTCAGTAAAATTTCATCTAGTAATTGATTTCCTAATAAATAAGAACCTTTTAGTTTTTCTTTCGCTAAAAATATTTCAGCATCAGTCAACGGTTTTAAAAGTAAATTTTTCCATAGTGTTGATAAAAGTTCAAAAGCAAAAAGTGCTTGATCATTAGATACGGATAAGTAAATTAAAAATGGGGCATTTTCACTCCTGATAGGATAATAAACACCTAAATCGTAGGTGATACCATGTTTCTCTCTAAAAAGTTTAAATAAAGCAGCGCTCATTCCATAAGATAAATATGACTCCAAAACCTTAAGAGGAAAATATTCACTACTTCTTCGCGAGCAGGTTTGGTCCCCCATCATTATTATTGTTTGATTTGAATCATTATTAATGTAATCAAATCTATTCGTAGTATTTAAATAATGATTTAAAGGATATGATTTTTCTTCTAAGAATTTTTTTTCTAATGTTCCAAAATCATCTCCATCTATTTCGGGATTATTTGAAATTAAATACTTTTCTCTATTTTTAAAATTTTTAAACTCAATTAAAACATCTTCATAGGTAATCTTTGAGACATCATTAGCATTGCCAATTGTGTTGAAAGCATAAGGATGGTTTGAGTAAACAATTTTTCTCCATTTTTCAAAACAGATATTGAATGGATTTTCTTTATTTTTTTTAATGTAATCAATAGAAGATTTTTTTACTTTATTAAATTCAGTTTCCGAGAGCATTGGCTTATTAAGTATTAACTCTAATAAAGGGAATAATTTGCTGAAATGTTCATTTAGGGATTTAATACTTATTGAAATACCATCCTCAAATATTTCTTGATTTAATTCTGCTCCGTAAGACTCTATATATTCAGAGAGAGTAAAATTGTTAAAACCTTCACATCCTCTGGTAAGTAATGAACAAAGGATCTTGTTTATCCCTTTTTTGCCAATAATATCCATATCACTCCCCCCTTTAATCCAAATCGAAGCAGTTGAAAAATTCCTTTTTTTATTATTTAAAAAATATCTTTTTAACATTTATCTAGGGGATGCAATTAAAGTGAATTTTTCTCCACGGATATATTCTGTGATCTCTTTGAAATTATCCAAGTCATTCCAATATTTTAAATGACTCTCGAAATTATTGATTGAAGATTTTCTCCCCCAAAGAAGTTCATTTCCAAAGAATGAAGAGAGTTGTGTAGATGTCTCTAAATTAAAGATATAATTACTTTTCACAATATTTATCGCTTTTTTTATTTCATCTAAAGACAAGGCGTTACAATTTGAGATTTCATTTATTGTTTTATTAATTTGCTTTTCTACTAAATCAATATCTTTGGATTCACAATTTGCTTCCATTATAAATAATCCTCCTAATTCTCCAGCATTTACATCTACATATACCGATTCAACAAGATTACTATCTTCTTTTAAGATTTTAACTAATCTGCTGTTTCTTCCAACAGAGAGTATTGATGCTAATATCTCTAGTCCAATAATAATTTTTTGGTCATTAAGGTTTGGGATAAACCAAGCCATAAATATTCTCGAAAACTCTAAATCATCAAACTTAACTGACTCTCTACCATTCCTTATTTTTAAAGAAGGTTTATTTTTTAGATTAATTAAATTTGGACTTTCTTTTATTCCAGATAAATCACTTTTTTCAAAAATTTTATAAATTTCCTCAGAGAGATTACCCGCAATTGCAATGCAAATTTTTTCTGTAGTGTAATTTTTGCTATGAAATTGCACAAGATCATTTATCTCTAAGTTTTTAATGCTATTTTCAGTTCCCAAAATCGAATTGGCATAATTCGGACTTAACCAAACCCTTTTCAAGAAATAATTAAATAGTCTTTCTTCAGGCTGATCATTTTGTTGTTTTATTTCATCAATAACCACTCCTTTTTCTTTTCTAAATTCATCAGGATTAAAATCTGGAGCAACGACAATATTTGTCAAAAGAGCAAGTGATTCTTTAAAGTTACAGGGTGGAACTAAGACATGGTAATGTACATCATCATAACCAGTTGAAGCGTTACTTAATCCGCCTAGTGATTCAATTTTATGGTCAAACTCACCCGGCATTATTTTGTTAGATCCTTTAAAAATCATATGTTCTAGAAAATGGGCAGTGCCGTTTTTATCAACATCCTCAAATGCAGAACCTGCTTTGCACCAAATATCAATGCTTATAAGCGGCAATTCTTTATTATCCACAAACACACATTTAGTTTTGCTTGAATGGGTGTAGTAGTTAACATCTCCTACGTTCATTTCGGTTCTCTCTTTAAATTCTATTTTGGTACTTTTTAGCTTTGTTGTCTGAATCTTTAACTAAAACAAAATTAACTGACCCTCTTATTTTGGAGTTATTACAAAATATTAGAGAGCATAGATCCATGCTTGAAGACCTTCAGATTATAAAAATTGATACAAAACTAACTAACATAATATCTGAAGAAATAGGCAGAGAGCTTTATATTGAAAATGAATTTCATAAAGCAAAAGGATTTAGAAAGTTACATATTGAAGTTGCAGAATTTTCGAAGAACCTTAAAATATTTCACTGCGTTTTTTTCCCTGATCCAAAGTTTGATATCCCAATTTTTGGGATGGATTTGGTAAAAATAAACGATATTGTTTCTGCTGCCATTGTTGATTTATCCCCCGCATCACAAAATCAAGGTTTGAAATACGAAAAATTACTTTCTGAAGTTGATAAAAGTTCTTTTACCTCTTTGAGAGAGATTCCTAAATGGGGAGGGATCTTTTCTAATAATGTATTTTTTGCTTCCTTAAAAAGTAAATCTGAAAAAAATGATTTTTGTAGAGTTGTGGATCAATATCTCACTATTTTAATCAAATTAAGTAAGAATGCTAAACCGGAAGTTAATGAGGAAATTATTCAAGAGAGAATAGATTTTCAAAAAAATTATTGTGTTCAACAAATGAAAAATGAAAAAACTAGTATGGTCCTTCTGAAATATTTTGATGAAAAATGGGTCAATAACTATATAAAAACAGTGCTCTTCGATTATTAATGAAATTTATTATATTTAAAAATTTATTTATTTATTTATTATTAACACCATTATCTTTTGGGGTTATTTCCTGTTCTGGAAATACTAAATCTAGTTCACAGTCTAAAGAGGAAATAACTTCAGATTTCATAGCTCCAATTACAGCTGTTGCAGCACTAGGTCAACTTTCTCCTTCGGGAGAGATTAGGCAATTGGCAGCTCCAATTAGCCAGCTTGGCTCCTCCCCCCGAGTTGTCAAAATTTTAGTAAATGAAGGTGATTTCGTAAAAAAAGATGATGTCCTTGCAATCTTTGAAAATGGAGAAAAATTAATTGCTGATCTTGAAAGAAATGAAAATCTAATTAAAACTATTAACGAAGAAATTACCCTAAAGAAAGATCAAATTCAAAGGTACGAGTTAGCTTTGAGCAAGGATGTATATTCTTTCGTAGAGCTTTCTCAAAGAAAAGATGAATTATTAAAATTGCAAAAACAGAAAATAAACCTTATCGGAGATCAAAAAAATATCAAGATAGATCTATTTAATTCAAAACTAAGGAGTCCAATTGATGGTTTTATACTTGGAATAAATACGAGAGTTGGTGAGAGGCCACAAAATGAAGGGATTTTGGATATTGGTTCTAATCAAAAAATGGAAGCTTTGATAGAGGTTTATGAATCTGATATCGATAGAGTCTTTATCTCTCAGAATGTTGAATTGAGTAGTGAGAATGGCGGTTTCAAAAAAACTCTTAATGGAAAGGTTATTAGGATTAGTCCGCAAGTAAAACAGAGAAAGGTTTTATCGACTGATCCAACAGGGGATGCTGATTCGCGAATTATCGAGGTACTAGTAAAACTAGATCAAGATTCTATAGATATCGTTCAAAACTATGCAGGAATGAAAGTGATTGCAAAATTTATTCCCTAATGATTTTTTCTTTTTTAAAATTTAGAAAAATACCATTAGCTTGGTTGTTATTAACTAGGCAACCATTAAGGTTAGCAGTTGCCATAGCTGGAATCAGTTTTGCAGGGATTTTGATGTTTATGCAATTAGGTTTTAGAGATGGTTTATTTGACACGAGCGTAACTATTCATAAACTTCTAGATGCCGATCTTGTTTTGATAAGTCCCAGATCAAAAAGTTCTATAAGCATGAGTGGATTCCCAAAAAGAAGATTAATTCAAACTCTCGCAGTTGAGGATGTTGAAAAAACTACTCCCGTCAATCTAAATTATTTACTTTGGAGAAATCCCGAAAATCTTAAAACTAGATCAATACTTGCATTAGGTTTTAATCCCTCCGATTCACTTCTTTTAGATGAGGGATTCTCAAAGAAAGCTTATAAATTGAGAAATCCATCAAGAGTTCTTTTTGACAAACTATCTAGACCTGAATTTGGACCGATTGAAGAATGGTTCTTATCTGACAAAAAAGTTGAGACTGAAGTTGCTGGAAAAAGAGTAATAGTTGAGGGCCTTGTGGAGTTGGGACCATCTTTTGGTGCAGATGGTAATTTGATAACTAGTCGAGAAACATTCTTAAGACTTTTTCCTGCTAATCCTCCTGGCAGTATAGAAATTGGTTTGGTAAAGCTAAAAAAAGGATCTGATCCTGAATTGATTTCAAGGATATTAAATAACTCACTCCCAAACGACGTTAGAATTCTTACAAAAAATCAATTTATAGAATTTGAGAAGAATTATTGGAAAAATAGTACAGCAATAGGTTTTATATTTAGTTTGGGAGCATTGATGGGTTTCGTTGTAGGGTGTGTGGTTGTTTATCAAATTCTTTATAGTGACGTTACAGATCACCTCCCAGAGTACGCCACCTTATTGGCAATGGGGTATAGACTTAAGTCCCTTTTCTTTGTTGTAGCTAGAGAGGGGTTTTTGTTGGCATTGTTTGGTTATTTACCTGCTTATTTCTCTGGTCAAATACTTTACTCAGTTATAAGAAATTCTACTAAACTCCCAATAATAATGGACGCAGACAAGACTATTTTAATTTTCGTATTAGTTTTAGTTATGTGTATGGGGTCCGCCGCTGTTGCGATGCGTAAATTAGTGGACGCTGATCCTGCCGAAATTTTTTAACAATTGAAGATATATGGTTAAAGCTAATAAATCAAAAAATAATGTTAAAAACCTTAAAACAGTCTCAATAAATAATTTGAGTCATTTTTATGGGAAAAATGAGAATAAAAAACAAGTTCTTAATGACGTTAATTTAAATATTGATAAAGGGGAGTTGGTCCTTTTAAAAGGACCTTCTGGATGTGGTAAAACGACTCTTTTAACATTAATTGGTGCTTTGAGAACCTGTCAAAGTGGAGAATTAGTTGTATTAAATAATCAGTTAAATGGAGCATCAAGGAAAACGCGTCAGATTCTTAGAAGAAGTATTGGAATGATTTTTCAAGGTCATAATCTTCTGAGATGTTTAACAGCAGAACAAAATGTCCAGATGGGAGCCGATTTAATAAAAGGTTTAACATATTTGCAAAGACGAGAAATAGCGAGGAATTGGTTGTCAGCAGTAGGATTAGAAGAACATCATAAAAAGTTGCCAAATGACTTATCAGGTGGGCAGAAACAGAGAGTAGCAATTGCTCGAGCTTTATCTGCTAACCCAAAACTTTTATTAGCTGATGAGCCCACTTCTGCTTTAGATAGTGTCACGGGAAGAGAAATAGTAACCCTTTTAAGGAAACTAGCAAAAGAGCAAAATTGTTCTGTACTTATGGTGACGCATGATCCAAGAATTTCTGATATGGCTGATAGGATATTAAATATGGAAGATGGTAAAATATATAGTGCTCATAGTGAGCTAATATAATTAAAAGTTAAAAATTTTATGTCTAAGAGAAGGAATCTAAAAAAAGAAAAGCAGGAACGTAATAGAGCCTATGCTAGAAAATTCAAAAAAAGGAAATTAAGAACTGATGGAAGACCTGATGGTGGAAACGTTACAGGCACAGCAAATAATGGCGGTGCAGCTGATTAGGAAATATCTTTTATTTTTATCTTTTGGAATTCAAAATATTATGCATATTTAAAACATAATCATGAATGTAAGTATTGTTATACCGACTTACAATAGATTACCTATTTTAGAGAAATGTCTATTTGCGCTTGAGAATCAAAAATTAAATACAAATATCAGTAATTATGAAGTAATAGTAGTTGATGATGGATCAACTGATGGGACAACTTCATGGATAAATAAAAACAAAGCTCATCTCCCACACGTTATTCTATTTCAGCAAGAACATGGAGGGCCTTCACTTGGAAGAAATCTGGGAGTAATTAAATCAAAATATGAGATTATTATATTCATTGACAGTGATCTTATTGTTTTAGACAATTTTATAAATTGTCACGTAGAAAAATTACTTGCCTATTGGAGAAAAAATGATAAAAAATGTTTTACCTATGGCTCGGTAGTCAATACATCTAATTTTCTAAATCCTCAGAGTGAAAAACATAAAATAATAGACACTTCTTTTGCATACTTTGCTACTGGGAATGTGGCGATATCAAAAGAATTGATTTTTAGGGTTGGATTATTTGATACTTCTTTTAGTCTTTATGGTTGGGAGGATCTAGAACTTGGAGAAAGATTAAAAAAAATTGGGACAAAATTAATTAAATGCCCAAATGCAGTAGGTTTTCATTGGCATCCGCCATTTAATTGCGAACAAATAGATTCATTAATTGCTCAAGAAAAAGAGAGAGCAAAAATGGCTTTAGTGTTTTATAAGAAACACCCAAATTTAAGGGTTAGATTTATGATTCAATTAACTCCTCTCCATAATTTACTTTGGCAAATTCTTTGCTTGGGAGGACTAATCAGTGTTGATAGAATTTTTCCTTTATTAAGATACTTAGTAAATATAAGAAGAAATAGACTTGCACTTGAGATACTTAGGATCCCTCTAAATATGATTTACATTAAACAGTTAACCAAATTAAGATAAAAAACTTTTAGAAATACACA
The DNA here is from genome assembly GCA_902572075.1 of uncultured Prochlorococcus sp. GTDB lineage: Bacteria > Cyanobacteriota > Cyanobacteriia > PCC-6307 > Cyanobiaceae > Prochlorococcus_A. Next base: position 9,033 of record CACGER010000020.1, read on the forward strand.
TCACTTGCTAGAATAGTTGAATTAAATTTCACACATCTGACAGTTTCGGGTGAATTATTAATTCCCCGTCAGATGGAGGCTAACCCGAAACCCTTTTAAATTATGGCTGTTGTATCACTATCAGAAATGATGGAAGCTGGTGCTCATTTTGGGCATCAAACTAGACGTTGGAATCCCAAGATGTCTAAATATATATATTGCGCGAGAAATGGAGTTCATATTATTGATCTTGTAAAAACAGCATTGTGTATGAACAATGCATACAAATGGACGAGAAACGCTGCAAAAAGCGGTAAACGTTTCCTATTTGTCGGTACAAAAAAACAAGCATCTGATGTAGTAGCACAGGAGGCTACTCGCTGTGGAGCTGCTTATGTAAATCAAAGATGGCTTGGAGGGATGTTGACTAATTGGACAACAATGAAAGCTAGGATTGAAAGATTAAAGGATCTAGAAAGAATGGAAAGTAGTGGTTCAATAGCAATGAGACCTAAAAAGGAAGCTGCAGTATTAAGGAGAGAACTTGAAAGATTACAAAAATACTTAGGTGGACTTAAGGGTATGAGAAGATTACCAGATGTAGTTGTATTGGTTGATCAGAGAAGAGAATCTAATGCAGTATTAGAAGCTAGAAAATTAGATATCTCATTAGTATCAATGTTGGATACAAATTGCGATCCAGATTTGTGTGAAGTTCCAATTCCTTGTAACGATGATGCCGTTAGATCTGTACAACTTATTTTAGGAAGACTTGCAGATGCCATAAATGAGGGTAGAAAGGGCTCTAATGCCGAAAGAAAAAATTAAATTCCAATTTAAAACTTACTATTCACTATTTTTTATTACTACAAATGGGAAACATTACAGCAAAACTTGTAAAAGATCTTAGAGACAAAACTGGCGCAGGAATGATGGACTGCAAAAAAGCACTTAACGAAACTGAAGGGAATCTAGATAAAGCTTTGGAATGGTTAAGAAAAAAAGGTATAGCTAGTGCCGAAAAGAAATCTGGAAGAGTAGCGGCCGAAGGGTCAATTGGTAGTTATATTCATACTGGATCAAGAGTCGGAGTTTTACTAGAGTTAAATTGTGAAACTGATTTCGTTGCTAGAGGTGATATATTCCAATCTCTGTTGAAGGATGTCTCAATGCAAGTAGCAGCATGCCCAAATGTTGAGTATGTGTCAATTGATGAAATACCCGAAGATGTTGTGGAAAAAGAAAAGCAGATTGAAATGGGTAGGGATGATTTATCTGGAAAACCAGAACAAATTAAAGAAAAAATAGTTGAAGGGAGAATAGCAAAAAGACTAAATGAGCTTGTTTTGCTTTCACAACCCTACATTAAAGATAGTTCTCTAACTGTTGAGGATCTTGTTAAACAAGCAGCTGCAAAAATTGGGGAAAATATCAAAGTAAGACGCTTTACAAGATATACATTGGGAGAAGGTATCGAAAAAAATCAGATGGACTTTGCTGAAGAGGTCGCATCAATGCAAACAAACTAGTCACTTGAATGATTTGAATAATTTCAATAATTACATAGATTTAGATAAAATTAACTCTCAATTAGAGAGAGCAGAAATACAAAAAAGAATATTAACTAGAAAAATCTATAGGGAATATGAACTTTATCTTAATTTAGTAAGAGATCTACTTTTCATCTCTGTAGAAAAAGGCCTTAATCAAATATATAGTTATCCAACAACTAATGATTATTACTTAAATGAAAAGGAATTCGATAGTCTTTTTGAAAAAAAAATAAGTAAATTACTATTAACTAATTTGCCCTTTTTAACAGTAGAACAATTAAAGATAAATGAAATTGAAAAAAATATAAATAAGGAAATTAATATTAATAATTTGGATAGTTCCACAAAAATAAAGGATGATCAGAAAGAAAAATTTCAATATGAAGATGGTTTTAAATTAAAAGAACCCACTCAGTTAGAGATTACTGAAGACTTTTTTAATACTTCAGAATATTATCAAGCTCATAATTTTGAGAGATTCGTATCACTTGATTTAGATAATAACCACCATAATAATTATTTATCTAAAAACAATATTTTTGAAAATTTAGGAGTTGAAAAACAATTTATTACCTCCTTACTAGAATTAATAGGAGAAGAAAAAGTGGAAAACCCAAGATATCAAGAAAAAGAAAATATCAATCAAATAGATAATTTACCAAAAAATCAGATTCTTAATAATTTTGATTTAATAGACAAGTCATTGAAAAATTTACTATTGAATCTTTCATATAAGATTAACCAAGATTTATTCAAGGCAAATCTAATAAAAAAGATGATATCTAAAGATTCCTTTGATTACTTAGTAGGCAAAAATTTTATGATAAAGCATCCATATCCTTTTGTTATTAATCTCGAATTAAACTTAAATCGGTCATCACTAGTCGGCAATAATTTTCCAAGCATTATTTTCTTCAATATATCTACTGTTGAATTAGAGTTTAAAAATTTAAATCTTTCTATTCAAAGGAATAAAATAAATGAGCTTAAAAATCAATTTCAGCGTTTGATTAAAAAAGAGACATATTGGAGGCAAAAAGAAATAACTTTGAATAGGATACGTTGAAAAAATAACTCTTTTTTCAAATGTGACTATTAGTGGGAATAACTATAAATTAATTAAAGATTGGATTAGACCTCTGCAAAAATCTCTTACTATTGAAACTGAAAACAAATTTATTAATACTTTAGGAAGAGAAAAATATTTTAATGATTATTTGCGTGAATCTTTAAAAAAACTAGATAATCTAAATCTTTCAGACGAATATTTAAGGATATTTTATGAATTTTCTAAAAAATATAATGAATACAATAAATTAGATGAAAATCAAAGAAAAAGATTAATTATTGATACAAGAAAAAATCTTTATAAACTAGGTAAAACTCTAGAAATTGAAAGTTCTAATAGTATTTCTAATAATGTTTTTCTGAATAAAGCTGATGCAAGTTTGTCTTTTGATTCAGATATTTCATTAATAAAAAATGTAGGAAAAGTATATAAAAATAAGCTTAATGAATTAGGGATATTTCATATAAAAGATCTAATTAATTATTTCCCACGAACATATCTAGACTATACGAATAGAGTTAAGATAATAAATTTAAAACCAGATAATTTATATACTTGCATCGCAAACGTTAAAAGATTTTATATTCATAAGAGTAAAAAAAATAGTAATTTATCAATAATGAATATTGTCATTTTTGATGAGACGTCTTCAATAAAGGTTACAAAATTTTTTTTAGGAAGAAGGTTTAGATCTTACTCCTTCTTCACATCTCAAAAATCTTTGTATACTCCTGGAACCAAATTAGCAATTTCCGGTAAGGTTAAATTGACAGAGTATGGCAAAACTTTTGTAGATCCGCAGATTGAAATTCTTAAGGATAATAATGATGATTTTAATTTTTCAGGCAAAATATTACCCTTGTATTCATTAGGTGAAGCATTATCAAATATGAATTTTATAAAACTTATGAAAAAGGTACTAATTTATGCAAAGCAATATCCAGAAATATTAAATAAAAAGCAACTTGATTCATTATCTTTATTATCAAAAGGAGAGTCGTTGATAAATATTCATTTTCCACCAACTCAACAGGCACTTGTTGAGTCAAAAAAACGTTTGGTTTTTGATGAGTTATTCTTACTTCAAATAAAGTTCCTACTAAGAAAAAGAAAGACGAATAAAAATGCAACTTCCCAACAATTACCTCAAAAGAAATCTTTATTAAAAGAATTTTTAAATACTTTTCCTTTTGAATTAACAAAATCTCAAGAAAATGTTTTAAATGAAATTAAGAAAGATTTATCTAGTCCCGTACCAATGTCTAGATTGCTTCAGGGAGATGTGGGAAGCGGTAAAACCATAATTGCAATAGCGTCTCTTTTACTTGTCATTGAAAAAAACCTGCAAGGTGCATTTATGGTCCCAACTGAGGTATTGGCAGAACAGCATTATAAAAATTTATTAAAATATTTGAACCCCCTTTTAGTTTCTGTTGAGCTACTTACTGGGAATACTCCTCAAAAAAAGAGAAAAGAAATTTTCTCTAATTTGAACAATGGATTAGTTGATATCCTCGTAGGTACTCATGCATTATTTGAGGATAAAGTCATCTTTAATGCATTAGGGATGGTAGTAATTGATGAACAGCATAGATTTGGAGTTACTCAAAGAAATAGATTACTAAGTAAAGGAGAAAATACTAACTTATTATCAATGACAGCAACACCTATTCCAAGAACACTTGCGCTTTCTATTTATGGTGATTTAGATGTGAGTCAAATTACAGAACTCCCTCCCGGAAGAGTTCCCATAACAACAAAAATAATTTCAGAAGATGATTTAACTAACTTGTTTAAGATTGTTGAAGGTGAGATCAATAAAGGAAAGCAAGCTTATGTGATTTTGCCACTTATAGAAGATTCAGAAAAAATGAATTTAAGCTCCGCAAAGAAAACCTTCAAACATTTATCAGAAGAGGTCTTTTTTAACAAAAAAGTTGGATTATTACATGGCAAATTAAGTTCACAGGAAAAGAATGAAGTAATTAATT
>CACGER010000021.1 GCA_902572075.1 uncultured Prochlorococcus sp.
ACACTTATAGATTCATTTAAGAATGATTCTTCTTTATTTTTTATATCTTTAACTTGATTTATATAAATTAATTTTTTAATCCCAATTAGGGAAAATATGATTATTGATATTGTAAAAATTGCTATTTTGAATTTATTCATACAATTAGTTATTACAAATATTTTAATTTACTTAATATCTAAAAACTTTATATAGCTTATAGAACTAAGTAATTACATATGTAGCCGCTGTTATTGCTATGGCAGTAATTGAAATGAAGATGTATGGAACAACCTTTAAAGGTATATATAGATTATTTTTAGACATAACTAGAACCTTTATACAAATAATTACATTCTCTTTAAACTTTATAAGTCTTCAAATATACAAATTAATTTTCTTTGTATAAATTCAATCCTTTTAAAAGTTAACAAATTTATATTCATTGAATTTTCATTAAATAAAGTATCTCTAAATCTTGTCTTGAGTCCGATATTTTTCTCTTTAAAAAGATTAATTCTTCTTGGCTCATTTTTGATTCTTTTATCATCAATTCTGCTTGTTCAATAGCATGTTCTATATTTCTAATTTTAATATCTCTTATTGAGGGATCATCTTTACATGCTTTTTTAGTATTTGCATCTAACATATGTACGAAAATATCACCTTGAATATAATCTAATTTAAAACTTCATTTTTCACCAACCGCAAATTTAATTAAAATAAATTATTATCGAATTAAGAACTTTAACCTTAGCTAACCCTCTCTTCCATTGATCGAGTGGGTTTTTTTTATGGTGTAATATACTCCTAGCATTTACTATTAATTTGGAAGATTCAAAACTTAATCCTGAGGAAAATAATTCAATCGAATCGTCCCCCAATTTGAATGAAGACAATAAAGATCTTAATGAGGGGAATAAAAAAGAAGAAAATGTTAAGGCATTTACAGAATTTTTAGAGAAAGCAAGTAATCAAGATTCTTCAGAAGAAAAAGTAAAACTTGATTTTGAGCAACAAAAACTAAAAATTGACAAATCACTTTTTAAAAGATTTCTTAATAATGGATTTGATGGCATTTCAACTAATCCAAACTATAAAATGTTGGCATTATTAATAGTCCTTTTAATTAATCTGTCTCTATTTTTTGTAATTGGCAATATGGGTAAAGCGTTTTTAAGAAATGCAGGAATTATGGGTTAAAAATTATTTATTTCTTTTTGGATATTCAACTTTACAATTTTGATTCTTCAAATGAAACTGTGATATTTTCTTGTCAAATTAATATTTAAAAAAAATTTGGATAATAAAGAGCCAGAAAATCCAGTAGTTTATCTTTCTAATTTAGTCAAAAAATTAGATGTAAAAAACAGAAATGGTTTAGTAGCCTTAGCAATAGTAAACCTTTTAGTGATTCTTTTATTTAAATTTTATTTGAAAGGATCAGGATTATTATCTTGAATTTAACTGCTGGTAGTATTATTCAGCATTCTCAAATTGTTTTGCTAATCTAAATGCCTTCTTAATTATTAGAAAGCCACCATATGCTCCTGCCAGTAAAGGTAATACTATTAAAGGGTTAGGGGAATAATTTGAATAATTTTTCACACCCTCAACATATTCATAACCTGAACATTTAAGAAATATAAAGCTAAAAAATGTGATACTCCAACCAATGATTGATAAAAAGCCACCTTTTTTATCTCCTTCGTAGAATCTGTCTAGACCTAAGCCCCAACCTCCTATTAGGAATATTCCTCTAACAACTGAATTTTTTTCTTGATTTCTAAGCATAATAAAAAATGTTCATTATGAACATAACCTATTTGTATTTAAGATGTGAGATGTTTTTATTAATTAATCTTTAAAATAAATTTTTAATGGTTTTTTCTATAAATTATAAAATTATTATTCAGTGTTTTAATTAATTATTAGAGATTTTATTAGAATTCAACAAGGAAATTGAAGGCCTTATATAAATAAAAATAGACCCATACATATCCTGCATAATTCTCATTTCATCGTCTAGATATACAATTGAAACCTGGCAATTTGGCGATTCTTTATTCCAAGGTAACTTATTCCATACCTCTTTAACTGGATACCATCTATCCATAAGTAATTCACTAAATAATGGAATCTTATTAAGTCCATCAACTTTGGAAACTTTTGTCTTTTGTAAGTTCATATCAAGTAAATTATTTCTTAAAACTAAATCACTTGCTACGGTTATTACTCTTCCACCAAAAGTAGGCAATAGTTTGAACCAACCCAAGATAGGAATTGTTGTGAGCCCAAATATTGTAGTGTCAAAAGTAGATATAAATTCTTTTTTTTCAAAATCAATCTTTTGAGCAATTCTCCCAATAGTTGATATGCCAAAGGATCCTACTTGCAATTGATGTAATTTAAAAAAAAGATTACTTTTAAATTCATCATTTAATGCCTTTTCAATAGCAAGGAAGAATGGAGAACTTCGAAATAATTCAACATTAGAAAAAATCAATTCCCACTCTCCAGACAATAATTCTTCTGACATTTCAAAACTAAAGTCCTTAAGAGCATCAATCAATTTATCCATTTCATTAGCTTTTTCCTCATACATAGGAGAAATTAATTTATTTAATCTTTGCCCTCTATCTGTAACAGCAGCTATTTTATATATATTTGACTTTATCTCTCCAATTTCTTTCATAACTCCAATACGAGAAATACTAATTAATCTTAGGAATTTAATTTGAAGTTGATGGCAATTTTAATAATGCTGGTAATAAAATCAATTAATATTCTCCCCACCTTTTACCAATATCAAAACCCCATTCAGTGGTTAATCTAATTACTTCATCATGATTCTTGCATTTTGAAAGGGATAACTTTTTACTAGGATTATTTTTTATTAGCTCAGCAATTTGATTAAGTTGCTCTATTTTTTTTAGAAAATTACTTAGATCTTTATCTGACATTTATCTAGGAAGTAAATTTTTGATCATAAGTAAATATGTAATAAAGAACCCAGGCAACACCAATAATAAGAATTGCAATCATTATATTTACTGACCAAACTACTTCTATCATGTAATTTTTTTTATATATTTTTAATATATCCAAAATTTAAATTAAATTAACCGTTAATAATTTAAATCAAGAACAATACACTACTTTTTTAAGTGTATAAAATAGTCTTAAATAGTTTAAAAATTATGGGAGAAGCTAAGAGAAGGGAAGAGTTAGGCTTACCACCTAGAGAAAAGAAAAAGGAAAAACAAACATCGAAAAATCAACTAAACAAAATTTTAAATAAATATCCTTATTTACCTTTCATTTTAGGTTTTTCATTACTAGCAATATTAATTATCGATTTAGTTAATTACTACAAATAGATATATAAAAAGGGGATACTTTTAGTAGAAGAGAAGATTATCTTCGCAATTGCGAAATTATTTTTCCATAATAAAAATAAAACTCATGAAACCGATTTACACCTCATGCGCCTTAATTTTAGGGGTACTAACTTTGTTTTCAACATCTAATGCAAATGCAGGTGGCTGCAGTTCTCATACTGAGAAGAAGGCAGAAATTGAATGCTTGTCTGATGATAAAAAATGTATAGAAGCGAAAGAAAAAAAATCACTATACAAAGTTGAGGCCTAAATGTTTGATAATCTTGGAACCGCTCTAGTACAGGCATTAGGCTTCTTTGTTGTTTTTGGTTTTTTTGTATATCAAACTTTACTTGCAGATAGCAAACCCAAAAATTCAAAATCAAATCCTAAAAAAACAAAGATTTCCGACAAAAAAGAATCAATTAAAAAAGAACCTAAAAAAGGCTTATTTAACAGAAAATCTAAACCTGTTGAAGAGAATTTAACAGTCCAAAAAAAGGGATTATTTGGGAGAAAAAAAGAAGTTATTAAAGAAGAGATTAAACCAAAGAAAAAAGGTTGGTTTAAATAGGTAAAGGTACTTAAATTCTTTTTTGATATCTTTTATACAAAAACTTTTTTTAGTAACTTTATAATTTTATAAGATAATAACCAAAATGAATCATAGAGAAATCACAAAAAAATATAGCGAATTACTTAATAGGGCTGAGTTTGCTACTGGTCGTAAGGAAGTTGTAGGTCTTTTAAAAAAGCTGCCAAATTGAAATCTCAGATTGAAATCAATTATTAGATTTTAAAATTAGTTTAATTCTAAATGTAAAAAATTTTTTTAAATAAGTTTTTACATGAGATAATCTGCATAGATTATTTTTCTTATGAATAAAAAAGGTTATACAACCGAAAGTGGTGGTAGACAAAATGGTTTTGCAATTGAACCAGAAATTAACCCCATATCAGAAGGCGAATCAAAGAAATCCATATTTTTATTTATTGGAATATTATTACCTTTTCTAATAGGCGGTTTTTATTATTTAAGGACTCTGAATATATTCTGATATTTTATAAGCCATTTTTAGCAATATATTCTTCTGAGCTAACTATATCTTGCATTAAGCTCTCTGTTGAAGGATTAAATCCATTTTGCTCTAAAAATGATTTAACCTTTTCAAATTTTTGCTGAATTTTCTTTGTATATGGAGTTGTCATCAAATAATCATCTTTTTCTGTTGAATAGTTCATTTGATTAACGAATTACTTTTACAATTAAATTTTGCAAAATATGCTATTGCTGTTGAAGTTATAAATATTACATAAATAATTTAATAGTAATAAATACTTATAAGTTGTTTTTGTGAGGTTGATATTGGTTGATTTTTTTAAAGAGTACTTATAGTAACTAGTTCCATTAAATCTCTAGACTGCAGATATTTTTGAAATACTTCAGAATAAAATGCTTTTTTAGCAGCAAATTTTGATTCGAATTCAATTACTAATCCAAGCTGCCCTCCATCCCATTCATTTGAGGTTGATTCTTGTATTAAATCTCTTTTTACTATTACTCCTCCCACAGATTTAATCCAAGGCAATACTGTCCTTATATATTCCAGAAATAAATCAGCATTTGGAATTGAAATTTTCTTTAACCAATAGCTCTTTGTCATCAAATCAACATATTCTGGGTAGAATATAGCACATGGAGGTAAGTATTTATCCTTAGCTATATACCCCAGCGTTTATTAAATGGAAACTGAAAATGATTTATTAAATTTACTTCTTAAATCTCCAAATTCAGAGGGTATACGTAATATTGCCGAACAACTTGAAATTGATCATAATTTTTCCTTTAGCAAAGATAGAAATGATTTGCAGGGTGTTTGGGAGCTTAGGTGGAGTAGTTCTAATAGTCCTTTTTTAAAATATTCTCCTCTTATTGATAACCTTCAAATTCTTGATCCCTTAAATTTAAATGGTCTTAATTTACTTAAACCTAGAGGAATAAAATCAATTATTGGTACTGGTATTTTAATAAGACTTAATTACATTAATGAAAAAAAAATTGGGGTCAAATTTACACATGCTGGTGTTATTGGTCCTAAATTTGGGAAAAAAAATATAAAGGCTATGAAAGAAATAAATAATGAACAATTAGGGTGGTTAGAGATAACTTATTTAAGCAATAAGCTTAGAATCTGTAGGGGTGATAAAGGAACTTTATTCGTTTTAAGAAAAATAAATTCACCGACTTTATTCAAGAATTTCAAGGAATTTATTAAAATCTTTTAAAATAGAAATTAATTCTTTATCCAAATAGACTTTAATACGAAATAAATTGGTAAATATTTAAATGATTCTTTAGGTATTTCATAACTTAAGAATTTTAGTGCTTCTTCTAACCAGTAACCAATATCAAATCCTAAAAGAATTTTTTCTACAACAAACCAAAATTCTTTATCAAATATAATTCTGAAGTTTAAGTAAACATATTCCCAATGAAAGGTATTCCAATATTGTGTTAAAAATGAGGATAAAATAAGCCATAGTGATATGAATAGAAAACTTTTAAGAAATTTATAAAATTTTTTCATATACCAGCAACTATCTTATTTAATTTCAAATATCCCTTATTATTATTTGGATCAAAATTTATTTCCATTAAATATATTCAAAAAGATATAAAAATATTGAGAAAATAGAAAATTTTCTTGGCATTAATAATCTATTCTTCTTTTTTTAGATTCTGTGCCTTTAGATTTTTATTCTTAAGAAAAAATCCTAAAAACAGAAAAGCGGAATATATTAGTAAACTTATGCCAAAAATTAAAACTATCTTTGATATATCCATAAATGATTTTTTCTATAAATTACAACATTTTTTGCAAAGTTTTATCTATGGTAATGATTTTTCATTTTTCACGATAACGAGCTTCAATTATTAAGCTAATAATATTATTTAAATCATATGCAAGTAGCTTTTGCCTGGAGCCTTTGTCTATCAGTTGGTGTTGTTTTATTATCAATTATTCCATTAACTATAGGGAGAGTTAAAGCGGGATATTCTGTTGAAAATATGGCTGCTCCAAGGGCTTTATTCGATGAATTACCTTCTTTTGGAAAAAGAGCAGTTTGGTGTCATCAAAATTGTTGGGAAAGTATTTCCCTACATGCACCCGCATGTCTTTTTTGTTTGATTACTTTAACTGACTCTAATATTGCAATAATTGCAGCATTGATTCATCCTATTTTTCGTTTTTTATATATTGGTGCCTATGTATTTAATATCCCCACAGCTAGAGGTTTAATGTGGGCCTCAGGAATTTTTACAACTCTTTTGCTTTACAAAGAGGGCTTAACTCAATTGATATAAAGTATTTAAACAATAAATTTTTCTAAATCTTTTAATTGATATTCATTGATTAGTTCCACTTTATTTGATTTTGCTAGTTGATGCGCAGACTTTGTAAAGCCAGATCTTGAGACTATTATTGCATGTGTACCTTTCCAAAATAATTTACCAGCTGAAATTTCCTGAACTGCTTTATTTCCAATGGCTTTTTCATGATCTTTGCATTGAATACATATTCTCAAATCATATATTGAAGCAATTAAGTCAACCCCTTGATCTCCTGTATTAGGGGTTTCTTTTACTTCCCAGCCATTTTGTTTGAGAATTTCCATACAATGATTTTCAAACCTAATACCTTTTTTGTAGTTTCCCTTGCTTTTACTTGAGTAGTTTTTTTCTATTAGGTTTAAGCATGATTTCTCTATTTGACTTGCTATGAATACAAACCAATCTTCAGTCTCGAGCTTTCTAATAGATCCAATTATCTCATCATCAATAGTAGGATTTTCATTACAATATGATCGCCACTTTTCGAAAAATAATTCCATACTGCCAAATTTTTTTAAAATTACTTTTTCCCAGAAGTATGGTATACCCTCTTTAAATCGCTTGGATCCATTTAATATATTTTTCTCAATGGCTTTTCCCTCAAGAGGTGGATTGCCAATCCATTTTTTATAATCCTCGTTACCGTAAGCATCTATTTCCCTTAATCTGATCCTTTCCTCTAACAAATTGTATTTGTTTTCTTCTATTAAATTATTAATTGTTTGAATAAAGAAATTGGCATTTAAAGCATTATTTAATTTAAGCTGTTTCTTTTTTATTTGGTAATCTCTTACTATTACAAAAATAAAAAAAATGATAAATATAACTAAAATATAAAAATTTTTCATTAAAGATTTTTATTTTCGATCTAAAAAGTTTTTGTTTTTCTAATAATAAAATTATTTTTTGTTATTACTGAAGATTCATTTACTTCAAACCCATTAATTGCTGATATCTCTCCTTTTATGCCTTCTAATGTTAATTGCTCGATAATGCCTTTTATTACTTCATCCTCGACCAATTTTCTATCAATTCTTTCAGGTGTAATATCTGTAAGCCATTTTGAAGTCTTTTTTTTTACAACCTCTGTAGGGTTAGTTATTTTTAAGTAAATAGCCATTTTTTAAGTCATTCAGTTGAATTATAAGCATTAAATCTTCTTAACTCTTATTATTGTCATTACTTTCCCACTCAAGAAATTGAAAAACAAAAATTGCAAAGATAGAGAAAAATACTATAAACAACCCTAACCATCCTATAAATTTGTGCTCTGTAAAAAGATTGGTAAGCATTGATTTTTCTTGATATCTTGATTCCATTTCATATTGATAAGAATCAATAACTTGAAATATATTCATAATTAATAATTTAATAAATCATCCATTGGCGAATAATAATTTCAACCGTTTAACTTGCTAAAGGCTTCCGATAGGAAATCTGGCCTTTTTCTTATTATAGAAAAATTCAGTTTATTTATTAAGACTAAATTGACTTCAGCAATTGTTAAGATTTCATTTTTCTTGTTAAGGAATTTTGAAATTACATTAATTCTAGGACTTTTATCAATATTGAATTCACTCTCGATTATTATTTTTTCACCAAGAAATAAAGGAGATTTATATTTTATTGAACTATTGATTAAAGGTAAATCTAAGCCATTTTTAGTTAGTTCGAAATAACTTATACCTACTTCTGAAAGTGCATTTATTCGGCTTTCTTCAAGCCAATTAAAATATTTACCGTGCCACATTACGCCTACATGATCTGCATGTTGAGGTAAAACAATTTTTTCTATTTTCCAAATTGGTTTTGAGTTCATCTTTCATTTAAAAATTTTTATCCAAAGAAAAAAAACTTATTTTGATATTGTAGATTAATTTTGTTTTTTAACATAAGAATAATCAAGACTATATTTATGAGGTTATGTTTAATAGTAAAAATAGAACTAGAAAAATGAAGAAGATTTTTCAATGGGAAGAATATTTAAATTGGAAAAATATGTCAAAGGAACAGAAATTAAATTTTAAGAGGGCGTGCTTGTTCCCCTTTCTTGTATATATAGTTTTTGTTTTTCTTAATCAGTACTCCTTGGCAATTCTTTTGTTATTAGGACTTTATTTTTTAATTAGATTTAAAAATAGAAATAAGTTGGGAAGATGAATTTTTTTTGATTTATTTAGATTTGTTTTAAAATTTTCTAGTTTTTCTAAATAACTTTATTGGCGTATGACAATAGTATTAGATAAAAATTTTTTATGAAAAGAATTATTTTGTTTTTATTTGTATTAGTTTTTTCAATATTTTCTAATACGAATAATCTATTAGCAAAAGAAATTGAAAATAACATTAAAGAGAATATTTCTAATGAAATTGAAGAAATTAAGCCTGATAATAAAAAAAATAATATTTCTAATTCTTCAGCAGAAGATATTTTTGGTGATGAACAAACTTTTCCATTCGTTGCAGGCTTAGGGAAAAATGCAGCCCATTGATTGCAAGGTTCTTGATAATTTAGAAAAAGATTTTTTTAATACTAATGAAAGGTCTTAGGGTTTTAGAGCTTTCTGAAGCACTTAATGTTGATATCTCAGACTTATTAGCTGTTTGTGCAATTCTAAAAATAAAAGCCACATCAAGATTAAGCATGCTTTCATTTGAAGAATGTAAAAAAATAACTGATTTCTATGAAAATAAAAATTAGAATTTTTTATAAATATATTTATTATTTAATCTCTTTAATCATTGATACTAAAGTTGAATGAATTTCTTCTTCAGATATTTCATTTTTAAAATTGATAATTGCTGATTGGCCGTCATAATTGATTTTTATATAACTGTTATTAATTTCTTCCATATATGCATTCTCAAATCTTGTTATCTTTCCATAATGGATTAGATATTTGTGAACAGAATCAATGTGATCATTGTTCATATGATCACAAACTCTTTTACTCGTTTCTTTACTAATAATTTTCATTAAAAAAATAAATTTGTTTTAAGCTAATGTATTTTTTTCATTATTCAAAGTTTTAATCATTTTAATTATTAAATTTTTAACTTCATTTTTATCAACAGCTCTAACCAAGTTATTTCTTAAATTTGATGCTCCTTTAAAGTCTTTACATGTCCATGAGATATGTTTCCTCGCAATTAGCAAGCCGTGATCTCCTTTTTCTTTTATTAATTCATCAAGATGTTCAATAATTAAATATAATTTTTCTTCTGTGTTAGGTTCTTTAAAATTTTTATTTTCTCTAATAGCGTAATCTATCTCTCCTATTTTCCATGGGGATCCTAAAATTCCTCGACCAATCATTACACCATCAGCATTTGTTTTTTTTAAACAATTAAGAGCGTCATCTGGATTTTTGATATCTCCATTAGCAATTACTGGAATTTCCAACAACTTTTTAAGTCTCCCGATCATTTCCCAATCTGACTTGCCTGAAAAACCTTGTTTTCTAGTTCTTCCATGAAGTGTGATCATCGTTGCTCCCGCATCTTGAAGTTTAAATAAGAAATCCTCTATATTTTCTTCTTTACTATCCCATCCGAGTCGTGTTTTTACTGTTACTGGAACCCTAACAGCTTTTACTACATTTTTGACTAATTCTATAGCAAGTTTTCGGTCTTTAATTAGGGCACTGCCTCCACCCTTCTTTGCAATTTTTTTTACTGGACATCCCATATTTATATCAATTAAGAATGCTCCAGATTCCTCAGCTTGTTTCGCGGCTTCAGAAATAGCATAAGGCCTATTATCAAATATTTGTACCCCAATTGGACCTTCTTCTAAATCTATTTGATTGATTTTTTGTGTCCCAAATCCTTTTTTAAGACTTGTGGCATTTATCATTTCTGTAAAAAGTAAAGAGTTTGGAGCCCATTTACGTACAAGTCGCCTAAAAATGTTATCTGTAACTCCTGCTAATGGCGATAGCATGACCTTACTCGTAATTATCCTGTTAATTCCCCTTCCCTTTAGCTCTATATTTGAAGACATATAATTTTAAAATTTATTTAATCATTCTTTATTATAAATTCAGATATGGAGCTGATTTTATGTTTTCTATTTATTTCTTATTTTTTTATAAGTGCTTTTACTTAAATAGGCCTAATTGATTAATTTTTTTGCTAGTTTATGAGGAGCTAAAGTTTTAAAAGGAAATTTTTTTTGTTTATATTAATATCAATTTTTCTCCCAATAATCTTTTTTATTGCGCCAATAAATGTAAAAGCTATTCAAGGTAATTTAGATTTATCGAGCGCTCAAACTTCTGTAGGCAAAAGATTTGCTAAGGTTTTTTGTGATGCTAAGAAGGAAGGATTAGATTCTGATTTTGCTAGTGAATATGCTTTGAATAATACCTACTTAAAATTTGTAGCATTTCCAGACGATGACGAATATTTAGGCAATTTATGGAATTTTACCCATAATAATATATTAGATAATTGTGGTGAATTTGTAGATATAAATGATCTAAAAGATCTAGAGATTTTTTTTAAAGAAGAAAGTTTAATTGCATCAAATAGGGAACTCTATTTACCAACTTTTGAGAATAATTAGATTAAATTTTTAGCATGTACTAAAATATAAATAGAATATAAAATTTTATGAAACTATTAGGTTTAAATTCACCTGAAATATTCATAATTTTGGTAATTTTGCTTTCGGTTTTAGGTCCAAAAAGAATTGAAAAAGGTTTCTTATTTTTTAATAAACTAT
>CACGER010000022.1 GCA_902572075.1 uncultured Prochlorococcus sp.
AAAATTAGCTTTAGAAACCAATCATATTAATTAAGTTAAAAATTATTTAATTATAAAAATGATTATCATTTTCATTGGACTAAGCGTACTTATGATATTAAAATGATGATCATTTTCATTTTGATAAAAGCTAATATACATAAAATTTTCAATTTAATTTAAAAAGTTTATCTTTGATAACTATCATCAAACGACTATTTGCTTGATAATTTTTATTAGGAGGATTTAATTGATTTTTAATTAAAAAAATAAATGTATATATCAACGGTAAAAGTAATGATGAAGCAGCAACTAAAGCGATTATTTGGTTTAATCTAATAAATGGTTTTTTTACAAGATCCTCTCCGCACAAGCCACAAATAAAATTGCCTTTTGAGGATTTTTTTTGAAATTGATATTTAGGATTGCAATATGGGCAATAATATCGAACCATTTTTAAATTTAATTGATTTAATCATTATCTATAAAATTAGAAGAAAGTCATCCTATTAAAAAAAAGAGGGCTAATTTAAGCCCTCTTTTATCTCTTACTTATATTTTTTACTGAAGTTAATAACGTACCTAAATCATGGATCCTTGTTGCTAACTTCTTTTAAGCTAATGCTCACCAAAATTAACTAATTGTCTTTAACTGGGGCAAAAACTCTAGAATTAAGCTTGTTTCTTAAAGGGCACCTAAACGATGCAGAAGAAGGAAGCTTAGACATTAATAAAAAATAATTGGAGCAGTTAATTAAATTAGTTCGGTTTATTCCGAAATTTCAGGCAGGCTATCGATCATTTTGAAAGACCTCCTAGAACTCAACAATATAAAATTAGGAAAATATTTCTCTAAAGACAATCCGTTTTTATACGCATTGCTTTTTTATTAAAAATGTCCGAGAGTGGTAATCAATTGCGTTAATTTTTTTGGGATATTTTTAGTAAGTTTTGCTTATTTCTTTTGATATTTAATTGGACTATCTTGATTTTAAATAATTGAGGAACTCTTTTATGAATCATTCGAAAGAAGTTAGGAAAACTGATCAATCTAATCCTATAGACGAATATTTTCAATGCCTCTCATATTGTGATATTCACCCAAAAGGTATAGATAATGACTGTGAAGTCATTTGTATGGAAAGACATTTAAAAGCTAACTATTGGTAATTTTATAAATTTCTAATTTTACTTAAACCCCTTAGAAAAAAGGTTTGTACGAACTTTAAATTTCCATACATTTACAACACCTTTTGCATTAACTGCTGCAAGTGCACAATCGTCAGGTCTCCAAGATATTGCCCCTACTAAATCTCCCGCGAATGCAGCCCCAACAGGGTCTCCATTGCCGTCTTTTTTTAGAAAACTTGCGACAACAGAACCATCTCTAGATCCTGAGGCTACAAGCATACCTTTATTTGAGAATGCAAGACTCGAAATGGGTTCTGTGTGGTGACATAGCTCTCCTGGCATAGTCCCCTCTGGACCATTCCCTACAAAGCTCCATACTGTAATTCTTTCACTGCCACTAGTTGCTAGTAATTTTCCACTGTCATCAAAAGAAAGGTGACTTGGTTTCCCAGGATACCCCGTCATTTCAGCATCCATTCCTGTTGATCTTCTCCAAAAATGAACTGAATTGTCTTGACTACCGCAGGCAACTATATCTCCATCAGGACTTAATTCCATAGATACCAATGATCCTTGCCATTCAAGTTTTTGGTTCGTTTTATTATTAACTATGTCAAAGAATGTCACTCTTCCATAGCAAGCAGTTGCTAGCTCATTTTTATTTGCCCATGTTATTGCACTTACTGTGCTTGGATGGTCTTCTGAGATCCATTTCTCTTCACCAATTTCATTAAAAACATATACTTTTTTTGAGGTAGCTATCGCTAGAAATAAACCGTCATTAGACCACTTGAGGTGTTCTACCCAACCTTTGCCAAGATCAAGTGTTTTAATAACTTTACCTTCATGGCAATTACAAATTTGAACATTTCCATCCTGACCTGATGTTGCAAAAATTTCACCCTCTGGATGAATTGCCATTGCTAGTAGACCACCAGAGTGAGTATTTTCTTTTTTCCAAATAATTTTTCCAGTATCTCCTTCGAATGCAAAAATACCACCCGCAACGTCGCCAACAATAAATTGTTTCCCTTTAAGAGCCCAGCCACATGCTATGGCATAATCGCTAACTTCAGCAGTCCATCCTTCATGAAACATGCCTCTTGGGCTAAATGGTTCTATATCAGGCATTTATCAAAGCCTTCTTGCATCTCTTTCTCATTTAAATTTCTACCGATAAAAACAAGTTGATTTCTACGAGGTTCGTTACCCCATTCTTTGTCAGGTTGTGCAGTAAATAACATGTGTACCCCCTGGAAAACTATTCGCCTTGGGTTGCCTGAGTAACTTATGAAACCTTTAGTTCTGAATATATCCACCCCTTTTTCTGAGAGAAGCCTTCCCATCCAAGTATTTAGTTTTTCTGGGTCAACATCTCCAAAACGCTCTATAGCAATTGAGCCTACTTCATCATCATGTTCATGCTCTGCTTGCCAGAACCTTTCAGTATTAAATGGAATCTCTTTATTTTCGTCACTTTTAATGACTTTCATATTAAATTCTTCAGCAGTGTGCTGTGTAAACAAACCTATTTTTGATGGCTTTTCTATGTTAAGGATGAAGGATTTATTTCCTTTATTCTCCAATTTTAGATTTACATGTTCTCCATATGGGACAGTATTTCCAGGCTCCAAAGTATTAGCATTTTCTGCATAAAGTCTTACGGAGGATTCAGCACCATCTTTAAGTTCTTCCTCACTCTCACCTTGGTTAACGAGAGCTACTAGGGACATTTCTGGATCGGGTCCTTCTTCTAGCATTAATTCATATTTACCTGGATCTAGATCGTAAACACCCGTCCATTCAAAAGGATATTCTGGTTCAAGAAATGTTGGTCTGCGTTTAAGGATCTGATCGAGATCAAATGCACTTAGATTTAAGACTGTTTCAATTGGTACTTTGGCATTCTCGGCTCTAATAATGCGAGTCATTCGATTCATATCTCTCAATCTTGATTCAAGGGTATCTAATGCATCATCAGAGACTAAATCAGTTTTATTTAGGACAAGAACATCTGCAAATGCCACTTGTTCTGAACTTTCGTCACTCCTGCCTAGCTGTTGATCAATATGTGCAGCATCAACTAAAGTCACAATTCCATCAAGAGTAAATTCAGAACTAATCTCTTCATCCATGAAAAAAGTCTGAGCAACTGGACCTGGATCTGCTAATCCTGTAGTTTCTACTAAAACATAGTCAAACTTATCTCTTCTTTTCATAAGGTTGCCAAGGACTCTTATTAAATCACCGCGAACAGTACAACAAATGCACCCGTTTGACATCTCAAATACTTCTTCATCGGCATTAATTACGAGACCTTGATCTATACCTACTTCACCGTATTCATTCTCAATTACGGCTATTCTTTTCCCGTGCTCTTCACTTAAAATTCTATTAAGCAAAGTAGTCTTCCCTGAACCTAAGAATCCAGTGAGGATGGTTACGGGAACTTTATCTTTGATGCTCATTTACTGATTTTTACTAAATAAACAATAGTTTAATAATAGTAATAATAAGAAATGAAAACCGTTTTTATTAGAAAAATTTAATCTGAAAGTTTGTACCATTCAGACTCAAGATTGGAGCCAGATTCTTTATCACAGCTTCCACCTAATGAATCAACAATTGTACAAGTGTTGTGAACTGCAACGCTTATAGTATTTCCTTTCATCATTAAACCATCAACGAATATTTGATTAGAAGCTAAAGGTACAGAACTTTGCCTACTTAAGTTTTTTAATAGCTTAGACGCTGGTATTTGTTCTGGAAATATTGCCTTAACATTTTCTTCCTTTAGCATATTCAAAGTTGAACTAATGTTTTCAGGTCTTAAGCTTGATGAATCGCCAAGGAAGTCTAGTAAACTAACTGTCTCAAATCCGAATGCAGCACCATAATAATCCATAGCTTTGTGTTTTGACACAAGCACCCTGTCTTGCTCAGGTATTGTTGAAACCTGGTCAACAATCCATCCATTTAGACCGCTGAGTAAAGATTCAGTTGAATCAATTCTTTCATTGATGGATTTTCTATCTTTTCTGTTAAAAATAGAGATATCCTTTTTTAAGTTTTTTGAGATTACTTTACTCATTTTTATAATGTTGGCTGGATCATGCCATACATGAGGGTCTAAACTTCCATGTCCATGATGATGGTGGTGATGCCCATCACCCTCATCTGGAACTTGCGCGATAGGCTCTACATCATTGTTGGATACATCTTTAAAAAAGTGTTCATCTGCTTCAAATTCAAAAGGCATATGTTCTGTAAAGAATGTATATTTACCACTTTTTTTTATTTCTACATTAAATACTGTACTTTCTTTACCTTGATCAAAATTAAGTGATATCGCTTTTGAACTTGCTAATAAAACATCATTATCACCTTTGTAGATAGAATCATCAGATTCTAAAAGTTCCTTTGCAAGTTCTTCAGATTCCTCAATATCGCCAGATTTGAGGATAACCATTTTCATAGCAGGATCTGCATATTCACCATCTACTTTTGCAAATGACCATTTATATGATCCTTCCTCAAGATCAAAAGTTCCTGCCCATTCAAAGCCTTCTGCGCCATGTTCACTATGGCCTCCCATATCAGGTTCTTGAGCGACTGGTTCGATATCATTTTTAGCTAGATCTTTGAAGAAGTGTTCATCTGCTTCAAATTCAAAAGGCATATGTTCTGTAAAGAAAGCATATTTACCATCTTTTTTGATTTCTACATTAAATTCCGTGATATCTTTCTTTTGATCAAAATTTAAAACGAAGGCTTTGTCACTTGCAGAAAGAATACCATTATTGCTTTTTTCAATATTTTGATCAGATCCTAATAGCTCTTCTGCTAATTCTTCAGATAACTCAATGTCATCTGATTCAAGAATGACCATTTTCATAGCAGGATCTGCATATTCACCATCTACTTTTGCAAATGACCATTTATAATTTCCTGCTGAAAGTTCGAAGAGACCAGCCCATTCAAAAGCTCCTCCCTCTTCACTTGAAGGATTCTCAACTTCGATGGCACTAACACCAACCACAACAGTATTTGACTTATCTTCCCAGTTTTTCATAGTAGGAGTCATTTCTTTACCAAGAGTAAATACTTTATCTGCGCTATTTAGTAATTGAGCTTGCCTTGGATTGATCTTTAAGTCATGAACATCTTGTTTTCTATCTACTAAGCATGTAACTTCGTCAGATGGTAATGCAATTGATTTAACTAAATCACAAACTAGTGGCTCTACTGCTACATATGACTTTCCTTTAGCCATAACATCCTGCCCAAAACCAGAAAATATAATTGTTCCTGCGATTACGGAATTTTTAATAATTGACTTACTCGAACCTTTTTTATTTGTTAAAAGTCTTTTAAAAATTGACATGAAAAATAATTAAATACTCAAAAATGATAATCATTTTCATTATCTCTGGCAAGTTAAGGTATCAAATGTTATGAAAACAATACGCAACTTGTATTATTGGTAAGCTTGTAAAGTGACTTTTCTAAAAGATTAATTAATGGCTACTTTAGTCGCTGAAAATTTAACCTTTGCATACGCAAAAAAAAGTAAGCCAGTTTTGAATAAGGTATCAGTTGAGATTAAACCTGGAACTCTAACAGCGTTAGTTGGCCCAAATGGCGCAGGTAAATCAACTCTTTTGAGAATTTTGCAAGGACAAAATACTCCAGATAAAGGCGAAATAAAAATTGATGGTGAAAATTTATATAGATCTAGAGCTCTTGTGGCACTTATGCCTCAAAGAAGTTCTATGAATTGGAAGTTCCCCATTACAGTTGAAAAATTGGTATCTCTTGGTCAAATAAAGTATTCAAAATCAAGAAGTAATAACCCATTTCAAATTAAGACTCTTCTAGCATATCCTAATTCTTGGATAAATAAATGTTGTGAATTAGAGGCGACAATGCAGAGAGTAGGCATTGCAAGTTTGGCGAATAGAAGACTCGATTCTCTTTCAGGAGGACAGCAGCAAAGAGCTCTATTAGCTAAAACTCTTATGTCCCCGGCAAAAATATTTCTTTTAGATGAACCTTGTGCAGCTTTGGACCCACCTGCAAAGGAGGATTTTCTTAAAATTGTTCGTCAACTTGCCGATGCCGGACTTTCTTTGCTCGTAAGTAGCCATGATTGGGGCGATTCTTTAAATAACTATGATCAAGTAATCGTTCTTGATAAAAGTGTTTTGGCAGTTGGTAGTCCTGACCAAATACAAGATAAATTAGAGGCAATAAACATTAGCTCTATAAACGAAAATAATTTCTGTGATTAGAGAATGTTCCTTTTTAATTCTGAGCTTGATAACAGTTTTGGCAAAGCCCGAAATACTCGAGGGTATGAAACAACAATTGGAATTTCTTTGGATTTGTTTTGGGTGTATGAATATCTTTTACCGGGCATCCTTCCATTTTTGATGTCTCACCACATTGAACACAGGTCAAATGATGAATATCTCTGTCTACGGGAGTGTAAAGAACCTCTCCAGTTGGGAGATGTCTAGAACGTATTAAGCCATGCTTTATCAGAACTTGAAGATTCCTGTAAACAGTCGTCAGTCCCATAGCCTTTCCGCTTTCTATCAATTGTCTATGCAACTCTTGACCAGTCAATTCATCCTCACATTTATTAAGTTCTTCAAGAAGTTGTTCTTGTCTTTTGGTAATGTCAGACTTAGTTACCATTGTTTCCGAAATCTTTTTTTGTCCCGTATTTTTGATCATACCGAATCATTCGAATAATGTCTTTTATTAATAACAACTGGTGGCTGGTTCCATTAATAATAACTACATTCTCCGGGATTTTATGCCCAGCTATGGGAACTGTATTAATCACTCATAAGAGATTATTACAAGTTAATTTAATCTCTCATTGTGTGTTGCCTGGACTTGCTCTCGCATTAGCGCTTGGAATTCACCCCTCAATTGGTGGTGTTATAAGTGGTCTTCTGGGCTCAGTAATTGCGGAAAGTTTAACTAATAGAAAAAGTGAAAATTATGAAGCAGTTATGAATACTATTCTCGCTGGAATGCTTGGATTTGGGGTCCTTATAATCCCTTTACTCGGAATAAGGATTGATTTGGAGGCAGTATTATTTGGCGATTTATTGACTGCAAATTTTGGAGATTTACTTAGAACAATAATTGCTTTTTTAGTTTTTATACTTTTAATGACTTTTGGATATGAAAAGGTTGTTTATGTTGGATTAGATCCAGAAGGTGCATCCGCGAGTGGTATAAACGTTTCTTTATTAAATCTTGCTTTGAGTTTTACAACGGCATTAGTAATTGTTAGTTCAATGTCAGCAGTGGGAGTAATTCTTGTAATTGCACTTCTTTCTACGCCAACTTTGTTAGGGCTAAATAAGGCTTATAGTTTAAGAATTGCAATGATGAGGTCTTCATTTTTTGGATTATGCATCTCACTTCTGGGATTTATTCTCTCTATAGTCTTTAATCTTTCGCCTGGACCTGCAATTAGTGTTATTTGTGTTGCATCTCTTTTGATTCCTAAGCTTCGCAAATAATTAAATCTTAAATGTCCAATCAGAGTTTAATGCTTGAGCTTCTGGATTATTTTTTAAAGCTACTTCCATAGCTTCTTTTTTATTATTAGCTATAACAACTTCATCAAATTCCTTTCCATTTTTTTTGAGGCTTACTTTGAAACGCATAAAAATTTTTTAATTAATCAAAAGTTAACCACTATGCAACTAGATTTAAATACTTTTAAAAGTTAATTGATGAAATAGAAACTTTAGTTATTTTGAAGTTTTTCTACTACAGATTCTTTCTCAATTTTAGCTACATCCTTTAATCCATTAGCATCAAACCAAGGAGCGTTTTCCCAATTAAATCCTTCCCCAAACGTATTATCGGGAGCAGCTACATACCAGTGACATGATGAATCGGGAACATCTACAGCACATTTTGACCAGTCAGCTTCCCACTGTGGAACTTGTACCCACATCACAGATGCTAATAAAAAAGAAAAAATAAAATTCATAATTATCGGTTAGCAAAATTTTGAAAGATTTTTTTCACATTCTTTCTTTCTTTTCTTCCAGTAATTCTCAAGTATTTGATATTTATGCTTATTTTTGAATTTACTTAAATGAGTATTATTCTGATTAAGAACTGAATTATTTTTAATTTTCATGACTCAAGCTGTCTATGTAGAACATATTTAAGACACTTTATAGATTTTTTGAAGTGAATTTATACTTAATTTTTGGCTTACTTTTGTGTAGGTAAGTATTTTCCGGGATTATTTTCAATATAAGTAAGCGAATATTTGACAACACCCACTATCACTGAAAAAAGAGCAATTGCCGAAATAATAAAAATGATTTTTTTGTAAATGCTTTTCATGAGTTTTTTATGTTTTTGATTATTTTTTTCATCAACGCCCAATTTTTCTGAATGATTTAAATAATTAGTAATTTATACTGTAGCCTTTTAAATTACCTACGGAGTAGATTAAATACATCAGAAACTCCTCACACACTTTTTTCTGATAACTTTAAAAGTACTCTCCCTTTATGTTTGAGTACTTTTTGCATTTTTTGCGTTGTGACAGTTAAGATAGAGGTCCATTAGACATTACATATTTTGAATTTAAGTGTGATATTAAGTTTGTGTGTAGGAGAAATTGATTCATTTCAGTGGAAACAAGGAAACACTTGATTTAAATCAATTTTAAAAGATCTCTCTTTGAGGGATCTTTTTTTTTGGGGATTATTAGAAATACGTATTAAATTCTGAATATAAAAACATATATGCTTTCTTCCAAAATAATTAGGTTGTCATTACAAATTAGTAATTTAATTCGTTAGATTATGACTCGTTAAATTCTTCTTTTAATGCGAATCCTTTTTTTAGCAATTTTAATTAGTTCAAGCTTTTTATTCCCTTCTTCATCATTTGCTTCACATATAGAACTAAAACCTTGTATTGAGATTGCTCATTGTGTACGAGAAGAGTGGGAGGTAAACAATATTGAGAAACCTTTTGAAGAGATTAAAATATTTATCGAAAACACTCCAAGAACTGAGATTGTAGAAATTGATGGCGATTATCTTCATGCTGAGGCGACCAGTAAATGGATGAAGTATGTAGATGACTTAGAAGTATCCTTTCTACCTGAATCAAACATATTATCAATAAGATCAGAATCAAGAGTTGGAGAAAGTGATTTGGGAGTGAATCAAAAAAGAGTTGATTTACTAAAATCGAAAATGTTTTAAAATAAAAAGTAAAAATAAATAATTTTTTTATTGTTTTTTGTATAACTTTTCCATTTTTAAAAAAAATTAGCAGATAAAAAAGTGATAATTGTCATCATGCCTTGAAAATGGCAAATTTATTAGATTTTCTCTGGAAAGATGATCATAAATTTTATATATTTATTGTTATCTAGTTTTGTTTTTTTCTGGTTTTATATAAATATTAAAAAAAATGGAGTTAAATGGATAATCAAAGGTCTTTTGCAAATTGGAATATTGGTATTATTCATTGGAGGTTTTTTCAAAATATTTTTCACCTTACCCCCTAATTTATTTATAAAAATATTTTTTCTTATTATTTATACATGGTGCACTGTTGGAATAAATGTAAATTTCATGATCCCTTTGATTAGTTTGATTGACCAAAAAATAGTAAAAAAATAAAACTAAAATATGCCTTAATTCTCAGTACAAAAATAAATCTATTTCCTTAATCTGCAATATTAAAATTTATAGGATTTATTTTTTTCCTTTTGAAAGTCTTTTTCTTGTATACCTAGTCTTTAATGCCAAGCCTGTCATTATGTATATTCCAAATAAAAGAAGGACTATTCCAATAAAGTATTTCATTATTTTTTATGTAATTACTATGTTTGAGATTTATCATTATGCCAACTTATTTTAATATCTATTTCTTGAGATAAATTTCTTGTAACTGGACATTCTTTGGAAGCTTTTTTCAAAAAATCAATAGTTTCATTAGAAGTGTTCTTTGGTATAAAAATATCTATTATTAGTTCTTTTATCTTCCTCTCGCTATTTTGTGTCATTACTTTTTCAATATTTAAATATATACCTTTCAAATCAAATCCTTTCGATTTAGCTTTGATTGCCATAATGGTTAGCAGGCAAGTACCTAGAGATGTTGCTAATAAATCAGTTGGAGAAAAACTTTCACCTTTACCGCAGTGATCTAAAGGTGCATCAGTTCTAATGAGACTTCCAGATTGTAGATGAATAGCCTCACAGTTTAAATTTCCTAAATAAGAACATTTAACTTTAGTCATTTTAAAAAATTAAATTAGGAAAATATTATTAGTAAAAAATTATGGAACATAACAAGATTATTGATGAGAAATTTTTTATTTGCAT
>CACGER010000023.1 GCA_902572075.1 uncultured Prochlorococcus sp.
GTACCCTTTAGGAGATTTACCAGTTTCTTTTATTGAAGAATTAGTTTGTTTTGCAAAAGATAAGGGTGCAAAAGGAATTGAATATATCCCAAACTTTATCAATTTATCCAAAAGAAATTTAGAAACTTTCGCTGCTGAAATTGAGCAAGTTAAATTATCTGGATTACCAGTTTCAATAATCATAAATAAATCAAAACTACAAGAAGAAGTTTTGTACAATGCGGTAGAAATATGTCTGGAATTAGGAATAAAAAATTTTCAATTCGGGGACGGGTTTGGACCTCCTATTACATTAAATGATGTAGCGAAAATAATAAAAATAACAGGCGCTCAAAATCAAATCAAAGTTGTAGGTGGCATAAAAAAACTGACGCAAGTAATTGATTTCTTTGACATTGGAATTAGTTGCGTGGGTACTTCCAATTTTCGTGAAATTTTTCGAGAAGTAAAGGTTATTTAAATGTCTGGTTCTGGTGAGTGCAGACTAAAAGGTCTCTGTATTAAAGCTTCCCCATTAGGCGAGAATGATAGATTAATAACTATTCTTACTGATGAGCAAGGGATTGTTAGATTAGCGGTACCTGGTGCTAGACGTCCTAAAAGTAGTCTTTCGGCAGCTACTCCTTTAACATATTTAAGTCTACAAATTTTTGGGAAAAGAAATCTTAAATCTGTACGTCAAATTAAAATATTAAAAAGCTATTCTGGTCTAGGAAAAAATATTGAATGTCTTGCAGCCGCGCAAGCAATAACTGAATTAACTTTTTTATTAGTAGGTAATAATGATAAGCAACAAAACTATTTAACTTGTGTTCTTGCACATCTAGATAGGATTTATTTGTATGAAGAATCTAAAGAAGAAGATATTAAAATGCTCTCAATGAGTATTCAATCTTTAATACATCTTTTAGCCATTGGAGGTATTAATTTACCAATTCATCATTGTTGTAAAACTGGAGAACCTATTATTCCACCTATGGGAAATTGGGAATGGAGTTGTTATTTTTTACCAAGTGAAGGGTTTTCATCCATAGATGATCCTCAAAGTAATCTAAAAATAAATGCATCTGAAGTTGCACTATTACAGAGACTTCTTTTCCCAGAATTACCAATAAAGTCTAATGGAGAGTTGTTGGGTCCCAAAAAAGTCTGGCTCAAAATATTATTCATTATTGAGACATGGATCTCTACTCAATTAGAGAAGGAGCTATCTTCACTAAAAATGTTGAGAGAAATATATAGTTAGCATTTTCATGAAGAATTAAATTATTTAAAAAATATGATCATGGCGCCTTTGCCTGTTAACTTAATAAATAGTTAATTCAATTAATGTGGTTCATATTGCCTGGTTAGGAAAAAAATCCCCTTTTTGTGGAAATGTAACTTACGGTAATTCAACTACTCAGGAATTAAAGGCCAGAGGGCATAAAATTAGTTTTATTCATTTCGACAATCCCTCCAGTTCAAATTCATCAACCCCATTATTTCTCGCAAATGATCCTGATGTAAGTCTCCCATATTTAATTAAATCTCAAGTTTATACAATACCTTCGCCAAGGGCAGAAAAAGAGCTAAGGCTATCATTGGAAAGATTAAAACCTGACATAGTACATGCAAGCCTAACTTTATCTCCTTTAGACTTTAGACTTCCAGAGCTTTGTAATGAAATTAATGTTCCCCTTATAGGAACATTTCATCCACCATTTGATGCAAAAAATAGAAATCTAACTGCGAGCACTCAACAATTAACATATCAACTTTATGCTCCATCTTTAGCAAAGTTCGATAAAATAATTATTTTTTCTGAACCTCAAAAAAATGTTCTTGAGAAATTAGGAGTACCTAAAGAAAAGCAAATAATTATTCCAAACGGTGTTGACGAAAATATTTGGAGACCTTTTTGCAAAAAAAGTAAAAAATATGATCATGTAAAAAACAAACTTGGAAATGAAAGAATTTTCTTATATATGGGAAGGATTGCAAATGAGAAAAATATAGAGGCACTTTTACGTTCTTGGCGCCAAACAAAAACTCAAAATTGCAAATTAGTTATTGTTGGGGATGGACCAATGAAGCCAACACTTGAAAATAGTTTTTCTAACCTTGGTAATGAGAAATTAATTTGGTGGGGTGCCGAATTAGATTTAGAAACTAGGATAGCAATAATGCAAATAGCAGAAGTATTTTTCTTACCAAGCTTAGTAGAGGGTTTATCATTATCACTTTTAGAGGCAATGTCTGCTGGTACTGCTTGTGTAGCTACAGATGCCGGAGCTGATGGTGAAGTTTTAGATAAAGGAGCAGGAATAGTAATTTCAACTGATAATGTGGCTGCACAATTAAAAACTATAATCCCAATTCTTGTAGAACATCCTTCATTTACAAAAGATCTTGGAGAAAAAGCTAGAGAACGTATACTTGAGAGATACACAATTACTAAAAATATAAATTCACTTGAAAAAGTTTATATAAATTTAAAAGATAATTGAAAAACCTAACGAAACTCTTTACTTCGATTACTAGCTGAAACTATTGATTCAATTAATGCTGACCTTACACTCTTTTTTTCTAAAACCCTTAAAGCAGAAATAGTTGTTCCGCCTGGAGAGGTTACTAAATTTTTAAGCTCAGAAGTAGTAAGTTTATTTTCCTTTATTAGAAGAATAGTCCCTAGTATCATTTCCATAACAAGTTCTTCTGAAATTAATTTTGGTAATCCCCCGCTTAATCCTCCATCACTTAATGCTTCTATAATTAAAGCAATAATTGCAGGACCTGATGAAGTTAAAGCTAAAAATATATCAAGGTAATCTTCAGTAAATTCATAAATTTTACTAGTATTTTCAAATAATTTTTTTGTAAATTGTTTCTTATCTTCTGTAATTTCTTCTCCCCAAGAAATCCCTGTTAAACCTTTTCCAATAGTTATAGGAATATTTGTAACCACCCTCACACATTTATGATTAGGAAACTTTTTAGCAAGTTTATTTATTGAAACCCCGGCAAGAATAGAAACTATTAAATTGTCCTTATTTTTTATATGATGGGCCTCACTTATATCATTTAATTGTTGTGGTTTTATCGAAAGAAGTTTATATGGACAATCCCAAATTATTTTTGCCTCTTTAGAACCTGATTTATAAACGTTTATATTATGTTTATAATTTTTTTTTATGCTTTCTAAACTTTTTTCTGTTTTTACAACACAAAAAACATTCTTTGGCTCAATTAATTTGTTATCTAATAGAGGGGTAACTATAGCACTTGCAATATTTCCAAAACCAATAATCGCAATTTTATCTATCACAGATTAATCATGAATAAGCACTTAATTTAGAATTACCCCATGCTGGTTCTGGAGTAGTATTCTTGCCCAAACTATATTGTGGTGTGTTTTCTGTAGACACAGAAGAAGGGGAAGCTTCTTCTGGAGAAGAACTAGTTACATTTACACAACTTGGAGCAAAAAGAAAAATACTTTCACCGACTCTCTCTTGATGTCCATCAATTGCATATGTGCCCCCAGCAATAAAATCAACCGCTCTTTGAGCTTGATCAGGATCCATCATAGTTAAATTGAGAATTACAGTTTTTCTCTCTCTTAATGCTTGTATAGCTTGAGGCATCTCATCAAAACTTCTTGGTTCCATTAAGCTTACTTCTGAGGACGAATTTGAGATTCCAGGCATACCAACTACTTTTGATGATCTGTTGTTATTCATAAAATCGAATGGATTTGAATTTGCAATAGCATTTGCATTCTTTGGATTTTGTTTGAAATTATTTATATCATTTAATTCATCCTCTGAAGGATAATCCAACTCATCAAAATCATCATCGAGATACTCATCCCCTGCAACAACTGCCTTTAATCTAGAAATAAGTGACACCTTTTAAATCCTCTTTAAATTGATTACTAAGGTTTAAGAACCTTAAGTAATAGATTCATTTTTTAAATGAATAAACTACCTATACTTAAATAACGTTAGTTGAACTTAACTGCAAGTTTATAGATAAGATTTTTATAAAAAAATAACTAATTAGGATCTGCCTCCAAAAATTAACGATCCTAATCTTAGCCAAGTTGATCCTGCGTCAATAGCTTCCTCCCAATCACCTGACATACCCATGGAACAATCTGGTAGTTGTAGAGAATCAGCGAGAGCACGACATTTTTTAAACAACCCTGAATTTTCTTTAGAGCTAAGTCCTTTAGGATTGATAGTCATCAATCCGGTTAATGAGATATTTTTCAACTCTTGAATTTCTCTCCATTTCAAAATTAAAAATTCAGGATTAAAGCCTCCTTTAGTAGGGTCATCACTCAACTTGACCTGCAACATTATTAATGGATTTTTCTTCTCTTCAAGTGAAATATTAGAAATCTTTTGCAGCTTTTCAAATGAATCTACTGAATGAATATATTTAAAATTTTGAACTATTTTTCTTATTTTATTACTTTGTATTCTTCCAATAAAGTGCCAATTTATGTGTTTAAGATCCTTTAAAGTTAATTGTTTTTCAAACGCCTCTTGAACCTTACTTTCGCCAAAATCGTTCTGACCTATATTTTGAATAATCTTGATTTCTTGACTTTTAAATCCTTTACTTACCGCAAGAATATTTACATTTGATGGTATTTTATTTTTTATTTTTAAATAATTTGAAGGGTTCACCTTTTATAAGAAAGTTTGAGTAAATAAATTCTCCCATTTAGATAGTTCTTCAGATCCTTTTCTTCTAGCTTTTTGAAGGTTTAATTCGGCCTGATTACGGGCATCTAAATAAGGTATAACTTCAAAAAAAACTTCTCTCTGTCGAACTTCTACCAAGAAAAACATTTTTTGAGCGTATAAAGTCGCATAAATATCTCTCCCATCATTTCCTGGAGAAACTTGGTACAACATACCAAATGTTGGATGGTTTAAATAACGCTCAGAACTCAAACCAAAAATATTGTGTTATTTATAATGCACCATACAGTTTTCTAAGAAAAATTGCTATGCAAATAAAACAAATCGATAATGTATTAACAATTACATTGAAAGATTTTGAAGGATAAAGAGTTCTGAATCTTTTAGTTTTTATAATAATTTTTTTCTTTGATAGTAATGATTCTGCTCCATGATCAATTCTCAGAAATATATTTTTAAATAACCTTTCCACTAAGATTAATAAAATATTAAAGGATTTCCTTAATCCTAAATTTCGAAAATTTATTGATCTTACTGACACTGATTTAATTATATTTTGAAGTTCTTCCTGCACTAGAGGAATAAAACGTAATGCGATTAACAACTGAAAAAGCCACTTACTAGTTGGCAATCCAATCTTTCTTAATGGATACATAAACCAACTTAATCCCCACACAATGTCTTCCTGCAATGTAGTTAAAAGCATCAAATTCACACTATGAATAACGGTAAATATCAAAGTGGAGGTTTTTATTCCAAGTTCAAAGGCTTTTCTGGATACGTTAAAGGGACCAAAATTAATAAACCATATCTTCTGCGAAGGAATTTGCAAAATATTCCATTCTTTTTGGCTTTCCAAAACTACTTGCAACTCATTGGGATTTCTCAAGTAGCTATCAAGAGATTGAATATCAGAAGAGGCAAGTATTGATATACATCCAATTAATAGTGACAAACATAAGAGAAAAAGTAATGATCGCCACCATACTCTAGATGGCAATAAACTTAAAAAAGTAATTAATAGTAAAAAACCAACTAAACTCAATCTCCATATTGGACCTGCCCAGATTGGAGTAATTAAAAATATCATTACGATAATTATTTTTAATCTACTATCTATAATTCTTAGCCAACTTCTATTACCATGAACGTATTGACCAACAGAAAATTTGGTTAGCAAATTCATTAATCTTTTTGAATTAACTCAATATTTTCTCTTTCGACTTCTTTATTTAAAGCTCTTTGCTGTTTTCCTCTCCAAAGTAAAATGATGGGTGTGCCTTCAAAACCTAAATTTACTCTAATTTGTTTTTCAATATATCTTCTATAAGTTATTCCGAATAATTTAGGGTCATTTACAAAAAGGGTAAAAGTGGGAGGTTTGTTCTTTACTTGAGTACCGTAATAAAGCCTACCTTGCTTGCCGCTTCTCTTCGTTGGAGGACTTTTCCAACTGATTGATTCTTTAAGTACTTCATTAACTACAGATGTTGTAACTCTTCTTCTATGTTGATTTATAGCATTAAGAGCATGCTCAAAAATATTATCAACTCTTTGACCAGTTAGGGCAGATATAAAAATCATTTTTGACCAGTGTAAAAAATAAAGTTTAGATCTAAGTTCTTTTTCTACTTGATAAATTGTTGAACTATTTTTTTCTACAAGATCCCATTTATTAACGACAATTATGCAAGCTCTACCTTGTTCTTCTATGCGCCCAGCCAGCTTCTGGTCTTGATCAGTTACTCCATCTGTAGCATCTATAACTAACACACAAACATCACTTCTATCTATTGATTTAAAAGCCCTATTAATGCCAAAGAATTCAGTTCCATATTTAACATTTTTCTTTCTTCTAATCCCTGCAGTATCAATAATTTTCCAATGATTATCACCTTTTTTAATAAGCGTATCTATTGAATCAGTTGTCGTACCACTAATATCACTAACTATTGCTCTTTTTTCTCCACAGATTGAATTTAACAAACTAGATTTACCAACATTAGGCCTACCAATAATTGACATCATTATCTTTTCTTCCTCATCCTGGATATTATTTTCAGGAAGTTCGCCAATAACGAGATCTAAAAGATCTCCAGTACCTGAACCATGAATAGCCGAAACAGGGTTAGGTTCCCCCAATCCTAATTTCCAGAACTCCGAAGCTAGAGATATTCCTAGAGTAGTCGATTCGCATTTATTAACAGCAACAATTGTTTTACATTTTGAGTTTCTTAACCATTTTGCTATTGATAAATCACCATCAGTAATGCCTTGATTCCCATCTACCACCAGTAACGCGAGTGAAGCCTCTTCTAAAGCCAAGAAAACTTGTGTCCTTATCTCTGGGAGAAATTCACTATCATCATCAAAAACTAAGCCTCCAGTATCAACTATTTGAAATTCCTTACCTCCCCATGAAGCATTTTGATAAGTTCTATCTCTTGTAACACCGGGCTTATCAAATACTATTGCATCATTGCTTTGGCAAAGGCGATTAACTAAGGTTGATTTCCCAACGTTAGGTCTTCCGATAATTGCTATTGTGGGAAGAATCAATTCTTCTCTCCAAAGAAAGTAGTATCCATTACAACTATACCTTTAATAAAATCATTTACCTTTTTCAAAAAAACTTATTTAATTTCTGGATCCCCAAAATGTCCTTTAACTGGATTAACAGAGGGTGAACTAGGACTTGGCATTAATCCACTGTCTTTTGAAAAACAATTATTTTCAATCGCCCAATAAATCAACCAATTTACTGCTGTCGCTCTTCTAGTTCTTCTTGGATAGAGTTCATTAATCTTATAGCCTTTAAAATTAAGAAAATTTTTCAATCCCTGTTTATATTCTTTGGGAATTGATCGCGTCAAATGTACTGAGGCTTTTCGTTCTGAAATGATTTGAGGAGCCTTTACAAATTTTTCTGACCAATAAGAAGGAGTTAATGCACTAGGAACCCAATTATTATCTGAGAGATCTCTTTTATAAAAAAGTCTTTCCCAAACCAATTCACAGACAAAAACATCACTCACCCTATCTTCGAGAACAAGAAATAATAGTTTTTTACATATTGGCCATGTAAATTGATTTTCAACTAATTTTTCTTTTTTATACATTAATCGAACCTTATTAAAATCAAAGAAAAATAAGGCATAAATTCCTTTTTATATTGTGATGCATATTGAATAATTTGATCAGGCATCCCAACACTTAAAGCTATTAATGTTGTATTGATGATATCCTCTTTTGTTAAAATTTCCCTGACTAAATTCCATCTTTTGCCAACTTTCATAATTGCTAATACCGTTTTATTTGCCTTACTTTCCCTAATTAGGGTTGTTAATTCAGATTCCGAAGAAGGGCATTCTTTGATGATCAACGTCTCGCCTTTTTTTACCAAATCAAAATCATTCAAAGCTGCTGCTGCTGAAATAGAGGAAATACCAGGTATTGTTTTGGTAATAATTTCAGCATGATTATTTTTTATTAACCTCAAAATATTTGAGGAACTTGCAAATAGTGAAGTATCTCCAAGACAAAGTAAAACAACTGATTCGCCATTTTGTATAAATTTCACAATTTTTTCTACAGCATTAGACCATATTTCATCTGGATCAAAATCCTTCCTAGCCATTGGAAAGATGATAGGGATATTTTTTTTAAATTTGGTGTATTTCTTAACTATTTCCGCAGCGAAACTCTTTTTTTTATAATCTGATATTGGGAAAACTATAACTTTTGCTTTTTTTATTGCATCCACAGCAGCAATTGTTAAAAGCGATGGATCTCCAGGGCCTACACCAACGATGGTGAATGTTGGTAAATCAGTTTTATATCGATTAAGTAAACTTAAGAACTTGTTTATTATCATTTTTATTTTATTAACTTTAGCTATGTACCCTAGGTAATACAAATGTTTCAGCTAGTATTGATGACTCAATTTCAGACAATTCCTCTAACCTTTTGAAAGTTTGATTTTTAGAGAATTTAGTTTGCGCTAGTTTCCAGTAAACTCCAAAATGTCTTGCCTCACTCTCAAGCAGAGACTCATAAAGGGATTTAAACGATTTATCTACAGAATTCAGCGCAAGCAAGCTTAATCTTTCATGACTTCTTGCTTCAATAAGTCCTGCTATTAAGAAACTATCAAGCATTCTAAAGGGCTCTTCCTTTCTTATATTCTTGGACAATTCAGCTCCATATGGAGGCGGTTTTAAGGACTCAAGAGAATGTCCAAGATCCTTCAAAAAATAAAGTATTTTTTCAAAATGCTCTAATTCCTCTCTCGCTATTGGACTTAGAACTTCTGCCATATTTGGTTCTGATGGATATCTAAACATCAATTGAATTGCTACTCCTGCTGCTTTTCTTTCACAATGAGCATGGTCTATAAGAATATCTATTGGATTAGATAATGCGAGTTTGATCCACTCATCTGAGGTGAATGACGATAGATATTTAATTTGAGAAGTGGGCCTTTTAAAATCGACTAGCATTTAATCTTTACTACTTAAATATCCAATGATTCCTTCAAGAGCCAAGGAATAACTTGATATGCCGAATCCACTAATAATTCCTATAGCTTTATCTGTAAGAAAAGACTCTTTACGAAAGTCTTCTCTATTAAAAATATTTGAAATATGTAACTCTACAAAAGGAATTTTCGATCCAATTAAAGCATCTCTAATAGAAATCGAGGTATGAGTAAAAGCGCCAGCATTTATAAGAATGCCATGAACACTTTTTACAGAATCCTGAATTTTATCTACTATTTTTCCTTCATGATTACTTTGAAAACATTCAAGATTAATATTCTTTTCTTTGGCAACTTTAATTAAATCTTGTTCAATATCATTTAATGTTTTATTGCCATATATTTCGGGTTCTCTAGTTCCCAATAGATTTAAATTTGGGCCATTTATTAATAAAATATTCATCATCAATAAAGTCTTCTCTTTACAAATGCTATCTAGAAAGAAACAAAAAAACCAAAACATTTTCACACAAAGTGTCCATTAACTGATAAGTTCAAATAGTGGGGGTCGGTGCCCGAGTGGTTAAAGGGGGCGGACTGTAAATCCGCT
>CACGER010000024.1 GCA_902572075.1 uncultured Prochlorococcus sp.
TTGCTGGGAAAGTAAATGATGTTCTTATTGATGCAACAATTCCTATAAATAAAGATTCCAAAGTTGTAATCATCACATCAAAAGATAAAGAAGGAATTGAAATAATAAGACATTCTTTCGCTCACCTTATTGGTCATGCAGTTAAACAAATTTACTCTGATATTAAAATGGCGATTGGGCCTGTAATTGAAGATGGATTTTATTACGATATTTTCTCTGAATACAGATTTACTCCTGAAGATTTAATAAAAATCGAAAATAGAATTAATAAATTAATAAAAACAAACTATGACGTTGAAATTTTACAAGTTTCTAAAGAAGAGGCTATTAAAACTTTTAAAGAAAGAGATGAGACTTTTAAATTAAGAATAATTGAAGAAATTCCTGAAGAAGGTCTCATCAATTTATACAAGCACGAAGAATACATCGACATGTGTAGAGGGCCTCACGTTCCTAACACTAGACATTTGAGATACTTTAAATTACTTAAATTATCAGGTTCATATTGGAGAGGTAATAGTGATAATGAATCATTACAGAGAATATATGGAACTGCATGGGCAAAAGAAAAAGAACTCAAAGATTATTTAACAAGAGTTGAAGAAGCGGAAAAAAGAGATCATAGAAAACTTGGTAAAAAACATTCACTATTTCATATACAAGAAGAATCTCCAGGAATGATTTTTTGGCATCCAAATGGATGGACAATCTACCAAGTACTGGAGAAGTACATAAGAGAAATACTCAAAAAAAATGATTATTTAGAAATCAAAACCCCGCAAGCTGTTGATAAA
Organism: uncultured Prochlorococcus sp.; assembly: GCA_902572075.1. Classification (GTDB taxonomy): domain Bacteria; phylum Cyanobacteriota; class Cyanobacteriia; order PCC-6307; family Cyanobiaceae; genus Prochlorococcus_A. The sequence goes on from CACGER010000024.1 coordinate 795, forward strand.
TCTCTTTGGGAAAAATCCGGTCATTGGGAGAAATTTAGAGACGATATGTTCACTACTGCATCAGAAAATCGAACATATGCGATTAAACCAATGAATTGTCCATGCCATATCCAAGTATTTAATCAAGGTTTAAAAAGTTATAAAGATTTACCAATTCGTCTTGCTGAATTTGGTTCTTGTCACAGAAACGAGCCCTCAGGCGCACTACATGGCTTAATGAGAGTAAGAAACTTTACTCAAGATGATGCACACATATTTTGCACAGAAGAACAAATTCAAGAAGAGGTATCTACTTTTATAGATCTTGTTTTCGAAGTTTATAAAACTTTTGGTTTTGATGAAATCATTATAAAATTATCAACACGTCCTGAAAAAAGGGTAGGTAGTGAAGATATTTGGGATAAATCAGAAGAGGCTCTTACTAAAGCGCTCGATAATAAGAATCTTAAATGGGAGCTACAACCTGGCGAAGGTGCTTTTTATGGTCCAAAAATAGAATTCTCGTTAAAGGATTGTCTTAATAGAGTTTGGCAATGCGGAACTATTCAGGTTGATTTTTCAATGCCTATTAGATTGGATGCAACATATGTAGATATTGATAATGAAAAAAGAAATCCTGTAATGCTTCATAGAGCAATTTTAGGATCCTTTGAAAGATTTATAGGAATCTTAATTGAACAATATGAGGCAAAATTCCCAATTTGGCTTGCTCCTTATCAAATAATTTTGTTAAGCATTACTGATAGAAATATTGAAAAATGTTTAAAGTTTAATGAATTAATAAACAATAATGGTTATCGATCAAAAGTTGATATTAGGAATGAAAAAATAGGATATAAAATACGAGAGGCAACTCTCGGCAGAGTTCCTTTAATTGCGGTTATTGGTGATAAAGAAGAGAAAATTGATTCAGTCGCCTTAAGAGCTTTGAATGGAAAAAATTTAGGAATTTTCAACTTACCAAATCTTTTCAAACTAATGGATGAATTAATAGAAAAAAAAGGGAGAAGGGAATAATTTCTTATATATGAATTTTCTCGCTTGTGATTTAGGAGGGACAAAGGTTCTATTAGGAATTTTCGAAAATGAAATAAATAATAATTCGCCTAAATTAATATTTAAAAAGAAATATATATCGTCTGATTGGGGTTCTTTTGAACTAATCCTAGAAGATTTCATCAAAAAAGAATGCAAGAATATTACTCATCCTTCTTCTGCATGTTTTGCTGTAGCTGGTCCTTTATCTAAAAACAACGCAAAAATCGTTAACTTGTCATGGAATATTTCTAGAAATGATTTACAGAACAAATTTAACTTTAAAAACTGCGAGCTAATAAATGATTTCGCTGTACAAATTTATGGAATACCTTTTTTAAAAAAAAATCAATATTCTACTATCCAAAATGGATCCGATTCTGAAGGTACTAATAATGATTTGCATGCCATTGTTGGAGCGGGGACTGGCTTGGGGATTGCAAGAGGAATAATATCAGGGGAAAAGGTAAAAGTTTTAGCTAGTGAAGGTGGTCATGTAGAGTACTCCCCAAAGTCAAAATTAGAATGGGATTTAAAAATTTGGCTTAAGAATTACCTAAAAGTTGAAAGGATATCTTGTGAAAGAATTATTAGCGGCACTGGTTTATCAAGAATTGCCGAATGGAGACTAAGCAAACCTGATGCCCAAAACCATCCTTTACAAAAATATTTAAAAAAAATTAAAATTTTTGATGCTGCGAGAAAAGAACTACCTGAAAAAATTTGTAATCTTTCTAAAGAAGGTGATCAGCTAATGATTGAAGTTGAGAGTATTTGGTTAGGCGCTTATGCCTCTTTATTGGGAGATGTTGCTCTTCAAGAATTGTGCTTTGGTGGATTATGGATTTCTGGAGGAACATCGTCAAAACATTTCAAAAATTTTAAATCAGACTTATTTTTAAAACAATTTTTCGACAAGGGAAGATTAAAAGATATTCTTAAAACAATACCTATAAAAGTAATTTTAGATGAAGAGTTTGGACTTTTTAGTGCAGCCTGCAGAGCAAAAATGCTTTTAAAAACTTAAAATCAAAAAATGTCTATTCCTGAAATAGGTAAAAAAATAAGGGTAACAGTGCCTTCCACAACTGCCAATTTAGGGCCTGGATTCGATTGTCTTGGAGCAGCATTAGATTTATATAACGAATTTATTTTTACAAGAATTGAAGGTGGTGGAGATAGATTTGATTTAATAATGGAAAGTACAGACGGTAATCATTTAAGAGGAGGACCTGAAAACTTAGTTTTTAGAGCAGCTCAGAAAGTGTGGGAGAGCGCAAATATGGATCCTTTTGCACTTGAAGCAAGGGTTAAGTTAGCAGTACCCCCTGCACGCGGACTTGGGAGTAGTGCTACAGCAATAGTTGCTGGACTAATCGGAGCAAATGCAATAATGAACTCCCCATTGTCCAAAGAAAAACTCCTTGAACTTGCTATTGATATAGAAGGTCATCCTGATAATGTGGTGCCCTCTCTGCTTGGTGGGCTCTGTTTAACAGCTAGGTCTTCTTCTCAAAGATGGAGAATTATTAGATGTGAATGGCACGATTCAATTAAAGCTGTTGTAGCAATACCTGCAATTCGTCTAAGCACAAGTGAAGCAAGAAAGGTTATGCCTAGGAATGTATCTATATCTGATGCAGTGACAAATATGGGGGCACTCACTTTGTTACTAAATGGCTTAAAAGCAGGAAATGAGGAACTTATAAAAGAGGGAATGTTTGATAAGTTACATGAACCCTACAGATGGAAACTTATCAAAGGTGGACTAGAAGTCAAAGATGCCGCACTAAATGCAGGTGCTCTAGGATGCGCAATTAGCGGAGCTGGACCAAGTATCTTAGCTTTGTGTAAAAAAGAAAATGGTAAAAACGTCAGTCAAGCCATGGTGAAGGCATGGGAAATGTCAGGTGTAGCTAGCAGAGCACCCTTCTTAAACGTTCAAACGACAGGTAGCCAATTTAGCACTATCTCTGGTAAGTAGTTTTACTTAGGCATTTTTAATGTTATAGTCTCAAGCTAGTACAACTTCAACTAGAATAAAAAAATTATTCATTCCATAAATGAATTTAGAATCTTTTCCCTGGCTATCATCTGTTGTTTTACTGCCTTTAATTGGCGCATTAATAATGCCTTTCTTGAGTTCGAAAGAAGAAGAAGATAATACACTCCCTAGGAATATCTCATTAAGTTTTTTATTTATAGACTTTTTATTAATAATTGGTGTCCTTTTTCAAAAATTCAATACTTCAGATAGCTCTTTACAACTTGTAGAAAGAGCTTCCTGGTTACCCTCAATAGGTTTAGAGTGGTCTCTTGGCGTAGATGGGTTATCTGCTCCTCTAGTAGCTTTGAGCGGGTTAATTACATTTTTATCGGCTGCGGCAAGTTGGAAAATTAAGAAAAAATCTAATCTATATTTTGCTCTTTTATTAGTACAAGCCTCAGCACAAGCATTAGTTTTCCTCTCTCAAGACTTCCTGTTATTTTTCCTAGCATGGGAACTTGAGTTGGTTCCGGTATATCTTCTTATTGCAATTTGGGGAGGGAAAAAGAAATTATATGCTGCCACAAAATTTATTCTTTATACAGCTTTAGCTTCTTTATTAATACTTATAAGTGGTTTAGCTCTTGCTTTGAGTGGTGATACTTTTACTTTAAATATTACCGATATAACCAATAAACATGTATCGGGCAGCCTAGCTTTATTATCATATTTAGGATTTTTAATTGGTTTTGGAGTAAAACTTCCTATCTTTCCATTACATACTTGGTTACCCGATGCACATGGAGAGGCTAATGCTCCAGTTTCAATGTTATTAGCTGGAATACTTTTAAAAATGGGAGGTTATGCCCTCTTAAGATTCAATGTTCAAATACTACCTGAAGTACATCTTCAAATTGCACCTGCGCTTATTATTCTTGGAATCATTAATATAATTTATGGAGCTCTTAATGCATTCGCTCAAGATAATGTTAAAAGGAGAATTGCATGTAGCTCTGTGAGTCATATGGGTTTTGTTTTATTAGGGATTGGAGCAGTAGATGCTTTAGGTATAAGCGGAGCAATGCTCCAAATGATTAGTCACGGACTTATAGCTGCAGCTATGTTTTTTGTTACGGGCTCATTCTATGAAAGAACAAATACTCTTTCGATACCAAATATGGGTGGCTTAGCAAAGGTTTTGCCAATAACTTTTGCTTTTTTCTTGGCAAGTTCTTTGGCCTCTCTAGCCCTACCTGGGATGAGCGGATTTATAAGTGAAATAACTGTATTTTTAGGAATCACTAGTCAAGAAGGCTTCAGCTCTATATTTAGATCGATCACTATTCTTATTGCAGCCATAGGTTTAGTTCTAACGCCAATATACCTACTATCAATGTGTAGAAGAGTATTCTTTGGCCCTAGAATTCCTGCACTTGCTACAGTTAAAGAGATGAATGGTCGAGAATTGACGATTGGGTTCAGCTTATTATTGCCTACTTTGGTTATAGGTTTTTGGCCAAAAATCGCGATAAATTTATACGAATCTTCAACGAATGCTCTCAGTCAGCAGCTCACTTTAGCTAAATTGGTTGGGGTGATACCAACTTTAGTTAATTAGATTACTTTAATAAATGAATACCTCGATTTTTAAATATGGAGAATTACCAGATTTTAAAAAATTTACTCCCGAAAGCATAACTAAACAATTCCCAGAAGTACTAAAAAAGATAGCTAAAGATTTTGAAAATATCGAGAAAAATTTATCTAACTATTTGATAAACAATAATTTAAATTGGGATAAAGTAATAAATCCCTTAAATGAAGTCAATGAAATTCTTAGATGGAGTTGGGGAGTAATAAGCCACCTAAATGCAGTAAATAATTCTGAAAGTCTAAGAGAGATTTATTCAAAATTTCTTCCAGAGATTATAAGCTTTAGTAATAAATTCGGACAAAGTAAAATAATTTACAATTCTTTAGTCAAGCTTAAAGAGACAAATAACTTTGATCAAATTAAAAACAGAATTTTAGATAAAGAAATTCTTGAGATGAAACATAGAGGCATTTCACTACAAAAGAATGATCAAGAAGAATTCAACAACATTTCAGAAAAGCTTGGAAAGCTATCAACAGACTTCAGCAATAATGTTCTTGATGCGACTAATAAATGGTTTTTAATATTAAATAAAAAATCTGACGTTGATGGTCTTCCAGAACGAGTACTTGAATTAATGGCAATTTCTGCACACAACCACTTAAAAAAAGATGAAGAAGTCGATATCAAAAATGGTCCTTGGAAATTAAGTCTAGATATCCCAACATATACTTCCTACATGACATATGCCACCGACCGTAACCTTAGAGAGAAACTATATAAGGCATTCGTTAGTAGGGCATCTCAAGGAGAAAAAAATAATTCTCAAATCATTGAAGAGATATTATCTCTTAGAACTAAACAGGCCAATCTTCTCGGTTATAAAAGTTGGGCAGAACTAAGTTTGTCAACAAAAATGGCGAAAGAAATTAAAAATGTTGAAAACCTTTTAGAAGAATTGAGAGAACCAGCCTTCAAAACCGCAAAAATTGAATTAGAAACCCTCGATAAGTTTTCTAAAGCTAATGGGGCTTCAAAATCACAGAATATCGAGCCATGGGATATTAGTTATTGGTCCGAACTTCTTAGAAAGGAAAAGCTTAATTTGGATCAAGAGTCCTTGAGACCTTGGTTCCCACTAAATGATGTTTTGGAAGGTTTATTTAAATTAAGTGAAAAGCTTTTTGAAATTAAAGTATCCGAGGCAACTGATGAGGTATCTCTGTGGAATGATGACGTTTTATTTTTTAATATCCTCAATAAAGAAAATGAAAAAATTGCATCATTTTACCTAGATCCATACTCGAGGCCTGAATCAAAAAGAGGAGGAGCTTGGATGGATGAATGTTTGAATAAAAATAATGTCGGCAAAAAGACTCTCCCTGTAGCTTATCTTGTTTGTAATCAGACTCCACCATCAAAAGATAAGCCTAGTTTGATGAGTTTTGAAGAAGTTCAGACACTTTTCCATGAATTTGGTCATGGTCTTCAACACATGCTTACTACTGTAAATCTTCCTCAAGCAGCTGGTATCAACAACGTTGAGTGGGATGCAGTGGAACTTCCAAGTCAATTTATGGAGAACTGGTGTTTTCATAAAAATACACTTATGAATATTGCTAAGCACTACAAAACAGGAGAAAAATTATCTGATGAAAATTTTGAGAAGCTTTTAAAGAATAGAACTTTTAATTGTGGTATGGCTACTCTTAGACAACTACATTTTGCAATTACAGACCTCAGATTGCATAGTAGTATTGATGAAAACGAAGGTAAAACAGCAGATGAAATAAGAAGAGAAATTGCAAAACAAACTACTGTTATTGAACCAATTCAAGAAGATAACTTTCTTTGTTGTTTTAGTCATATATTTGCAGGTGGATACTCTGCAGGATATTACTCATATAAATGGGCTGAAGTTCTAAGTGCTGATGCATTTTCAATGTTTGAAGAAGCTGATCTAGAAAACTCTGAAGATTTAAAGTTAATAGGAAAGAAATTTAAAGATACAATACTTAGCTTGGGCGGGAGCTTACCTCCCTTAGACATATTCAAACTATTTAGGGGAAGAGCGCCACAAACAGATTCCTTAATAAGACACTTAGGATTATCTAAAGCTACATAATAATTTCATCGATTATTTTATCCACCACAGATTTATTTCTTACAAGATTTCTATGTTTATATACTTTGACTGATATTTTTTTTCCAAAATTTAAATTTGTCCACCAGCCAGGGAAAACCATCAAATCCCAATACGTAAAGAAATTTATACACTCAATATTGTCAAGAAAAAAATCATTATTTGCGAGTCCTCTTAAAAACTTACTATTTATTTTCATTTCTGATATACCTTTAAAAGGGTATTTAGGTATTAATTGAGCCATCAAAGTTCCTTTATGAGGGGACCCTATAGATATTAATCTTCTTGTTCTTTTATATCCATTAAATTTTTGAAGCCAGTGCCTACCAATTATTCCTCCCATAGAAAATCCCAAAATATCTATTTCTTTTTCTAAACCGTATTTCTCTAAAATTAATTCGTTTAATTTATTAGTCAAATCAAGTATTGAAGTCATTCCATATGAATGCTCAAGAGTTGGGGCAAAATATTCAATGCCAATATTTTCAAGTTTAGGGGTAATAGAAGAAAAAATACTTGAAGTATTCCAAAGGCCATGAATCAATATGATAGGATTTCTTTTTTCCAATACTTTAATTATTTTCAAGAATTCTTACTATTGACACCTTTCCATCGAAACCTGTGATTGGAGGGTTGCATTTTGTTAAAATGATTTTAACTTTAGAAATCTTAAATTCCTGTTCAATGATTTCTAGAATTGCGTTGGAATATTTTTCTATTGTATAACAATATATTTTCTTTGATTGATCTTTTAAAATTTTAACTAATTTTGAATAGTCAACTGTTTTTTTTATATCATCATTTATTGTACATTCTTCAAAATCAGTCCACAAAAATATATCTAAAATAAATAGTTGTCCTAATTCCCTTTCTTCATCAAGTAAGCCAACCCTAGCCCAAAGTTTAATATTCTCAATTTTTAAAAAAGTTTCCATCTTTAAAAGTTTTAAAGATCTTTATGTGTATAGATAGCCTTTCCTGATGAAAAATCATTAACTATATTACCATCACCCTTTAGGAAATATTTATAAGTTACCAAACCTTCTAGACCTACAGGTCCCCTTGGTGGAAGAGTTTGAGTAGATATACCAACTTCAGCTCCGAATCCATATCTAAAGCCATCTGCAAACCTAGTAGAGCAATTATGAAAAACACCTGCACTATCAACTACATTCATAAATTTATTGGCAGTATGTGAATTTTCAGTAATTATTCCATCTGTATGTTTTGAACTATATTTTTGAATATGTGTGATTGCCTCCTCGAGATCATCAACAATTTTTATCGATAAAATTAAATCCAAATATTCAGTTTTCCAATCTTCTAGACTAGCCTCATACTTTATCCCTAATTCAACTGATCTCTTATCGCCAATTAATTTAACATCATTAGAATTAAATAAAGGGATTGCCTTTTCTAAAAAAGCTGGTGCGATATCTTTATGGACTAATAAGGTTTCGATAGCATTACATGCTGCAGGATATTGAATTTTGCTGTCCAAAGCAACTGATAAAGCCATCTCGAGATTTGCCTCAATATCTATAAATAAGTGACAAATTCCATCAGCATGGCCAAGCACAGGAATTCGTGTATTCTCCTGAATAAATTTAACTAATTCATTACTTCCTCTTGGAATTATTAAATTAATATATTTCTCAAGATTTAACATCGACATGCTATCTTTTCTACTTGTTAATAAACATATTGCATTTTTATCAAGACCTGATTCATTTAAACCTTCTTGCAATGCTTTCACTATTGAAGTATTTGTTAAATTGGCTTCACTACCACCTTTTAGTATTACTCCATTACCTGATCTTATTGCTAAAGAACTAATCTGCATCACAGCATCTGGCCTTGATTCAAAAATAACCCCTAAAACTCCAATTGGTACAGTTTTTCTCTCTAAGATCAACCCCTTTGAAAGCTCTCTTTTAATTTGAACTTGATTTACAGGATCAGCCAAGTCTCCAACTTTTCTTACCCCTTCAATTCCTGAATTTAATTTTGATTTTGATAACTTTAATCTAGAAAGTAAAGCCCTAGAAATACCCTTTTTTTCTGCATTTAAATAATCCGCATTATTAGCCTCTAATATTTCTTTAGAATTTTTTTCTAGATAATCAGCCATAAAATT
>CACGER010000025.1 GCA_902572075.1 uncultured Prochlorococcus sp.
GTGGATCATCTGATCCTTATGCTTTAAGAAGAAATTTGAATGGAGTGATTAAAATAATTTGGGATTATGAACTTGATTTACCTTTAGATAAATTATTCAACGAACTTATTGATTGTTGGAAAATCGTATTTCCTAATTTAAACTTCTCAAGAGAAACAGTATTTAATGATTTAAATGAATTTTTAGTTCAAAGAATTGTTAGTCATTTAGAAGAAATATCACTAAATAAAGAATTAATAAAGGCCGTTTGCTCTTCTGATGAATTATCTCAAAAAAGAGTATTAAATATTGTTGATCTTAAAAATAGAATTAACTCTATTAACTATTTTAACGAAAAGGATAATTTTTTTGAAATACAGAAGGTAATTACCAGGGTAAGCAAATTAGCAAATAAAAGTGATATTTCAAGAGACGTTCTCTCAACAAGAGATTACGTAAACACAAAACTTTTTGAAAAAGATTGTGAATTCAAAGTTTTTGAATTTATTGGAGAATTAGAAAAACTATTTTCAGAAGGATATTGCAATTATTTGGAACTTCTAAATATGTTTGAGATTAATGTAAATACTATCGAGGATTTATTTGATAATGAAAAGGGAGTACTAATAATGTCAGAGGATTTAAAAATAAGAAATAACAGACTCAATATGTTGAGCTTAATAAGAAATTATTCTCTAAAAATTGCCGACTTTACACTTTTGAACTCTTAACTTTAATTCCTCCCTTTATTGAATAATTTTCTAGCATTTTTTCTACCTCTTTATTTTCCCTAACAGCACTATCAACAGGTTTATATTTTTGAGGCGCTAGGGCTTTCCCTCTTAAAATTGAACCAAGTGTAAGCATCGTAATTTTAAGTTGCTGTAATGGTTTCATAGAAACAACTCTTTTGTATAAGTAACTATCAAAAGTAAGTCTTTGAACATCCATGTCATCACACATCTCAACAAAGGCTTCTCTAGCAGAATCATTTCTGTAGAAAATATTTTGAAGGATTTCTAGCACCTTATAAGTTGTGCCATATTTTTTATCCCATTTTTTAAGATAGTTTTTCAAATCTTTTTCTGATGGAATTACTTGACCATTTTTTGATGCTTCAACAATTTCTTCAGCACACATTCTTCCGCTTTTTGCAGCAAAATAAATACCTTCTCCAGAACTTTTTGTAACATAACCAGCTGCATCACCAACCAATGCCATTCTCCCAACTACCCTTCTTGGCCTTGGATGCTCTGGAATAGGGTGAGCTTCTACCTTTATTACTTCACCATTAACAAGTCTTTTCTTTGCCCTATTTCTTACACCCTCTTGAAGTCCTTTAATTAATGACTGATTCTTTTGCATGGTTCCTGTGCCCACAGCAACATGATCATATTTAGGAAATACCCACCCATAAAAATCAGGAGAAACATCAGTTCCAACATACATTTCAGCAAGATCTTCGTAGTAACTCATTTCTTCTTTAGGCAATTTAATTCTTTCCTGAAATGCTATAGCAACTTTGTAATCACCTGCATCCATTGCTTTTGCTACTCTGCTATTGGCTCCATCAGCTCCGATCAAAAGGTCAACAGTAAGCTCTTTTAGTTCCCCTTTTTTATCTCCATTCGTAAAATCTGAGTAGGAAAGCTTATATGGCCCTTGATTATTATTTCCAGTATCAATTGAAGTAACTAATCCATTTATTAATGTAGCACCAAGATCCGATGCTCTGTTGCGCATAAAGGCATCCATAACTTCTCTTCTACACATCCCAATAAACTCATTATCACTTTCGCCATAAACTCTATCTAAACTTATATCTACTTCTCTATTTGATGGAGATATCATTCTCATATGCCTTACTTTTCTATCAATAATTGACTCAGGTAAATCAAATTCTTCGACCATGCAAAGTGGAATTGCTCCTCCACATGGTTTAGCATTATCTAATTTTCTCTCGAAGAGCCAAGTTTTTATTCCAGCTTTAGCAAGTATTTCTGCCGCACATGAACCACTTGGACCTCCACCAATAACAGCTACCCTCAACATATGAAAAAAAAATAATACTGTATATAAAAACTACATCTTTTTTGCTTATAAAAGTGCATTTCTTAAAATAATAGTTAATATCGAAATATCTTTTCCAAATTCACTTCTAAATATTGGAACTAAACAAAGATATCGATCAATTTGATATACCACTTGCCAAAAGAACTTACCTAAATAATCCAAATTCAACATTATTAAAAAAACTTTTAATATTTTCTCCATTTCTTTTTCTTATCTTTTCTGTCGCTGCATTGCGATTAACTAAAAATATAGAAATAGGATCTCTTGATAATCTCAATTTTAAGGCTCAGATAAATCACGACCATAGAATTTTAGGTCATTTACCCTATGCGGAAATTTCTAAAGAGAAACTAGTTTTAATTGAGCCTAATATTGAAGTTCATTTGGATATGCGCGATTCTCTACTAAAGATGAGAGAAGAAGCCAAAAAGGATGGGATATATTTAGTCTTTTTGAGTGGTTATAGATCAATAAATTTGCAAAACGATATTTTTTATTCTTTAAAATCTATTAGAAATCAAGAAGCGGCAGAAAGAGCTAGAGTTTCAGCCCCTCCAGGTTATTCTGAACATAGTACAGGTTTCGCAATCGATATTGGTGATGCTACTCAAAGAGAGACAGACTTTGAAACCGACTTCGAAAATACTGACGCCTTTAGGTGGTTAAAAAAAAATGCAGCTAAGTTTCACTTTAAGTTATCGTTCAACAAAGATAATAAATATATAAATTACGAACCTTGGCATTGGAGATATGAGGGGTCAATTGAAGCATTAAAAGTTTTTGAAAGCTCAAATAGAAAATTATAAATCTAATTGATTTATTTAATTATTCAATAAATTATATTTTTCAAAGTCTTAAAGGGAAAGTTCTCATAATAAGCATACTTTGAGTTAGCCTTAATAAGGTCAATCTAATATTTATATAAATTCTATAAATGTCATCTTCGATAAAAGAAATTAGAAATGTTGCAATTATTGCTCACGTAGATCATGGGAAGACAACTCTTGTAGATGCATTGTTATCTCAATCAGGAATATTTAGAGACAATGAAGTTATCCCTACATGTGTAATGGATTCAAATGATCTTGAAAGAGAAAGGGGGATAACTATTCTCTCAAAAAATACTGCAGTTAACTATAAAGATACCAGAATTAATATTATAGATACACCTGGACATGCTGATTTTGGAGGAGAAGTTGAAAGGGTTTTGGGAATGGTTGATGGTTGTCTGCTTATTGTCGATGCAAATGAGGGACCTATGCCTCAAACAAGATTTGTTTTAAAAAAAGCATTAGAAAAAGGACTTAGGCCTATAGTCTTTGTAAATAAAATTGACAGACCACGAGTAGTACCAGAAATAGCAATTGATAAGGTCCTTGATTTGTTTTTGGAGTTAGGTGCTGATGATGATCAATGTGATTTCCCTTATCTTTTTGGGAGTGGCTTATCTGGTTTCGCAAAAGAAGAGATGGAATCTAATAGTGATAATATGATGCCTCTTTTTGAAGCTATTATTAGACACGTTCCTCCTCCAGTAGGTGATTCTAATAAGCCTCTTCAGCTACAAATAACTACTTTGGACTATTCTGATTTCTTAGGCAGAATAGTAATTGGGAAGATCCACAATGGAACTATAAAAAATGGACAGCAGGCTAGCTTAATTAAAGAAAACGGAAAAACTATTAAAGGTAAGGTTAGTAAGCTTTTAGGATTTGAAGGATTACAAAGAATTGATATAAATGAAGCATTTGCAGGTGATATTGTTGCTGTTTCTGGTTTCGATGACGTCAATATTGGTGAGACCATAGCATGTCCCGATTCTCCTCATCCTCTTCCACTAATCAAAGTTGATGAACCTACTTTAAATATGACTTTTGTTGTCAATGATTCACCATTCGCTGGTAAGGAAGGGAAATTTGTTACTAGTAGACAATTAAAAAATAGATTGGAGAGGGAACTTTTAACAAATGTTGCTCTTAGAGTAGAAGAAACTGATTCTCCTGACAGGTTCTCAGTTTCAGGAAGAGGAGAATTACATTTAGGGATATTGATTGAAACTATGAGAAGAGAGGGTTTTGAGTTTCAAATCTCACAACCTCAAGTAATTTTCAGAGAAATTGATAATGTTGAATGTGAGCCTATAGAGACTTTGGTTTTAGATGTACCTGAAGTATCTGTTGGTTCTTGCATCGAAAAACTTGGATCTAGAAAGGCAGAGATGAAAAACATGCAGACAAGTTCAGATGGTAGAACTCAATTAGAATTTCTAGTACCATCAAGAGGATTAATTGGATTTCGCGGGGAGTTTGTGAGGATAACCAGAGGTGAAGGTATCATGAGCCATTCGTTTTATGAATATAAACCTAAAACAGGAGACTTTGAAACCAGAAGAAATGGCGTTCTTATAGCTTTTGAGGAGGGTGTAGCAACATTTTATGCTTTAAAGAATGCTGAAGATAGGGGAGTATATTTTATTAAACCTGGAATTAAAGTTTATAAAGGAATGATAATTGGTGAAAATAATCGACCTCAAGATCTTGAGTTGAATATATGTAAAACTAAGCAGTTGACTAATATGAGATCTGCAGGGGCAGAAGAACTTGATACTTTGCAGTCACCTGTGGATATTACCCTTGAAAGAGCACTCGAATATATTGGTCCAGATGAAATGCTAGAGGTAACACCGGATTCAATAAGAATGAGAAAAATAAATAAAAAGAAAAAAAATTAGTAATTGCTTTAATGAACGAAGAAAGTGCAAAAAGTTTTCAAGATTCCTTTATTACGGCTTTAAATCTTTTTAACAATCATGAATGGTACGAGGCTCATGATGCTTTTGAAGAAATATGGAATTCCGTAGATGGTGATGAAAGACAAGTTATCCAAGGAATTTTACAAGTATCTGTTTCTCAGTTTCACTTAAGTAAAGGTAATTTAAATGGAGCTACTATTTTGCTTGGAGAGGGTTTAGGCAGAATAAAAACTAGAACCAAGATTGATTTAGGGATTGATCTTGAATCCTTCTGTCAATGTTTGGAAGATTTATTAAGGAAATTACAAAATAGAGAACTATTAAACGAGAAAGATAAGCCTTTTTTGAAACCTCTTTAATGAATATATCTTTATCTTCAATTAAATTATTATTATGTATTTAATTTTTTTTCAAGAAAGTAAGAAAACTAATCGATCTCAAGGAAAATGAACCTTAATATTCATAATGTATCTCTTTCAATTAAAGGAAGATTAATTGTAAATGATGTTTCCATAACTGTTAATCCAGGGGAAGTTGTAGGTTTGATGGGACCTAATGGTGCTGGGAAAACTACAACTTTTAATCTTGCAGTTGGGAATATAAAACCAGATAAAGGTGAAATTATAATGAATGGGAAAAATATAACCAATCTTCCTCTACCAATTAGATCAAGACTTGGGTTAGGGTACTTAACTCAGGAAGCGAGTATATTTAGAGACCTCACAGTTAAGGATAATATAGATTTGGCTTTACAAAATTCATCTTATAGTAGAGCAGCGATAAGAAATAGAAGAGAACAATTAATTAATGAATTTAATTTGAATAGCTTTGTAGATAATTATGGTTATCAACTTTCAGGAGGAGAGAGGAGGAGGTGTGAAATTGCAAGGGCTCTCACTGTAGGCAGAAAAGGACCTAAATATTTGTTATTGGACGAACCTTTTGCTGGAATAGATCCTCTAGCTGTTAATGATTTAAAGAAACTAATTCTAAAATTAAGTAGTGATGGGGTGGGGATTCTCATTACTGACCATAATGTGAGGGAAACCCTTCTAATTACTAACAAATCATATGTATTAAGTGAAGGAAAAATTTTAGCTAACGGTTCATCAAGTGAATTGGCTGATAATCCAATAGTCAAGAAGTATTATCTAGGAGATAATTTCAAACTTTGAAATGCTTTTTTTAAAATAAATTAAAACTTTATTATTAAAGATTTACTCATATGAGAATAATTTTAATTATTATTTGATTGTTATTGAATATTAAAACTTGAGAAATTTCTAGAAATGATACTAGATAATTTTTTTAAAAATTTAATATATGAACCGGTTTCAGTTTTAGGTCTTTTAGTTTTTTATTTTTTATTAATTAACTTACCAATATCTTTGGGGGCAGTTTTTAAAAAAAAGTCTTCTGCTGCTGTAAGACTCATTACGATTTTAGTGAACTTATTAATAACATTACAATTACTTTTTAGGTGGTCAATTTCTGGGCACTTTCCTATTAGCAATTTGTATGAATCTCTTTATTTCCTTACTTGGGGTATCACATTAGGTCAGCTATTGGTTGAAAGAGAATACCAAGCTCCAATAATTCCCTCAATTGCTATACCTATTGAGTTACTGACTGTGGCTTTTGCTTGTTTTGTTTTACCTGAGGATTTGAAATTATCATCCAATTTAGTTCCAGCTTTAAGGTCTAGTTGGTTGGTAATGCATGTTAGCGTCGTAATGCTTAGTTATGCAGCATTAATAATAGGTTCTTTACTTTCAATGCCAGTTTTGTTTATCAATAAAAATAAGCCACTTCAAATCAGAAGTAGTTCTACAGGTATAGGAGGATTTAAACTTTCAAATAGCTATCCAGTAAATGATTTAGTTGAACCTATTGAATTTTCTCATTCAGAAGAATTAGATACATTAAGTTATCGTTCTATATTGGTAGGTTTTGTTCTTTTGACTCTCGGTTTAATTTCAGGTGCAGTTTGGGCTAATGAGGCCTGGGGCACATGGTGGAGTTGGGATCCAAAAGAAACATGGGCATTTATCTCATGGTTGTTTTATGCCGCTTATCTGCACATGAGAATAAGCAAGGGTTGGCAAGGACGCAAACCAGCATTATTAGCATCTACAGGCTTTTTAGTTGTTTTAGTATGTTATTTAGGAGTTAATTTTTTAGGAATAGGTTTGCATAGTTATGGATGGATATTTGGGTGATTTCTCAATCATCCAGAATATTTATTGGGGTTCTGAAAGAACATTCCCTTTTTGTGCCTCTTGCGCAACTTTTCTCAAGTCATCACACCCTTCTTTTAATGTTGGGTAAGCAAACATTCCGCTACCTGCAATAAAACAATTAGCACCAGCATCGGCACATTGTGAAATAGTCCAATTTGCTTTTATCCCCCCATCAACTTCAATGTCGACATCTAAGTTTTTTTCGATAATAAAGTTTCTTATTTCTCTTATTTTATTAAGCATTGTTGGTATATATGCTTGTCCTCCAAAGCCTGGATTAACTGTCATGACCAAAACATGATCAACCATATCCATTATGTTTTTAATCATTTCAAAAGGAGTATGAGGGTTCAAGGCAACAGAAGGAGATCCTCCTAAATCTCTTATTCTTCCAAGAACTCTATGCAAATGAATATTTGCTTCGGCATGAGCTATTACTACTCCTGGTTCACCATTTGCTCCTTTTGTAACTTTTACATAAGATTCAAGCATTGTTTCACAGTTGTACTGGCTTACCATTAGTTGGGTTTCAAAAGGGACATTGCAATATTTCCTGCATGCAGCAATCATTTCAGGACCAAATGTAAGATTTGGTACGAAATTTCCATCCATTACATCAAATTGAATTCTATCTACCCCAGCTTCCTCGAGCTCTTTCACACATGCCCCCATATTTGCCCAATCGGCTGGTAAAACTGAAGGAATTATTTGAATTGGTCTATTTGCACCAGTTAAATTTGCTTGATTTAGCTCAGTCATTTAATTTTTAAAATATTTAATAAAGATACTATATTTAGTTGTTTATTCCTAATTTCAAGTCACGGCCTGATAAAGTAACAGCTGTAAAGAGTTAAAAAAAGCTTACTAGCATAATAATTCTCATAAAAAATTGCATTTTATATGAGATCATACTCAAAACCTTTTAGAAAATCCTCAAAATTTAATTGTGAATCAAACTTTAATTCAAGAAATTCTCGAAGTTGTCGAGCAAGCAGCTATTGCCTCAGCAAAACTAACAGGACTTGGTCAAAAAGATGAAGCTGATGCTGCAGCTGTCGAAGCAATGAGATTGCGAATGGGCAAAATTGAAATGAAAGGGAAAATTGTTATTGGAGAAGGTGAAAGAGATGAAGCACCCATGCTTTATATAGGTGAAGAGGTTGGTAGTGGAAGTGGCCCAGGGGTTGACTTTGCAGTGGATCCTTGTGAAGGAACTAATCTTTGTGCAAATAATCAAAGAGGTTCTATGGCGGTTTTAGCTGCCTCTGATACGGGTGGTCTTTTCAATGCTCCTGATTTTTACATGAACAAATTAGCAGCGCCTCCTGCAGCCAAAGGAAAAGTTGATATTAGAAATTCAGCTACTGAAAACTTGAAGATACTAAGTGATTGCTTGGGCCTTTCTATTGATGAGCTTACTGTAGTAGTAATGGATAGAACTAGACATAAAGATCTAATTAAAGAGATTCGAGGATGTGGTGCAAAAGTACAACCGATTTCTGATGGTGATGTTCAAGCTGCGATTGCATGCGGTTTTGCAGGAACTGGAACACATTGCTTGATGGGTATAGGTGCAGCTCCAGAGGGTG
>CACGER010000026.1 GCA_902572075.1 uncultured Prochlorococcus sp.
AAATGCTCGGTCAAGCTGAGTTATTATTAATTGATCGCCTTTAGATAAGCAATTCATAGCTTTATTGAGTTGAGGTTTGATTTCTTCATCTAAACTTATAAATTCAGAGAAAACTAAACTGCACCCCTCCCCCTTTAAAATTTTTATTTGCTCTTCTAAATATTTATGTTCATTATTAGAAGCTCTAGCGTAACCTATTGTTTTAGAGTTTTTATTTTTGTCAGTTAGTAAAAGACGTTTTCTTTTGAATTTAAAAGTCAATGTTTTATTACATATATTTTTTACTGTATCAATAATTATTTTAAAAAACACTTTTTAGTACAAAAAAATATTTATAAACAGTAAATAAATTTATTTTTAAGTCTATTAGGAACGTAATTATTACTGTTCTAAAAATAACGTTCTTAATACTGTTATATTTTTAGTTGATAGAACATAAATATATTTAAAGTTTTAACTTGAATTATGATTTTTTGAATTATCGATGGACTAGTTAAATTCCTTTATTTTTTGACTTCAATTGAATAGACTTCATTTTTTGAGATGATTAATAGTTAATTCAAATTGTTTTTAGTAAAATAAAATTACAGGCTAGAAACAATTAATTTGACTAATAATCGTAATAGTTTAATTTCAAAACCTGATTGGTTAAGAGTAAAGGCTCCGCAAGTTGAGAGAATTGGGCATACTGCAAACTTGTTAAATGACTTAAATCTCAACACAGTATGTCAAGAAGCAAGCTGTCCCAATATTGGGGAATGTTTTGCTAGTGGAACTGCCACTTTCCTGATAATGGGACCAGGCTGTACTAGAGCATGTCCATATTGCGATATTGATTTTGATAGATCTAAAAGGGAATTAGATCCAACAGAACCATATCGTCTAGCCGAAGCCGTTTATAGAATGAAGCTCAAACATGTTGTAATCACATCAGTTAATAGAGACGATCTTGAGGATGGTGGCTCATCTCAATTTTTTGAATGTGTTTATCAAGTAAGAAAAAAATCTCCTGAAACTACTATTGAGCTTTTAATTCCTGATTTTTGCGGCAACTGGAAAGCGCTTGAAAAAGTTCTTGATTCAAATCCAAACGTGTTGAACCATAATATCGAGACTGTTTCTTCACTATATAAAAGAGTGAGACCTCAGGGTAAATATGAGAGAACACTTGAGTTACTTAAAAGAACCAGAGACTACGCTCCCAAAGTTTATACAAAGTCGGGCTTTATGCTTGGTCTAGGGGAAAAAGATGAAGAGGTCTTAAGTCTTCTTAATGATTTAAAAAGTAATTTCGTGGATATTGTTACCATTGGCCAATATTTGTCTCCTGGCCCTAATCATTTACCTGTTCAAAGATTTGTGAGTCCCTCAAAATTTAATTATTTTAAAGTTTTCGGGGAAAAAGATTTGAACTTCATGCAAGTAGTTAGTTCTCCTCTAACTCGAAGCAGTTACCATGCTCAAGAGATTCAAAAACTTATGAAAAAGTATCCAAGATAGTCATTTTCATTTATTTGTATCTACCCACTCATTTAATTTCCATTCAACAAGATCGTTTTTAATCATTGGATCATTTTTAATAATTTTCAGTGCATTTTGATAATTATTCATCTCAAGAATGAGTAATCCGCCATCTCCTGGCTTCTTTAACTCATCTACCAAAAAACCACTTTTTATATTAATTCCCTCTTTCTTTAATCTCTTTATCCAATCAATATGTTCTTTAATTATTTTTTGTTTTAAATCATTTTTAATTAAGTATTCTTTTTTTATAATTTCAGTTTTTACAAAGAAAGGCATTTACATTTTTTTTATGCCAAGCATCTCTTCTTCGCTTGGGGGAACAATTAATTTGAAATTACTCTTGAAATGTGACCAATTTTCAATTATTTGGGCAGCCTTTAAGCTATTTGTTTTTGCTTGATATTCTCTAATAATTTCCCATAAGATATCTTCCTGCTTTGATGAAGTTATTTTGTGAATGCTTACTATTTCCTTATTAACTTTGTTACTTAAATCATTATTCTCATCGAATATAAAAGCTATTCCACCAGTCATCCCCGCACCAATATTCCTTCCTGTGGAACCTAGAATGACTACTATTCCACCAGTCATATATTCACAACAATGATCACCTGCTCCCTCTGTTACTGCTGTAGCACCACTATTTCTTACTGCAAATCTTTCTCCGGATTTTCCTAATGCAAATAATTTCCCACCTGTTGCTCCATAAAGGCAAGTATTACCCAAGATGACTTGTTCCGAGGAGATTTTATCTATTTTTGATGGAATTATTGTGAGTATTCCTCCATTCATTCCTTTACAGACATAATCATTAGCTTCGCCGATTAATTGCACATTCATTCCCTTCAATAAAAAGGCACCAAAGCTTTGTCCTGCATATCCTTTGAAATTTAAGTTGAGTTCGCCTTTGAAGCCAGTGTTGCCATGAAGTTCTGCGATTTCGCCTGATATTTTCGCACAAACACTTCTATCGGTATTTTTTATCTCAATTGCTTTGGTTAATTTTTCGTGATTTTTAATTGAATTTATAAATTCAGTATCAGATAAAAACTTATCTTCTAATACAGAACCATTACTATGAGCATTTTTTGAATGTTTTAACCATGATCTATCAGTTATTGAGTGTTCATTAGTTACTAAAGAAGAAAGATCGATATTAGAAGTTTTTGGAAGAACGATATTTCTTGCAGAAAGAAATTCTTGATTACCAATCAGTTCTTCCATATTAGAAACACCGATACTACTCATTATTTGTCTTACTTCTTCAGCAATATACAAGAAAAAATTGACAACATTTTCTGGAATACCTTTGAATCTTTTTCTTAATTCTTCTTTTTGAGTGGCAACTCCAACAGGACACTTGTTTGTATGACAAACCCGAGCCATTATGCATCCTTCAGCAATCATCGCTACAGAACCGAAACCGTATTCTTCAGCACCTAGTAAAGCTGCAATAACTACATCCCAGCCTGTTTTAAGACCTCCATCAGTTCTCAAAATTACTCTTTCACGTAAGTTATTCTCTAAGAGAGATTTATGAACCTCCGCAACACCAAGTTCCCATGGTAAACCTGCATGTTTAATAGAACTCAGGGGAGAAGCACCTGTACCACCGTCATGGCCTGAAATTTGAATTACATCTGCATTGGCTTTACTTACTCCAGCAGCAATAGTCCCTATACCAATTTCAGAAACAAGTTTAACGCTCACTTTCGCTTTTGGATGAACTTGGTGTAAGTCATGAATAAGTTGAGCTAAATCTTCAATTGAATAAATATCATGATGCGGGGGAGGAGATATTAGAGCTACTCCAGGTTTACTATTTCTTAGTTTTGCGATGTAAGAATCAACTTTTGGACCTGGCAATTGCCCCCCTTCTCCAGGTTTTGCACCTTGAGCCATTTTAATTTCGAGTTGTTTACCACTTCTTAGATATTCAGGTGTAACTCCAAATCTACCTGATGCTATCTGTTTAATAGCTGAACATGCGGTGTCTCCATTTTCTAGACCTCTAATAAATGGCAATGTCGCTGATTGAGTATTCTCATCGATATCATTTAAAACATTAAAACGAGCTGGATCTTCTCCCCCTTCTCCACTATTACTTTTCCCACCAATTCTATTCATTGCAACTGCTAATACTTCATGTGCTTCTCTTGATAAAGCACCCAAACTCATTCCTCCAGTACAGAACCTTTTGCAAATTGATTCAACACTTTCAACTTCCTCTAATGGAATGCTTTTTCTTTTTGAATTAATTGTGAGTAAATCTCTTAGGGATGTTGTCGGTCTATTACTAATGAGTTTTTTGTAAGTTTCAAAATGATCGTATCCTGGTCCTTGCTTTACGGCTGAATGAAGAACTTTGGACATCTCAGGGTTATTGGAATGATATTCTCCATTATTTCTAAATTGTACAAATCCTAAAAATTCTAATTTCTTTAAATCGATCTCTGGGTAGGCTTTCGTATGTATTGAAAGTGTTTCATTAGTTAATTCTTTTAATGTTATGCCGGCGATGCGGCTTGTTGTACCATCAAAAGCAATTTTTATTAAGTCAGATCCAAGGCCTACAGCTTCAAAAATTTGTGCGCCATGGTAACTGGACAAAAGTGAGATGCCTATTTTTGAAAGAATTTTTCTTAAACCGTCTTCTAGAGCTTTTTTAATATTTTCTTGAACATCAGTTATTGATAATGGATTTATTTTTTTGCTATCAATAAGTTTTTGTGTTTTTGGATGTTTTAACCAGTGTCTACCTGCTTCGAAGGTCAACCAAGGGCAAACCGCGCTTGCACCATAACCAATCAAACAAGCCAAGTGATGTGTACTCCAACATTGACCTGTTTCAACAATTAGAGAAGCTTTTAGCCTGATTTCTTTTTTGAGAAGATAATGATGAATTGCCCCAACAGCAAGTAAAGGAGGAATAAAAGTCTTTTTAGGATTAATTCCTTTATCAGAAATAATAATTAGAGAACAACCTTCTTTTATATAGAGCTCGCTCTGTTTACAGATTGCTTTTAATTGGTTCTCTAAGCCTTGAACACCTTCCTCAATATCAAACAAACTTGAAATTGTTTGTGATTTAATTTTTGATTTTTTAATGGAAGTGAGTAGTTCTTCATTGAGAATTGGACTTTGTAAATGAACAAAAGGTTTAGGATCTTTAATCTCAAATGGTGTACATCTTTCTCCAAGATGCATCTCTAGACTCATGACCAGTTTTTCTCTCAGAGGGTCAATAGGAGGATTTGTAACTTGCGCAAATCTTTGCTTGAAATAGTCATATAAGATATGTGGCTTTGAGGAAAGCACTGCTAATGGGATATCGTCGCCCATGCAATAGGTAGGCTCTTTAGCTAAGGACGCCATTGAATCCAAAATAAGATCATTATCTTCTGCTGAAAAACCGTACGCAGTTTGTTGTTGTAACAACTCAAGGTCTTTTAGTTTGCAGTCTTTAAACCATTCACTTTTCTCAATTTTTATAATTCTATTACTTACGAGGTTTTTATAATCATGCCTTTGAGCTGCTTCAGTTTTTACCTCCCAATTTCTGAGGATTTTATTTTGATGAAAATCAACCGCTAACATTTGTCCTGGTCCTAATCGACCTTTTTCTATCACTCTTTCTTCTTCAAGATCTACTACTCCTGTTTCAGAACCCATAATTACAAAACCATCATTTGTTATTGAATATCTTGCTGGTCTTAGACCATTTCTATCGAGCGTTGCTCCTACAAAATTTCCATCTGCAAATACAAGTAGAGCAGGACCATCCCAAGCTTCTTGTAGGCTCGCAGAATACTCATAAAATGACTTAATGTCTTCTCTTTGTTCAAGTTCTGGTTGATCCCTAAATGCTTCTGGAACAAGTTTTAATAATGAGTCAGTAATAGGCTGACCTGAACGAATATTGATTTCAAGAGTTGCATCAAGATTGGATGAATCACTTTTATTTATATCTACGATTGGCTTAATTTCTTTAGATAACTCTCCCCAAAAATCATCTATGTGTGTTTCTGAGGCTTTAGCCCAGTTTATGTTACCTAAGAGAGTATTGATTTCCCCGTTATGACCTAAGAATCTCATCGGTTGAGCTAGTGGCCATTTTGGAAGTGTATTAGTACTAAACCTTCTATGGTAGACAGAAAATGAAACTTTAAAATTCTCTTTTTTTAGATCTTGATAAAACTCAGATAATATTTCAGACCTAACCATACCTTTGTATACAACTGTTTGAGAACTAAGTGAGGCAAAATAAAATTCACAATCCCCAACATCGTTTTTAAAGGTATCTCTTATTTTTTTTTCAATTCTTTTCCTTAATTGGAATAAAAGCCTTTCAATATTCTGATTATCTTTTGTATCTATGTATAAAATCCACTGACAAATGTATGGGACATTCGCTTTGGCTAAAGGACCTAAGATTTCATTATTTACGGGAACTGTTCTCCAAGATGTTTTTTTGACTCTTAATTTTTCTGCTTCCTCTTCACATAATGATTTACATTCTTCAATCTTTTCTTTTTTATTAGGCATAAAAACCATGCCTAAACCTCTATCCAATTCTTTAATATTTTTTAGATTCATCTCTTCTTCTAGGTATCCCCATGGAATTGAACATAAAATGCCCGCTCCATCTCCTGAGTCGCTATCGCCTCCACAACCTCCTCTATGCTCCATGCAGTTGAGCCCTCTCAAGGATTGTTTTAGGATCCAGTTGCTTTCAGTCCCTTTAATATTTGCTATAAAACCTACTCCACAAGCATCTTTCTCTCCGATTATTCCATTTGGGGAATAACTATCTTGATATGGCTCAACGATTATTTTGTTACTATCTGCCATAGATTATTTAATTCTATTTAGTTATTTATGTATTTCTATTATAAAAATAAATATGAAAATAAATCTAAAGATAATTAATATTTACCAAAAAATTTTAATTTCATAAATTTTGAAAAAATATCATAAAAACTTTTAGTTGGTGCTCGTAAAAGGTTATGATAGTTAAATGTTTATTTTTTTTTTAAATATAATATATGCCTACCATCTCACAACTAATAGGTTCAGAGAGAAAACGTCTGACAAGGAAAACAAAATCTCCTGCATTAAAAGCTTGTCCTGAAAGAAGAGGAGTTTGTACGAGAGTTTATACATCAACACCTAAAAAACCTAATTCAGCCTTAAGAAAAGTTGCAAGGGTAAGATTAACTTCTGGTTTTGAAGTAACGGCTTACATACCAGGAATTGGACATAACTTGCAAGAACACTCTGTAGTACTACTTAGGGGTGGAAGAGTTAAGGATTTACCAGGAGTTAGATATCATATAATAAGAGGAACTTTAGATACGGCTGGAGTCAAAGATAGACGACAATCCAGATCTAAGTATGGAGCAAAAGCTCCAAAAGATTAATTTGTAAACATCACTTTTTAAAAACATGTCACGTCGTAATGCAGCAGTAAAAAGACCAGTTCTTCCTGATCCTCAATTTAATAGTCGTCTTGCTTCAATGATGATTTCTCGATTAATGAAACATGGTAAAAAATCTACAGCTCAAAGAATATTGTCTGATGCTTTTTCTTTAATAAGCGAGAGAACAGGTGGGAATGCAGTGGAATTATTTGAAACAGCTGTAAAAAATGCTACTCCCCTTGTCGAGGTACGAGCTAGAAGAGTTGGTGGTGCAACATATCAAGTACCTATGGAAGTTCGCCAAGAGAGGGGTACGGCAATGGCATTGAGATGGCTTGTTACTTTCTCACGTGCAAGAAATGGCAAAAGTATGTCCCAAAAGCTTGCTGGCGAATTGATGGATGCAGCAAATGAAACTGGTAGTGCAGTAAAAAAAAGGGAAGACACTCATAAAATGGCTGAAGCTAATAAAGCTTTTGCCCATTACAGATATTAATTTCATCAAAAAGGTACTTAAGTAGTTTATTATTATTAAAGTTTGCTTTTAGGGTGAACTATACTTATCAAAAATTATTTTATTTGGAGCTTTAAAATTGGCACGCGACTTTCCCCTAGAACGAGTAAGGAATATAGGTATAGCCGCTCATATTGATGCAGGGAAGACCACAACTACTGAAAGAATTTTGTTTTATTCAGGTGTTGTTCACAAAATAGGAGAAGTACATGATGGTGCTGCCGTAACAGATTGGATGGCTCAAGAACGAGAGAGAGGAATAACTATTACTGCTGCTGCAATATCTACTAGTTGGCAAGATCATAGAATTAATATTATTGATACTCCCGGACACGTTGACTTTACTATTGAAGTGGAAAGATCAATGCGAGTCTTGGACGGAGTTATAGCTGTGTTTTGCGCAGTTGGTGGAGTTCAGCCTCA
>CACGER010000027.1 GCA_902572075.1 uncultured Prochlorococcus sp.
TTTAATTGAATCATCTCTGAGTAAATCTCCTAGGAAGATAAAGCCTAATAACTTATCTTTTATACTTACTCCAATAATAGTGTTCGTTTTTGTCTCTTCATTTTCAATTACTTTTTTGGCATCACTATCAATGATTGTTCCTTTACTTAGTAGCCATTCAATATTTCCAATATTAATAAGTCCATCAATTGAATCTAGTTCTCCAGAAATACCTCGACCTGAATGAGTGATAATTTTTTTTATTGGAAATAAACTTAAATTTTGTTTTTTTGCTTCTTGAATCAACGCATCTGCTATTGGATGTCTGCTTTCCTTTTCTAAGCTGGCAGCTATTCTTAATAAAAAAGAATGATCATCATAATTTTTATAATCAACGATGAATGGCTTACCTTTTGTTAAGGTACCTGTCTTGTCAAAAATAATGTGATTAATTTTTGAAGCCATCTCTATTTTATCCCCGCCTTTAAATAAAACGCCCTTTTTTGCTGCTTTACCTGATGCGACAGTTATTACAGTTGGGGTGGCTAAACCTAATGCACAAGGACAAGCTATTACTAAAACAGCAATTGACAATTGTATTGCTAAACTAAGAAAATTATCAGCATTACTACCAAGTGAACTATGAAGTGTATGGCTTGAGTGAGTTATGAGTTGATGATTATGACTTAATAAATCTGGCCAAATGTTTTTTGCCCCCTTCCACCAAAAGAAGAAAGTTAATGTAGCAAAAATGAGGACAAAGTAAGTAAATTTGCCTGCAATTTTATCGGCAATTCTTTGAATGCGTGGTTTTCTAGAGTTTACAGACTCAATAAGATTTACTAGTTGCGCAAGAGAAGAATCCCCTCCGACCTTTTGTACTTTAAGTCTAAGAGTTGAATTAAGATTTAAAGACCCACTAGATAGATTTTCGCCTTCTTTTACCTCGATAGGTTTGGATTCTCCAGTGATATGGGAAACATCAATATATGAATTACCTTGAGTAACAATGCAGTCAGCAGGAACTCTGTCTCCAGCTAAAACTTGAATCTCTTGATTTGGTCTTAAAGTGTTTACTCTTATTGATTTTATTTGATTATCTTCTGTGTAGATATTTGCCATTTCAGGTTGAAGATCTAATAACTCTCCAATAGATGAACCAGTTTGGTATCTTGCTCTTTCCTCTAAGAAACGCCCAATCAATATGAAGCCTAACAGCATAACTGGTTCATTAAAAAAACAAGGAAAACCAGTGGCAGGAAATATTAAGGATAGAAGACTTGTTATGTATGCGCTAGTTACTCCAAGAGCTACTAGAGAATCCATATCAGGACGGTTCTTAATAAATGATTTAAAACCATTAATAATTATTCCTCTGCCAGGAAAGAAAAGAGCTAATGTTGCTAATGAAGCATGAAAAAATATATTACCTAATATCGGAAAATTTATATATCTTCCTTCTGCTAGATGACCTAAACCTGAAAATAATAAAAGTAATAAAGCAAAAGTTAGTTTTTTCCATTGATTATTCCAACTCTTTTTTTTTTCTAATTCTGCCTTATTTATTTTTTTTGAAAAATCATTTATGTAAATCTTTGATGGGAAACCATTTTCTTTTAGATTCTCGAGAACTGCTTCTAGTTCTATCTGTTTCTGGGTAATTTCAAAATATGCACTTTCAGTTAGTAAGTTAACAGAAACATTTTCAATACCATCAGAATTTTTTAATATTTTTTCAACAGTGCTAACACAACCTCCGCATTTCATTCCTGTAATGCTTAATTGAATGCTTTCCATATTTTTCACGATTGAGGCAAATTAATGCTCTGCCTATTTTTTAACTATAATAATAAATGTAATAGACTTTTTAAATAGTTATTTTTTAAATTACTATATTAATTTTATTAGTTTTAGAGCGGTGCCTAGTAATCAAAACAGAGACAATTTTATTGATAAAGCTTTCACTGTAATTGCTGAATCTATCGTAAAAATAATGCCTATTGCAGAGAAAGAAAAAAAGGCATATATCTATTACAGAGATGGCTTAGCCGCACAAAATAATGGGGATTATTCGGAAGCATTAGAGTATTACAAAGAGAGTTTATTGCTTGAAGAAAATAAAATTGATAGGGGTGAGACTTTAAAAAATATGGCAATAATATATATGAGTAATGGAGAAGAGGATTTGTCTATTGAAACTTATGAAAAAGCACTAGTAGAAAATCCTAAACAGCCATCATGCCTCAAAAATATAGGTTTAATTTATGAAAAAAGGGGAAGATACGCTGAGCAAAATGGTGATTTAGATCAGAGAGATATTTGGTTTGATAAAGCTGCTGAAGTCTGGTCTAAAGCAGTTAGGTTATATCCAGGTGGGTATCTAGATATTGAGAATTGGTTGAAAAACTCAGGCAGAAGCTCAATTGATATGTACCTTTGATTTTTTATTTTGATAAAGAATAATCAACTGCTTCTTTAATATTGGATATCTCTTTAATATTTATTAATTTTTGAAAATTATTATTTATTTCCTCTTCTAGTTTTGGCACTACGATATTTTTAATACCTAGTCTTACAGCTTCTTCTATCTTTATCCGGAGGTTATTCGATTTTCTAACTTGACCGCTCAAACCCAATTCCCCAATAAATGAGGTATTAGCCAAAGGAGGAATATTTTTCAAACTCGATAAAATTGATATTGCTACACCTAAGTCAGATGAGGGATCATTAATTTCAAAACCTCCACCAGTAGCTACATAACAATCAAACTCAGATAATTTTATCCCTACGTGTTTTTCAATGACAGCGAGAATTTGATGCAATCTATTTATGCTAATTCCAGTCGTAGTTCGTCTTGGGTTACTGTAGAAAGTTTTATTTACCAGTGCTTGTATATCAACTGCTAACGGTCGAGTTCCTTCATTTGTAATCGTATTTGTTACACCTGAAATATTTTCTTTATTTGTAAAAATTGAACTTGGGTTTTTTATCTCACTTAAACCCTTTTCAAGCATTTCAAAAATTCCAATTTCAAAGGTCGATCCAAATCGATTTTTTATACTTCTTAGTAATCTATGAGATGAAATCTTATCTCCTTCAAAGTTTATTACTGTATCAACTAAATGTTCTAGAGTTTTAGGGCCAGCTAAAGCACCATCTTTGGTTACATGACCAATTATTAGAAGCGCGATATTATTATCTTTGGCTAGATTTTGCAACTCAGAAGAACATTCTCTAACTTGAGAAACAGATCCTGGAGAACTTTGCATTTCATGATTATGGATGGCTTGAATACTATCAATAATTGCGAAACTTGGATTGACACGTTTGATCTCTTCAATAATTAGAGATAAATTAATTTCTGCAAAAATTTTTAAATCAATACTGTTTTGATTTAATCTTTCCCATCTAATTTTTACTTGTTCTAGGGATTCTTCTGCAGTTATGTATAACACTTTTTCATTAAGAGATATTTTCCCTGCTGATTGAAGAACTAATGTGCTTTTACCTATACCTGGTTCCCCTCCGAGTAAAACAACAGATCCAGGTACAATTCCACCTCCAAGAACTCGATCGAATTCCCTAAAACCACTCGAAAATCTTAATATTTTTTTTGATGAGATCTCATGAAACGGTATAGATTTTTTACTATTTTTTTTCTCTTGATATTTAGAGGTCTTACTTTTTATTTCTTCAACAATGGAATTCCATGAGTTGCAATTAAGGCATTTTCCAAAGTATTGAGAAGTTTCAGATCCGCAATTCTGACAAATAAAAGTCGATAATTTGCTAGACATTAAGTTTCTGAATGAAGTAAGGGAACTAGAATGTTTGGGATATTGCCCCTCTACAAGTTAGATTAGGTTAATAATAAATTCTCTTACTGATTAGCTAATAGAAACAAATGGCTCTATCTAGTCAAACTAAAGAAACTATACTTGTCGCAGATGACGAGGCAAGTATTAGAAGAATTCTGGAGACACGTCTCTCCATGATTGGCTACAAAGTTGTAACTGCAAGTGATGGTAAAGAAGCACTAAAGTTATTTAAGGATTATGACCCGGATTTAGTAGTGCTTGACGTCATGATGCCAAAGTTAGATGGTTATGGAGTTTGTCAAGAATTAAGGAAAGATTCTGATGTTCCAATTGTTATGTTAACTGCATTAGGAGATGTCGCAGATAGGATAACAGGTTTAGAATTGGGGGCTGATGATTATGTAGTAAAACCATTCAGCCCAAAGGAATTAGAAGCTAGAATAAGGTGTGTTCTTAGAAGAATCGACAAAGAACAAATTCCTGGAATGCCTAATTCAGGATTAATTTTGGTAACGGATATAAAAATTGATACAAATCGAAGACAAGTTTTTAAAAGCGATGAGAGAATAAGATTAACTGGAATGGAATTTAGTCTCTTAGAGCTTTTGGTAAGTAGGTCAGGAGAGCCATTTAGTAGAGGAGAGATTTTGAAAGAAGTTTGGGGATATACCCCTGAGAGACATGTAGACACGAGAGTCGTGGATGTTCATATATCAAGATTAAGATCAAAACTTGAGGCTGATCCAGCAAATCCTGAATTAATTTTGACAGCAAGGGGTACAGGATATCTTTTCCAACGGATTGTTGATATTGCTCCTTTTGATGGTAAATAAATGGGGAAAGAAACAGCGCAAAAAATTAACAAGCCCAGAGCTATTAGAAGATTAGTTATTTGGTACAAAAGAAATTCGGCTGTCACTTCAATAGTAGATACTGCTGCTAGTTCTGCGGCAACGGCTAGTAATGTTGCGGGTAATGTGGTTTCTGGTGCTGGTTCTGTTGTGACCACTGCTAGTAATGTTGCGAGTAATGTTGCAGGTAATGTTGCAGGTAATGTAGTTTCAAGCGCTGAATCTGTTGTGAATACTGCCAGTAGTGTTGTTTCAAATGCTAGCTCAATAGCGAAAAATACATTACAGCCATTAGTTTTTGACCCATTAAAAAGATTACAAAATAGCGATAATATTTTAGATAAGGTCGAAGACATTCAATCTAAAAGAATTTGGATCGCAGTTGATGGTATGGGTGGAGATTATGCTCCCGGCCCAATTCTTGAAGGTTGCCTCGAAGCAATAAGTAGATTTCCGATTAATATAAAGTTTGTCGGTAAAATTGACAAAGTTAAAGATGCAGCAGAAAAAACTGGCATAGCAGAATTATTAGAAAATGAAATTAATAATAATCGTCTTGAATTAATTGATAGTGGAGAGCCTATTGGGATGAATGAAGAAGCTACTGCAGTCAGAAAAAGGAAAAATGCAAGCATAAATGTTGCAATGGATTTAGTGAGAAATAATAAAGCTGAAGCTGTCTACTCAGCTGGTAATTCAGGTGCCATGATGGCTTCTGCTATATTTAGAATTGGAAGATTGAAAGGGATTGATAGACCAGCCATAGGGGCATTATTTCCAACAAGGGATCAAACTCGCCCTGTATTAGTTTTAGATGTTGGTGCAAATACTGATTGTAAGCCATCTTATCTACATCAATTTGCTCTTCTAGGTAACATTTACGCAAAAGATGTCTTACAAGTAAAAAAACCAAGAATAGGCCTTTTAAATATTGGAGAAGAAGAATGCAAAGGTAATGATTTATCCCTAAAAACATTTCAATTATTATCTTCTGAAAAAAGTTTTGATTTTGGAGGTAATTGTGAAGGGCGAGATGTATTATCAGGTAGCTTCGACGTAGTAGTTTGTGATGGATTTACTGGAAATATATTATTGAAATTTCTTGAATCTGTGGGAGGAGTTTTATTAGATATTTTGAGATCTGAGCTGCCACGAGGAAGGCGGGGGAAAGTTGGTTCAGCTTTTTTAAGAAGTAATCTACTTAGAATTAAGAAAAGGTTAGATCATGCCGAACATGGAGGAGCTTTATTACTTGGGGTGAATGGTATTTGTGTTATTGGTCATGGAAGTAGCAAATCTTTATCAGTAGTTAGTGCTCTTCGCTTGGCTCACTCTGCAGTGAATCATGGTGTTATGGACAATTTAAATCAACTGCAAAAGCTTCAAGTTTTAAATTCATAAAACATATTGAGTCAAATTTATGTTTGACTAATATAAGTAACTAAAAAACTCTTTTGGAAGGAATAAATTTTAATCAGATTGGAGTGTCATTCAAGGGAAGTGGAAGTTATGTACCTGATCAAATCCTAACCAATCAAAAAATTAGTCAAAAAGTTGATACAAGCAATGAATGGATACAATCTAGAACTGGTATTTCTGAGAGAAGAATCTCTAGCGTAGAAGATAATGTTACTGAGATGGGTTATAAGGCTGCTCTAAAGGCTATAGAAATGGCTAATTGGGATATTAAAACGATTGATTTGATTGTTTTAGCTACTTCTACTCCGCATGATTTATTTGGATCAGCCCCATCCATTCAAGCTAAATTAGGGGCAGCTAATGCTGTAGCTTTCGATTTAACTGCAGCTTGTAGTGGCTTTTTATTTGCCTTAATAACAGCCTCACAATTTTTAAAAGGGGGTAGTTTTAAAAGGGCTATTGTTATTGGAGCAGATCAATTATCAAGTTTTGTTGATTGGAATGATAGAAGAAGTTGTATTCTCTTTGGAGATGGTGCCGGTGCATTAGCAATTGAAGCCATAAATGAATTTGATAATTTTATAGGTTTTGATATGAGAACTGATGGGGGGAGGGGTTCTTTTCTTAATCTTCCATCAAAAAATAATAAGGATTCAATAGTTGATGAAATTGACTTTTTAAGTGGAGGTTTTTCTCCAATTCAGATGAATGGTCAGGAAGTTTATAAATTCGCAGTTAAAGAAGTCCCCTTAATTCTTCAAAAGTTGTTGAAAAAAATGAAATATAATTCTGATCAAGTTGATTGGCTCTTGTTGCATCAAGCTAATCAAAGAATATTGGATTCTGTAGGAGAAAGGTTAAAAATTCCTAGAGAAAAGATTCTTAGTAATTTAGAAAAATATGGCAATACTTCAGCAGCAACAATTCCACTAATGATGGATGAGGCTGTAAGAGATTATAGAATTAAACAAAATGATATTATTGCTACAAGTGGTTTCGGTGCTGGGCTAAGTTGGGGTGCAGCCCTCATTAAGTGGGGTTAAAAACAAAATAGGAACATTATGAAAGTTGCATGGGTATTCCCTGGACAGGGTTCGCAAAAAATTGGAATGGCAAAACAAATTGAAAATTTGCCCAACACAAAAGAGAGGTTTAGTTATGCATCTGAGATATTTGAAAGGAATTTATTTGAAATTTGTGAGTTAAATAATGAACCAACAAATCCTCTTATTGATTTAAATAACACAAGAAATACACAAATTTGTCTTTTTTTAGTTGAATCAATTTTATTAGATGCATTAAAGGAAAATGGATTTAAACCAACTTATGTTGCTGGGCATAGTCTTGGAGAAATCACTGCACTATATTGCGCGGATGTTTTTTCATTCGAAGATTGTGTTTCTCTAATAAAAGAAAGATCTCAATTAATGGTAAATGCTGGGAAAGGATCTATGGCAGCAGTAATTGGTTTTGATAGAAATCAACTTGATCTATTAGTACAAAAAATTGATGATATCGTCATTGCTAATGATAATAGCTCTTCCCAAGTTGTCTTATCAGGATCTACTGAAGCATTAGATAATTTATCTAGAGAAATTTCTTGTAAAAGATTCTTGAAATTAAATGTTTCAGGTGCATTTCATTCACCATTTATGAATGAACCTTCATCAAAATTTTCTGAGTATTTAAAACAGATTAAATTTAACAAACCTTCTTTCCCAGTTATAAGCAATTA
>CACGER010000028.1 GCA_902572075.1 uncultured Prochlorococcus sp.
TTGCTGTTCTTAATGAAAATGACTTTATTTTAGAAATTGGTCCTGGTAAAGGAGCTTTAACATCTAAGTTATTAGATTCAGAAATTAAAAAATTACATGCAATTGAATTAGATAAAGATTTAATAAATTTATTAAATGATAAATTCAAGAATAATGATAAGTTTTCACTTCAGCAGGAAGATATTCTTGCTGTAAATTTAGATTCGATTAATAAGAAGATTACAAAAGTGATTGCAAATATTCCTTACAATATAACTGGCCCAATATTGGATATTTTCATAGGTCGATTAGGCATTATAAGAAACTATAATTACGAAAAAATAATATTTTTGATGCAGAAAGACGTTGTAGATAGGATTTTGTCAAAAGAAGGTAGTCCCAAAGCTGGTGCGCTTAGTATAAGAATGCAGCTATTATCAAAAATAAAAAGAATATGTGATGTGCCGCCTTCATCATTTAGTCCGCCACCAAAAGTTTTTTCTTCTTTAGTAGTTTTCGAACCAATTAAAAATGATTTAAGATTAGATATTAGTTTAGAAAAATATATAGATAAACTTCTTCGGATTTCATTTAATTCAAGAAGAAAAATGCTTAGAAATACACTTAATTCAATACTTTCAAATGAAGAGATAAATGAATTATCTGAATCTTCAAAAGTTTGTTTTAATTTAAGACCACAAGATATTTCAATTGACCAATGGATTAAGCTTGCAGAAAATTGTATTAAAATTAAAAAATAAAAATTTGAGTATATGCAAGATTTAGCTAAAACGAAAATCAATATAAAATCTCCTGCCAAAATAAATTTGCACCTTGAAGTTATTGGTAAAAGAGATGATGGATTTCATGAGTTAGCGATGATTATGCAAAATATCGATCTTTCTGATTATTTAGAGTTTGAAATTAATAATGAAGGTTTAATTAAACTTGAGTCTGATTGTAATGATTTAAGCTTATCTGATGATAACTTAATTGTTAAATCGGCAAATCTATTAAGGAAAAAATCAAATAAAGATTACGGTGCGAATATATTTTTAAGAAAAAATATTCCAATTGGAGCAGGATTAGCTGGTGGATCCAGCAATGCAGCAGCAACATTAATTGGTCTTAATAAGTTATGGGATTTGAACATAGATCAAGAAACATTATGTTCATTAGCATCAACTTTAGGATCTGATATTCCCTTTTTTATAAATGGTGGTATTCAATTATGTTTTGGAAGAGGGGAAATTTTGGAGAAATTAGATTCAAACTTTGAATATGGAGTAATTCTTTTAAAAAATCGAAATGTTTCAGTATCTACAGCTGAAACTTATAAAAAATATAGTAATAGATTTTGTAATCAATATCTTACTGATAGAGAAATGATTGAGAACATAAGAAAAAATTTAAGAGATAATGGTTTAAATAACCTAAATTTTAATAATCAACATGTATCTATTAAAAATGATTTGCAGTTAGTTGTTGAAAATGAAAATGATTCTGTAAAGCAGGCATTATATTTACTTTCTAAATTGAAAAATTGTCTCACATTTTCAATGAGTGGATCAGGACCTACATGCTTTGCACTCTTTAAAGATGTAGATATTGCAAAAAAAGAATTAACTGAAAATTATAAATTGTTTAGAAATAAAGGTTACGATGCATGGGTTTGCAATTTCCTTGAAAAGGGAATAACATTCATTTAAATTTTTTTTTAGACATAATTTTATTGTGGCTGATAATATTAATGAGAATATTGAAAAAAACATTCCCGAAAAAGGACCTTTAAATTTTATTGTAGGATCATTAACAAGTTTTTTATTATTTATATTTTTTTATTTTTTAAGTAATAAAATTGCAATTTATTTTTCATTACATAAACCATCTAATTCTTCTGAAATAGTCCAAAATATTTCTTCTAGTATTAATACCTTAATAATTGGATTATCATTTTTGCTAACTTTCTCTTTTGCTTTTATAGGTATAGGACTTTTTATTGTATTTATTCGCAGTTTTTTTCTGAAGAAAAATTGAATTGCCAATATTATTAAGAAAACACTTTTTTTTAATGTCTTTACATGACTTAGGCCTTTTAGTCCTTTTACTGTCACCTGGAATGATTTTATCAATATTACTACTCATAACCTTCGCTGAAGGAGGTTGAATTATTCAAAGTGGTAGGATTATATATGTGATTAATTAGGTAATTAATTGTGGCTGGAACATTATTATTTAATGCTTTGAAAGAGGCAATTGATGAAGAAATGGCAAATGATGTAAATGTTTGCGTTATGGGGGAAGATGTTGGTCAATATGGAGGATCTTATAAGGTAACAAAGGATTTATATGAAAAATATGGAGAGTTAAGAGTCTTAGATACTCCAATTGCAGAGAATAGTTTTACTGGTATGGCTGTGGGTGCAGCAATGACTGGTTTAAGACCAATAGTAGAAGGAATGAATATGGGTTTTTTGCTTTTAGCTTTTAATCAGATATCAAATAATATGGGTATGCTTAGATATACAAGTGGCGGAAATTATAAAATACCAGCAGTGGTTCGAGGACCTGGAGGAGTTGGTCGTCAACTCGGTGCTGAGCACAGTCAAAGACTTGAAGCATATTTTCATGCGGTTCCTGGCATAAAGATTGTGGCATGTAGTACACCCACAAATGCTAAAGGTTTAATGAAAGCAGCTATAAGAGATGATAATCCGGTTCTATTTTTTGAACATGTTCTTCTATACAATTTGTCTGAAGAATTACCTGAGGGCGATTATACTTGTGCTTTAGATCAGGCTGACGTTGTAAAAGAAGGTAAAGATATTACTTTATTGACTTATTCAAGAATGAGACATCATTGCCTTAAAGCTGTTGAAGAATTAGAAAAAAAAGGAATAGATGTTGAGTTAATAGATTTAATAAGTTTAAAACCTTTTGATATGGAAACCATCTCAAAATCAATAAGAAAAACAAATAAAGTAATTATTGTTGAAGAATGTATGAAGACTGGAGGTATTGGTGCAGAATTAATTGCCTTGATAACAGAAGAGTGTTTTGATGATCTTGATGCCCGACCAATTAGATTATCTAGTCAGGATATTCCAACTCCTTATAACGGAAATCTTGAGAATTTGACAATAATTCAACCACATCAAATAGTTGAAAAAGTTGAAGATTTAATTAGTGGGAGTATATAGACAATGAAAAAAAGGCAAGGTTGGCTTTTTTTTATTATATTTCTCCTTACCTTATCTATTTATCTATTAATAAATTATCCTCTACAGTTGGGATTGGATTTACAAGGGGGTTCTCAACTTACACTACAAATTATTAAAGAGGAAGGTAAGGTAACAAGGGATGAACTTGAAGCAGTTAATTCGGTTATAGATAAGCGCGTTAACAATTTAGGAGTTTCTGAGTCTAATTTGCAAACCCTCGGTGGAGATCAATTGATTTTAGAATTACCAGGTGAACAGAATCCATTAGTTGCTTCAAGGGTATTAGGTAAGACTGCTTTATTAGAATTTAGAACCCAAAAAGAAGGAACATCTATAGATTTAAAAACCCTGCAACTACAGAGATTGAGTATTAAAGAATTAATTGAACAATATTCCTTTGCAGAAAAAAATCAAAATGATAATAACTTAAAAGTTATTCAAGATGATCTTAAAGATATAGAGCAAGAATTGAATTACACATCTACTAGTAATGAATTATATGGAAAGTTAATTGAAATCAAAAAATATGTTGATAGAGAAATTGCAAATTTATTTATTAAAACAGATTTATCTGGTAAGGATCTTATTAACGCAGGAAGGAGACAAGAACAAACAAATAGTAATTGGGAAGTTTTATTAACTTTTAGTAATTTAGGCGGTGAAAAGTTTGCAGAAATTACAAAGTCAATTGCAGGCACTAATCAATTATTGGCTATCATTCTAGATGGCGAATCAATAAGTGAAGCCAGTGTTGGTAATCAGTTTTCTAGTAATGGGATTACAGGTGGATCAGCAACAATAAGCGGTAATTTTAGCGCTGAAAATGCTAGAGAATTAGAAGTTCAACTTAAAGGAGGCTCATTGCCATTGCCAATTGAAATTGTAGAAACTAACACAATAGGGTCTCTGTTGGGATCCAAAAAATATTTTAAAAAGTCTTTATGCAGCTATTAGTGGGTTAATTTTTGTTGGTATTTTTATGATTTTTAATTATAGAATTCTAGGTTTTGTTTCAGTTCTTTCTCTAGTACTTTATGGTTTCTTTAACTTAGCCCTATATTCCTTAATTCCTGTAACTTTGACTTTACCTGGAATTTCTGGGCTTATCCTTAGCATTGGTATGGCTGTTGATGCAAATATTCTAATATTTGAGAGAATTAGAGAAGAATTAAATGATGGTAATACTCTTATAAGATCAATTGATAGTGGTTTTCAGAGAGCTAATTCATCCATAGTTGATGGACATATTACAACTCTTCTAAGTTGTTTCGTTTTGTTTTTATTAGGAACAAATTTTGTTAAAGGTTTTGCTGCAACGTTAGGTATTGGAGTCTTAATAAGCTTGTTTACCTCATTAAATTGTTCTAAAACTATTTTGCGATTTTTTACAACATATCAATCATTAAGACAAAAAAATCTCTATCTACCCAGGAATAATTTCTCAAATTAAATTTTTATTTCTAATTTTCCTATGAAATACAACCTCGATCTAATAAAAAATAAAAGAAGGATAATGG
Source organism: uncultured Prochlorococcus sp. (assembly GCA_902572075.1). GTDB lineage: Bacteria > Cyanobacteriota > Cyanobacteriia > PCC-6307 > Cyanobiaceae > Prochlorococcus_A. Next base: position 4,718 of record CACGER010000028.1, read on the forward strand.
GTTTTTCTACTGTGCTTATTTTGTTCAGTCTTTTAGGAATTTTATATTCTACTTTTAATACTTCTTATAAGAAACCTATAAATTTAGGGATGGATTTTGTTGGGGGAAATGAAACAAGAATAGAGAGAGCTTGTGAAGAGGAATGTTCTAAATTTTCCCCCGATACAGTTTTAGAAAATTTAAGAGGGATATCTAAAAATAAAAAAGTTTTAAATAATATCAAATTACAATTCCAAAATAAGAATAAATTAATTTCAATAAGAACACCGTATTTAAGTATCGAAGAATCAAATAATCTTATTTCTAATCTTGATAGTATTGTTGGACCTCTTAATTATAAGACTAAGAATTCAAGATTAATAGGGCCAAAGCTTGGGAAAAGATTACTTTTTAATTGTGTTACTTCATTATTGGTTTCTTTATTTGCAATATCTTTATATATAACTATTAGATTTGATAAAAAATATGCGCTATTTGCATTACTAACTTTATTCCATGATTTATTAATTGTTTTCGGTATATTTTCCTGGTTAGGAATTATATTTTCTGTCGAGGTAAATAGTTTATTTGCTGTTTCCTTGCTAACTATTGCTGGTTATTCTGTAAATGATACTGTTGTTATTTTTGATAGAATTCGTGAGAATTTAAAATCAAATAAAGAAGGTTATAACGAAACTGTTCAATTATCAGTAAACGAATCATTTAGGAGAACAACGTTTACAAGTATTACAACCCTCATACCTTTATTAAGCATAATTTTGTTTGGATCATACTCGCTATTTTGGTTTTCCTTGGCTTTATCATTAGGAATTATAGTTGGAAGTTATTCAAGTATTTTACTGGCTCCATCTTTGTTGCTTAAAGACTGAACTTAAGCTTCTAATTTTATGAAATTGAATTACTATTTGATAATTTTATTTTCTTTAGTTTTAATAGATCTTTCTACCGAGCTAAGAATATTATTTGATCATTTTACTTTTAGTTCATTATATTTTGCTATTGGTAAACATCCCTTAGCTTTTTTTATACTTTTTTCCTACCCATATTTGTATAAAAAATTAATTAAGTAGTTTTTAAATATCCTTAAATGATTCTTTGATTAAAACCTGTATTACTACAGCTAATGGGAGAGAAAGTATTAAGCCTAATGGACCAAAAATGAAGGTGAAGCCAAATTGTGATATTAATGTTAAACCAGGAAGTAAGTTTGCTTTTTTCTTCATTATAGATGGCATTATTATATAGCTTTCGATATTTTGTATAATTACATATGCTCCCAAAACGGCCAGTGGTTTCCAAAAATTATCTAGTAGTGCAATTGAGATTGGAAATATACCACTAATAACTGGACCTATATTTGGAATAATATTAAGAACCATTGCTATTAGAGCATTTGAGACAACATATTTGACATCTAATAAAGACAGAACTATTAATGATAATAGACCTACTGATAATGAGCTTATTACCATAGAAAAAGTCCAATTTGCTAATGCAGTGTTGCATTTTTCCAGAATATTTCTAAATTTGTTGCGATAATTCTTTGGAATTAATAGAAGTATATTTTCTTTATATTGTTTTGGTTCAATAGAAATCATTAAACTCACTGCTAATACGAATATTAATTTTAAAAGAGCTGAACCAAGATTCCCCGCTATATTTATTAAATTCTTAAAACTTTCTTGAATAGCTTTTGCAATAGTTGAGGCATCTGGAATGGTTACTACATTATTTATAAGACTGAAAATGTCTATAACATTTTCTGATTGTTCACCATAAAAAAAATTATTAAATTTGTTCAGATTTGTATTAATCAAAATATTTATTTTTGATAAACCATTTGGAATATCAACTAGTATTTCATTGAATTCATTTATAAACGGAGGTAATACAAGAATAAAAATAGTAAATACTATTACTGATATAACAGTCAAGACAAGAAATAATGATAGCGATCGGGGGATTTTCAACCCCTTTTGTATTTGATTACATAAATTACATACAATATTCGAAATTACCAAGGAACAAATTATTAAGAGTAGAAAATCTCTCAGAGTCCATAATATTAACGAAGTGATTAAAATTACTACTAACTTGAAATATGATGAACTACTCAATTTTCAAAATATTCTACTTCTTCTCAGAATATCCTAATCCATTTGATTTGGCATAACTATTTGCAAATCTCATAAATCTATCAAAGTCAGATGTGTTCTTCCAAATGTATACTGCTTCTAAAAATATTGGGTCTCCATCAACAAACTTTACTTTAACTTCCCTAGTCAGTATTTCACCTTCAGAATCAATCATACGCATACCTGTGATTTCACCATCTGTAATTGAAGATAATGCCTGAGGTTTTTCGAACAAAAATAGTGCTTGGCCGGTGGTACCATCCTTACTCCTTGTGAGTCTTATTTCGGGAACTACTGGTTCATCAGTTCCCTCATAAAATTGTATTGTTGCTGTTTTATTTGCTGTCATAGTGTTCGATTAATAATCACCTATAATAGGAAATAATTTTCACATTCGTTTGTAATTATTTTATAGAGCGTTATTAATTAACTCTAAAATACTTTTATCATATTTTTTATCAGTTAAATCTAGTAA
>CACGER010000029.1 GCA_902572075.1 uncultured Prochlorococcus sp.
ATCATATGAGAATATGGTATCTGGCCAATGTAAATTTGGTGCACTTATGAATTCAATATTATGTTCTAAACCGCTATTAGGATTAGTTCCGAGATTTAAAAACTCTCCACTCTTAACCTCTAGACGTTTAAAGGGAATATGTATTTGGTCTTCAATAAATTTAAGTGCTAATTTTGATCCAACTACTGTAATATTTTGGTTTAATTCTAAAAGATTACCTATTAAGCCAGAATGATCAGGTTCTGTATGGCTAGTAATTAGATAATCAACTTCTTGCGGATTTACCTTTTTCAGTAATTCTTCAAACCATAATTCTTCGAACTTTGCGTGACTAGTATCAATAATTGCTAGTTTCTCGCCTTTAATAATAAAACTATTGTAAGTAGTTCCATTTCTTAAACCAAATTCAATATCAAATCTACTGCGATCCCAATCCAAAGATCTTATGGCACAAGAATCGTCAGCAAAGTTTTGGGATTGAACCGTCAACTTGTTATTAGGTTGTGCCAATTTAGAATTACTTTTCTGGACAGAGGCTATCATAGGATAATTAGCTTTATAAATTAACTTTAGTTATATAGAATATAAATTCGCGTGATTATTTTTGTGAAATAACCGAAATTACGCTTTTCTTTAATTTTTAATCTTCTTATTCTGGATAAATGACATCTCAACTAATTAAAAAAATAGTTACTGGAGATGAGATAAGAAATGCTTTTTTAAAATTTTATAGTGAAAAATTACATAAAATCATTCCAAGCGCATCTTTGATACCAGATGACCCTACGGTTATGCTCACAATTGCTGGAATGCTACCTTTTAAACCAGTTTTTTTAGGTTTAAAAGAAAGACCATCAAAAAGGGCTACATCTAGCCAAAAGTGCATCAGAACAAACGATATAGAAAACGTTGGAGTTACAGCTAGACACCACACTTTTTTTGAAATGCTTGGAAATTTTTCTTTTGGAGATTACTTTAAACGAGAGGCTATTCAATGGGCTTGGGAATTAGTTACTAATATTTATCAACTTTCTGTTGAAAATATAATTGTGAGTGTTTTTCACGAAGACGAAGAGTCTGCAAAAATTTGGAGAGATGAAATTGGTATTCATCCAGATAGGATAGTGAAACTAGGAGAACAAGATAATTTTTGGTCATCTGGCAAAACAGGTCCATGTGGACCTTGTTCAGAACTTTATTATGATTTTCATCCAGAAAAGGGTGTGCAGAATATTGATTTAGAAGATGGAGATCGTTTTATTGAATTTTATAATCTTGTTTTTATGCAATATAATCGTGATCCTAATGGAAAATTAACAGATTTAAAATTTAAAAATATTGATACAGGAATGGGTCTAGAAAGGATGGCTCAAATACTTCAAAAAAAGCAAAATAATTATGAGACAGATTTAATTTTTCCTATCATTCAAAAAATTTGTGAGATTGCAAATATTGATTATTTTTCTGCAGATGATAAAAACAAAATTTCCTTAAAAATTATTGGTGATCATACAAGAGCTGTTATTCATTTAATTTCTGATGGAGTAGCAGCAAGTAATCTCGGCAGGGGATATATATTAAGAAGGCTTATTAGAAGAATGGTCCGACATGGGAGATTATTAGATATAACAAATGAATTTTTACCTCATATTGCTACCGTCGGGATCAATTTAATGCAAGATAATTATCCTGATTTAAAAAATAATAATGATTTAATTTTGAATGAGATAAAAATTGAAGAAATAAGATTTAGGGAAACTCTTGAAAGAGGAGAGAAATTGCTAGATGAGATAATTTCTTCAGGGCAGAAATTAATTTCTGGTTTTAAAGCTTTTGAACTTTATGATACTTATGGATTTCCTCTAGAACTTACTGTAGAAATTGCAGAAGAAAATAGTATCAGTGTAGATGTAAAGGGTTTTGAAGAAGAAATGAATGCACAAAAAGAGAGAGCTAAAGCTGCTTCAAACAATATTGATTTGACCTTAGAGGGATCATTAGAGCGAGAAATAGATCTTTTTAACAAAACTGTTTTTAATGGTTATGATTCACTTCTTTCCGACGCTGAAATAAAGGGTATATTCTTGGATTCAACACTAGTTAAGCAAGCAAGTGAAGGCCAGAAAGTTTTAATTGTTCTTGATCAGACCACTTTTTATGGAGAATCTGGCGGGCAAGTTGGTGATATTGGAACCATATTTTCAAAAGATGTAGAGGTTTTGGTTGATAATGTTATACGAAAGAAAAATGTTTTTTTACATTATGGAACGATCAAAAAAGGAATATTAACTATTGGACAAAAAGTTAGTACTAATGTCAGCTTCTCTAATAGAGCTAAGGCTGCTGCAAATCATACAGCTACTCATTTATTACAATCTGCACTTAAATCAGTTGTTGATGAAAGTGTTGGACAAAAAGGTTCATTAGTAGCTTTTAATAAATTAAGATTTGACTTTAATTCCTCTAATCCAATTTCTAAAGATCAAATTTCTAAGATTGAGACTTTAGTTAACTCTTGGATTATGGAAAATCATGCCCTCGAAATAAAAAATATGTCTAAGAGTGAGGCTCTTGAAAAGGGCGCAGTCGCCATGTTTGGAGAAAAATATGATGATGAGGTGCGCGTTGTTAATGTACCAGGAGTTTCAATGGAACTTTGTGGTGGCACACATGTTAAAACTACATCCGAATTAGGTTCTTTCAAAATAATTAGTGAGGAAGGAATCTCAGCTGGAGTCAGAAGAATCGAAGCATTATCAGGTCAATCAGCATTAGACTATTTCAGTGATAGAAATGCTTTAGTAAATCAACTAAGTGATTTGTTAAAAGCAAATCCTAATCAACTTTTTGAAAGGGTTAATAATTTGCAAGCAGAGCTTATTAATAAGAATAAAGAGATACAAAAAATGAAAGATGAAATTGCATATTTTAAATACTCTTCTCTACAATCATCAGCAGAAATAGTAAATTCTTTTTCAATTTTAGTAAATCAGATTGATGGCTTAGATGGGAATTCTTTGCAATCTGCAGCACTTAATTTAACTTCTCATTTGGGAAATAAAGCAATAGTGATTCTTGGGGGAATACCAAATCCAGAAAATAGAAAGTTGTTATTTGCAGTTTCTTTAGGTGATGATGCAGTAAAAATAGGATTGCATGCAGGTAAATTAATTAATGAGATTGCAAGAATTTGTTCGGGAGGTGGAGGAGGAAAGCCTAACTTTGCTCAAGCAGGTGCTAAAGATATTGATAAGTTAAGTGATGCTCTAGATTATGCTAAAAATTATTTGCAAAAAATATTAGATGGTCATTCTGATAAATAACTACTTTTCCTGAGACTAATTTCGATTTGATCCATTAATTTCCTTGCTTCTTCAATAGTTAATTTTTTTCGATCAATTGCTGATTCAGTATTTATTCTTATAGATTCAACCAAAGAAGCTGAACTGTAATCTAATAATTGTAAAATTTCAGATTTACTGTCCTCTTTAATAATATTTTTGACTTTATATGAATCATCCTGATTTATATCTATATGAACAACGTTTGTACTGCCAAATAAATTGTGCAGATTTCCTAATGCTTCTTGATATGCTCCAGTCATAAAAATTCCAATTAGATAATCTTTATCTTCCTCTGGCTTATGTAAATTTAGTAATGATTTAATTTTTCCATTATCAATAAAATTATTTAGTTTCCCATCTGAATCACAAGTTAAATCTGCAAAGTTGCCTTTGCAGAACGGCTCCTCTAAGTGCCTATGTATCGGCACTATTGGAAAAATCTGATTTATTGCCCAGCTATCGGGAATAGATTTAAAGATAGATAAATTTGCATAATAAGTTGATGCCAGAGTTTCTGTAATTTCAGATAAATCAGGGTGATTGATTTCATCATTATTTAGGTTATTAGAAATTTCTTTTGCACAAGCCCAAGTAAGTTCTTCGGCATAAGCTCTTTCTGCCAAACTTAAAAATCCTAATCTAAAGGCGACTAAGCAATCTTCTTTAAACTTTTTTGCATCATTCCATAATTCAATTATTTGAGATAAATTTATTTTTTTATTTTTAAGTTTTTTTAATTCATAGAAAGTTTCAAATAAATTTGAAATTATTAATTGTTGATTTTTTTTATCAGAAATTTGTAGTTTGGAACTGACATGACTTGTTCCTAAGACATTAAAAATTAAAACTGAACAATGACTAATTATTGCTCTTCCACTTTCTGAGATTATGATTGGATGCTTGATATTATTTAATTCACATGAATCCTTAATAGTTGCAATTACATCGTTAGCATAATTTTGAAGAGAATAATTAGTAGAGGTGTTTGAGGAAGTTTTAGTTCCATCAAAATCTATTCCTAATCCTCCTCCAACGTCGATAAATTGCATTGGGGCTCCTAGTTTGCATAGTTCAACATATATTTGACTCGCTTCTTGTAATGCGTCTTTGATCACTGCAATATCACTTATTTGACTGCCTATATGAAAATGCAGCAATTTCATTTCGTTGATAAGATTTGCTTCTTTTAGTTCTTTTATTGTCAACATAATTTCTGGGATTGATAATCCAAATTTGGAATTATCTCCAATAGATTTACCCCACCTACCACTACTTTTACTTGATAACTTTGCTCTAATTCCTATCAATGGCGTCGCGTTAAGTTCTTGAACTGCTTGAATAATTCTTTTTACCTCATCTCGTTGTTCAATAACTATTATTGGATTTTTGCCGAGTTTTCTGGCCAAAGTAGCAATCTCAATATATTTTTTATCTTTATATCCGTTGCATATTAATAATGAATTTTGATTTTCAAGAAGTGCAAGGCCAATTAATAGTTCTGATTTACTTCCTACTTCTAAACCAAAATTCCATTGGCTACCATACTCTATTATCTGTTCTAGGACATTTTTCTGTTGATTACATTTGACAGGAAAAACACCTTGATAAATGTTCTTATATTTATAGGTTTTTATTGCTTTTAAAAAAGAGTCATGTAAAGCATTTATGCGATCTTTCAAGATATCATTAAATCTTATGATTAATGGGGGATTTATTTCTCTACTTTTAAGTTCTTTGACAAGCTTAAAAAGATCAATCTTATTTTCAGATTTTACATCTTTAGTTACTGATATATTTCCTTTGGAATTTATAGAAAAATATTTATCTCCCCATTTGTCTATGTTATAAGTCGAAATACTATCTTCAATTGTCCAAATATTCTTTAATTTTTTCGGCTCAAAATTTGTCAATTTATGTCTTAGTGATTAATAAATGTTTTTGAAAATAACTCAAAACAATATCTTTTATTTTAATGATTACTTGCCAAGTTACCACCTAAAAGTTGAATATACATAGAGTGATTATTAACTAAATGACAAAAGAGAGAACCTTCATTGCAATTAAACCAGATGGAGTTCAAAGAGGATATGTTTCTGAGATTATTGGCAGATTTGAAAAAAAAGGATTTAAATTGGTTGGATTAAAGCAATTAATTCCTTCAAAAGAACTTGCTCAAAATCATTATGGAGTACATAGAGAAAGACCCTTTTTTGGTGATTTAGTAGACTTTATTTCAAGTGGTCCTGTTGTAGCAATGGTTTGGGAGGGCGAAGGAGTTATCTTAAGTGCTAGAAAACTAATAGGTGCAACAAAACCTCTGGAAGCAGAGCCTGGAACAATTAGAGGTGATTTAGCTATTGATATTGGGAGGAATATTATTCATGGTTCTGATGGAGAAGATACGGCGAAATTTGAAATTGATCTATGGTTTAACGAAGAGGAATTATGTGAGTGGGAAACTTCTGATTCGAAATGGCGATTTGAAAATTAAAATTTAAATCGCAAATCTATCTAAACTAAATTTTTCTAAAAAGCTTTTTTCTATTTCGTTGAGATTTTTATTTTGAACTATTTTCAAAAGAAGATTACTTGTTATTGCAGAAAATAAAACTCCATTTCTGTAATGTCCCGTAGCTATAAAAAGATTTTCAATTTTTGATTTTCCAATTATTGGTTTCAGATCTGGTGTGCAAGGTCTAAATCCCCACCAATGTTCCATTTGTGGCCAATTAATAGCTTCTGGTAATAAGGAGCGAATGCCTTCTTGCAGTTGCTTTATTCCATTGGGAGTATTACCCTGATTAAATTTTGAATCTTTTTCAACTGTCGCTCCAACTATGATAAGTCCATCATCACGGGGAACTAGATAAGTTTTTGAACCAAAAATAATTCTTTTCAAAAAATTTGTTGGACCTTGTATTGAAAGCATTTGTCCTTTTATAGGAAAGACTGGAATCTTATTAAAAATTTTTTTACTCCAAGCACCGCTGCATATAATTGCTTTTTCGCAGTTAATTTTTTTTATTTCCCCAGTGGCACATAAAACTCTTGCACCTGTAATTTTGTTTTTTTCGAATGTCAAATCCTCTACTTCTGATCCCTCTTGAAAATCGACTCCATTCAAGGAGCATGC
>CACGER010000030.1 GCA_902572075.1 uncultured Prochlorococcus sp.
GCGATTAATTTTACTTTCTCAATATTATTAATGGATTTTTTTATAATATCGGAAGGGCTATCAAGAATAACCAAAACTTTTTCAGTTTTTTGTATACCTAATCGAGCAAGGCCATTGATAATATCACTTGTTTTAGGCTGCTTTAAAGTAGATCCAAAATCTTCAACAGCCTTCATATCAGATACTCTGGACATAAGAGCTGTTCTAAGAGCTAATCTACGTTCCTTACGATTCATATCAAGATTGTAAGAACGTGGCTTCGGTCCAAAAATAATTCCGCCACCAGGTCTTAAGGGTGTCCTTATTGATCCTTGACGAGCTCTTCCTGTACCTTTTTGTTTGTATGGCTTTCTACCGCCCCCGCGCACTTCAGATCTTGTCAAAGTTGATGCTGTCCCTTGTCTTTTATTTGCTAGCTGTCTAAGGACTGCTCTATGGATTAAGTCTGCCGAAGAAGTTTCTTTAGCAACTGCTAAATCAAGAGTAACTTTGCCTGATTTTTTACCATCCCACTTTAAAGTTTCAAGTGTTGTCATGATTTTTCACCTCCTTTTTTGCCTACAACATTATTTGGCTTAATGTTGACAATTGAGCCGGGCTTTCCTGGAACAGAACCCTTTACTACAAGCAAATTCTTCTGATCATCAATTTTTAGAACTAACAATCCTTTGGTAGTTATCTGTTTTCCTCCATATCTTCCTGCCATTCTTTTCCCTGGATAAATTCTACCCGGAGTTGTTCCTGCTCCTGTAGATCCTGGTGCTCTATGATTTTTTGAACCATGACTCATAGGACCTCTGCTAAAACCATGTCTTTTCTGGTAACCTGCAAAACCTCTACCCATAGATTTGCCACTGATATCAACTTTTTGACCAACCTCAAAGTTTTTTACAGTTATTTGTTTTCCGATTTCATAAGATGAAGTTTCTTCAACCCTATATTCTTTCAAATGCTTTAAAAGTTCTTCACCTGATTTCAATAAGTGTCCCTTTTCAGGTTTGCTTAAATGCTTCTCTTTGGACAAGCCATAACCTATCTGAACGGCGGTATAACCATCCAAAGCAGTTGTTTTCAATTGAGTGACGCGGCATGGACCAGCCTCTATAAGAGTAACTGGTACCGAATTACCTTTATCATCGAAAAGTTGGGACATGCCCAATTTCTTTCCTAAAATTCCGATAGACATAAGACTAAATTATGCTAGCTCGTAACAATTTTTCAATTATCTAAACCCTTCAGTTATTAAGGTGAAGTTAATAAAAAAACAATTAGTTAGTAAGGTCGAGACTTATCTTAAGTAATAGATAGTTTCCCTCGGGATAAACCCACCTGAGTTTTTTAACGAAACGCTAAAAAATGTGAAATTTTCAGAGGCTCGGCTAGCTTGCGAGCTTAAAAATTCACTGAGTTACAATTGTACATCATCAAGTACCATAAAATAAAATAAAATAGAAATAAAGGAAATTTTTATGCCATTACTTCTCTCAGGGAAAAATTTTCATAACGATTTAAAAACTAACAAATGTCTCGCAATATTTGCTCCTCTTGAAGGTGGTTATGAAACTCGTCTTTTGAGGAGAATGAGGGCAAAAGGCTTTAAAACTTTTATAACTTCAGCTAGAGGGCTTGGAGATCCAGAAGTTTTCTTGCTCAAATTACATGGCGTTAGACCTCCTCACCTGGGTCATCAAAGTGTAGGAAGAAACGGAGCGCTTGGGGAAGTTCAACAAGTAATTCCACAAGCTTCTGAGTTATTTAATGAAAATGATAAAAATAAATTACTTTGGTTATTAGAAGGTCAAGTATTATCTCAATCTGAATTAGAGAGCTTAATAGAGATTTGCACTAACGATAATAAACTTACAATAGTTGTTGAAATGGGGGGTTCAAGAAAACTTGAATGGAAACCATTAAGTAATTATATTTTGGATGAATTTGAAAGTTAAATTGTTTGATTAAAACCAAGAATAAAAAAGATAAATGGATTAAGTTAATTTGTGGTGCCAGTAATGAAGATATTGTTGCTATAGAGGATTTATGTGCAATTTATACTGCTGCTGGTGTCGACTACATAGATGTTGCAGCAGAAGAATCTATAGTTTATGCAGCAAAAAAAGGAATCGATTGGGCAAAAAAAGTCTTTAAAAACTCCCCTGGATTAATGATAAGTATTAGTGATGGTAATGATATCCACTTTCGAAAAGCAAAATTTGATCCTTTAAAATGTCCCCCTAGTTGTCCAAGACCATGCGAAAAAGTATGCCCCACCTTTGCAATTGATAATTTCGGAATTAAAGAGAGTAAATGTTATGGATGTGGAAGATGTTTAAATAGTTGTCCTCTAAATCTAATTAGTGAATATGAATATAATTTGTCAAAAAATGATTTAGCATCAACACTTCAAAAAATAAGGCCTAATGCAGTAGAAATTCATACAGAAATCAATCGCCTAGATTCTTTTACAAAAGTTGTAAGTATCCTTAAAAGTTCTGGAATGAAATTAGACAAGATATCTATTAGTTGTGGATTAAATCAATCTTTCAAAAAAGCCCAAGAGCCAGAAGATCTTTTGAAAGCTCTTTGGGAAAGATATGAAATTCTGAATGAGCTAGATATTCCCCTTATTTGGCAACTAGATGGAAGGCCAATGTCTGGAGATCTTGCTCCTACAACAAGTAGAGATGCTGTTAAGTTGTTTGAAAAAATCGGTTCAGATCTTCCACCAGGATTAATTCAATTAGCAGGAGGAACAAATGAAAAAACTCATGAATTGTTGAATTCAAACAATCTCCCAGATGGAATAGCATTTGGAAGTGCTGCAAGAAAAATTATGCAGCCCCTTATTGAATTTGCTCACAAAAATAACAAAAAACTCTATGACTATCCTGAAATAATGGGTTTGGCGATCAAAAAAGCTCAGAAATTTCTAGAGCCATGGAAATCGAGCTCTTTCAAATAATATTTTTATTTTTCAAAACTAGCGCCATGTTTATAAAAAATTTGTATTTTTTGGATAGAAAAAAATCTTTTCATGTATTAAAATGGTAATTCAATGGGCCGTCGCCAAGTGGTAAGGCATCGGGTTTTGGTCTCGACATTCCTAGGTTCGAATCCTAGCGGCCCAGTTCTAATATTCAATTGGTGTCTTCTCAAAAAATTTTTCTATTTGATTTTGATGGAGTAATAGTTGATGGAATGCAAGAATATTGGCATAGCTCCTTGCTGGCCTGTGAAAGATATTTAAATTCACCCAACATCACTATTGATCAAAAACTTTATCAAGGAGTACCAAATTCTTTCAAAGAAATTAGGCCTTGGGTTAAATATGGTTGGGAAATGATTCTAATTGTTCACGAAATTATAAAAACAGAAAATCCATTAAAAAGTGATAATAAAGATGATTTCATTAATAATTATCATCAAAATTGCCAGAGGATATTAAATGAAAATTCCTGGATAGCAGAAGATATACAAAAAATGTTAGATAAGTCTCGCAAGTATCAAATTGATAAAGATTTTAAATCGTGGGTAAATTTACATAAACCTTTTTTTGAAATTATAAATTTTATGAAAGAGTTAAGCAAAAGAGGAATAAAAACTGGAGTTATAACAACTAAAGGTAAAATATTTGCAGAAAAAATTCTTAAACAATTAAATATTTTTCCAGAATTTATTTTTGGTTATGAATCAGGAACAAAAATCAAAATAGCTGAAAAACTTACACAAACTTATGAAATTTTAGGCTTTATAGAAGATAGAAAAAAAACTCTAATGGATATTAAACAAAATTCAGAAACTTCTCACATTCCATGCTTCCTAGCTGATTGGGGATATTTGAAAGAATCAGATAAAAATAAGTTAAGTCATGAAATCAAATTATTAAAATTAGGAAACCTTGGAGAATTAGTTGCAATTTAAAGATAATCAGTTAGAGTACAGATGTACTATAGTTTGTATTTATGAAGTTTGGTTTAAATAAAAATTTCCAAATTTAGAATAATTACAAGAACTTTAACCGATAAATCAAACAATGAGCCTTGAAGAAAAGAAAAAAACTGAATCAAAAGAAAAAGACAAGGCATTAAGTCTTGTCTTAGGTCAAATAGAAAGAAATTTTGGACGAGGTTCAATAATGAGACTTGGTGACGCCTCAAGAATGAAAGTAGAAACAATATCTACTGGAGCGCTCACATTAGATTTAGCATTAGGAGGAGGCTATCCAAAAGGAAGAGTAGTAGAAGTTTACGGACCAGAAAGTTCAGGAAAAACTACATTAACGCTTCACGCGATTGCGGAAGTCCAAAAAAATGGAGGAGTAGCTGCATTTGTAGATGCTGAGCATGCACTCGATCCAGTTTATGCGGCCTCTTTAGGTGTTGATGTTGAAAATTTGTTAGTTTCACAGCCAGATACTGGTGAAATGGCTCTAGAAATAGTTGACCAACTTATAAGATCGAGTGCGGTAGATCTTGTTGTTGTTGACTCGGTCGCAGCACTAACCCCAAGAGCCGAGATAGAAGGAGAGATGGGAGATCACGTAATTGGAAGCCAAGCAAGACTAATGAGCCAAGCAATGAGGAAAATAACGGGAAATATTGGCAAGTCTGGATGTACGGTAATATTCCTGAATCAATTACGCCTAAAAATTGGCGTTACATACGGCAATCCAGAAACAACCACAGGAGGTAATGCATTAAAATTTTACGCCTCAGTAAGACTTGATATCAGAAGAATTCAAACTCTTAAAAGAGGTACTGAGGAATATGGCATAAGAGCAAAAGTGAAAGTAGCAAAAAACAAAGTTGCACCACCATTTAGAATTGCAGAATTTGATATTCTCTTTGGGAAAGGTATTAGTACAACAGGATGCTTATTAGATTTAGCAGAAGAGACTAATATCATCATAAGGAGAGGTGCTTGGTATAGTTATGAAGGAGAAAATATTGGACAAGGAAGAGATAATACAATTATTTGGCTTGATCAAAACTTAGAAATCAGGAATAAAGTAGAATCTATGGTTAAAGAGAAATTAACAGAAGGAACTGAAGTCAGTTCTAATTCAATGAAAGCATTAAATAGCAGTCCTGCTAATACAATCGCTGTTAATGATATAAAAACAGTAGCTTAGATTTATAAAGAATCAGCTAAAGTCCACCACCCAGCAGCAGGGCCTATAAATCTCACTACAATCCATAAGATTACTAACCCTCCGATTCCAAACCAACTGGCCTTAATACTTAATTTAATTAGGTTATCTCTTTGATTGATTGTAAAGGGAAGCCATTCAAATAATCTTGGAGACTCATCAATTTTAGTTTTAGTATTATTTTTTTTTGGAGGTAAACCAAGTGTTTTACGTCTTTTTGCTTCTCCCATATTTCTTTAGTTATTTACAAAATCATAACCTAATCAAAAGGTAGCATATAGTTAATTTGTTTTGAGGGTTGAATGTTTTGCAAAAGTAATCTTCCCCAGTTTCTTTTATTTACTCTTCCATCTAGGATTATTAACTTGCCTGAATTTCTTCTTAAAGGGGAAATAGATCTTTCAAGTTTAATTCTAGCTTGAGGAAGAAAGAAGTCTCTAAACCAATCTTGTGAAAGCTTCTTTTTATGAGAGACAGTAATTGCATTAATGGGTTCTGACATATTCGGAATCGGAAGTAAAGGAATGATAATTTGTTCAGGAATTTGAACTAAATAAGAATTCATAATCCACCAGTCAAAACTGGAGCAAAGGATTTCATTCCTACCTGAGGGAATTGTCTCTAGCAATACTCTCTTCCCGTAAGTAGAAGCTAATTCTGTAGCAAGATTAGTTTTTAAATCAATATCATCAGACAACACTAAAGTTAAACCCTTTCTAAAAAGTATTAACTTTTTGCATTTGTCCAAAATTGAATTGGTAAAAAGAGGATTATTAGGAAGCAACTGTTTAGAGGGTATATATAAAGAAATCTTTTTCTCTTCAAAATTACTCTTAAAATTAATAACCAAGTCAATATCTAAACTATGCTTTTTAAAATACATTTGGAAAAAATTATCTTTTCTCAATGCTGATAAAAAAACAAATTTATTATTTGAAAA
>CACGER010000031.1 GCA_902572075.1 uncultured Prochlorococcus sp.
ATTATCAAGGCTTGTGGAGCGTATCCTGTTAAAAGAGGAATTGCTGATAAAAATACAATTAAAACAGCATGTAAAAAATTATCAGAAGACAATTGTATTGGGATTTTTATTGATGGTACTCGTCAAAAAAATGGGCGAGTGAATAAGCCCAAACAAGGGGCAGCATTATTAGCCTTTAAAAATCAAAAATTATTATTGCCTGTTGCAATAGTTAATTCACATAGATTAATAAGATTAAAATTCTTTATTCCTTTGTTTTCAAAAATAGTTATTAAAGTGGGAAAACCTGTCCAACCTCCTCAAAGTTCATCAAGAGATGAACTTAATCTTTTGACAATGCACCTTAAAGACGAAATTAATAATTTGATTGGATGAATATTTAGTTAATTGGAGAAATAGGGTAAAGAGGCAAAACTTTTTCCCAAGAATCTACATTTGAATTTAATGAATTTTTACTAGATAAATCTAATAGTTCTTTTAAATCTTCTGTATCATCAAAAATAGCCTCGAAAAAAAGTTCTTTACTCTCGAGTTCTTTAATAACTTTTGGTAAAACTGTTTCTCGAATAACTAGATCTGAAGGAGTTTTTTCGTCATGACAAATCTCATATTTACCTGCAATAAAACCCTTTCGTTTTAATTTTTTGTAAATCCAGAATGATTTTTTGTTTGTAAAGATATTATTTTTTGATGCAATTCTTTTTGCCATTATTTCAAATGAACTAAAACTGTCTAAGGGGCAATTTATTTGTTGTGAGATCGTTCTTGCTAAAACTACAATAAGTCGTGAAGCATTAAAATTTGCTGGTCCTATACTTACAGATAACTTATTTATTTTTTGTAAATTTTCTTTAGAAATGAATTGATCTAGATCATTAATTAAGTTGTTGCAAAGGTCATTATCAAATTTTTTGATAAATAATTCATCAGATTCAAGGTTATTGGTTTTTCTATACCCAAAGCCAAAAGAAGTGTCTGTGCTATGAATAACTAAAATTGGGTAACTTTCTCTTTGTTTTAATTTATTTGTCATCTATTACCTTTAAACAGGTAATTCCATACCTGGATTACATTTAGACCATTTACCAAATTCATTTTCAAAACTTTCACAAGATTGAACATCCCAATCAGTTTTATAATCACCATTATTATCTTTAACTATATTGACATGAATGAATGGTTTTTTTGCTTTAAAATCAGGTAGATCACAAATATGATCAACACCATGATTATTCTCAACATCATGATATGTGATACATCTATCAACCCATTTACAGTTGATGCAAATGCACATAATAAATTAATAATATGAAAAATAGCTTTCAAACAGATCATACACTAATAATTGATGAATTAGAAACAAGTATAAAAATTCATAATTTGGATTTAATCTTTGGTTTTTTACCTAAAGGATCATATTTGGTTGGTGGTTATATAAGAGATATTATTTTGGGAAGAAAAACTGAAAAGTTAGATGTTGATATTGTGGTACCTTTAAATGCAATTGAAATTGGTAAAAAGATTGCAGATAATATTGGATCAAAATTTATAATTTTAGATAAAAAAAGAGAAGTAGTAAGAATTATTCTTAATAATATTTATATTGATATTGCTAATCAAGTTTCATCTTCCATAGAAGGAGATTTATGTTCTAGAGACTTTTCTATCAATTCAATTGCTTTTTTATTTGATAAGAAAAGTTTGTTTGATCCATTAAATGGTCTTAAAGATCTTGAGATTTCTTTGCTTAAAACTCATTCTGAAAACAATTTAATAAATGATCCTTTACGAATTTTAAGATGTTTTCGATTTGTTTCAGAATTGAATTTTAAAATTGATTTAAGATTAGTTGATTTTATAAAAAAAAATAAAGGGAACTTATATCTTGTCGCAAAAGAGAGAATTACTTATGAAATACAGAAAATAGTAAATGGAGAAAATGCTCTTGATGCAGTATTGTTGATAAAAAAATTAAATATATTTGATACTGAAAATTTATTTGAAGATTCTTTTTTTTTGGATTTAGAGAAAATTAATTATGGAGAACTTGATCAAGAAGAAAAAGATAAATATTTACCATCATTTTTTATTGCTCAAATCTTAGATATTGTAACTTTAGAGAAACTGAAATTTAGTAAAGGTCATATTGCAAAAACTAAGTTATTACGTAAATGGCACTTTTTGTTGGAGAAAAAAAATATCGCAGAATTAACTGAGTCAGAGAGGTTTGCATTACATAAAGAATTAGAGCTTTTTCTCCCATCTTTTATTTTTTATTTACCTCAAAACTTACAATTAGATTGGCTTCAAAGATGGCGTGACAAAGATGATAAATTATTTCATCCTTCAAACTTAGTTAATGGTGACATAATCAAAAAAAATTTAAAAATAAATGATGGACCTGTATTGGGAGAGCTTTTGCAGTATCTTTCTAAGGAACTTGCATATAAGAGATTGAATAATTTTGATGAAGCTATTTATAAAGCAAAGCGATGGATTGAACAAAATGCGCCAAAATGTGATTAAATACACATAGCTTAGTTTTGTTTAGAAGTTCAGACTTCAAAATCATTTTTAAAAATTTATGAGCATTCGCATTTACATTGGCAACTTACCCCAAGGATTTAATCCAAAAGAATTTGATACACTTTTAAAGTCAGTTTCTGATTCAATAAGATTTAAAGCAGTTTTAGATAAGGAAACTAAGGAATGCAGGGGGTTTGGTTTTGCGTCAACTAATAGTGAAGAGAATGCTAATTTATTAATTCAAAAGTTAAACGGTTTTGAATTTAATGGTTCAAAATTAAGAGTAGAGATATCAGACAAGAAAGATTCTGCTTCAAACAAAAGAAATAGTGGAAAATTAAACAAGAATAAGAAGAGGAAAGACTTTAAGAAAATTGTTCACAGCGATGCTCCTAATCTGGAAGCCCCTGATCCAAGATGGGCTGGAGAACTATCTAAATTAAAAGATTTGTTGGCTAACCAGAAAACGCCGGCTTAGTTATTTAATTCGAGAAATTAAAAAAGATATTGGAATCTCAATAGCTTTTATTGAATTTTTTACAAAAGCCCGATTATTGAAAACATCATAATCTAATTTTTCTATAGAATCTAATATTCCTCTGTAAAGACGTAAAGAGGTCCATACTGGCCATCTTGCGTCAGAAGATAGCCATTTGATACCATCCTCAGACTTTTGGAACCATTTACGAGCCCTTGTTAATTGGAAGTTCATTAGTTCTTTCCACTGCTCGTTTATTTTTCCTTTTAAAAGTTCTTCTTCAGAATAATTAAACTTTTCGATGTCTGCTTGCGGGAGATAAATTCTTCCTCTGTGTCTATCTTCTCCTACATCCCTCAATATATTTGTTAGTTGATTTGCAATGCCTAGAGCTATAGCTGCTTCAGAAGGGTCAGGCATAGCACTCCATGGGGCTGATGTATAAGCGCTATCAATCCCCATCACATTCTGAGTCATTAAACCAACAGTTCCAGCTACTCTATAACAATAGAGTTTTAATTCATCAAAATCTTTATATCTAAATTTATTCAGATCCATTCTCTGGCCATCTATCATGTCTAAATAGGGTTGAATACTTTGTGGATATTTTTCGATGGTGTCTAGTAGAACGGCATCTAATTCCGATTTAATGTTGCCTTTAAAAACATTCTTTGTATTTTCTTCCCATTCATCTAGATTGTCTGAAAGCTCATCTTGAGATTTAGTTGAAGCTTCTAAGCTATCCATTATTTCATCTGTTCTTCTACACCAAACATAAATAGCCCAAATAGCTTTTCTTTTCTCTACAGGTAGCAGAAGGGTTCCCAAGTAAAAGGTTTTAGCCCATTTTTGGGTTTCTTTTCGGCATATCTCGTATGCTTGATCTAGTTGAGAAATTGAATTTTTCAAAAAGTTTTAGATGAATTTTTAAATTACTGGAATGTAAATCTCATGAAGAAACATTTTGAGGAGTTTTGGAATACTCCTTATTAATTGATTCCGCGCATAATTTACCACTTAAAACAGCTCCTTCCATAGATGCTAAATATTTTTGCATAGTATAATCACCTGCTAAAAAGAAATTTTTTATAGGAGATTTTTGACTAGGTCTGAACTCTTGGCATCCAGGAACTGCTTTATAAACAGATCTTGGAGTTTTGACTACTTTATATTTTCGTAAGTTTGTTTTATCGTCTCCCATGAAATGCGTTGGGAATAATTTTTTGAGTTCCTCCATAGTTGCATCAACAATATCCTGATCACTCCTATTTATCCAATCTTTTGCTGGTGCAAAAACTAATTCAAGCATTGATCTATCTGGATCTTCATATTCTTTGCAGGTGATACTCATATCTGCATAAACACTGAGGAGAGGTGATCTGCTGAATAATAAATGATCAATATCTGTTAATTTTTTGTCAAACCATAAATGGATATTAATGACTGGCACACCATTTAAGCCATCTAATTTTGAAAAAGCATCTAAGCCTTTCCATTGTTTAGGGATCATTAATTTAAAAAGATCTACTGGCATTGCACTTACATAGGCATCAGCAGTTAGTTCTTTTTTTTCGTTTTTATCTAATGAAGCAATAGTAAAACTTTTAACGGTGCTGTCCTCATTAAGATTGATTTCCCTTAATGGACTATTCATGTGAACTTCACCACCACGAGCAGTAATATAATCAACCATTGGCTGGCATAGTCTTTCTGGAGGAGCTCCGTCAAGGAATGCCATTTTAGAACCATTTTTTTCTTGTAAAAATCTGTTTAATGCTGTTAATAAAACTGTAGATGATATTTCATCTGGTCCAATGAAATTAAGAGCTTTACTCATCGCTATAAATACTTCATCATTAACTCTTTCCGGTATATTGTGCTCTTTTAGCCAATCTGTCCATGATTTTGTATCACATTTATCTAAGTACTTTTGGCCCCTTAGCATTGCAGGCACTAAACCTAATCCAAATAGAATCTTTTCATTCCATGAAAGCATATCATTATTACTTAGTATTGCTGATACACCATTAACTGGAGCAGGTATATCGGGAAAGTCGAATCTACTGTAAGTTCCAGGCTCTGATGGCTGATTAAAAATCATTGAATGACTTTTCCATTGAAGTCTGTCTTCAATATCTAATTCCTTAAAAAGTTGCAACATATTTGGGTATGCTCCAAAAAAAATATGTAACCCAGTTTCATACCAATCTCCATCTTCGTCTTTCCATGCGGCAACTTTTCCACCTAAAACGTCTCTGGCTTCAAGTACAATCGGAATGTGGCCATTATCGACTAAATATTTAGCGCAAGATAAACCTGCTAAACCTGCTCCAGCAATTACGACACGCATTATTAAATCAAGAAATAAATTAACACTTACTAATAAGCTACATTAAAGTTAGAACATAATAGTTTTTTTCGTTGATTATTTCGTAAAATTATGGAAAAAATGCTTTTAAAATCGACTACTAGGCATGTAAGAATTTTTACTGCCGAAGTGGTAGATGAGGAATTAAAGTTTCATCCCAATAAACTAACTCTTGATTTAGATCCTGATAACGAATTTATTTGGAACGAAGAATCTCTAAACAAGATAAATGAAAAATTCAATGAACTATTAAAAGATAGGGCAGGAAAGGATTTAGATGATTATGAACTCCGAAAAATAGGATCAGAAATTGAAGGTTTGATTAAGCTTTTGCTTCAAAAAGGTCAGCTTAGCTATAACCCTGACTGTAGAGTAATGAATTATTCAATGGGTTTACCAAAGACAAATGAAGTGCTGTGAATAGATCATCCTCAAATAGAAGGCCAAGAAGAGGCTCAAACAGAAGTTATTATCCACCAAATCCAAAGGACATGGATCCGTATGGTCAAAGAAGCAATAGATTGCCTGCTTCTTCTGAACAAAAGATCAACTTTAGTACAGGAACCATTGCCGTACTTGCTGGAGTATTAATTTTAGGAGTTGGTATCGGAAGCGCTATTACCAGTACAACTGATGGCGGGCAGGGAAATATAGCAAGTCAACAACAATTAGATATGGCTGTTCCAGATCCTGAATTTTGCAGA
>CACGER010000032.1 GCA_902572075.1 uncultured Prochlorococcus sp.
TTTTTGAGATTTTATCCAATTCATCTTGAAATTCATCAGACGTATAATAAAGATCTGAATATTTATTATTTGAAGTATATAATAGAAGATCTCTGGTTATATTTAATAATCCGATAATTATTTGAAGAGGTTCGTTTCCTGCATCATATAGTTTGTTGCAGGTGATAATTAATGACTCTGGATTATTCTCAACTAATGATTTGATCAGATTTGTTAATTCACTTTCAGATACTTCTCCTAGGAGGTTTTGGATATTATTAGTTGTTATTCCTTCTGGTAAAAGATTTAATTGTTCAAGGAGGCTTTGTGCATCTCTCATTCCTCCATTAGATCTTTTTGCAATCATTTTTAAGGCCTGCACTTCATACTCAATGGATTCTTTTTCGGCGATTTCTGATAAGTGTTGAAAAATATCACTTGGGCTTATTCTTCTAAAATCAAACTTTTGGCATCTACTTTTTATTGTATTTAATACTCTCTCAGGATTTGTCGTCGCAAGGATAAATACAACTCTTGAGGGCGGTTCTTCAATAGTTTTTAGTAAAGCATTTGAAGCTGCCGTTGAAAGCATATGACATTCATCAATAACATATACTTTCCATCTCGCTTGAGTAGGTGCAAATCTTGCTCTTTCTATAATTTCTCTTATATTTTCTACTCCTGTATTTGATGCTGCATCTATCTCGATAATATCTAGAGCGCTCCCATCTGTAATTTGTCTACATAAGTCACATTTACAACAAGGAGTTATCGTGGGTTGGTCGAATGCCTGGCAATTAAGAGATTTTGCAAATATTCTTGCACTTGATGTTTTCCCAGTCCCTCTTGGACCATTAAAAAGATAAGCAGGAGCAATTTTTTTTGTTAATAGTGCTTGTTTGAGTGTAATGGATATAAATTTTTGTCCAACCAGTTCGTCTAAGTTGTTTGGTCTATATTTTTGATGAAAAGGCTTATGTATATTTGGCATTTATTTTTCATTAATTAGAAAAATTCGGGATTCAATTAAAAATTAAACTCTAATTTTATGCAGACTCTTTAATGATTCTTTTTGATCCTGAAGGTAGTTTAACAATTTTAGATGAGAACAAATTATCTACCATTTTTTTCGTAATTGTGAATTCTTTTACATTTTCTTCAGAAGGCAAAGTGTACATTATGTCAAGCATTAGCTCTTCAATTATTGATCTTAATGCTCTTGCACCTGTTTTTCTTTTATATGCTTCATTTGCTATTGCTTCAACAGAATCAGGCTCAAATGATAATTCAACATTATCCATACTTAGCAAAGTTTTGAATTGCTTTACTAATGCATCTCTTGGTTGAGTCAAAATAGATTCTAAAGTTTCTTTAGTAAGACGATCCAATACAGCACAAACCGGAATTCTTCCAATAAATTCTGGAATTAGGCCATATTTCACTAAGTCATCCAATTCTAAATTTTTCAAGGAATCTCTTGGGTCTACTATTTTTTTGGTATCAACTTTGTTTTGATCTGAATTGGTGGTAAATCCTATAGAGTGTTTACCCATACGCTTTTGAACGATATCCTCTAAACCTATAAAAGCTCCCCCACAAATAAATAATATTTGACTTGTATCAATTTGGATGCAGTCATGATAAGGATGTTTTCTTCCCCCTTGTGGTGGCACATTAGCAATTGTTCCTTCAAGCATTTTTAATAATGCTTGCTGTACTCCTTCACCAGAGACATCTCTAGTAATTGAAGGATTCTCGCTTTTTCTTGCAATTTTATCTATTTCATCAATATAGATAATTCCTTTTTGAGCAAGTTCTACATTCATTTCTGATTTCTGTAGAAGTCTTAAAAGTATGTTTTCAACATCCTCCCCAACATATCCAGCTTCTGTTAAGGTCGTTGCATCAGCTACTGCAAAAGGAACATCCAGAAACTCTGCTAAAGTTTGCGCCAATAATGTTTTCCCACTTCCAGTAGGGCCGATAAGTAAAATGTTTGATTTTTGTAATTTAGTTGCTTGTGAATCTGTTGCATTGTTATTTTTACTATCTTCTTTAACTTTCCAAGCTAATCGCTTATAGTGATTGTATACGGCTACTGATAATATTTTTTTTGCAGATTCTTGTCCAACAACTTGATTATCTAGAAAACTTTTAATTTCTAATGGCTTAGGAATTGAAGTTAATTCTAAAGGAACAGATTTTTTGGGATTATCAGTTGGTAATTTCTTTTTTACTTGCGGAGAGTTGTTTGTGTTCGCTTGATTATCAAGTAGTTCCTCATCGAGAATTTCATTACAAAGATCTATGCACTCATCACAGATATAAACCCCAGGACCAGCTATAAGCTTTCTTACTTGGTCTTGTGATTTACCGCAAAATGAACATTTAAGATGGGCGTCGAATTTAGCCATCGATTATTAGTTTTTAAAAATGAAAGGTGTTGAATATTCCCTATTCACTAGGATTGCTTATAAATATCGATTCGTCATCATATTCTTAAAAAATCAGTATTCCTTGTCACTTTTTGATAACTTTATCAATTAGTCCATATTCGACTGCTTCTGAGGGAGATAAAAAGTAATCTCTATCTGTATCTTCATTAATTTTTTCTAAAGGTTGACCAGTATGTTCTGCTAAAAGCGAATTTAATGTTTTCTTGAGAAAAAGTATTTCTTTAGCTTGTATTTCAATCTCTACTGCTTGACCTTGTGCACCTCCAAGAGGTTGATGAATCATAATCCTAGAATTAGGTAAAGCCAATCTTTTCCCCTTTGCACCTCCTGAAAGTAGAAATGCCCCCATACTTGCAGCTACTCCAAAACAGATTGTCACTACATCAGGGGATATTTGTTGCATAGTATCGTATATGGCCATTCCTGCAGTTACTGAGCCTCCAGGAGAATTGATATATATTTGTATGTCTTTTTCGGGATCTTCCGCTTCAAGAAATAATAATTGTGCAACAAGTGAATCAGATACTTGATCATTAATTCCAGTACCTAAAAAAATTATTCTCTCCCTCAGTAGTCTTGAATAAATATCAAAAGCTCTTTCTCCTCTACCTGATTGTTCTATAACAGTAGGAACAGCAGCAAAAGTTTTATTATTACTTTCGTAAGCACTTATTGAGCTTTGGATTAAATGTTTTTTTTCTGAGTTCACAAATTAGTTTTCGTCTTATAAATAATTTAAGGGGTTTTTGTTTAATTAGTAGGAAATTTCATAAATTATTTTTTTTCTTTTTTATTTTGAGTTTTTGTAGTTTTTGTAGTTTTTGTAGTTTTTGTGGCTTTTGTTTTTTTTGTAGCTTTAGAAGTTTTTGTAGTTTTTTCTTTTACTTCAGAATTTTCTTCAAGCCAAATTATTAATTTTTCTTTGAGTAAATCGTTAGTTATTACTTCTGTTAATTTTTTAATATCTATTTGTTTTGAAGATTGAGAGATTGCATCTTCATAATCTTTCATTTTTGAATCAATTTCATCTTGCTCAACTTTTATGTTTTCTGTTTCAGCTAATGCTTTTAAAGCTAAATTTCTTTGAACATTTTTTTCAGCTTGAGGCCTTGTGGACTCTGCTAATGACTTAACTAATTCCGGAGTGAAAGTAGATTTAACATCAAGACCTTGTTGAGCGAATCTTTGAGCGGTTTGTTCTATATTGTTCCTCACTTCTATATCAATCATAGATTTTGGAATTTCAGCAACCAATTCGTTTGTTAAGGCATCTAATAAAGCTTCAATTTTGATATCTTTTTGTGTCTTTTCAAAATTATCTTTAAGTTGCTTTTCAATATCTTTCTTTAACTCTTTTAATGATTCTTTGTTGCCAGACTGTTTTGCAAAATCGTCATTAAGTTCAGGCAATTCTTTTTCCTTAAGATCCTTAAGATTTACTTCAAAAATTGCTTCTTTGCCTCTTGAATCCTCATGTGAATAATCATCAGGAAATTTAAGGTTAAGTTTTTTAGTATCACCAATTTTCATCTTTACGATTCCCTCAACGAAACCGGGAATCATTTTGTTCTTTTCTAACTCAAGATCCATTGATTCACTTGTTCCACCATCAATCTCTTTACCAGAATCTTTATATTTTCCTTTGAAACTAACTACAGCAATATCTCCTAATTTTGCTGCTCTATTGGTAACTGGAATAATGTTTGCAAACTGATTTCTAGATTTTTCTAGCGCTTCATCTATTGACTTAGGATCAAACTTTGTCTTTGATATTTCAACACTTATTCCTTTGGATTTTTTAAGTTTTAATTCTGGGGCAACATCAGTTTGAAGAGTAACCTTAAGTGATTTTTCAGGACTAAACTTTGCAAGTAAAGATTCAAATCCATCTACCAATTCTGGCTCACTTAGTGGCTCTATAGATTTTATTCTTAACGCTTCTTGCCATGATTTATCAATAATTTTTTCCAGAGCAGAAGCATGTAATTGTGTGATGCCAATTCTTTGGATTAAGACTTGTTTAGGAATCTTACCAAGTCTAAATCCCGGAATTTTAGCCGAACGACTGATAGAACTGATTGTTTCATTTACACACGTTTTGCATGTCTCAGATGGTATTTCTAATTCGAATGAAATTCTACTTTGAGGCAGAGGAGTTGTTTTGACTATTAGTGCATCTTTAGCCATGTTTTTCTAAGTTATTACATTGAACCGAATCTTAATTATTTCACATTATGTGATTTCCTTGAAAGTTAATTTTTTGATAAAGTAAAAAAAATAGTCAATCTATTTATAAAAATCATTTTAAAGTGTGAGACAATCTCCGTATTTGCCTGATAGGCCATTAAAAGTTGCTGTTTTAGGTTCTTCAGGTGCTGTGGGATCTGAATTACTAAAAATTCTTGAACAACGTGATTTCCCAATATCAGAATTGGTTTTGCTTTCATCAGAGCGGTCAGAAGGAAAAAAAATTATTTGGAAAGATGAAGAATTAGTTACAAAAAAAACAACTAAGGAAGAATTTAAGAATCTTGATTTAGTTTTGGCTTCAGCTGGCGGAAGTATTTCAAAAAAGTGGTTATCTACCATTATTGATCAAAATGCTTTACTGATAGATAATTCAAGTGCTTTTAGATTAGATAAGAACGTTCCTCTTATAGTCCCTGAAGTTAATGCTAGTGACGTACTTAATCATGATGGGGTAATAGCGAATCCAAACTGCACTACCATTTTGTTGACATTAGTTT
>CACGER010000033.1 GCA_902572075.1 uncultured Prochlorococcus sp.
GTAAACTTAATTGTGTTAAAGATAATTTCATAACAAAATCGAATAAAAAAGTAACAATAAATATTTATGTAGAGCATGGTGATGAAAAATATGTCCAACATGCAATAAGTTCCTTAAAGAAATCTATGAGATGGGACGAAGATAAATATAACCTTGAATACGATTTGTCATTTTTCAATATAGTAGCAATCAGGCACTTTAATATGGGAGCAATGGAAAATAAAAGTCTCAATATATTCAACTCAAAACTAATACTAGCTAATTCTGAAACAACAACTGATGAGGAATTAGAGAGAATAGAGGGTGTGATCGCCCATGAATACTTCCATAATTGGACAGGTAATAGAGTGACTTGTAGAGATTGGTTTCAATTATCTCTTAAAGAGGGTTTAACAGTATTCAGAGATCAACAGTTCACAGCAGACCTTCATAATCATGAAATCAAGAGACTTGAAGATGCAAAATTTCTTAGAAAAAATCAATTTAGAGAGGATTCTGGTCCAACATCGCATCCTGTAATGCCAGAAAGATACCAAGAGATAGACAATTTCTACACTACAACGATATACGAAAAAGGATCAGAAATAATTAGGATGCTTAACAAGCTTGTAAAAGAAGAAAATTTCTATAAGGGAATTAGTAATTACATCTCAACATATGATGGGAAGGCAGCAACAATAGATCAATTTGTCGATAAAATTTTAGATCAAAATAAGGAAATTGATCCTGAAGAATTTAAAGTCTGGTACAAGCAAAATGGGACACCAAAAGTTAAATTCAAGAGAATCTGGGATCAAACAGGCAAAAAGCTCACAATTCAAGCCTCTCAAAGTAATCCAATAAAGAAGAACCCATATAATAATTTACCTCTAATAATTCCTATAAACCTGGCTATATATTTCGGAAACAATGAAACTATAGAAAAAACAGTTGTTTTAAAAACAAAAAAACAAGAATTTATTTTTAGGAATATTAGATCTGACCTCCAAATCCCTTTTATAACTTATTTTCGCGAATTCTCTTCACCAGTTGAGTGGGAATCTGACACTACCTTAGATGAAAAATTTTTAATCTTACAATATGAAAAAGATTTTTTTACGCTATCTAATACCGTAAGAGAATTATTTAAAAAAATCATTTTATGCAGATTAGATGAAAAGCCAGATTACAAAGTTGAAAATAAATTAATAAGTACTTTAATATCATTTATAAAAAATAAAGATATAAATTTGTCTCTTTTATCAGAATTACTAAGCATTCCGACATTTGCTGAAGTTGAATCAGAGATAGAAAATATAGACCCTTTAAAAATATATAAAACTATTGACGAATTAAATCATTTATTCGGTACAAAATTAAAAGAAAATTTATTTTTAAAGCTCGAAGAAATAGAGAAAAATCTAGATAAAGTTTGGCCAGAAGGTACAAATGAAAGAAAACTAATCGAAACTATTTGGAAACTGCTCTTGCACAGTAATGATGAGGAAATTAAACGCAAAATAATTAATTTTGTCGATAGTAATTCCATGACGCTAGCAAAAGCTGCCTTAAATTCTTTCAGTAGGATAAGTTGTCCTGAAAGAAAAATTATTTCAAATATATTCTTTAATAAATGGAAAAATAATAGTGTCGTCTTGGATAGTTGGTTCTCATTCAATGCATCTATAGAGATTGATGAAAAAACAAGCAACATTGAAAAATTATTTGAAAATAAGTTTTTTGATACAAAATCACCAAACACTTTAAGAGCTATTTTAAATACTTTCGTGACAAGAAATAGTACTTTTCATGCAATGGATGGTTCTGGTTATAAATATATTGCAAAAAAGATAATTGACTTTGATAAGTTAAATCCAATCGTAATTTCCCGTTTTGTGAAAGTATTTAGTAGATACAATTATTATTCAGAGCCATACAAAAGTAATATGATAGAAACAATAAAGTATATTAAAAAAAATAAACTATCAACAAATACTAAAGAAGTATTAGATGCAATGATGGAGTGATTAATTGATATTATTTAACTAAATATAATAATAACAATTGTAAATATTAAAAATAAAATAAATACAAGATACTTATTAATAAGAATATGATCAAATACACTTTGATTATTATCTTTATTCCATTTTTTATTTACGTATTCCTTAGTAATAAATTTATTAGGTCTGCCACAATATAAACATGTAGGGGAAGTTTTTAAAATAAAATTTTTACATTGGGGGCACTTTTTTTTTTCCATAATTTAATCTTACTGAATAAAATTGAGTTCAGAAACAATAAATTAAAATAAGTAATTTAAATTTTATTTTTTATATTTTGAATAATTAAATATCATTGCAAAAATAAATTTGATTCTGACTATTTAAAAAAATTCAATATAATGAAAAATTATTATTTAGTTTGAAATGTTTGCTATTGCACTTGGAATGTCCCCTGTCGAAAAAATCACTGTTGCAATATCTGCTTCAATTTTTATAATCGCATTTACATGGGTCTCCATTAAGGGAGATTTAAGAAAACTTGCTAATGAACTTATTGAAGATAATGAAAATAATCAGGATAATTAAAAAAATCTTTTACCCTACTTTGCATGCAAACTAGGGTAATCAATAATATGCCTAATTTCTTTTAGAGAAGAACCATAGATTTTTTCACCATTTAAATGAACACCAATCCATTTTTCCTTTTGATTAAAAAAATTACTTTTAGTAGTATCCCTCTCGAGATAATCTTTATTACCCCAATTTAAAGTTATATTCCAACCTTTATAATTTTCTATCATTGTGAAATAAAGAACATACTCAAATAATACCCAGAGAGAGATAGAACAAAAACAAAGGAAATAAGTATTTTTTTCGTTATTTTTATTTAATATTTATGTCTTACTGACTTTTATTTTACTAGCAGCTTCATCTGCATTTTTTCTAGCCAAATTAATGTCAGAATTTGATGAGAGAACAACACCCATTCTTCTGCCTTTTCTGGAAACTGGTTTGCCAAATATGAGAACTTTAGTCTTTTCAAATTCTAATGCTTCATTAAGACCCTCATAAATAGGATTTAGATACTCTTGGTTAGAAAGTATAACTCTGGTAGCTGAAGGTTCTATTAGATCTATATGCGGTATTGGTAAATTTAAAAAAGCCCTTAAGTGTAATTCAAATTCATTAATATTTTGACTAACTAATGTAACCATACCCGTGTCGTGAGGTCTTGGAGATAATTCTGAAAATATAACCTCACTACCTTTTATAAAAAACTCTACTCCGTATAATCCAGCTCCATTTAGGTTATTTAATATTTTACTTGTCATTTTCTTAGCTTCCATAATTAAGGATTCCTTGATCTCTAAAGGTTGCCAACTACATTGATAGTCTCCATTAGATTGAAGATGTCCAATTGGTAAACAAAAAATATTTTCACCATTTTCTTTTCTTACAGTTAAAAGAGTAAACTCAAAATCAAAATTAATAAATTCTTCAATAATTACACCTTTAACCTTTCCTCTTGAATTTGCTTGAGCCTGTTTCCATGCGTTTTGTAAATCATTTTTTGTTTCAACCAAACTCTGCCCTTTACCTGAAGAGCTCATTAAAGGCTTAAGTAAAAGTGGGAATCCAATTTCATCTGCTTTTTTTTCTAAATCATCAAATTCAAAAATATAATCAAACTTTGCAGTTTTAATTTTTAAATATTTAGAAGCTAAGTCTCTAATTTTATCTCTATTCATTGTAATTTCCACAGTTCTGGCGTTGGGAACAATATTGAATCCTTCATCCTCGAGTTCTTTTAGGGCTTCAATTGAAAGTGCCTCTATTTCTGGGACAACATAGTCAGGCTTAAATTCTTTTATAACATTTTTTAAAATATTTTTATCTCCCATTTCAATTACTCTTGAATAATCAGCAACTTGCATTGCAGGTGCTTTTTCATATCGATCAATTGCAATAACTTCTAATCCTAATCTTTTGGATTCTATTACTAATTCTTTTCCAAGCTCGCCACTACCAAGCAATAAAATTCTCTTTTTAGAAAAAATTGATTCTTTCATATGTATTAAACTTATTCGTCATCACCAGAGGGTTTTGAGGATGTATCATCTGTAATTTTTTTATCTTTAGAATAACTAAATAAAAAATTTCTACCAAGCCAATTTTGACTTCGCATACTATTAGTTATTGATCTTGAAATTGCTCCTAAAAAAAAGATTCCAATTATTGCCCAAATAATTCTTTCTAAAGCAATTGTAGGTGAAAAACCTTGACCGGAATTAATAATTTCAGTAAGTGGGTCTAAAGGGTCCAAATTAAAATTAATTGATGATACTAATTATAAGGGTTTAAATAAATGAAAAATTAAAACTTATAAAAGAAATAACCAAAACCAGCATATAAATTAAACACAATAAAGTCTATACAATGCTATCTTCAAAGGGTAATTTTTTTTTGACATGCAAGTTGACGTACAAAATACTACTGTTCTTTCCGCAGACGGATCATCCATAAAATTAGGTGAATATTCAGGGGAAGTAATTTTAGTCGTTAATGTAGCTAGTTATTGCGGAAATACTGCTCAGTATGAGGATCTGCAAAAGCTACATGATTTATACTCAAGCAAAGGCCTAAGAATACTTGCATTCCCTTGTAATGATTTTGGAAAACAAGAACCCGACTCTCTTTCAGAAATAAAAGATTTTTGTACAACAAAATATGGAGTTAAGTTTGAAATTTATGAAAAAGTTCATGCCAAAGGTAAAACCACAGAACCATACACAACCCTTAACAAAGTCGAACCTGAAGGAGATGTTGAATGGAATTTCGAAAAGTTTTTGATAGGAAAAGATAGTAAAGTAATTGCAAGATTCAAACCAGGAGTACAACCGTTTGACGAAAACTTAATAGCAGCTATTGAGGTAGCTTTAGATTCATAAGAACCTACTTATAATTCAAATTTATATATTAAAAATAAACGCCCTTTATATTGAACTTTAAAAAATAAAAAATTATTCTAAAAATATCCAATCTTTAGGATTCAATCATTTCTAGTATTCTTTAATTTTATTTATTAAAAGAATCATTTTC
>CACGER010000034.1 GCA_902572075.1 uncultured Prochlorococcus sp.
TACACAAATCCCATCTTTTTCTTTTAAGTAAGGTGGGAAAAATAATTTTCTTTTTGTTTGAAAATATGATTCCATATCTGAGTGATAATCAAGATGATCTTGAGTTAAATTAGTAAATATAGCAGCCTCAAATTCGCATCCTGATATCCTGTTTTGAGCAATAGAATGAGAACTTACCTCTAATATCGCGAATTCAGATTCTGCCTCAACAGCAGCATTTAATTTCTTTTGGAGTTTATCAGCGAAATCAGTTGTATGAAGAGCCACCTCTGAAAAGCCAGGCCATCTATTTAGCAAGGTCCCAAATAATGCAGTCTTTTTCCCTAATTTTTTTAAAAGATATTCCAATAAAAAAGTAATTGTCGTTTTTCCATTTGTACCCGTAACACCAATAAGTTTAAGTTTTCTTGAAGGCCTATTCCAAAACTCAGCGACTATTTGACCAAAAATATAATCTAAATTATCCTCTATAACCAAAACTCTTTCTTGATCAATAGATCCAATTTTCTCTTTTGCAGCAGAACCAATAATGGCAGCCTCTGCACCATTTTCAATTGCCTCAATACAATATTTTCCTCCATCAAAATTTAAACCAGGCATACCTAGAAATAAAGTTCCTTTTTGTACTTCTTTAGAGTTAAAAGAAATATTATTAATTTCATGATCGATTAAATCTAATGAAGGAATAATTCCTACCAAATCTAAAAGTTTATGTAATTTTATAGATCTCATATGAAAAATTATTTCTCCAGAATGGTACTAATATTTTTTTGAAACCAATTCTTTAATTGATCATCTTTTAATCTTGGAGAAATGCGAGGCAATTCTATAATCTCCTCGGACATAATTCCTTCAATAGCAATAACAGGTACTTCATAATCATATTTTTTATATTTATCTTTATATAAATCGAACCTATCAATATCAATTTCTCTAAGCTCCTCCAGATAAGGGGATAACTCATTAAGGTTTATTTTTGCCAGTTTATTTTTTAATGAATCACAAAGGCAACATCCCTGCCTAACAAAAATAAATATTTTCATTCATTTAGTCAGGCACAGGATCACATCCACAGGGAGTTAAAGGATGACATCTGCTTAATCTTCTTAAAGTTAACCACCCTCCCTTCCAAGGACCATGTCTAGTAATTGCCTCATATCCATAAGAGCTGCAACTTGGAATAAATCTACATCTTGGTCCAAAAAAAGGAGAAAACCACTTTTGATAGAACGAAATCATAAAAAGAAGTATAGAAGTAATTGATTTATTAATAGTTTTGAACACTTTAATGATGTAAAATAATATTTCAGTAGTAATTAGTCTAATTGAATTTAATCAATTATCCAATTTATTGCAAATTTCTATTTAATTTAAAATTATGTCAAGATACCGCGGCCCCAGATTAAGGGTTACGCGTCGCTTGGGAGAACTACCAGGTCTCACCAGGAAAGCTTCAAAGAAGTCTAATCCTCCAGGTCAGCACGGCCAAGCCCGTCGCAAGCGATCAGAATATGCTATTCGTCTAGAAGAAAAGCAGAAACTTAGATTTAATTATGGAGTTTCTGAAAAACAACTAGTACGTTACGTAAAAAAAGCTAGAGCTCAAGAAGGATCTACAGGAACTAACCTACTAAGACTTTTGGAAAATAGACTTGATAATGTTTGTTTTAGATTAGGTTTTGGAGGTACCATTCCAGGTTCAAGACAATTAGTAAATCATGGCCATGTAACCGTTAATGGAAAGGTTCTTGATATTGCTGGTTATCAATGCAAATCAGGCGATGTAATCGGAATTAAAGAAAACAAAGCAAGCAAAAAACTTGTAGAAGGTAATATAGAATTCCCTGGTTTAGCAAATGTCCCACCTCATCTTGATTTAGACAAACCTAAATTAACGGGGAAAATAAATGGGAAATGCGATAGAGAGTGGGTGGCTCTTGAAATAAACGAACTACTAGTTGTTGAATATTATTCAAGAAAAGTTTAATACTACTTTTCTTTGGACTATTAAATCTCTCATAAAAAAATGAGAGATTTAATTTAATTCTTATTTTTAAAAATAATGGGAAATAAGGAAAATAATATAAAAAAGCCAGGTTTTAAGACCCTTTCTATTCACCATGGGGAAACATTTGCAGAGGAGACTGGATGCGTTATGCCTCCTATTTTTTCTACATCTACTTTCAAACATGGAAATAAAGATAATTTCGACTACACAAGATCAGGCAATCCCAACTTTAGAATTCTAGAAAACATCCTTAAATCAATAGAAGATTCTAAATACTGTACAGTTTTTGGATCTGGAATTAGCGCGGTAACTGCAATTTCATCAACACTAAAATCAGGTGACAAAATACTCTGCGAGTCAAATCTCTATGGTTGTACAGTGAGGATGTTCGAAAAAGTTTTCAAGAAATTTGGACTAGAAGTTTTATACACAGATTTTACAAACGAAAATAATATCAAAAAGATTTCATACTTCGAGCCAACCTTGATATGGCTAGAAAGTCCAACTAATCCCCTTTTGAAGGTACTTGATATTAAAGCGATTTGTAATGAAGCGAATAAACTACAAATCCCAGTAGTAGTGGACAACACCTTTTCTACTGCACTTATTCAAAAACCATTGGACCTTGGTGCGACACTATCACTCGTAAGCACAACAAAATTCATTAATGGACATAGTGATGCACTTGGTGGAGCAGTACTGACAAATAATGAGTTATGGAATAGTAAGATGCTTTTCTCTCAAAAAGCTCTAGGACTTCAACCATCTCCTTTTGATAGTTGGCTAATTACGAGAGGAGTAAAAACTCTTCCTTTAAGAATCGAACAACAAACGCAAAGTGCAAAATTAATTTCTGAAGAATTAGAGAATCATAAAATAATTAGTAAAGTAATTTATCCTTTCAATCAAAAACATCCGCAATTTAATTTAGCAAAATCGCAAATGAGATCTGGAGGTTCGATGATCACCATAAAATTAAATCTAAAAAAAGAGGATACTTTTAAATTTTGTAAATCTCTCAAATATTTCTCGCTAGCAGAGAGCCTTGGAGGAGTTGAAAGTTTAATTTGTCACCCCGCAACAATGACTCATGCTGCTGTTGATGATGAAACAAAAAATCTTTTAGGGATAGATGATGCTCTTGTCAGATTATCTATTGGATGTGAAGAAACAAACGATTTAATCTCAGACATATTATTTGCCCTAAATAAATTCTGAAAATTGAGAGATTTACTTAAAAACCCTATATGGAAAAATTTAGAGTTGGGATATTCTATTCCTGATAGTATTCATGCTGTTTCTGTAGCATTACCAACTTGGAAGGATGTAATAAATTACGAGGAAAAAAATCAAGAATGCATGAATTTATTGAAGTCCATTTACCCAAGATTCGGACTAAACCCCATAGTGAAAAGATTGTGCGAAAAAGTAAAAAAGGAAAATTACTACAACAACAAAAGTATCTGGCCATATCCGAATGAAAGCATAGCTTTTAAAGCCAAAAAATACATTGATAGAAATACTTCTGAACAATTCTCATTAATAGAAAAAAGAAATAATATAGCTTTCTTAATAACTGAAAAAGAAGGAAGTATTTATGCAAAATCTTTTTGGCAACATACTGGTCTTGGTTTATCTTCAAGGGCTGCTGCTATAGAACTAGGTCTTGAATATTGCCCTCCAAAATCTTACGTAAATGAATGTTCTCAAAGAATAAAAAATAGAATTTCTAAATCTACAAAAATTAACTCGAATGATATTCACTTAACTTCATCTGGAATGTCTGCATTGCATACATCATTAGAAATCATATACAAATTATTTCCAGCTAAACCTACACTCCAAATTGGGTTTCCCTATGTAGATGTACTTAAATTACCATTGAATATCTTTCATGGAGGCAAGTTAATTACAGAAGAAAATTGCGAGGATATTGAATTAGAAATCAAAAGAATAAAGCCATCAGCATTAATTATTGAACTACCTAGTAATCCAATGCTCAAATGTGTAAACATTAAAAAAATTTCAAAAATAGCAAAAAAGTTAAATATTCCCTTAATTGTTGACGATACAATTGGTTCAAATTTGAATATAAATTCCCTAGAACATGCAGATATAGTTTTTACTTCACTTACAAAAATTTTTTCAGGTAGTGGTGATATTCTTGCTGGATCATTAATACTAAATCCAAAAAGCGTATGGATTGATCAATTTAGAAATGCATTAAACGAGATTATTCTTCCAACACTTTCCGATGGAGATACAGTTTATCTAGAGAAAGTTAGTAGAGATGTAAATCAAAGAGTTTTTGAACAAAATAAAGCATGTTTAGAATTAAAAAAAAGATTAGAGACCCATCGCGAGATTAAAAATATTTTCCACCCTGAAAATTGTCCAAATTTTAATTCTTTACTTACTTCTGATGGAGGATACGGCTGCCTATTATCATTTGAATTAAATGGAGGATTGAACAACGCTAAAAAATTTTATGATTCTCTACAAGTATCTAAAGGTCCTAGTTTAGGTACAAAATTTACTCTAGTTTGTCCTTATGTTTTACTAGCTCATTATGACGAGTTAGATTGGGCTGAAAGTTTTGGTATCCCCTCGCACCTTATTAGAGTTTCAGTTGGATTAGAAGACCAAGATCAATTATGGAAAAGCTTTTCTGAAGCACTAAATAATTTCTAAATTCCTAGTATTTACCGTATAGAAACTTATATACTCTTTTTCTAAATAATAGTTAGTATTAATATATATTTTCTCAATATGTAAATGGCAAAAATTTATGAGGACAACAGTTTTGCTATTGGAAACACTCCATTAGT
>CACGER010000035.1 GCA_902572075.1 uncultured Prochlorococcus sp.
AGAGGAAAAATTTTTTAAAATAGTGAAATACTAAGTTTTTAATGAACATTTTTGGAATTGGTTTACCAGAAATTGCAGTAATCGTTGTACTGGCATTGCTAATTTTTGGGCCAAAACGATTACCTCAACTCGGGAAAACTATTGGTAAGACCTTAAAAGGATTACAAACTGCTTCTAAAGAATTTGAGAATGAATTAAATAAGACTCTCAAACTTAATGAAAATGATGAATAATTAATTACTGTTTTTTATCTTTAAATAACGAAAAACTTTCTACCACTTTTTATAGGGCAAGAATTTACCACACATTTTTACTAATACCCTATCCCCTTTTGGGTCTTCAACCTTATCAACTTCAATTGAAAAGTCAATTGCACTCATAATTCCATCACCAAATTTTTCTTGTATTACATCTTTCATTGGCAATCCATATACTTGCATTATTTCATAAAATCTGTAAATAAGAGGATCTGTAGGAACAACAGGATCTAGGCAGCCTTTTACTGGAGGTGTTGTTAATTGATCTTCTAGTTCTGATTGTAAACCAAGAGCACTAATTAAAATATTAGCTTCTCCTTCAGAAGCTGTAGCTTGCCCATAAAATAAGCTAGCAACCCATACTTCATCTCTATTAATCAATTTACCTAAATCTTCAAAGGATAATTTTTTTTCTTTTTTTGCTTTTAATAGTATTTGTGTAAATGAGGGTAAAGTCATAATTCATTGTTGTTTTTTTTATTGCAGGAGAAGTCTAGGTAACCTCTTCTACAGCTCTTGTTTCTCTTAATAGATGTTTTTCCAAACGCATTTTAATTTTTAAATATGTAGGATCTTGTTCTATTTTTTCTCGATCTCTTGGTCTCTCTAAATCAACTGAAATTTCCTCAGAAATTATGGCAGAAGGACCGCTTGACATCAAAACAATCTTGTCAGATAAAAGCAATGCTTCTTCAATACTATGAGTAATTAAAACAACAGTTACTTTATTTTTTCTCCAAATGGATAATAATTCATCTTGCAAATAGGATCTTGTTAATGCATCCAGAGCCCCAAAGGGTTCATCCATCAACAACATATTTGGATTAATAGATAAGGCTCTGGCAATTGCAACTCTTTGCTTCATTCCTCCAGATAATTCTTTTGGGAATTTATTTGAAGCTTTTTCTAAACCAACCATTCTTAAATATTTTCTAGCTCTTTCTTTAACATCAGCTTTTGTTTTCGCTGGGAAAACAGTATTTAAGGCAAACTCAATATTTTGAATAGTTGTTAACCACGGCATCAAAGCGTAATTTTGAAAAATAACACCTCTATCGGGACCTGGACCTTTTATGGCTTGTCCGTCAATAATAATTTTCCCAGATGTTGGAGCTTGTAAGCCTGCTATTAAATTTAGCAATGTTGATTTGCCGCAACCAGAAGGACCTATTATTGATACAAATGTGTTCTTCTCTATCTTTAGGTTAATATCTTTGATAGCTTCAAATCCACTTCTATTTCCTTTGGAACGAAAATCAATAAACTTCTTTTCTTTAAAAAAAATCTTACCTAAATTGATTAATTCAAGGTGAGAATAATTTTCATTAGAGGTGGATATTTTTGATGATTTTTTATTCATTTAATCAATAAGTTTAGATACTGTAGTCGAATTTATCTTGAAGAAATCCAAAAAATTGATCCAAAATAAATCCTGTAAATCCAATTATTATTATTGCAACAAATATATTTTCAAGAGATAAATTATTCCATTCATTCCAAATAAAATAACCAATTCCTGTACCCAATAGCATTTCTGCAGCAACAATCACAAGCCAAGCTGTTCCCATTGATATTCTCATTCCTGCAAGAATGTTTGGCATGATTGCTGGTAAAATAACTCTCCTAATAGTTGTTGATTTACTTGCTCCTAAAGATTTAGAAACTCTCAAATAATCAGGATTAATACTAGCTACACCAAAAGCAGTATTAATTAATGTTGGCCAAATACTTGTTATGAAAATAACGAAAATGCCTGTGATCTCTGAGTTTCTAAAAACAAAAAGTCCTACAGGTAGCCATGCTAAAGGGGAAACAGGTTTTAAAAGTTGAACATATGGATTTAAAGAGGACTGAGCTAACTTCGACATCCCCATTAGAACGCCCAAAGGAATAGCGACTAAAACAGCTAAGCTATATCCGATTAGTACTCTTCTTAAGCTTATAAGTAAGTTAGTTCCAATTCCTAAATCATTTGGACCATTATCAAAAAATGGGTCTGATACCCACCAAATTAATGATCCTATTGTTTTAAATGAACCTGGAAAATTCTTGACTAATAAACCTTGTTGAGCAATTACTTGCCAAAGAATTATAAAAATTAAGAGGCTCAAAATTGCTACTGCAAAAGTAAGCCGTGTAGAAATAGCTTTGTTCATCATCCAGATTATTTAACTAGAAATTCAGAATTGTTGTATTAATAAATACTAATAAAAACAATTTTTAAAAATTAAAAACCGTCCCTTTTAATTTGATCTTTAATGTATTGCATTGGGTTACTTGGATCAAATTCATCATAAGCTAAGATTTCTTTTCTAAATCTCGCAGTTGGTGGATTGCCCCCCATTTCTCTTTCTAAAGCTTGAGCTTCGTCCGTCAAAAATATTGAAGCACTATTAGGATTAAAATCGCCCGCTTGAATTGCGGCAACTGCACCTCCCAAATCCCAACGAATTAATTGAGATTGGATCCAATGAGAGAAACTTTGCCAAGGATAAGGCTTAAAGTCAATTCTGTCGGGGACATTTTGTTTTTTACCTAATCCATCATCAAATTTGCCTGTAAGAACAGCTTCAACAACTTCTGTAGGTTGGTTTAAAAATCCTCTCCCAGAGATGGCTTTTGCAACTTCTTTTCTATTTGAAGGAGTTGAGACATAAGCAGCAGCATCAATAATAGATTTATTTAGAGCTCTGAAAGTTTCAGGATGTTCCTTTATCCATGGTTCCCCTGCTGCAAAAGCACAACATGGATGACCTGGCCATAATTCTTTAGTAAGAAGATGTATAAAACCTGCATCTTCGTAAACCGCCCTTTGATTAAATGGATCAGGCATTAAGTATGCGTCAATATCACCAGCAACTAACTGTGCAATACTATCTGGTGGTGGAACAGGACGAATCTGAACGTCTTTATCTGGATCAACTCCACCTTTGGCTAGATAATATCTTAGTAAAAGATTATGCATTGAATATGGGAATGGAACCCCAAAAACGAATCCTTTCATGTCTGCAGGACCATTAACTTTTCCTTTATGACGGTTAGCAACAGTAATAGCTTGTCCATTTATGTTTTCAATGCTTGCTAGTTTTACACTGAATGGTGCAGTTCCTAATCCAAGTGTCATGGAAATTGGCATTGGAGCTAGCATATGGTAAGCATCTAATTCACCAGCAATTGCTGAATCTCTTACTGCTCCCCAACTTGGCATTTTGACAACTTTCACATCCATACCAAACTTGTTATAGAAACCCATTGGTTCGGCCATAATGATGGGAGAAGCGCAAGTTATAGGTATGAAACCAACTCTTAAGGTTTGTTTCTCTAAATTATTTACATTGATAGGGGTGTCATCAATTGGTTGTTTAGCAGGTTTATTTTGATTGGAACAAGCAACTGTGATTAGTGCTGCACCTGCAGCCAAGCTAGATAAAAATTGTCTTCTACCCATTGGCGAAGAGGCTTTTGTTTTAGCAAAAAACTTACCTGCTTGAGGGCCAAATGCTGCTTGAAAAGCTTGATCTAATCCACCTGCTTCTTTAGCTAATTCTCTAAGCAATTGCTCTTTATAAGGGTCACCATTAGAAGCATTTTTATAAAATAAAAGATCTCTCATTTCTGCAGTTGAAATAGCATCAGCAATTTCATAAGCTTCATTTTTGATGAGGCCCATCCTTGAAAAATCAGAAATTATTTCAGCAGGGTCATCAGGCATGTCTGCCATGAAATTTTCATGATCATTTCCTATTGGCCTACATTCTATGCATGCACAGAAATAACCATGATCGT
>CACGER010000036.1 GCA_902572075.1 uncultured Prochlorococcus sp.
CCCTCCTACAATCAACTACGTTAATCGAGATCCTGAGTGTGATCTTGATTATGTACCAAATAATGCAAGAGATACTCAAATAAGAGTTGCTCTTTCAAATTCTTTCGGATTTGGTGGTCACAATGTTTGCCTTGCTTTCAGCAAAATAAATTGACGACAACCAATTCTCTATTTCCAACTTAACTTAATTTAAAACAATGGTCGCTGCATCTGTTTCATTAGAATCACTTTGTGTAAATAGTATAAGAATGCTTGCTGTTGATGCAGTAAATAAATCTAATAGTGGACATCCAGGGTTACCAATGGGATGTGCTCCTATGGGTTATGCACTTTGGCAAAATATACTTAACCACAACCCGAATAACCCACAATGGTTCAATAGAGACCGTTTTGTATTATCAGCTGGACATGGCTGTATGTTGTTATATTCCTTGCTTCATTTGACAGGATATAAATCAGTTTCTATCGAAGATATTAAAGAATTTAGGCAATGGGGATCAAAAACTCCTGGACATCCAGAAACATTCGAAACTGAAGGTGTTGAGGTTACAGCTGGTCCTCTTGGTGCAGGAATTTCAAATGCAGTTGGTTTAGCTATAGCTGAAACACATTTAGCAGCTAAATTTAATAAGCCTGATTGCAATATCGTTGATCACTATACCTACGTAATAATGGGTGATGGCTGTAATCAAGAAGGTATTGCATCAGAGGCCTGCTCATTAGCTGGTCACCTTAAGCTTGGTAAATTAATTGCACTTTATGACGATAATCAAATTACAATAGATGGGCGAACCGACGTTTCTTTTACCGAAGATGTTTTAAAAAGATACGAAGCTTATGGATGGCATGTACAACATGTTGCAGATGGGAATCATGATGTTAAAGGAATCACTGAAGCTATAGAAAAAGCAAAATTAATTACAAATAAGCCCTCAATTATAAAAATTTCTACAACCATAGGTTATGGTTCTCCCAATAAATCAGATACTGCTGGAATTCATGGAGCAGCTGTTGGAGAAGAAGAAGCTGCATTAACTAGAGAATTTCTAAATTGGGAATATCCTCCATTTGAAATACCCGATGAAGTATATGCTCATTTTAGAAAATCAATAAACAAAGGTGAAAATTTAGAGAAAGAATGGGATTCTAAATTTGAAGAATATCAACAAAAATATCCCTCGGAAGGAGCGGAGTTAAAAAGAATGTTAGAGGGTAAATTACCTGAGAATTGGGACTCAGATCTCCCCTCTTATTCGCCTGATGACAAAGGGTTAGCCACCAGAAAGCATTCACAAATATGTTTGGGCGCTCTTGGTCCTAACCTACCTGAATTAATTGGAGGATCAGCAGATTTAACTCACTCTAATTACACAGATATAAAAGGCGAAACTGGATCATTCCAACCACATAGCCCTGAAAAAAGATATTTACATTTTGGTGTGCGAGAGCATGCAATGGCAGCTGTACTTAATGGTATTGCTTATCACAATAGTGGTCTTATACCTTATGGTGGAACCTTCCTTGTTTTCGCGGATTATATGAGGGGCTCAATGAGGCTCTCTGCACTTAGTGAATTAGGAGTAATCTACGTCTTAACTCACGATTCAATTGGTGTAGGAGAAGATGGACCAACACATCAACCTATAGAAACTATACCTTCTCTTCGCGCTATGCCTAACATGCTAGTTTTCAGACCTGGAGATGGCAATGAGACGAGTGGAGCTTATAAACTTGCTATTCAAAATCGAAAAAGACCTTCTGCCCTTTGTTTAAGTAGACAAGGTATGCCAAATCAAGAAAATACTTCGATTGACAAAGTTGCTCTAGGAGGATACGTAGTTTCTGATTGTGAAGGAACACCAGACTTAATATTTATTGGTACTGGAAGCGAACTGAATCTTTGCATTGAAGCAAGTAAGGAAATTTCAAGCTTAGGTAAAAAAATTAGAGTTGTTTCTATGCCTTGTGTAGAACTTTTTGAAGAGCAAGAAGAATCTTATAAAGAAAGTGTTTTACCTAGCAGTGTAAAA
Source organism: uncultured Prochlorococcus sp. (assembly GCA_902572075.1). GTDB lineage: Bacteria > Cyanobacteriota > Cyanobacteriia > PCC-6307 > Cyanobiaceae > Prochlorococcus_A. The sequence goes on from CACGER010000036.1 coordinate 2,031, forward strand.
AAGAGAGTTGTAGTAGAAGCTGCACATTCATTTGGCTGGCATAAATATACAGGTTTTGATGGAATTTGTATCACTATGGACAGATTTGGGGCATCAGCACCAGGTGGAGACTGTATGAAAAATTTTGGATTTACGGTCGAAAACGTAGTTAATAAAACCAAGGAAATTCTATAAATACTAATTGATAACTAAACTGAAGTATTGCATTCTTCAAGTTTGTCTTTTAACTGATCAAGAGATTCATCAGAAATCTTTGAATTCATTGGACAATGTTTAGGGCCACACATTGAACAAAACTCTGCCTTTTTAAAGATTTCTTCAGGCAGTGTTTCATCATGATACTGCTTTGCCCTTTCCGGATCTAATGAAAGTTCAAATTGTTTATTCCAATCAAAGTTATACCTTGCATGACTAAGTTCATCATCTCGATCACGAGCTCCAGCTCTATGTCTTGCTATATCAGCAGCGTGAGCAGCTATTTTATAAGCAATTAAGCCTTCTCTTACATCTTCTGCATTTGGTAAACCTAGATGTTCTTTTGGCGTTACATAACATAACATAGAAGTTCCATACCACCCTGCCATTGCTGCCCCAATAGCACTTGATATATGATCATAACCAGGAGATATATCTGTCACTAATGGACCAAGTACATAAAATGGGGCTTCTGAACACTCTTCCATTTGTTTTCTCACATTAAACTCGATTTGGTCCATAGGTACATGACCAGGACCCTCAACCATTACTTGAACATTATGTTCCCATGCTCTTCGAGTAAGCTCGCCTAAGGTCTTCAATTCAGCTAGCTGGGCATCATCAGAAGCATCATGCAAACATCCAGGCCTTAATGAGTCTCCTAGAGAAAAAGTACAATCATATTTCTTAAAAATCTCGCAGATGTCATCAAACCTAGTATAGAGGGGGTTTTGCTTAAAATGATGTAACATCCATTGGGCTAAAATACCTCCCCCCCTACTTACAATTCCAGTAATTCTTCCTTTGACTTTTGGCAAATGCTCTATTAATAGCCCAGCATGAATAGTTTGATAATCTACGCCCTGCTGACAATGTTTTTCAATAATATGAAGAAAATCGTCTTCAGTTAGTCTATCTATTGAACCATGTACACTTTCTAATGCTTGGTAAACAGGAACTGTTCCAATGGGAACAGGAGACTCATGAATAATTGCTTGCCGAACTTCATCTAAATTTACTCCTCCTGTAGAAAGATCCATAACCGTATCAGCCCCATATTTAACTGCCAGTTTTAACTTCTCTACTTCTTCATTGATATCACTCGCATTAGGGGAAGCACCAATATTGGCATTAACTTTGCATCTTGAAGCAATGCCTATAGACATTGGCTCAAGATTCAAATGATTAATATTAGCTGGAATAATCAATCTTCCTCTTGCCACTTCTTCCATTATTAAAGAAGAAGGAAGATTCTCTTTTTTAGCAACAAAATCCATTTCTTCAGTGATATGTCCGTTTCTCGCAAAGTTCATCTGAGTTACATTATCTTTTCCAAGGCGAGGCTTAATCCAAGAAGTTCTCATAATTTACAAATTTTTAAATGGCATTATTACTAAAGTTTGATCAAAGTTCCACTTCCCTGCATCAATATTAATGATTCAGGTTCAAAGGGTATGATCTCAGCTAAGATAAATTTCCAAGCACCCCTAGTATTTATCTTATTAATAGCTCTTTTCTAAAAAATAGTCATCGCATATTGTGCAAAAATAAATAAAATGATTT
>CACGER010000037.1 GCA_902572075.1 uncultured Prochlorococcus sp.
TAAGAATATACTAATGAAAATTTCCAAATTTAAAATATCAGAAATCATACAAAACCTGTAAGTAATTTTATTTTTAATTTTTTAATTCATTTAACTGCAAGGACCTAAACCCTCTATCAAAAAATGTAGATATTGTACATAAAGAAAATATTTGAGGTAACAAAAGCTTTAAATAATACATAAGTTGTAAAACTATAAAAATAATTCATGTTTTAATATGCTTTTGAAATGCCGATAATTGGAATTGAACCAACGACCTACTGTTTACGAGACAGTTGCTCTACCGCTGAGCTATACCGGCAATATAAAATATTGATATTTTTATATAGACTTAATTTTATAATTGAAAGAATTTATGTCAAAAATAGATCCTGAATTAAAAAAGAAACTATTAAAGGAATCCCAAACTCCTTTTAAGGGATTAAGAAAAATATTATGGATAGCTTTTAGTGGTTCGGCATTTCTGGGACTTTTAATAATGCTTTCCAAAATTGCAAACGGAAGTGAATTACAGCAAAATAACCTTCTTATACAATTAGGTGCTTGTATTATTTTTCCTACATTATTATTTTATGATAGGAATAAAGATTGATAAGTTACTTAAAAACTATTGAGTTAGTGTCCTTTTTTTAGTTACAAATTTAAAGGCCTCGATAATATCTCCTTCATTCCATGAGGAAAATTTATCGCAACCAACTCCACATTCAAATCCTGTATTTACTTCTTTTACATCATCTTTAGATCTTTTTAGTGAGTCTAAATTACCCTCAAAAATTACTTTATCTGATCTCAAAACTCTTAGAGAGCAATTCCTTTGTAATTTGCCAGTTTGAATATAACATCCTGCGATAGCTCCTTTGCCAACTGCAAAAGTTGCTCGAACTTCGGCTTTTCCCAAAGATTCTTCAACAAGATCAGGTTCAAGAAGTCCTTCCATTGCTAATTGAATATCTTCTAAGAGTTTATAAATTACTTCATATTCTCTTATATCAACGTCATTGGCATCAGCAGCTCTTTTCGCGCCAGATGCCAATGAGGTATTAAACCCAATGATTACTGACCCAGATGCAGCAGCGAGATCGATATCTGTCTCAGTTATTTCTCCTGGAGCAGAAAGTAGAACTCTGACTTGAACCTCATTTTTTGGTAATTGTTCTAGTGATCCTAATATCGCTTCAACACTACCTTGAACATCCGCCTTGAGAATTAAGTTTAACTCCTTAAGTTCTCCATCATTTGCTTGAGTTGATAAGGATGATAAGCTGACTCTTCTAGTGGCCATTTGCTGAGCTAATTTTGTGGCTCTAGCATCTGTTGCCCTTTCTCCGACAATGGCTCGGCCAGTTTTCTCATCAGGGTAGACTTCGAATTCATCCCCTGCAGTGGGTACTTCACTGAATCCTAGCGCTTCCACTGGGAATGATGGTCCTGCTTCTTTGATTCTATTACCATGTTCATCAACCATTGCTCTAATTTTCCCAAGGACTGAACCCGCAGCCAAAACATCTCCAGATTTTAATGTCCCATTTTGTACTAACAAAGTAGCCACAGGTCCTTTTGCTTTGTCTAGGTGGGCTTCAATAACAGTACCTTTTGCAAATCTATCAGGGTTAGCTTGTAGATCTTCTACCTCTGAAACTAATAAGATCATTTCGAGTAATTTATCAATGTTTTGTTTTTTGATAGCACTTACTGGAACCATCACTGTATCGCCTCCCCAATCTTCAGCAATTAAATCTTTTTCTGATAGTTCCTGCTTTACTCTGTCTGGAGAAGCCCCTTCTTTATCAATTTTATTTATTGCAACGACAATTGGTACTTTTGCAGCTCTTGCATGACTTATGGCTTCAAGTGTTTGTGGTCTGCAACCATCATCTGCAGCAACTACAAGAACAGCTACATCTGTAACCTTTGTACCCCTTGCTCTCATTGCAGTAAAGGCTTCATGACCAGGGGTATCAAGAAAAGTTAATTTTTTCTTTTGAGATTCATGTTCAAATTCAACTTGATAAGCGCCTATGTGTTGAGTGATGCCTCCTGCTTCCCCCGAAGCTACTCTTGATTCTCTAATGGAATCTAAAAGACTTGTTTTGCCATGATCTACATGACCCATCACTGTGATAACAGGTGGTCTTCTTATTAGATTATCAATATCATCAGATTCAATCATATCAACTGTTTTCTCAGCAGCTTCTTGGATATCATCTTGTAAAACAGGCACCCCAAATTCTTCTGCTACTGTTTCGATAGTTGCTAAGTCAAGTGATTGAGTAACAGTTGCCGTTATGCCTTTGAAGAAAAGAGATTTTATTATTTCAGAACTTTCAAGGCTTAATTTATCAGCTAATTCTTGAACAGTTAAATTATCTTCGGGAACTATTATCATTTCAGGTCTTACTTGTTTGGCCTCTTTGGCAGCCTTTAATTCCATTGCTCTCCTTTTCTGTCTTTGTCTTGTGGTCTCTTTTTTCTTCTTCTTAAATTGTTTGATAGATTTTTGAGATTTAGTTTCTTCAGACTTTTCTTTCTTTGGACGCGCCAGACTTGCTGATAAAATTGATATTTTCTCGCCGGAATATCCACTGGTTTCAGATGTTAATGAATCATCATTTTCACCAATAATATGAACTTTCTGCCTTTGTTTTTGAGGATTTTTACTTCTTAATGCTTCAAGTTTTGCGCTATCATCCCAGTCTGTCTTTCCAGGTTTCTTTGAACTATTTGTAAATGCTCTATGAGGAGGTTTTTTGGAACTTGGAGTAGCATTTGGACGACTATTAGGCGCTTTCGCCTTCTGCTTAGTTGCATCGATATTTTGTTTTGCGTTATTCTTTTTACCTAGATTGTCTTTCTCAGAGTTACTATTTTTTTGAAGTTGTAAAAGTTCGTTAGGTGATACTGGCTTCCTTATCCCAGAAGAATTTTGGCCATTGAATTTAGAACCAGGCCGATTATTGGGCATGCCAGATCTGTTGGGAGAACCAGGTCTATTGGGATTGCCTTGCCTATTAAATGAGCCAGGCCTGCCTTGATCTGAAGGTTTGTTTCTTAAACCAGGCCTATTGGGCATCCCAGGTCTATTGGGAGAACCAGGTCTGTTTGAGACAGTTTGTTTAAAAGCAATGTTTTGCTTATTGTTATTTTGCTTATCAGGGTTTATTTTTGGATCTTCTCTTCTTATTGGAGCTCCTACGAGCTCAGGGGATTTGATTCTATTATTAAAAATTTTTGTTGTAGGTTTGTTCGTATTTTGATTAGGTTTATTTGATAGTCGTCTTTTATCTCCTGCACTTGAAATGTTCTGGAAAGATTCATTGGATTTAACATTATTATTTATATTTTTAGGCTTTGCAATTAGTTGAATAGGTGGTTTTGCCGGACTTTTGATAGGTGGGGTTGTGTTATTTGCAAAAGTTTTTTTATCTTGGTTTAAATTCTGTGAAGGTTTACTATTTATATTTTTATTTGTAAGATTTGCTGAAGATTGTGAACTGTTGGTATTTGTGGGGTTATTGAGAATTGTAGGTTTATTTGAAATTATTTTTTGACTCTCAGGTTTATTAAGA
>CACGER010000038.1 GCA_902572075.1 uncultured Prochlorococcus sp.
TTTTTTTTCGATATTCAGTAATTGACAATTACCTTAAAATTGTTAATAAATGCTTAGTAGATTTTAAAAAACTATTTGGTTTCAGGATTAGCTGAAGAGTACAGAGTAAAAATAAATCTTTTTGTGTTCTTACCGAATAGTGCACTAGGAGTTTTAAACAAAAATATCCTGAAGCAAAAGACATCTATTTTATTCAAAATTTATTCAAACGAAGAAGTTAAATCAAGCTATGCTTCAAAATCAAAAAATAAAAACTAGCAAAAGGTATGGGATATGGTCTTGGGTAGGAGCCATATATGGACCGATTATTTTTTTGGTTCTTTTTGTAAATCTCCCAAAAGTTGAATGGAAATATATTTTTGAATCTAATAAAACAAGAGTTACTCGCCACCATCAAAAAGCAAAAGATATTGGATTGCCAGGCATACCTTATTGGAGAAATACTGGAACAGGAGCAATACTTTATGTAAATGAAGAAGGCACAGCTTACGCAATGTGCGGTCCTGATTTCTTTTGTTCAGAGAAATTAAATGCAAAAAAAGGTATTCATTATTTGCCTGTTGCAGGCGGTGTGAAAAGAATTAAAAGCAATGTCATATTTGCTTTAAATAGCTACTGGTGCGATAGCTACGATATAAATAATTCTGGCAAATGTAGATCAGGAGGTTGGGTAAATGGTTCAGAAAGATAAGTTCCTTGAAGACTTATTATTTTTGATTTTCAAAACTTAGTCTATTAATTCATATTTTTTATAAGTTTTGTATAAATGTGAACATGCATCCTTTGAGATCTTGAATGAGGGACCTTTTTCTTGAGCAGTTTTAGATCCTTTTTTTAAAGAAATTGAATGATCCATATCAATAGATCCGTATGATATATATTTTAAAAAATCTTCAAAGCCTAAACCAATATAGAATTCCGCCAAACAAAAATGAAAGTATATTCCATCTTCCTTTTTTTGTTTAATTGCAGAAACAATAACTACTTTTTGCTTCTTATTTAAGTAATGAGTTAATCTTTCAGAATCCCAAACTGCAATTTGTTTATGAATATTTTCCTTAACTAGATATTCAGATAATTCATTATTTCTTTTTACTTTCAAATAAAGGCCAAAAGTATTTGGTTCTAAGGCATTAACTGAACAAAACAACTTTTTTTGATATTTACCAGTATCATCCACTATTCCACATAAGTCTAAAATTTCTTTTGGATTATTAACTAAACTTCTTTTCCAATCTGGTACGCAACCGGGTACAAGAGTATTCCTTGAGTTATTATTTAAAGCAGATGCATTTACTCTATAACCTTTATATTCATTTAAAACTCCCTCGATATTTAGGGCATTTCTAAAGGTAAGTCCGATAGAATTATTACTTCCGTCTCTTACAGATTTAATTGGTCCTTTCAGAGATAATGTTTTAAGATCTTTTAGTATTTCTTCAACCATTACTTTAAATTTATATTGGATATTCTAATCTTGAATTTTCATCTAAATTACTAATATCGGCCATATCACTAAGGTATTGTTTAAAAAATGGTTTTACTTCTGAAGAAAATTTTATAATTTGACCATTTTTATAAAAAAGATTTTCCTCTTCTCTAAGCTTAGATGCCTCCAGATTCATATCAATACCTTCAGCAACTCTGCGAATATCTGCAACAAAATCAAGAACTTTTACTTTGTCCTTATCATTAGTGATCCTTAAACCACGGCCTAATTGCTGTAAAAAAATTCTTCTGGAATGAGTAACTCTTGCGAAACAAACAATATTCACCTCAGGCACATCTATTCCTTCATTAAGCATTTCTATAGATATTAAAACAGCTATTTTTCCGATTCTAAAATTTGTGAGAGCCTTAAAGCGTTCTGTTCTGCTTAAATTACTGTGCAAAATCGAAGTAACAATATCAAAACTCCTAAAATAGCTTAATAACTTTTCAGCATGTCTAATTGATCTACAAAAAACTAAAACTCTAGGGTGATTAGTTTTACTGATTTCAGATACTATTTGTTCAACCATTGATGAATCTCTCTCAGGCAAATAAAGCCTTTGATTTAAATCTCTTATTGAATAACCTTTTTCAGATAAAAAGCTAATCTCCTCCCAGTCAATATCGTCAACCAACATTTCATAATCAACTTCAGCAAGATATCCTTTAGCCATTCCTTCAACAACACTCATTGAAAATAATGGTTCTCCAAATAAAGGTCTTAAAGAATTTTTATCGGATCGCCATGGAGTTGCTGTTACACCCAATAAAAAACTTGAATTAAGTTCTCTAAGAAGATATGAATAATTTTCACTAGCTGCATGATGACATTCATCAACGATAATCAAGTCAAATTGTTTTGGAGAGATATCTCCTTTTTGAAGTGCATTAAAAATACTTTGCCAAGTTGCGAATAATACTCCATTTATAAACGCGGGTTTCTCATTATCAGTCCATATATGTGTTGTTATATTTTTATCAAATTGAGACCAACAAGCTAAATCTAATTGTTTGACCAAGTCACGCATGTGAGCAAGAACGAGAATATTTGCCGAGGGATTATCTTCCAAAAACCCCGCAATAATTGTTGAGGATATTAAAGTTTTTCCTAAGCCAGTAGCTAGAGTAAGTAAACCTCTTTTACCGCCGATATTTATCTCTTCTTGTATTGCTTTTATTGCTTCATGTTGATATGGTCTGGGTTCTCGGTAGCTTAAAGATATATATTCTCTATCAGAAGCAAATTTCAATAATTGCTCTTTATCCCATAATCTAGAATCAAATCCTAATTTTCTTTTATCAGAATTATATTTCTTAGCATCATCTGAAAAATATTGATTAGTAGCTGTGATGCATGTATCTGCTTCATAAACCTGCATTGCTTTGAATGCTTCTTGCACAGCTTTCTTAGATATTGCCCCTACATTTCTTCTATATTTTGATTGAACTAACCAACGTTTTTTACCTTTTACCGCAACAACATCAGCTCCAAGATCACCTGATCCTCCAACAATTTTCACATCTTTAAAACCTCCATGTTCTAAAAGTCTTGCGATCCCCCTTTCAAGAGCCTGCCAAGGACCTAACTCAAGTCTTTTTTTTGAAAGAAAGTGATCCAATTATTGTTTTCTCCACCCTCTCAAAATTTCAAGAGATCCAATAACACGCCTACTTCTCCCTTTCCAAATAATGCTTGTGTTAGGTATCCCATTTTTCTCCCACCATAAAATATCATTAAAAACCATTTTTGAATCTTGAATTAACTCCCTAGAAAGATTTTTATCAGAGGGTAATTTTATAAAAAATTGACCATCAAATAATGTCTCTGGATAAATTGTAAAGACTTCATATAATTCTTTTAATCTTGCAAAGTTCATAAATTCCCCTTTATCTAATGCCTCTTTCATATTGTTTTCATCAATTAATTCGCCATGCTGCATTCTTTCAAAGATTTCAGACTTAAGTTTTTCACTTAAGTCATCAGAATTATAATTAGATATTTTCTTTATAGAATTCCTCATATGAAGTTGAATCTCTTGAGTTAGATTTTCAATTTCATCTCTTAGATAAC
>CACGER010000039.1 GCA_902572075.1 uncultured Prochlorococcus sp.
TAACAAATCTATTTGTTAAAAACGGCTGACCATTTTCGAAGTTTATGGATGTAATCATTCCATCACCGTCAAATGGGTGATGAACCCATTGTCCACCTCTTTCTAATATGCCTGGTCCATTTCTTAATAATGTTCCATTTAAATTTTTGATATTATCACCTTTGCTAATTTTTAGAGGCTCTTTAGTTAGTTCCTTTTCTACATTTTGATACGCACTTGACCAATCTTCTTTATTAAAACTTTTAATTTTATTTATTTTTTTATCTTGTAAATTAGTCACAACAAAATAATTACTTTACCTATCTTCGCCAAAAATTCACTGAATTGTGGCTGATTCGAAAAAATTCCTATTTTATTGTTTTTCTAACATTCCTTTACTGCTTGGAATTGAATCAGATCTTCTTGGATCTATCTCGGTAGCCATTCTAATTGCTCTTGAAAAAGCTTTAAAGCACGCCTCAACTATGTGATGTGAATTACTTCCTCGTATTTGATTAATATGCAGTGTAATACCGCTGTTATTTACAAAGGCAATAAAAAACTCTCTTACTAGTTCAGTATCATAATTTCCTATTCTAGGGGCTTTTAATTGAAGATCATAAGATAGATGCGGTCTACCAGAGCAGTCTAAAGTGACTTGAACTAATGCTTCATCTAATGGGGCAAAGAAATGTCCAAATCTGCTTATTCCTTTTCTTTCTCCCAAGGCTTTTGAAAATGCTTTGCCCAAAGCGATTCCTACATCTTCATTTGTATGATGATCATCAATATGGGTATCTCCAATTGCTTTTATTTTTAAATCGAACAAACCATGACTGGATATTTGATGAAGCATATGATCTAAGAATGGTATCCCGGTATCAATCTCAGAAATTCCATTCCCTTCTAGGTTTATAAATACAGAAATATCTGTCTCATTCGTTTTTCTTTTTATTTCAGATTGCCTTAGAGATGACATTTTTATGCAAAAAACTTAGTTTACATTCCATTAATGCAGTAACCCGCATCAACATAAATTGTTTGGCCTGAAATGCCGCTAGAGAGATCACTTAATAAAAAAGCAGCTGTATTACCTACTTCTGTTTGAGTGACTGTTCTGCGTAAAGGAGCCTTTTCTTCAACATTGTGAATCATATCTAAAATGCCACCTATAGCAGAACTCGCAAGTGTTCTTATAGGCCCAGCACTTATTGCGTTAACTCTGACTTGTTTTTCGGGACCAAGTTCTGCAGAAAGATATCTTACTGAAGCTTCTAAAGCTGCTTTAGCAACTCCCATCACGTTATAGTTAGGTATCGCCCTTTCTGAACCTAAATAAGTTAATGAGACAACTCCAGCACCAGCACTAAAAAGTGGTTTTGCTGCTTTACATAAAGGTGCTAACGAATAAGCACTTATATTAAGAGCCCTATCAAAACCCTCTGAAGTGGTAGCACTATAATCTCCAATCAATTCATCGCGTCCTGCAAATGCTAAGCAGTGAACTAATCCGTCAATTTGCCCCCAATTGTCTTTTATATTTTTAAAGATTTCTTCAATTTGAGCTGGATTTTGAACATCAAGAGGCAAAAATAAAGATGGGTTTAAAGGTTCAGTTAGTTCTCTAACTTTAGACTCGAATCTTCCCTTATCATCAGGCAAATATGTGATTCCAAGTTCTGCGCCAGCTTTTGAAAGTTGTTGAGCGATACCCCATGCTATTGAACGATTGTTGGCAATTCCCGTAACAAGAATTTTTTTGCCAGTTAGATTTAGAAGCATTTTGTTTATTATTTCTAATATTCTCCTATATAAAAGTACCTATCTTTACGGATTACTGCAAAATATACAATAATTTTCAAATATCAAAGAATTTTTAAGTTAAACATGGTAAGAACAAATTCTATGGTTTTGGAATTAGGTTTTCAATTACCAAATTTCGAAATGTTAAATGCTAATTCTTCAAAAAATGAATATTTTAATTCTCATAATCTAGATAATCGGCATTTACTTTTAATGTTTATTTGTGCCCATTGCCCATTTGTTAAATATATTGAGAATCAAATTAGCACTTTAAGTAAAGAAATTGAAAATACAGTTCAAACAGTTGCAATTTCTAGTAATGATATTGTGACTCATCCTTCAGATTCTCCTAAAAATTTGAGATTACAAGCACAAAAACAGGGATGGAGTTTTCCTTATCTATATGATGAAAATCAAAATTTTGCTAAGAAATTAAAAGCGGCTTGCACCCCAGATTTTTATCTTTTTTCAAATAAAGGAGATGGTGTTTTTTTATTGTATTATCATGGCCAATTAGACGATAGTAGACCAGGCAATAATATCCCTCTATCTGGAAAAGATTTGCGCTCTGCTGTAAAAGATTTGAATCAAGATAATTCTTATCCTTCAAATCAGATGCCTTCTTTAGGTTGCAATATAAAATGGATTCCTGGTAAAGAACCAAGTTGGTTTAAATGAATTAAAAAATTTTTTTACCCATAGAAATATGGTTTAGGGTTAATATATTTACTATGCAGATACCTCCATTTACTTTAAATAGGCAGTTTCAAGAAATTGGCTCTGAAATTGAGAATGAGGTTTCTAAAGTTTTAAAAGCGGGCCAATATATTGGAGGACAAGAAATTGCCAAATTTGAGGAGAGTTTTTCAAATCTGATTGGTGTTGAAAATACTATTGGATGTAATAGTGGAACTGATGCTTTAGTATTAGCTTTGCGCGCATTAGATATTGGCGTGGGCGATGAAGTTATTACCTCATCTTTTAGCTTTTTTGCAACTGCAGAGGCTATTAGTGCAGTTGGTGCTAATCCTGTTTTGGTGGATATAGATCCAGAAACTTATCTCATTAATACTGAACTAATAGAACAAGAAATAAATTCTAATACCAAGGCAATTATGCCAGTTCATCTATTTGGTAATGCAGTAAATATGAACTTAATAAAATCTTTGGCCAAGAAATATGACTTAAAAGTAATCGAAGATTGTGCTCAGGCAACATGCACAATGTGGGAAACTTCCAAAGTTGGTAGTATCGGTGATATAGGCTGTTTTAGCTTTTTCCCTACTAAAAATTTAGGAGCTGCTGGAGATGGCGGAGCAGTAACAACTTCAGATCAGAAGATTGCAAAAAAAATTAGAGAACTGGCTGTTCATGGCAG
>CACGER010000040.1 GCA_902572075.1 uncultured Prochlorococcus sp.
GATGGGGTCGTTGAAGCAATAGCTGGATCAGGTATCTATGTAAGAGATAATCTGACTAAAAGAGAATTTTCAAAATCAGTTTATTCAAAAAATAAAATAAGTAAACAACCAGATCAAGAAGCAAAGAAAGTTATTGACAATTTGATAAATCTTGGATGCACTTTACAAGAAACGAGAGATTTATTGACCAATGAAATTGATTGGCGTATTAAGTGCGGATCAAGAATAATAGTCAGCACTCCTCGGGAGGATATTGGGGCTTCTATGTTAATAGCAGAAGACCTTTCATCAAAAGTTAATGTGCCAGTAGAAGTTGTTCCTATGGAAGAATTAGAAAAAGTCTTGAGTAATTCAAATAATGGTACGATTGTTACAAGCAGATATTTTTTACAGCCTCTAGAAAAAGTTGCTAAGCAACATGGAGTGCGCGCTATTGCAGTTGACTTGAGCGACTTTCAAAAGGAATTAAAAATCCTCAAGGAATTAAATGCTGGAAGTTGTGTAGGTATTGTTAGCATAAGTCCTGGTTTGTTGAGAGCAGCAGAGGTTATTATACACAGCATGCGAGGTAGTGAATTAATGCTTATGACGGCAGTCTCAGACAATAACAGTAGATTACTCTCACTTTTAAAGGCTTCGAACCATATAGTGTGTGATGGACCTAGTTTAACAGTTGTAGAAAACACATTAGTAAAAAATCGTTCTCAGTTGATGAGATTACCTCAGATAACATGTGCTAAAAATTATCTAAGTATCGGAACAGTAAATCAATTAAAAAAAGAAATAGGTGTTATTAATTAGACCAAGATGCTAAAAACTTTTAAATCAGATATAGAAATTATCAGAGAAAGAGATCCTGCAGCTAGAGGAATAATAGAGATATTTCTTTGCTACCCTGGTTTTCAATCCATAGTGATTCATAGGTTTACGCATAAATTATGGCAACTAAAGATTCCTTTGATTCCCCGCTTACTCAGTCATATTAATAGGCTGGCGACAGGCATTGAAATCCATCCAGGAGCAAAAATTGGTAAAAGAGTTTTCATAGACCATGGAATGGGCGTTGTCATTGGCGAAACAGCTGAGATAGGAAATAATTGTTTGCTTTATCAGGGAGTAACGTTAGGAGGTACTGGTAAAAGCCATGGCAAAAGACACCCAACCTTGATGGAAAATGTCGTAGTCGGAGCAGGCGCAAAAGTTCTTGGATCCATCACGGTAGGATCTAATACCCGTATTGGTGCTGGCTCGGTAGTTGTTAGAAATGTAGAGGGTAACAGTACTGTGGTTGGAGTGCCCGGGAGGGTAGTGCACCAAAGTGGTGTCAAAGTAAATCCATTAGCTCACTCTGCCCTTCCAGATGCAGAAGCTAATGTGATAAAAAATTTAATGGATAGGATAGACTCTCTTGAAAATGAAATACTTAAATTACAAAGAACTCTACAATGTATAGCTAGCTCAGAATCTATTGATATTTCTAAACTCGGTGATTCTCAGAATCTTAAAGATAAAGAAATTTTTGAATATCTTGGAGATGATTAAATATTGATTTATTTTTTATCATCCTTTTCAGTTTTTGGTTGAAACATAAACATTGAATAAATAACGTTTCTTCTCATATTTGTCATCATTTCTAGAAACATATCATAACCTTCATTTTTATATTCGATTAAAGGATCTTTTTGGCCATAACCTCTTAGGCCGACTGATTCCCTCAATGAATCCATTGATTGTAGGTGTTCTCGCCATAAATTATCTATTTGCTGCAAAATGAAAAACCTTTCAGCTTCCCTCATTAATCCCGAACGAATCTTTTCTATTTGTGATTCTTTTAAATCATAAGCTATTCGCAACTGCTCTTGAAGATAGTTTTTTAATTCCTCTACTGAAAGTAAATTAACATCTTCAACTTTAAGATCATCTAATAAATATATAAATTCTTTGACTTTAGAAATTAATTGATCAATATTCCATTCTTCAGGTGGAAGATCAGGATTAATATAAGCTTCTACAATTTCGCTCATTGTTCTTTCTCCGTATCCTATTACTTGCCTCTTTAAATCAATTCCTTTTAAAACTCTTAGTCTTTCGCTATATACAGCTTTTCTTTGATTATTCATTACCTCATCATATTCAAAAACTTGTTTTCTAATATCGTAGTAGTAGGTTTCAACTTTCTTTTGAGCACTTTCTAAAGACCTAGTAAGCATACCTGATTCAATAGGCATATCTTCGTCAACCCTAAATGCATTCATTAGGTTTGCTACCCTGTCACCCCCAAAAATCCTTAATAGATTATCCTCCAAAGATAAAAAAAATCTTGTACTACCAAGATCACCTTGTCTTCCCGATCTGCCTCTAAGTTGATTGTCCACTCTTCTTGATTCATGCCTCTCAGTACCAATAACATGTAAACCGCCGGCTTCTCTCACTTTTTTCTCTTCATGAATCAAAACTTTTTCATATTCTTTCTTTACATCTGATAAAGATTCTCTTAAGAGCTTTATGAATTGATCTTCGGTTGGTGCTTTTTCTGCAGCTGTTGCTATCTTGTCATCTAGTTCTAAGACAGAAAGTTGCTTTTCTCCCCAATTTTCAACCAGTTTCTTTGATAAAAGAGAAAGTTTATTTTCAATCCCTTCATCTAGTTTGCAAGGAAATAGACTGGTTGATGAGTCTACAATATTCTTATTCAACTTAGAGCCAACCTTTAAAGAAAAACCACCCTTAGATTTTGAATTTCTTTGTTTAGGTATTGGTGGCTTATGCTCATTATCAGGCTTGACTAACAAAGGAATTAAAATTTCTTTTAATTTAAGCCTTGCCATATAGTCACTATTACCACCAAGAATTATATCTGTTCCCCTTCCAGCCATATTAGTCGCAATAGTAACAGCACCTGCTCTTCCTGCCTGAGCAACAATTTCTGCCTCACGTTCAACATTCTCTGGCTTAGCATTTAATAAATTATGTGGGATTTCTTCTTCAGATAAAAGTGCACTTAATAATTCACTTTTTTCAACACTTGTTGTACC
>CACGER010000041.1 GCA_902572075.1 uncultured Prochlorococcus sp.
ACCTAGAGCATGCATTGAGGCGATGGGCAAAGCTTTAGATGATATGGGTACAGCAGATGGTTTTAGAGGTTATGGACCTGAACAAGGTTATGTTTGGCTTAGAGAAAAAATATCTGAGCATGATTTTAATTCTAGAGGCTGCCAAATTTCACCAGAAGAAATCTTTATTTCAGATGGTTCTAAATGCGATAGTAGCAATATTTTAGATATTCTTGGAAAGAATAATTCAATTGCCGTAACAGATCCCGTTTACCCTGTTTATGTAGATAGTAACGTTATGACAGGTAGAACTGGAGATGCTCTTGAGAATGGTACTTATCAAGGATTGACATATCTTGCAATTAACGAGGAAAATAACTTTCTGCCAGATCTACCTGAAAAAAAAGTTGATATTTTATATCTTTGTTTTCCTAATAATCCGACTGGAGCAACCATTAATAAAGAAGAATTGAAGAAGTGGGTTGATTATGCTCTTCAAAACAAATCTCTAATACTTTTTGATGCAGCTTATGAAGCATTTATTACAGATAATGATATTCCACATTCTATATATGAGATTGAGGGAGCAAAGGATTGTGCAATTGAATTTAGATCTTTTTCAAAGAATGCAGGATTCACTGGTGTTAGATGTGCTTTTACAGTAATACCTAAAAATCTCAAAGGTTTGAGCTCAACAAATGAGGAAATAGACTTATGGCCTCTTTGGAATAGGCGACAATCTACTAAGTTCAATGGAGTAAGTTATGTAGTTCAGAGAGGAGCGGAGGCTGTATATTCTCTTGAAGGGAAGAAACAGGTAAAAGGTTTAATTGATTTTTATATGGAAAATGCAAAAATCATGAAAAATAAACTTCAGAATGCAGGATATAAAGTTTATGGTGGAGACAATGCTCCTTATATCTGGATTAAAGTTCCGGATCATATGACATCTTGGGACTTTTTTGATTTCCTTCTCCAAAAAGTTAGTGTAGTGGGAACACCTGGGAGCGGATTTGGATTATCAGGAGAGGGTTATTTTCGTTTATCAGCCTTCAACTCACGATCAAACGTCATGGATGCAATGGAAAGAATTATTAATATATAATTATTAGTAAAATTTAGAATCTAAAATTTTAATGCAATCTATAAAGTTAGAACAAAGTTCAAGTAATAATTCAGCAGTGATTGAAAAGAAACCTGCTGAATTAAAAAATAAATCTCCAAAATATAAGGTCTTACTTCACAATGATCCAGTTAATTCTATGGAGTATGTCACCATTTCCCTCCGGGAAGTTGTGCCGCAATTAAGCGAACAAGATGCAATCGCTATTATGCTAGAGGCACATAATACGGGTGTAGGTTTAGTAATTGTTTGTGATTTAGAGCCAGCAGAATTCTACTCAGAATCATTAAAGTCGAAAGGAATTTCTAGTTCAATTGAGAAAGAGGATTAATAACTAGTCAATTTATTATTTAGCATGAGCTAATTTTCTTTCTGATAAGGGGCGGACTTTTAAGGACTCTTTTAAGGAAGACTTTCCATATTCTCTTTCAAGAATGTTGATAACAGTTTTACCAAATTCATCTTCTGGATTATCAAAAGCTTCTAAGCAAACCTGACCAAGTTTTTCCCCTAGTGCGCCTGGATTCCATAGAAGTTTTCGAGCAGTCCAGGGCATCATGCTCATTGGATTATAATTCGGCTTCAAAATTTTATTATCTAAGGCGTATTTCTCAAGAAGAGTGTGAGGCTGTAAACCTATAAAGAATATAGCTGGATCAACTAAGCCTTTACCAAAAATATTTTCTAATTCTCTGTGGTAAGCAATTGTTTGTCTTATGGTGCTTGGCGTTTCATCAAAAACATTAAATGAATAATTGACTGAAACATGATTCTTGAAACCTGATTGGACTAGCATTCTGCAATTATTTAATACATTTTCAAGGTCATACGCTAACCTCATTTTTCTAACAAGTTCTTGAGATCCTGAAGTGATACCGATTTCAAAATAGCTCATACCAGTATCAACCATAAGCTGAGCCAGCTCAGCATCAATATTATCTGCTCTGATGTAAGCAGCCCAATTAATATCGTCCCAGCCTTGATCTTTTATAGCTTGCAAAAGTTTTTTTGCATCTTCGATGTGTTTTTTGGCTGGAATAAACTGCGCATCTGTAAACCAAAATCCTCTAACTCCAAGATCATATAATTGCTTCATTTCTTTGATTACTTCGTTAACAGGATTAACGCGAACCTGTTTTCCCTCAACAACTGTATAAACACAGAAACAACAATTATGAGGACAACCTCTTTTTGTTTGCACCCCTACATAGTAATCTCCACCTTCTATATACCAATTAAATTCGGACCATATTGATTTAATGTATTTGTAATCGCAGGCAGTTTTAATAGTGCCTGAAGGTTGTTCATGTATTAATTTGTTCCGAGGTTTCTGTCCAGCAAGATAACATCTTTCTTCCTCTATAGAATCTCCCTTAATGATTTTCTCTATAAGATTTTCTCCCTCTCCAACTGAAATTACGGTTCCTTTTGGAAGTAGATTTCCTAATTGTTCATAAAAGACACTAACAGCACCACCTCCTAAAATTACTTTTACATCTTTGTTATATTTTTGTGCTCTTTTTAGTCCCATCTTGACTAAAGAGGTATTTCTGTATATCTCTCCATAATGAGATGCAATTAACTTTAATCCTCCCCAAGAACCTCTTATTTTTTTAAGAATATTTTTTGAGTAAAAAACTTCAAAAGAGTTTTGTAGAGGATTTCCACTTCTTCCATCGACAGGTGCATAAATTTGTATATCTCTCCATGAAAATATTATTAGGTGAGGTCTAAATTGATCAATTTTTCTAGCTAAAAATTTGGATACTTTATTAGATGGAATTATTGCTAGATCAATAAATTGCTGATTAATACTTGGGAAACATTTATGTATGTGGTCTGTTAAATAAATAGGTCCTATAGGAAATATTGGATTGCAGGGCAGCCTTACAGTGAGA
>CACGER010000042.1 GCA_902572075.1 uncultured Prochlorococcus sp.
CATAATCCAAAGTTAATATTTATATGCAATCCAAATAATCCAACAGGAACTGTTCTGAGCTCTCATGAAATAATTAATTTAGCCAATATCAATAACGATTCATTGATAATTGTTGATGAACTATATGAAAAATTTAATGGAGATAGTCTTCTTGAATCGATAGATTTTGAAAAGAATAAAAATATACTAATAATCCAATCTCTTTCAAAAACTGCAGGTCTAGCTGGTTTAAGAATAGGTTTTACTTTTGGCAATAAAAGTTTAATTCAGTACATTAATAAAGTTACAGGACCATATGATGTAAACAGCTTTGCTATAACAGCTGCATTAGCAGCACTTAAAGACAAATCATATATTGATAATTATGTTTTAGAAGTAAAAAAGGCGAGGGAATGGATTTTAAATAAATTTAAATCAACAAAAATCAGAACTCACTTTAGTGGAGGTAATTATTTCTTAATTTGGCCAAAAAAAGATCCTAAAATCTTAATAAAACAGATGAGAGAAAAAGGTATTCTTATTAGAAGTATGGAAAACAAAAAGGATATCGGTAATTCAATAAGGGTTAGTATTGGAACTAAAGAACAAATGATTTTTTTCTGGGACAATTACAAGATATTAGATTTAAAAAATTAATTACTGAAAATATAAATTGTATTTTGATCGATTCTTTTAGGTTTTATTTGAAAATCTTTTCCAACATATTTTACTTTAAAATCTTTCATATTTTCAATAAATAAATCAGCATTTGAGTAATCACATTCTTTATTAATATTTTTGCCGCGTTTAAAGTGAACAGGAATAACTACTTTAGGTTTTAAGATTTTAACTATTTTTGAGGCTTCTTTACCATTGTAAGATTTTATTCCTCCTCCAATTGAAATAAACAATATATCTGGACTAGACAAAATAATTTGACTGTTTATATCAATATCACCAGCAGCTCCTCCCATATGAACAATTTTAAGATCATTCTGCTCCCAACTCCAAACAGTTGCCATCCCAAATCTTCTTCCATCTACTCTGTCATGTGGTACAGAAATTCCATTTAATAAAATATCATCAAATTGATAGATCCCTGGCTCAACGAACATTAATTGATCATTAGGGTTGTATCCTTCATCTGGAAGCCTAGAGCTAGCCAAAATAAAATCTACTTTGACTTCTTTTTGCTCCTTTAAATTACTTGCACAACCTATTGCTTTAAAGGGATTTATAAGAATAGATTTATCTGCACTAGTAATTAAAAAACTACTATGTCCCAAACTTTTTATTCCTAAATTCCTAGCCAATAATGAGGTAGGTAAAAAAGAGCTTACTAAAATCAAAAATAAAAAGTTTTTAATTTGAGAAATCATAATATTAATTTTTTTTTATTTTACTTTTTTCAGCCATTTTTAGAAAATTACTAATTAATTTATGACCAAATTGCGTCAACACACTTTCTGGATGGAACTGAACCCCATGTAAATGTTTATATTCTTTATGAGAGATAGCCATAATTGTTGAGTCTTCTAAAGTCGCAGTTATGTCGAAACAAGATGGTAAAGAACTTGAATCAACTATAAGACTATGGTATCTAGTAGCCACAAATGGAGTCTCGATATCTTTAAACAATCCTTTTTGATTATGAAATATTTTGGATGTCTTACCATGCATAAGTTCTTTCCCAACTAAAACCTTACCTCCAAAAGCTTGGGCCAAAGCTTGATGACCTAAACAAACTCCCAATGTCGGAATATTTTTAGATAATTTTTTTAGAATTGGCAAACAAATTCCAGATTGATCTGGATTGCCTGGACCTGGAGATAATAGAATTCCACTAGGATTTAGTTTGATAATTTCTTCTAAAGTAATTTCATCATTTCTTTTAACTATTAATTCTTTAGTTATTTCATGATCAACTGAAAGTTCTCCTAAATATTGAACAAGGTTATAAGTAAAACTATCGTAATTATCAATAACGAGAAACATATTTATATGGATTTAAAATAACAACTTTATTTTAGGAACAAAGATATATACAGCAATAATAACAGAATTAATGGAAGCTAATAATACTGCTCCTGCAGAAGTATCTTTTGAAATTTTAGCCAAAATACTAAATTCTTTTTTCACTACTAAATCAACGATTGATTCAATAGATGTGTTCAATATTTCTAATATTAAAACAGACATTATTGTTGCAATCAAAATAACATAATTACTTAAACTAATTTTGAGTAAAAAACCAATTGTTAAACTTGTAACTGCAAAAATTAATTGAATTTTAAAATTTCTTGAAGTTTTTAATACATAACTAATACCACTGAAAGCATACTTAAAACTTATAACTACATTACTAGAAGTTTTGTATGATTCTTTTCTATTTTCTAAATAGTTTATTTTTTTTTTCATTGGTTTTTATTCTAATCGAGTAATTAAATATTCTTGGAAATTTAACATATTTTCCAAATCATGCTCATTATTATGTTCCCATCCCAAAAGATGTAAAAATCCATGACTAGCCAACCAGATCATCTCTCTATAGATTGAATTTTTATATTCATAAGATTGCTCAAGTGCCATCTCTAATGATATAAATATATCTCCCAACTCTATATGATCTAAATTATTTAGATATTCATCAGAAATAATTGGAAAAGATAGAACATCAGTTGGACCATTTTTTTGCATCCATTTCTTATTCAAAGAAGCAATTTCTTGATTAGATATTATCTGTAAGCCTAATGAAAAAGATTTTTTTTCAAAAATATAATTT
>CACGER010000043.1 GCA_902572075.1 uncultured Prochlorococcus sp.
AGAGGATTTGTACCCTCCAGGTTCTCCAAGGTGATTTGTGTAGAAAAGATGAGTATGAATTTTTAAATTAGGTTTAGGAGAATTTTTGCATTCTTCGAAAAAGATAATTCTGCTGCCTTCCGGATTTAGTAGGCATCCGTTGGGTTTGCTAGTGCTACAACCAAATGAGTACTTAGGCTCCATACTTTAACTTTAATTGGCTGGTCGACTATTAATACGTTTGTACTATAAATTAT
Source organism: uncultured Prochlorococcus sp. (assembly GCA_902572075.1). Classification (GTDB taxonomy): domain Bacteria; phylum Cyanobacteriota; class Cyanobacteriia; order PCC-6307; family Cyanobiaceae; genus Prochlorococcus_A. The sequence continues at coordinate 237 of CACGER010000043.1, forward strand.
ATCCTCCTTGTTTTGCTGTCAATCCTTTTAAGGTTAAGTACTTATTTACTAATAATTATTTTGTTTTTTAATAAATAAGATAATTTCTTTAAGCTTATGAATTACAGGGAAGATCTAGAAATCAAACTACAAAAAGTAACACTTGCAATGCAGGAAGTTTTAGATGATATCCATAAAACTGATCCTGAGAAGCAAAGAATAATTTCCAAACTTATTGAATTTAAAGAAGCAATCATTTCAAAGGGAATTGAACTTAACATTGAATTAGAGGCAGCCTAGAAATATTAAATATCTCATGAATGTTTAATAACTTTTAGAATAATGTTATTAACAAAGAAGGGCTATTTATCAAATGCAGCGTGGTACTTTTGAATTATTGATCCTAGTATTTATCTTTTTAGGTCTTCAAGCCTGGTGGATTATCCCAATAGTTATTAAGAATAATAAATTAAATAATAGAGGTAAGGATTTAAGAGAAGAAATTAAGCAATTAGAAAAGTTATATAAAAAATAAATTAGTTTATTATTTTTGCAAACTACCTATTATTAGTGAAACTAAAATATCTAATGAAATTAAAAAAAATTATTCCATTATGCTTCCTTTTTATTGGGACTTTAGCTTTACCATACCCATCTCTTGCTAATGAAAAGATTGAAGCTATACCTCTTATACAAACTTCAAAAGGATTAAGTGGCAAAAACTTTAATTATCTTGATGGCAAGCCTGAATTAAGACTTTTAAAAGTGAAGATTCCAGCAGGTATAGAAACCCCAATTCATACGCACCCTGCCCCAATGTTGATTCATGTTACCAGCGGAAGGTTAAAGCATGTTAGGGGAAAAGAAATTAATTTCTTCAAAGCAGGCGACGCATTTGTGGAGAGTAATAATGGGGGGGACACTATGTGAAAAATGTTGGGAAGAAGCCGGTCATACTTCATGTGGGAGTTGTATCAGTAGTTGGAATGCCTACGGCCATAAATGAATAAAATTTTATCTAAGTTATTCAATCTGCATTTTTAGGATACACCTTTTACGAAGAACAACTGTAATGAGATACTCCTCCATAGTTAAAATACTGGCTTGGCTTTAGCCGATTATATTTTTGATCTATTTCTGGGGGTTGTTCTGTATATGGATTGCTAAAGACATCCTGTAACTCTTTTATCTTTTTGTAATTTCCCTTTTCAGCTTCTTCATATGCGGGAACGATCATCCATTCGCGCCAAGTATAGACTGGATTAAGGGATTTCATAGATGCCGATTTTGCTTTAATATTTCCCTCTTTCTTTAAGATTGATTGCCAGTTTTCAAGCCACACTTCCCACCTATTATTGAGCTCGTCATTAATTGGTAAATAGAAACAGTCTTTTAAAGAATTTAAGTTATCAGGTATTTCAGAAAGTTTGCGGAACAAAATTGTATAGTCTGCTTTTGAAATGACCATGAGATTAAAAAATTCATTTATTAGAGTTTCGTTGTAATGTTCTAAACCAAGCTTGTTTGCCCACATTTTCATCAATTCCTTATTTATTAATTCAGAAAAGTCTTTTTCGATTTGATCTAACTTTTCTTGATCTTGTTTGTTTTCTGAAAGTAACGGACTAAGAGAGGAACAGAATGTTTTAAAGTTGATTGCCGCAGCAGAAGGTTGGTTGAAAAATGAGAAATGTTCACCTCCACCTGTCCATGGTTGAAATCTTGGATCAAATAATTCACTGAATCCAAAGGGGCCATAATCCAAGGTATAACCTCCAGCTGCACAATTATCACTATTGAAGTTACCCTGGCAATAACCAACTCGCATCCAGTTTGTTATGAGTGATATGAGTCTTGATCTGTATAGAGAAGCCAGTTTTATTACCTTACTTTCAATTGAAATCTCATATTCAATTTCATCTTTATAATTTCTATCAATAAGATGTTGAACTATCATCTTTAGTTCATTGAGTGCCTCATCATGCGCATTATTACGAACTCGTCTTGCAAAAAGTTCAATCTGGCCTACACGTAAAAAAGATGGAGCGACTCTCGTAGTAATTGCCGCTAGATTATCAATCATGATGTCAGGTTCAAAATACCTGGACCCTTTGGAATACCACGGTCTTCTAACTATTTCTGAACGTGAGACATAAAGTGTTAAAGATCTTGAGGTGGGGATTCCCAAGGAATCCATTAATTCTTGTGCGAGAAATTCTCGAACGCTAGATCTTAAGACTGCTCTACCATCTGCTCCTCGACAATAGGGAGTTGGACCTCCTCCTTTAAGTTGCATTTCCATTCTTTTCCCATTAAATAAACCTTCAAAAACAGAAATTGCTCTGCCATCGCCATAACCATTGCCAGTTCCAAAAG
>CACGER010000044.1 GCA_902572075.1 uncultured Prochlorococcus sp.
CTGAAACTATAATGTAGAGAAAATAAGTTAAATATATTGAAAAAAATTGAGTTATTAAAAAAAATTGAAGAAGCGAAAATAAAACAAAAAGCAGGAAATTCTTTAGAGGCAAATCAAATATTTCAAGCGTTATTAAAATCAAATAAAGATTCTTTTGATTTACTCTACGCTTACGGTTTATTTTCTAGAGATTTAAAAAACTTTAATTTAGCAAAAAGAGTATTTCTTAATTTAATTAATAAATTCCCATTATCAATTAATCCATATATTTTATTGGCCGAAATATTAAAAATTGAGAATAAATTCAATGATGCAGAAAAAGTACTTCTTAGTGCAATAAAAATTGCTCCTAATCATGCAGATTTACTTTATAATTTTTCTCTTTTGTACTTTGCTTTGAGAAACTTTGATAATGCATTAGTTTACATAAACAAAGCTATTAAATTATCGATAAATAATGTTACTTATAAACTTTTAAAGTCTGAGATTTATATCAATAAGTTTAATATTGATGAAGCTTTAAACATCTTAGAGGATCTAAATAATAACAATAGAATTAAAAAGGATAAAAACAAAGAAATAAGAATAAATATTCTTTTAGCTAATGCAAAAATAAAGAAAAGAGAGTTCGAGGAAGCAGAAAATATTCTCTTAAATTTAATAAATAAATTTAAAGGATTGGAGTTGGCTTATTTAAATTTAAGTATCCTTTATAGTGATAAGAATCAATTATCTAAAAGTATAGAAATATTAAAAAAGGGGATAAACTTATCTCCTAACTTTATGCCTTTTTACACCAATTTAGCTTGTTTTTATAGAAATTCAGGACAGCTTAAGCTTGCAATAGAGACTAATTTATTTATTATTTCGAGAAATAAATTTGACTTTAATAGTTTTTATGAATTATCTGGGATTTATGATTTTAAGAATCACAAAAATGAATTAAATTTTTTATTAAATACAAAACTAGAAAATCTCAATCCAAGCTCAAAAATCTACGCAGCTTTTGCAATTTCAAATTTGCTGCATAAAGAAGGAAAATTTAAAGAAAGTGCAAAATATCTTAAAATTGCAAACGACGAAAGTATGAAGTATAAAAAATCTGACTTAAGTCTGAAGATTAATCATTCTGAGTTTTACAGATCACTAAAAATCAAAAAATCAAAAAATAAAAACTTAAAAAATTCTTCCAATTATATCTTTATTGTTGGGATGCCAAGGTCAGGAAGCACTTTACTTGAAAACATATTGAGTTTAAATCCTGAGGTAACAGATATGGGTGAGGTTAACTTTTTAGAGGAGTCCATCAAGGAAGCTAAAGATTTTGAGGATGTTTATGGCTTATACAAAAAAAAAGTTATAAATCAATTTCCATCATCTATCATTTACACCGACAAAAATTTATTTAATTATATGTATTGTTCTGTTATTTCTAATTTTTTCCCTAAAGCAAAAATAATAAATTGCATAAGAAACCCTCTTGATAATATTTTATCCATATACAAAGCAAACTTCTTAAAACAGTCTTTCTCATTCTCTTTGACTGATATTTCTAATTTATATGTGCACTATTTTGAAACTATGGAGGAATATAAAATCAAATATGGTGAAAATATTTATGATTATTATTATGAGGACTTAATTGAAAATCCTAATAATGTTATACCTGGAATTATAAATTGGCTTGATTGGGATTGGAACGAAAAATATCTTTCTCCCCATCTAAACAAAAGAAATGTATACACTGCTAGTAGCGCTCAAATAAGAAAGAAATTTTATTCTTCTTCTATTGGAATTTGGAAAGAATATAAGGAACTTTTGGAACCTGCAATTGAAATTATTAAAACAAATAAAATTCTTGGAGAAAAGATTTCACTATAAAGAGAGTGTTTAGTTTTTAGTTATAGCCGGCTTAAATTTTGTCTACTAGAGGTTGTTAATTCTGAGCAAATAGATTACCTTTATAATACCTTAATTGTGTGAGGATTTTTTATGAAGCTTTTCAAAAGCTTGATAGTAGCACCAGCAACGATTGGTCTACTTGCTCCTTTTTCTACGTTTGCTGGCGAGGCAGACTTAAACAATATCTCAAAATACTCTGATATAGAGCAAATTGACCTTTCAAATGCTTTTGCAAATGATGAACCAAATCATAACTCTTTACTTGCTGGTGGA
>CACGER010000045.1 GCA_902572075.1 uncultured Prochlorococcus sp.
TGTGAATGTACAGATTGTGAAGAATGCTCACCTTGTAAAGATAATTAATCCTCTAAATCAAATAAATAATAAGTTTAAATTTCAGTAAATTTTTCAAAATTTGAACTATCAACTGATATTAAAGATTTTCTATTTTAATTGATATTCATTAATTTTAAAGACCAAGTTCTGTAAGGCCAGGAAAATCATCCGGTCGAGGACCCTCTCCCCATGTAAAAAGAAGATCTTTTTTATCTATTGGAATATCATTTATACTTGCTTCTCTTCTCCGCATTAAACCAGTTTCAGAAAATTCCCAATTTTCATTGCCGTGTGCTCGAAAATAATTATATTCTTCGTCATGCCATTCATATTGAAATCGAACAGAAATTCGATTTGAATCATATGCCCATAATTCTTTAATAAGTTTATAGCCAATTTCTTTATTCCATTTTCTTTTCAAAAATTCTACAATTTCTTCTCTTCCTCTTAAAAATTCGCTCCTGTTTCTCCAAAAACTATCTTCTGTATATGCAAGTGATACAGTCACGGGATCTTTAGTGTTCCAAGCATTTTCAGCTAATCTCACTTTTTTAATTGCTGTTTCTGCGCTAAAAGGAGGCAAAGGTGGTTTTGTTGACATTTTTCTAATTAAATTAATTGGTTTTTTAATACAAAAAAACTTACTCAATGATAATCATCTAAGATCCAATTTAAAAAAATTTGGAAATTTTTTAGGTTATCATCCTCTGCAAAGAGATTTATTTAAACAAGAATTTTTGCTCTCAATATTTATTTGAATATCAATATTTTTTAATTTTTTTTTATTACTTGTTACATTAACTTTTTGCCCACAATGTTCTTTGCAACCACCATTAACTAAATTATGTGCATACAAACTGGAAATATTCGTAAGTAATAAAATAAAAATTATTTTATAAATTTTATAAAAATAAGACTTCATTTTTAATATTATTTTCCCAGAAATAGTAAATAAATAATATCAGTTAATTCCAAGGTGTGTTTATCAGTCCCCAGATATCGAAGAAGAAAAATAAAACTGCAATTACAACAAGATCCCATGCTCTTTCCCTAAAAGCCCAAGGCGCTATAAAAACTTCTCCAAGTCCATGAAGTGCTGCCCCTACTGGTAGATGATCAAGAACCAGCAAACTATGAGAGAGGATAAAAAGAAAGCTTGCAAAATATCTAAAAAAAACAAATTGCCAATTACTAGAATTCATGCTCTTTAGATTTTTAAAAAATATACTTCAATGATTAAAATAATGATATAGATCGAGTCAAGAGATATTATTTTTGGTAGCCATAAATACGAATAAAGATATAAAGCTAAAGTAAAAGTTACTAAACGATGAAATATATGTTTTCAAGTTATCAGCCTAAAAATAGTTTTGATGAATACTTTAAGGATAATGTTAACTCTGCTAGAGAAATATTGATTCCACTTCTTTCATCCTTAGATAATATGGGACTTGAGGAATTAAACAGGAATCATTCTGCCGCAAAAAAATTATTACTAAGACATGGTGCAACTTTTAGATTAAACGATACTGGTTTAAAAGGTACTGAGAGAATATTACCTTTTGATCCACTTCCTAGAATAATTAGTAAAGATGATTGGGTAACTTTAGAAAAAGGACTAAAACAAAGGCTTGAGGCAATTGATTTATTCCTAGATGATATTTATAATTCTCAAAAAATAATTAATGATGGAATAATTCCAAGAGAATTAATAGAGAGTTCAGAAGGTTGGAGACCTCAGATGATAGGTTTCAAACCTCCACTAAATAAATGGTGTCAAATTTCAGGACTTGATTTAATAAGAGATAGAAAAGGAGATTGGCATGTTTTAGAAGATAATTTAAGGTGCCCTTCTGGTGTTGCTTATTTTTTAGAAAATAGATTAGTCATGAAGAATATTTTCCCTAATCTTTTCTCAGGAAGAATAGTTAAACCAATTGATGAATATCCCTCATATCTTTTAAAAACTCTTCAAGAACTAGCTATTTGGACTGATACTCCCAAGATAGTTCTACTAACTCCAGGAATTTTTAATAGTGCTTATTTTGAACATAGTTATTTAGCTCAAGAAATGGGC
>CACGER010000046.1 GCA_902572075.1 uncultured Prochlorococcus sp.
TTCATAAATTCTGATTTTATCGCTGATAGTCATTTAATCTGATTTGTACTCTTTTGAAATTGAAGAGGATTTAATTTAATTATATTCCCTTAATGGGGATAGTTATTGTAGCTTGCAATTTCTTTTTCAAAAATTTCAACAAATTCAGGCTCTAAAAATGTTTTTAAAGCTTTTTGAAGCTTTTTTTTGATCTTGGAATCTGAGTAGCATTTTTTTGACTTGCAAATGTAAGCTGATCTCCCCATTCCCTTTTGAAGCATGATGCCTTGCTTATAATCTTTAGTAATCTTTAAAAGATCTTTCCGGTCATATGTTTTTCTACATGAAATGCATACACGCAAAACAGGGATTTGTTGTGTCACCGTTTTTTCTCCTCTTTGGCAGATATCTCAGTATCTTGAACAGTCTCTAATGGATCATTATCTGTAAATTCTTCTCCTTCGTATTGTTCCTCTCCATATTCTTCTTCGTCTTCGGGAAGGGGATAAAGCTCTCTTAATCTTGCATCTTCTGCCGCACGCTCAGCTTGTTCTGCTTCTAATCTTAGTTCAGCTTCTCTCTGGAGATTCTCTTCTTCTTCCCTTTGAATGATTAATTCAGAGACTGCAGAATCTTCTGCTTCTTGGTCGTATTCATGTGAGTTTTTAACATCAATCTTCCAACCAGTTAATCTTGCGGCAAGTCTTACATTTTGACCTTCTCTACCAATTGCGAGACTTAATTGATCAGGGGGAACTAATACGTGCGCATGTTGCCCTGCTGGGTCTACAAGTCTTACTTGATCGACTTTCGCAGGACTTAAAGAGTTTAAAATATACTGTATTGGATTAGATGACCATTTAATAACATCAATTTTTTCTCCTCTTAATTCATTTACTACTTGTTGAATTCTTGCTCCTCTAGCTCCAATACAGGCACCTACAGGGTCCACTTCTTCTTCGATACTATCAACAGCTACTTTTGTTCTTGGCCCAACAGCTCTTGAAGGAGGATTGGCTTCCCTTGAAACGGCAACAATTTTCACTGTGCCTTCTTGAATTTCCGGGACTTCATTTTCAAATAAATAAACCACTAAACCAGCATTTGCTCTACTTACAAAAAGTTGCGGCCCTTTTCTTGCAATTTCGCTAACTTCCTTCAAAAATACTTTGAAAGTTGCATTTGCTCTATAATTATCATTTGGTAATTGATCTCTCTTGGGAAGTTCGGCCTCTACTTCAGGTCTACCAATACCAGAACTAACTCCCATAATTACTGATTGTCTTTCAAATCTTATAACTCTTGCAGTTAAAACAGGATCTTCCAAATCCGCAAATTCTTCTTGGATCATTTTTCGTTGTTGATCTCTTAATTTTTGGGCTAAAACTTGCTTTGTTGTTGAAGCAGCCATTCGCCCAAAATCCTCTTTTTCTGGAGTAACGTCTAAAACAACTGTGTCGCCTATTTGCGCATCATCAGCTACTTGTTTAACTTCTACTAGAGATATTTGATGATCTTCGCTCTCAACTTCTTCAACAATTATTTTACTAGATAATATCCTATAACCTTCTTCATCTAGATCTAGTCCAACATCAAAATTACTGAAATACTCTTCATCAAATGGATCTTGGTTAACTCCAATGTAAAAAGTTTTTCTATATTTTTCGTATCCTTTTAATAAAGCTTCGCGTAAGGCTAATTCCACGATATTAGGAGGTAACTTTTTTTCCTCACTAATGTCTTCAATGAGATTGTTTAAACCTGGGAGAATAACTAATGCCATCTATGATGGGGATTTGAATAATGGTTGAAAATAATTAATCTTTTAATGTACAAAGACTAATTTTTAGTACTTCATCAAAAGGGATTTTTTTAATCTTACCCTTTATGTTAATGGCTAAATAATCTTTAGACTTTTCATAAAGTAAACCATTCAGAAATTTTATTTTTGAATTCTTTTGGTTTAACTCAACATTAACTGGAAAACCTTTAAAAGTTTTGAAGTCTCTTTCTGAGGTTAGTTCATCACTGACCCCTTGACTACTAATTTCTAAGACATATGAACAATTTAAAAGATTT
>CACGER010000047.1 GCA_902572075.1 uncultured Prochlorococcus sp.
ATTGCTTACTTCTTTAGGAAAAAATTACATTGATTCAAAAGATGATAACTTTTCAAAAAGTTAAGGTTTGTTTTTTATTAATTTTTGTTTTTTTGAATATTTTTTATATTGCACCATGCTATTCATTAGTTTTGAGAGAGGATTTGTTTAAAAATGCATTAGATTTAAGTTCAGGCGGAAAATTTAATCTCGCTTTACAAGAATGGAATCAATATCTCGATTCTTATCCTGATGATGCTGCAGGTTTGAGCAATAGAGGAAATGTAAGATTAGTTATAGGAGATGTAGAGGGATCAATAGATGACCAAAATAAGGCAATAAGTTTGAATCCTAGTGAAATAGATCCTTACATTAATAGGGGGATAGCAGAAGAAGCATTGGGTCTATGGTCGCAAGCGAAAAAAGATTATATGTTTGTTATTTCGCAAGATAGTAAAAATTTTTCTGCATTATATAATTTGGCTAATGTAGAAGGATCTACATCGCATTGGGACATAGCAAGAGATTTATTTTCAAAAGCTGCTTTATATAATCCTGGATTTGCAATGGCTAGGTCAAGTATGGCGTTAGCAGATTTCCAGTTAGGGAACATTGATGAGTCTGAGAAGGAATTAAAGAAATTAATTAGACGCTATCCAACTTTTGTAGATGCTAGGGCAGCTTTAACGGCTTTGAATTGGTCCAAGGGTGAATTTGGGAAAGCAGAGAGTAATTGGATAGCGGTAACTGAATTAGATCCGAGATATAGTGATGAAGAATGGTTAACAAAAATAAGAAGATGGCCTCCACAACCAATTAAAGATTTAATGAACTTTATCGATTTAAAATAAGTTAATGAATAGAGATCAGTTGTATGAAAAAATTGATTCGTTTAATGATGAATTAATTAACTTAAGACGACATATCCATGCACATCCGGAATTAAGTGGACTTGAAAATCAAACAGCGATCTTGATAAGTGGTTTTTTAAAAAAAATTGGTTGGAATGTTAGAGAATCTATAGGCAGGACAGGAGTTGTAGCTGATTTTGGGCCTCTAGATAAAGGCATTATAGGTTTAAGAGTGGATATGGATGCTTTGCCAATATTTGAGGAAACTAAATTAAGTTTTTCTTCAAAAGTAGATGGTGTTATGCATGCCTGTGGTCACGATTTGCATATATCGATTGGATTGGGTGTGGCAAAAATTATTAAGGATTTAAAACTAAATTTTGGGACTAGGATAATCTTTCAGCCCGCTGAAGAAATTGCAAGTGGAGCTAGATGGATGATTAAGGATGGTGCAATTAATGGTTTAACCAATATTTTGGGAGTTCATGTCTACCCAGATTTATCCGTAGGGACTGTTGGCATTAAAGAGGGAAGCTTAACTGCAGCTGCGGGAGAACTTAAGGTAGAGATTAAAGGAAAATCGGGCCATGGTGCTAGACCTCATGAAGGAGTAGATGCTATTTGGGTGGCATCTAAAATTATATCTGGAATTCAAGAATCAATAACTCGGAAGTTAGACCCTTTAGATCCTGTAGTAATAACTTTTGGTAAAATAAATGGTGGTAATGCATTCAATGTTCTTGCAGAAAAGGTAAATTTAATCGGTACAGTTAGATGCACTAATCGCAAAGTATTTAAGAATATTGGTAATTGGCTCAATGAAAATATCACTTCTTTATCTAATAGTTGCGGAGCTGAAGCAAAAGTAATATTTAGAGAAATCACTCCGGCAGTTAATAATAATTCTGAAATCAATAGAGTTCTCAGAGATTCGGGAATTAAGGTTTTGGGTCAAAAAAATGTTATCGAATTACAAAAACCATCATTAGGAGCTGAGGATTTCGCTGAATTCTTAAATGAAATTCCAGGAGCTATGTTTAGGCTTGGCGTTTCTGGCTCAAATGGATGTGCTCCGCTTCATAGTTCGAAATTTGATCCAGATGAAAGAGCAATTGCTGTTGGTATTAAAGTGATAACAGAATCCATAGTAAAATTAAACGATGAAAAAATTAATACAATTG